>JBMZAY010000029.1:0-16864 GCA_049611865.1 Crocinitomicaceae bacterium | reverse complement strand
TTAGAAGCTAAACTCAAGGAGTTCGTTCATTATTACAACTTTGAACGCTACCATGGAGTCACTTGAAAATGTAACACCAGCTGAAGTTTATTTTGGAACAGCAAATCAAAAACTTAAACAACTTAAAATGACAAAAGAAAAAACAATGAAAGCTAGAAAAAATTAGTTTCAAAAAATTAACCTAAATTAGACAAAACTCTATCTTATTTTTTGAGTTAAAAAGTTCAAATATCGCTGAAGACGTACATCAACCTAATATAATATGAAAGAGTTAAGAATTTCCCTATTATCATTTTTCCTACTAATTGCAACCAATGTTGGTTTCGGACAAGTCTTTTATCCAGGAGGAGATACGTGCGAGACTGCGGTTGCCATTCCCACAGGTATCTATGAAACTGCAGATGATGCGGAGATCAATACCTACTGGTATGGATTTATAGCGCCATGCGATGGCACCATTACCGTAAGTGATGCTGGACCAAACGAAGCAACAAAACGGATATATTCTGGTGTTTGCGGAAGCTTAACATTGGAAACAGAAGGTACGTGGGCTGATCCGTCCATTTCTTATGATATGGAGATCGGCGAAATCGCTTATATTGAGATAAATGATAGTTGGGATTACGTGGCGCAATATCAAATTGAATATTCTTTTTGCGAAGATTTCGAGGTGGATTCTGCCTTGTTGGATATAGAAGGGTTTGTTTATCTAGATCTGAATGACAATGGCGTAAAAGATTTGTTAGAGGAAGGTTTATACTTCAACCCGTTGATTTCGGAACCTTCGGGGCTTATGGCTGTTTCAGGTTGGGACGGGCATTATTTTAGCCCTGTCAATGATTATTTACCTGACGGTACTTATGAAATCACTACGAATGTTCCCGACGGATGGCATATTTCATCCGATTCATTATTTTACACCATCGTCATTGATGACGACTTTGAGCAACGTGATAGCATGGATTTCGGTTTGCATCCGGATTCTTCTTATTTCGACGTTGAGTTGGACATTATTCGAACATGGCCGCGGTGTAACGACACAATTAATTATTCAATGAATGTGCGTAACATTGGAACGAATGTGATTGATTCAGGTTTAGTTCACCTTACTTTAGATGATAGTGTTTATTATGTCAGTGCATCTGTTGAGCCAGATTCAATTGTAGGAAAAGACCTGTATTGGTCGCATGAGAGTATATTCCCATTCGAGAATGAATTGATAACGATTCAAATGGGTACTCCAGATGGAGTTGAGGATACGATCATGAATATTGCAGAATCAATAACCTACGCTGATGGTGAAATTGTTTTGACATTGCTTGATGATGGAACGCAGGTAATCACTTGTGCGTATGATCCAAACGACAAAACAACAACACCTATGGGTGACGGACCAATGGGTAATATACCACCTACAACGGAAACCATCGATTATTTAATTCGTTTTCAAAATACGGGCACAGACACGGCAATAAATGTGGTTATTACAGATCAGTTGGATGAGAATTTGGAATGGTATTCCATCACGCCAACAGCCTGGAGTCATGATATGACCTATGAATTGACACCAGAAGGTGAGGTATCCTTTATCTTTGATAATATTATGCTTCCAGACACCAATGTGGACATGGCGGGAAGTATGGGGTTTGTCAAATACCGTATCAATTTAAAAGAGGATTTACCGCTAGGAACAAGTATTTATAACACGGCCAATATTTATTTCGATTTGAACCCTGCTATCGTAACCAATACAACAGTAAATACCTTGTATTTAGATGATGTTTCTGCTAAAGAATGGACGATGGAGAACGGATTAAAGGTTTATCCTAATCCTTTCAATGAATCTACGCGGGTGCTTTTCGGACAGGATCTAAAAGATTACACCGTTCGTATTGTTAATGTACTCGGTAATGAAGTGTATTTCAACGATAATTTATCAGGAAATACGATGGATATCAATGCAAATGATTTTAATGCTGGAATCTACGTATTGATGTTGGTTGATAAGACAGATAATACATTAATATCAACTACCAAGTTGATTGTTCAATAAATAAATCCGATCTATGAGGTATGTTCTTATTGTGATAGCAGTCATTTTCTCAATTGAAAATGGAATTGCTCAAGAAACCTACGAAGCAGGTAGTGCTTGTGAGTCAGCAACGCCTTTGCCTGCCGAGAATGGGCATTATATAGGATTGAGCGACGGAGCAGCGTACTGGTACACATTCACAGCTCCATGTGATGGAGAATTAATAGTCAGTGATGGAATTGTGGGAGAAACAGACAAGCGCATCCACTCGGGTGTTTGCGGAAGTTTGACGCTCGAAGCAGAAGGTTTGGTCGATGTTGATTCCATCTTTTATATGATGGACGCTGGAGAGACGGTTTATATTGAATTAAATGAAACATGGGCCACTTCACCCGAGTTTCAAATTGGATTTGATGATTGTGACGCAATCGATTCCGTTTTATTGGATGTTCAAGGTTATGTTTATTATGATTTGAATGAAAATGGGGTACAGGATGTTGATGAAATAGGCAAACACCTAAACCCTGTAGTTTCTGATCCTGTTGGTTTCTTTACGGTCACGCTGTCAGACGGTTTTTATTATGGTCCAATGAGCGATCTGCCAGATGGAACCTATGAATTGGCTCCAATCTTACCGGAGGATTGGCACATATCCTCAGATTCACTCTTTTACACCATAATAATTGATCCTGATTTTGAACAAAGGGATAGTTTAAATTTTGGTATTCATCCAGACACACTCTATTATGATGTTGAGGGCGATTTAGTGGGGAGTTGGCCAAGATGTAATGACACCATTAATTATGCTTTGAATATTAGAAACGCTGGTTTAGAGATTATCGATTCAGGCTACGTGCATTTACAATTGGATGATAGCTTATATTATGTATCTGCTGATCTTGAGCCTGACACTATTGTGGGTCAAAACATCTACTGGACTTATGATGAATTATTTTTCTATGAGAGCACCACGATTAACGTTCAGATTGGTACTCCGGATGGGGTCGAAGACATTATCTACAGTACTTTAAATGTATCGTTAGATTCAGCTGGTTTCGAAGTAGCTTTTTATGAGGATGCCATTGAACAAGTAGTTATATGCGCTTACGATCCAAATGATAAAACACCAACACCAATAGGCGACGGACCAATGGGTAATATCCATCCGTCAACTGAAAGTATCGATTACTTAATCCGCTTTCAGAATACAGGAACAGACACAGCAATTAATGTGGTGATAACTGATCAATTGGATGAAAATTTGGAATGGTATTCGATCACACCATTAGCATGGAGTCATGAAATGACTTATGACATGACGCCTGAAGGAGAGGTTTCTTTTATGTTTGATGAAATTATGCTTCCTGACAGCGGTGCAAATTTCTTGGGAAGTCAAGGTTATATAAAGTATCGCTTCCACTTGAAAGAAGATTTACCATTAGGAACAAGTATTTACAATACAGCCAATATTTATTTTGATTTAAATCCTGCGGTTGTTACCAATACAACTGTGAATACCCTTTATTTGGATGATAGTGGCTTAGATGAGTACATTAACATAAAACAGTTGGTTGTATATCCAAATCCAGTTGTCCATGAATCGACAATAACTTTTGAAGATGAATTCGACGATTACAATATTTCTTTATTCAACCTATTGGGTCAAGAAGTGTTTAGTAAGTCGAAGATGAGTGGTAAACAATTTCAGTTAAATGCCGATAATTATGAGGCGGGAGTTTACTTGCTAGTTGTTTCCGACAAATTAACAGGGGTTGCTGTTGCCAAGGTAAAAGTGTTGATTCAATAACTTTTCTTATAAATCGGATAGCAGATTTGCTGCGCTGCGCATGTGATTTCAATTTTTCTCCATTGCAGATTCTTTTTTTACATCACCGTTGATTCATCCTAAGAAGAATTAAACTATATTCACGGCCTTATTTTGAAGTATTGAAAGACTGCCATAAACTGGAGGATTGGCTTTCCTGGATGGATGAGCTGGCCCTGAATGATTTTGTTGTTGTGGATAATTTTTTGGATCAAAAAAGATTTGATACGATAAGATCTTATTTCTTAAACCATCTGGATAATTTCAGTAAAGCCGGTATAGGTGCTCTAGCAGATAATGTCATCCGAAATGATGTTCGCGGAGATTACATCTACTGGTTAGACCGAAAAAGGGATCTTGAGCTCGATACAATCTGGGATCTAATAGAGGAAACAATTTTCGTGTACAATCGCTATTGTTTTCTCGGACTCTCTGGATATGAGTTTCATTTAGCACATTACCCGAAAGGTGGTCACTACGACAAGCATGTCGATCAGTTTAATAATCGCAGCAATCGAATGATAAGCGTTGTGATTTACTTAAACAAAGGATGGCAAAAGGGGGATGGCGGAGAATTAGAAATTTTCAAGAAAGATGGATCAACCTTATTGGTTGAACCCATCGAAGCCCGTTGTGTAATGTTTAAAAGTGCTGATGTTCCTCATGCTGTGTTGCCGTCTTATAAACCGAGATATAGTCTTACCGGTTGGTTATTACAGCAACCTTCCGCTTTAGGGCAGTTTTTAGGTTGATTAAGATCTTGCTATCTGTATTATTACGAAATGATTTATGCTCCAGTCGTTTGACTGAGATGATAAACTTTATTTTAGCCTAAAAGAAAAAATATAAAATATGAATGGCGTTCGATCGTCTCATAGTTCAATAAACCCTCTTATTCAATGAGCGAAAGAAAAAAAGTTTCCCTTAAATGGGCATTAAAAGAGTTTGCGTGGCCAAAAAGAAAGTTCTTGTTCATAGGATTAATTCTGATTGTGATTCGGAGTTTTGCAGGATTGGTGACGCCGTATGCCAGTAAAGTGTTGGTGGATGAAGTCGTCCCAAATAAGGATATGGATCTTTTAACGACTCTTTTAATAGTGGTCTGCTCAGCCATAGTAATTCAGGCGACCACATCTTTTGCTTTAACGCGTTTACTGAGTGTAGAAGCCCAACACATGATTGCCAATTTACGCGTGAAAGTTGCTCGAAAGTTGCTGCGATTACCCATTCACTTTTTCGATAATAATAAAGCGGGAGGTTTGGTTTCTCGCGTTATGAGCGATGTGGAAGGTGCACGCAATTTGGTCGGTACAGGATTTGTTCAGCTTATAGGAGGTTCACTGACAGCGATCGGAGCCTTGGCCATATTGATCAATATTAACCCTTTAATGACGCTTTATGTATTGGTACCTATTTCCATATTTGCTATCGTTGCACTAAAGGCTTTCGGTTATATCCGGCCTATTTTTAGGACTAGAGGTAAGATAAATGCCGAGGTAAAAGGGAGATTAACGGAAACCTTAAACGGTGTTCGTGTCATAAAGGCATTTAATGCCGAAGAGCAGGAGAGCAAAACCTTTGAATCTGGTGTAAATCGATTATATTTAAACATAAAGAAGAGTTTAACAGCTAACGCCCTGATCACAAGTTCTTCTACCTTATTGTTAGGACTTGCTTCTGCCGGTATTATGGGGATAGGTGGCTACTACATGGCAGAAGAAACCCTTTCTGTTGGTGAGTTTCTCGCTTTTGTTGGTGTTTTAGGATTTATGATTCTACCCATCGTTCAAATGGGAAATATCGGTAGTCAATTAACGGAAGCATTGGCTGGTTTAGATCGTACACAAGAGTTAATGGGAATGGATGAGGAGGATGATCCAGCCCAACGCAAAATTGTCCTGGATTCAATTCAAGGAGAAATTAAATTTAATGACGTATCCTTTAGCTATGAAGATGACAAAGAGGTTATTCATAATATCAGCTTTGAGGCACCGGCAGGCAGCGTAACCGCATTAGTAGGATCATCAGGGTCAGGGAAGTCAACGATTGCAGGATTGGCTGCTACTTTTCTGAATCCAGATAGCGGAACGGTTACTATGGATGGTGTGGATTTATCAACTGTTCAATTACAAAGCTATCGCCAATACCTAGGAGTCGTTTTACAGGATGACTTCTTGTTTGAAGGCACAATTCGAGAGAACATCTTGTTCCCACGACCTGATGCGACAGAGGAAGAGCTTTTAGCCGCAGTGGAGGGCGCTTATGTTAATGAATTTACTGATCGTTTCGAAGAAGGTTTAGATACGACAATAGGGGAGCGGGGTGTTAAGCTTTCAGGTGGACAAAAACAAAGAATTTCTATCGCTCGCGCTTTGTTAGCAAATCCTAAAATCATCATTCTTGACGAAGCCACATCAAACTTGGACACAGCCAGTGAATCCTTTATACAAAAGAGTTTAAACGTACTGATGAAAGATCGCACTACATTTGTCATCGCACATCGCCTGAGCACCATTCGCCAAGCAGATCAAATCTTGGTCATCGAAGATGGTCGCATTGCAGAACAAGGCAAGCACGATGAATTATTGGCAAAAGAAGGGCACTACCACGATTTGTATACGTATCAGAGTAGGATATAGGTGATATAACTTATCACCCTTTCCCCCTCAACATTCTGTTCCAATAAAACCAAGGCAAAAAATAATGCTTTAACAAGTACATGATCCACATCGGTTTTTTGGTATTGAAAAAGAAAGAAGGTTTTGGCTTATTTCCATAAACAAACTCTGCCATCACAACGTGGTGATAATCCGTTAGGATAGGGCAGGCGGAGTATCCTGAATATTGCACTGATTTATCCACCTGTTCTCCCTTCAGCAAGCTGTTAATGTGCTTGGCTACTACAGGCAACTGCTTGCGAATGGCTGCTCCTGTTTTAGCTGTCGGTAAGCCACATGCATCTCCCAGACCGAAGATGTTTTCGAATCGATTATGTTGTAAAGTGAATTTGTCAACATCCAACCAACCTTTTAAGTTTCCTTCCTGAATGGAGAGCGGACTGTTTTTGATAAAATCTGGTGCACTTTGGGGTGGCACAACATGTAAAAGATCGAAATCAAGAACCTCTTCTTTGGTTCCGGTTTGTTCACCATTTTCGAAGACTTTAACTTCGAAATAAGCCTTTTTATTCGGCCCATCTACTTTCGTCAGTTTATGAAAAAACCGCGTATCAATTTGCTTTTTATCAACCACCTATTGCAAGGCTTCAGCAAATCCTGGAACCCCAAATGATTTTGTTCCGGCAGAAGCAAATATCACCTCTGTATCTTTACGAATAACGTGTTTTTGAAAATAAGATTCCGCCAAATACATGATTTTTTGCGAAGCACTGCCACATTTTACAGGTTTATGGCCTGCAGTAAAGATCGCTTTCCCGCCTTTGAAATTTTTTAAAATGTTGAAATTTTCTTCTGCTTCATTGTAGCCATAAATACTACCAACACCGTTTTTACCCAATGTTTCTTTGAGTCCTTCAATTAAATGCCAGTCTATCTGAATGCCAGGTGCTACAATGAGGTAATCATATTGATGCGTTTCTCCTTGCTCACAAATGACAGCGTTGTTTTCAGGTTGAAAACTTGCAATTTTTCGTTTGATCCAATTCACACCTTTGGGCATTACGTCTTTAGTAGGGCGTGTGGTCTTCGCTTTAGGTTCTGCGCCAGCACCTACCAACGTATAAAACGGTTGATAATAGTGCACTTCGGAAGGCTCAAAGAGATTAATTTGAATATTATTGTTTTCACGGAGTAGGCGAGCGGCAATGCTAATACCGGCAGTTCCCCCTCCAATAATTGTTATTGTTTTCATAGCTAGTGAGGTAAATATTTTTTAATAAGACCATATACAAAAGTGCCCAAAAGCGCACTGATAATAACCACAATGAAGCTCGTGTAACCATATCCAAACAAGATATACATTGGGCCCGGGCAACTTCCTGTTAACGCCCAACCCAAACCAAAGATAGATCCTCCTATGATATAGCGATAGAAGCTTTTATCCTTTGCAGGAAAATTATATTGGTCACCTTCAAAATTCTTCAATTTAAGACGTTTTATGATTTGTACGCCTAATACGCCAAGAACTGCGGCAGACCCAATCACACCGTACATGTGAAAAGATTGAAATCGGAACATTTCTTGAATGCGATACCAAGAGATTATTTCAGCTTTCGCCAGCACAATTCCAAAAACAACCCCAACAATTAAATATTTAACAAGTTTCATAGTTATAAATTATAAAAGGTAAGGAAGTAAGAAATGTGTCATTAAAAGGCCGCCAATAAAGAATCCTATGACTGCTAAAAGTGAGGGTATTTGCAAGTTGCTCAGCCCTGTAATAGCATGACCAGACGTGCACCCTCCAGCGTATCGGGTTCCGAAACCTACAAGAAAACTGCCGAGAATCATGAATATAAACCCATACTTAGTAAAGACATTTTCCCAAGCGAATAATTGCTCTGGAATCAATCCAGCATCAACAGAAACACCAAGTTCTGAAAGATCTTTAATGGTTTCTTTGGAGAGGTTGACGGTATCATAATCCGTTAAGAAATAAGCGGATATATAACCTCCTATGATCGCCCCAACAACAAAAATAAGATTCCAGACATCCCTTTTCCATTCAAAGTCAAATAGCTCCGAGAGCTTACCTCCACCTACAGCTGCACACATGGTTCGCATGGTAGACGAGATACCAAAAGATTTACCCCAATAGCTAATAACAAGCATGGTGAGCGTAATGATTGGCCCCGCTACATACCAAGGCCATGGTTCTTTTAAATAGGAGAGTAATATATCCATTCGATAGATTTTAGAGGACAAAGATAAATTATATAAAAGAGAAACGATATGAATATTGTCAGTGAAATCTTTTAAAACATAAGATTTTTTTCATTTTCTATGGAAAAAGGGAAGTGTTGATAAAAAAAAATCCCGATTCAAAAACTGAACCGGGATTAACGCATAAAATCGTTTCAGATCTATTTTCTAATCTTCGGCGCGCCAATTTTTTCGAGACGAGCTTCTAAAGGAGTTAAATCCTTTTGAATATTATCAAGCTCTGTTTTTATCTGATTGTAAAGTGTATTTACGTTCGTCAAACAATGTTTTTGAGTGGTGGTTGGGCCATAAGTAGAAGCTGACGTATTTGCTTTCCATAAATAGTCGTAGATAGTAGGATAGGCGTTTTTCTCTCCGACCTCATTTCGCGCTTGACTACCACTTAATTTCTGTCTCAAGACTAAGGTTCGTTCCCTTAAGTCTACAAGTGATTTTTGCAATTCTGCATCACTCGAAGCTGCTTTATCGTAGGCTGCCAGCATCATTTCAACTAAATCTACTGCTTCTTTAACATCTGAATTTAAATCATTCGTTTTTACGCGCATTTCCGCAACTTTTTCCCAGTGTGCAACAGCTTCATCCGGTGTACTTCCTTTTAGATGTGAATCATTTGTAGCTATCACTTCAAAACTGACAGATGAACCGATTGACTCAAATTCACCATCTATCTTTTTATGTAATTGAGCCGTATAGTTTCCTGGTCCGGCCATATAACCACTACCTTGACGATCTTTGTTTTGAGCGGTGATGGTTCCGGTTGATTCTGTCCGTAAATTCCAAATGATACGATTAAATCCCTTACTGTTTGTGGCTGAAACTTTTCGAATGATATTGCCATCATTGTCATAAATGAATAACCATACGCTTGGTTCAAGCGATCGCTTTTCATCCTCTAAAACCTCCCATTCCGGAACGCCAACCACTTCACCAGCTTTTTCAGCTTCCTTCTCTTTTTCTTTTCGAATCGCCTCTTTCGTTTTGTAAGCTTCTGCTAAATAGTAAGTGAATTCGACGCCATAAGGTGGGTTGTCAGCGACAAAAAAGCCATCTCCTTGAGCAGCCTTTCTGCCACCTCCCAAGGTTCTTTTTTGCATATACCATTTTCCCGGTCTCGGAGCAAATAACTGGGCTTCTTGTCCAGCGTTCACATCATACTCACGCAATGATGAATAATCATCAAGAATATAAATACCGCGTCCAAATGTTCCGGCTACCAAATCATTTTCTCGCTTTTGAATGGCTAAGTCTCTTACTGAAATATTCGGCATTCCTCCCTTAAGTTTTGTCCAGCTTTCTCCTGAATCTAAAGAAAAATAAACGCCAAATTCGGTACCCAGGAACAATAAATTGCTTTTCTCGTGGTCCTGTACAATTCGCCATAATAAGTTGCGATCCGGGAGGTTGTTCGAGATATCTACCCATGTTTTTCCTTTATCCAAACTTTTGTAAAGGTACGGCTGATAATCGCCATACTTGTGGCTGTCGAAAACGGCATAAACGATATTTTCGTCGTATAAATCGGCTTTAATATCATTGACAAAAGCCGTAGTCGACAATCCTTTAATCGTTGAGAAATCTACTTTTCTCCAATTTGTTCCGCCATCTTCAGTTACTTGAATGATACCGTCATCAGTTCCCACATAGATTAAACCTTCTTTTTTCGGGGATTCTGATAATGAAGTAATCGTACTGTAGTTGGACATGGCATAGATATCCCAAGCATTGTCCCATTGCTGTAGCTCTCCGTAAAACGGAGTTTGAATTCTTTCCGTGTTTGTGGTTAGGTCACCCGAAATTGGCTCCCATGAATCACCGCGATTATCCGATTTCCAAACCCGCTGAGAGGCATGGTAAATACGGGCAGGATTGTGCGGACTAACAAGGATAGGAGCGTCCCAGTTGAATCGTTCTGTAGGTTCACCTAATGCTGGTGTAGGTTGAATGTTAATGTTCTCTCCGCTGATGCGATCGTGTCGATTCAAATTTCCCTGTTGCCACTGCGCGTAAACAATATTCGGATTGCCAGGTTCAGTAGCAGGCTGGTGTCCATCACCACCTAAGACAACAAACCAATCTGAATTACGAATGCCGTGTATGTTATCTGTACGCGAAGGTGCGCCTTGGGTATTATTGTCCTGTGTTCCTCCATAAACAAAATAAAATGGTTCGGCATCGTCTACTGCTATTTTGTAAAACTGCGTAATAGGAAGGTTATTGATGAATTTCCAATTCTTCGTGTGGTCAAAGGTTTCGTATAACCCGCCATCACAACCCACGAGCATGTAATTAGGGTCACTTTTTCTGAAAGCAACGGCGTGATTGTCGACGTGTTTTTCGCTTTCATTCATGCGCTCGAATGTTTTTCCACCATCGTATGAAACTTGCATATAATTATCAGCTAAGTAGATCTCGTTGTAATTATGCGGAGAGGCAAATAACTCTTGATAATAATGTGGTCCCGTTCCTCCAGCAACAGCATCACTCATTTTAGTCCATGAACCGCCTTGGTTTTCGCTGCGATAAACTCCTCCAGTTCGGCGATCCATCTCTATTGCGGCATAGATCACATCTGGTTTTTGTGGAGAAAGTGCCAGTCCTATTTTACCGAGGTTACCAGAAGGTAAACCGTTTCCGAGTTTACTCCATGTTTCACCACCGTCAAGTGATTTGTGGATCGCGGTTCCGGGTCCACCGCCCATATAACCTGCTACTGTTCTGTGTCGCTGCCACGTTGCGGCATAGAGCACATCAGGATTTCGTGGATCAATGAGCATATCGGTTGCTCCAACCCATTCGTCGTCTCCTAAAGTCCTTTTCCATGTCACACCACCATCAGTGGATTTATACACACCTCTTTCTCCACCTTTGCTCCAAAGTGGCCCTTGAGACGCAACCCAGATGATATTCGAATTATCCGGGTGAATGATAATCTTAGAGAGATGTTCAGAATTTTGCAACCCCATGTTTTTCCATGACTTTCCACCGTCCTCACTTTTGTAAATTCCATCTCCGTAACTAATATGGCGTCCTCCTACGTTTTCTCCTGTTCCAACCCAAACCACTTCAGGATTTTGAGGATCCAATGTTACGCAACCAATTGCAAAACTTTTTTGTCCATCGAAGATTGACTGCCAGGTTGTTCCAGCGTTTTCTGTTTTCCATACTCCTCCAGAGCCTGCAGTGACATACCATATATTTTCATTGTCTGGATGGATGACGATATCCGATATTCTGCCAGACATCAAGGCAGGTCCAATACTTCTAAATTTTAAACCGGCAAAAGAGCTGCTATTATCTTCATTTGCTGGTTCTTCAGGTACATTCCTCTGGGCATAACACGCAGATACCAGACCTGCACAAAGTAGTAGTATGGTGGAAATTCGTTTCATGTTGATTTATTTGTGTTTTTCGAGGTATTAAAGTTAAGCAATCATCTTTAAAATATGGATGCATAGATGAACTGATTGAAAATGAAGAATATGTCATTGGAATAGAAGAATACGTTAAATCCAATCAACCCGAACTTCTGGCCATTATTAAATCGAATAAGAATTTTATTGAAAAATTCTTGTACGGAAGGTTGTCTGAAAGATTAATATATCATGCCGAGATACCAATTTTGGTGATACCTCATAAGTTAAGATAATCTCATTCAATCAGCAATAAGATAAAACCCAGAATTGCAATAAGCAAAGAGAAAACAACAACGATTCTAATTTCTAAGATTAGCTTGTTTAACAGCGGAATTTTCCCTGTAAATCTGTTCGTAAACTTCAAGAAACCGCCTAGCTCTTTCTTTTCTTCTTGAACGATAACCTCCATTTCTATGAGTATTTTTCGAGCTCTATCCAAATCGTGGTCGCGCACTTTCAATTTAACTCCGCCTATTGCATTGGAGTAAAAGTTATGCGATTGAACTGTAAGTTCATCTTGCACCTCGCAGGCAATTCCTTCTGATTCTAATTTACTCCTTGCAATATGCATATCGGTTGGCAAGGTAAAAGATGCTATGGTTACCCAAGAGTAGGACATAATATAAAGATAGTAGAATATTCGTTCGGGTATACCAGTTCATTCTTAATAATCAGCATGATGCAAGAAATGATCATCTGATAATGTCTTTAAAAAGGCGATTAATGCTTCTTTTTCGTCGCTGGTATAGTTGAAACCACCAACAGGTAATTTATTGCTCAAGGTTGAACTCGCTTTAATTCGAGAGCTATAATGTTCAATAACTTCGCTTAATGAATGAAAACGGCCATCATGCATGTAAGGATAGGTTTCTGAGATATTGCGAAGCGATGGTACTTTGAATTTGCCATGATCGGATGGATCCATTGTAATAATCTTTCTACCATGATCGGCATAAGCGGCGTCAATTCCATTGTTTTCATAAGTGTAATTGGACGTTAAGGGTTCGGCATGACAGCTTCTACAGTCTCGTTGGAATAGATCATAGCCGGTTTGATCCAAATCGTTATATGCTTCCTGACCTAGATACACTTTATCATATTTTGATTCATGAGAAACAAGAGTTGCCATATATGCTGCTAACGACCATAAAACACGCTGAGCCGTCACAGTATCGTCTTCATAAGCCATCAAAAAGAGTTCCTTGTAATCAGAAGATGATGCAATTTTCATAACAATACTGCTCATATTCTCGTTCATCTCCAAGGGATTAGTAATGGGCGCGAATGAAGTTACTTCGAGGTGATTGACACCGCCATCCCAGAAAAATGTCGGACTCCAAGCTAAGTTGACCAAAGGCATGGAATTTCTCTGACTCAAACTATCGTTAACACCGAAACTGAAGGCTTTTCCCGGATCTGAAAATCCAGCTTCTTGATGATGACATGAGGCGCAAGAGATTGTATTGTCAGAAGATAATATGGGATCGTAAAATAAGGCTTTACCCAAATCGATTTTCTCCTGTGATAAATCAAAATTTTCAAATTGATAATGCGGTGCAGGAAAATGATCGGGTTGAATAAATAGAATAGGGGCTGTCTTGTCTTTGCGGCATGCAAACAAGAACAGAATAGCACTTAACAATATGAAATGAAAGATACGCATAGAAAAAAGGACGTCTTTTGATCGACGTCCTTTTTTAATATTGATTAATTATTTTGAACGTAATCTAAAGCTATATTTCCATAGAAGTTAGAAGTCATTGTGACTGCCGTTTCTCCTGGCATATGTGTCATGCTAACTTCTGACACACTCGGTGATCCGTGCCATAATTTAGCCGGATTAGCAACCATGTGAACTTCACTTGTTCCTTGATCATCAACAATCAAGGCTGTTGCACCGAAGGCTGCAGACTTTTTTGTAACGACATTAAAGTCACCTTCGAATCCACCTAAATGAAACGAGAAATTACCAGTTCCAGACTGAGGGGAAGTACCTTCTGCTTTTAACATGATGTAGCCTGTGGTCCAACTCCAGAACATATTATTTGCAACTGATAATGCGCCATCTTGCGCACCAGATACATTTCTAGCACTGTCAACACCCAACACGTATTTCATCTCTGTATACGTTCCTTGAGGGACATCATCTATTGTAATTTTTGCATTGACACCGTCACTCAAATCCAACAGGAAATAGCTTTCCGGATGTATCCACCATTCACCATTTTCATTTTTTAACTGAAAATTAGAAACGTAATATTTGAAATTGTTGAAAGTAAGGGTGTCCTCAGTCATTGGATGCACCAATTCAGTATTCATTGCAAAGTCAGAGGCCATCATGCCCCATTTGTGATCAAAATATACATCAACTGATGTATTATCATTGGTATAAACGCAAGAGCTGTCCTCTTTTTTTGCGTTTTCGTCATAATTGTCTGCTAAAGGGTCTGTACATCCTTCTTTTTTACAAGCAGTTAAAGAAATTCCTCCTACTAATAGTAGCGAGGTAAAATATTTAATTTTCATTGTTTTTGTTTAAGTTTTGTGCATCCTGTGCACAATATTATTATTGCGTGGATGAAATCCACAGATTTCTAGTCAGCCATGAGTATAGCTGGATAAAATCATTTAACTGAATAAATAATCAAGCAAATGAATTGATCTTAAACAATAAGTTCTGGAGGGCCGTGATTAACCGAATGTACAGCTGTTTTCACTGTAAATACATAGTGATAATCATGAGATTCTTTTTCCTTGGCAAGATGTCCGCTGAACGTTTCAGCTTCTGAAAATGCTTGAAACAGAACGATAAAATGATTCGTTGCCGGCACTTGATCTCGTTCAACTTTAGTTGTTTCATCAACTTTCAATAATTTCTTTAGGTGACATTTACCGTGACAATTTAACTGCGGTTTATCTTTGTTTACACAATATTCAGCTTCTATCGCTGTTTGATTGATATAGAAATAAGAAATTGTGACTACTTGCCATGTCATGGCAAAAAGAATCAACTTCAATAGAAGTGCAGCAACCAACCTTTGGATAAGGTTCATACATCAAAGGTATTATAAAGCTTGAAATGATGTGTGAGAATTATCACTGATTTTTGTCAGTTCTGAGGAAAATTTTGATTTAAAAAAGGTATTTCAGATTTGCGAACTAAAGGTTTAAAGGTTTATTTCTTTTAACGTGGTCTGAATTGCGATGATTTTCTGCTGATCTACCTGAACCATTTTAGCGTAATCAGGCCATTGAGATATTATGGCTTGAATGTCTTTGATGATGTTTTTTGCCTTTTTAACACTTGATTCGCTTGCTATTGTCAAGAGGTCTTCCTTTTTAATGTTTTTGCGTTTCCCGTTTATGCTCAACGCATGTTGACTCAGCCAATAACTATCCGGTCGATAAGCATGGCAGATGTCATATGCCGGAGCGAGTTCCCAGTTTTGATCTTTCTTCAATAAGAATGAGAAATTCTTTGTGTGATCGTCGCAATTTCTGGCGAGAACGTTAAAAACCATGCGGCGGAACATTTGCTCTGCGTCTGCATAGTCTAAACCTAATTCGCGCATAACTTGAAATAACTGCTCGTAACTGTAACTGTTGATTTCATTGAAGTCATAATGGCGCATTGCGCAAAAAGTTTGTGTATGGTGCTTGACATTGCCTTGGTCACGATCAAAACGTTTAGTCATAAAATGGGCGCGTCCGTTTTCCTCCAATAACTGTGAAGGCATCATTTCTATACCAGCGTCTCTTGCCATGAGGTAGTAAGCCATTTCTAAGCGTCCATATCCCACAGAATCACCAAGTTGAATATCGCTAACACCGTCAAGTTTAATTAACCAATGCTCAAAGTTCTTTGGCACAATTGATTGACCAGAACGAACTTCTCCTGTTTTAGGATTGTAAGCAATTACAGCTTTTGGTCTTGCTCCTCCCGCAGAAGTTCCCAAAGTAATGAGTTGTTGGATGGCTTGAGCTTCTTCTTTATTCACATTTACATGAAAGTTCTGACGCTCTGATAACATTTCTCTAGCAATGCCCACCAGACTTTCAACTTCAACATTAAACGTATTTTGTCTTGATTTGATTTGTTGAGGCTCAAATTCAAGTGCTCCCATTCCTCTTGTACCAATAAAGCATAGTTGCTCAATTGGATTCATACTGTTTACTGGTCGGCCTTGTCGAGCAAGCCATAAATTGATCAACTGATTACCGTATCGATCAGGCAGCGAGTCGGCAATAAGTCCTGGCAACCCTTTAAATGTATCGTATGGACTGTTTTTATTAGCTCGCATATAAGGGAAGTTGTAGATGTTGCTCCCGTATGCAATCGGCATAATGATGGGGGCCAAATCCCATCCTTTTTGAATAAATTTAGCATCGTATTCAAATGAGCCAAATTGGCCTTGAACATCCCAAGCAATGGCGCCCACAAGTTCATCCCATATTTTCACGAAAGCTGTTGTAATCATTATTTAGTTGTCTTTTTACGGCTTCTTTGTCGTTTCTCCCGCTGAAGTTTTGCCATTGCAATTGGGCTAATTGTCTGTTCTATTTTAAATACCTGGAAAACATGAAGCTGATCTAAAACTCTCAAAACCTGAATGAGGGTAGAGACGGATATAGGCTCTCCATTCTCTAAAAGACTTAGTGTAGATCGACTGATTCCTGCCGACTCTGCAACTTC
>JBMZAY010000028.1:0-18187 GCA_049611865.1 Crocinitomicaceae bacterium | reverse complement strand
TCTTTTTGAGATTTATTTTGGCTTATTCGATGGTGTTTTACATAGGTTCCAATCGTTTCGATAATATGTTTGTCGCTCGAAGATCGCCAATTATTGTATGAAAATTCAGTCATAAAGTATAAAATATACTACTAATGTATGAAATATCATACGAAGATAAAAGATTAAATGCAATTTTTTTGAAAAATAATGTATGAAAAAACAGTCAATAACCTATTTAATCAGATTTAATGTGTGAATTATCATACATAAAAGATGGTATACGTATATCTAAAAATATATTCAACGCTTTTCTTCAAAAAAAATATTCGTATATTAAGTCAACATCTTTCAAAATGAATTTTATGAACTCAAAACGAAAACACATTAAAACTAAGGCAATAAAAGCTGCCTGTTTTATAGCACTCATTTTTGGTATGACTTCTTGTAATGAAGAATCAACCAATACGAATGGACATGAGATAGAAGTGGATTTGGATGATACCACTTATTATGACGATGAAAGCATTTTAGATGAGGAATCTCTGAGTTCTGAATACGGTGACTTTGAAGTTCCGGATGGCTATTCCATTCTTGCAGAAGAAAACAGTGATTTGGATGGGGATGGAATTGATGAAAAAGTGGTGATTTTTGATACGGATCGAGCAGGGGAGATGGGAACAGAAAGAGAAGTTCATGTCTACGCTCTGTATGAAGATCACTGGTCGTTATGGGAATCATTTATTGGACCTGTTTTGGCGAGTGAACATGGAGGAATGATGGGGGACCCTTTTGAAAAACTCGAAGTGCACGACCAGCGTATTTACATCAATCATTTTGGTGGAAGCAGCAGTAAATGGCATTTTACGCATGAATTCGAGTTTAAAAATGACAACTGGACAGTTGCAGCTGCAACATTGGTCTATTTTCAAAATTGTGTTTATAGTGAGACGTATACCTACGATTTTAACGAAAGAACTTGTTTTTATTCGAAACAACTCGAAACGTGTAACGAAGATGGAATGGTTTTAGATAGAACAATGGAGGATAGTGAATTGATTGATATGGATTCGAGTACACCAGCTCCAGAAATGAAGGATTTCAGTCCGGGAGGTACATTAATCGATTTGAAAGGTGAGAAGGAAATTTATTATTTGTAAAATAAATTTTACTCAGGATTGTAACTTTTTAGAAAATCTTGTGTCATACAGTTAGAAAGGTTAAGACAACGGTCTAATCAAGATACTATTTATAAGTAAGCGTAAGAATAGTAGATTTTTTCATGGTATCCCGGTAACTTTTAAGTTACCGGGATTTTTTTTAAAAGAGTCCGTCGAATAGGCTTCCATAGTTGTATGAATCCAAACGCACGCGTTGTCTGTGTGCTAATTCAAAGACTTTTATGGCATGTTCAATGGTTTCTTCCATTTCTTCATCGTTCTTTATTGACAAACCTTTTTTGGTTGTCATTCCTCTTGTTTCAAGTAAAGTTGAATCTTCTGGCATTAAACCGACATAGTCGATCATCCAGTTCTTTTTATTTTCTGCTTTTCTTTTAAAAAAGTAAATCGTTCCAATTTCTTTTCCGTCATCTATCGTAACCGATTTAATAAACGCAACCGTATCTTCTTCTTCATCATATCCACGGTTGTACAGAATGGCAAATGCCATATCTTCCTGTGTAATTGTATCATTGAAGTAGGGGAGCATATCGTTTTTCTCCAATCGATTATAAACCCAAACGCGATATTCTACATCTTTTGCAACCTCTTGGATAACAGAGGTGTCAACTGCTAGCCCAAGCTTGTGATGGATGATCTCCGCTTCAACCTTGAATTTTTTGTCTTCAATGCGGTAAATATCCTTGAAAAAAGTGTCTGCATCCTTATCTCCGTTTGCCTTGAAACCACACATCAAAGTATAGTAATCTATGAATAAGTTGTGGTACTGTGAGTATTGATTGAAGTAACTATAATTGTATTGATTATCATCCTCCTCTTGCTGATTGGCAACAGTTCGTTTCAATTCAATATTAGCATTTCTAAAGATTTGTGACTTCTCGCTTTTAAAATGATTGAAATTAAAAATAGAATCTAAATAACCCGTCGCTAATAATTCTAAAACGTATGGATGGTAGTCGGCATACTGTGACATTTCTAACATCTCTGGGTAATATTTATCGGCCAGTTCAAGTGAGTCGTATAGGTTATCAAAGAACTTCAACTTTTTATTATCTTCTGTAAATGGAGGGTTCTTTAAAAGAAGCTTTTTAATCGCGTCGTAAGCTTCTTGCGTTTCAGTGTATGAGAAGCATTTCAGCACTATAAATTGCAAGTCAGAGTTGAAGTTATTTTCATCATAGACCTCGTATAAAAAATCATAGGCATCTTTTACTTCAATGTTGCCTAAAGCCATTATAAGATCTTCACGCTGTTCTTGTTCTTTTTCTTCGTCAAACTCGAAACTACGGTACGTGTCGACGATGTATTTTACATCTTTCTCTTTAAAATCAATATTATCGATTGATTTCATGGCATTCACGTGATTTAAACTATCTTCTCCTTTTGCATGCGCATAGAACAATTCAGCTTTATCTTCCATTAAGTCTCTACCAATTATGGTGTCTTTCGGTTGGAAGGTGTCAAAGAAGCGTTGAACGTATTCAGAAGGTCCTTCTACATTATCTATTAAAGCTTGCACTGTGTATTGTACACCATTGTGCAAACGCATTTGTGTCATTATTCCCTTGGTGCTTCCAGTATCGGTCAAAACAAAATCCACAATCTGATCTCCGTTTTCGCCTGTACGTTCCGATTTTCCACTGACGACCATATTGCTTTTTTTGCTCAGTTGCTCAATGCGATAATCCCAAAATTCTTCCAATGAATCGATGCCGTCATAGTCATGGAATTTTACGAATTCTACATAAACATTTTGTCCTGTTTTTGCATGGAAGTGGTAATTAGAGCCTTCCCTAGATTTAAACGAATTATCTTCCTCATCCTTCTCGCGGTAACGGTTGTAGTATCCGCTAGGCATCTCTGGTAGTTCTTCTTTAATGTAAGTTTCTGCCGTATAATAGATAGCTGTATCCGTGTACGTTTCGAATTCATCATCTATTTTGAAATCGGTGAAATTAAAAGAGTCAAAGAATTTATGTGCATCATCACCTTCAGCAGTGGTTAACATTAAGAAATAGTATCCTGCCCTTGTAATAAGTTTTTGACGCAATGTTTCCTTTTGGTCGTTATTCTCTTTTTTAACGGTTAGTGATTGTTCGACATACGTGTATGGAGAACCTGCTTTAAAAATAGTTTGATCGATATCATAACCTATACTTTTTGCAAAATTTTCACCTAAATAGGCAAGATCAAATGAATCTTCTTCGATATAATCCAAATCGTTATAACTATAGCGCATCGTCAAGTAATAATTACCTGTCTCGTTGTCATAAGATTGAAAGATTGGGTCAATTTCAGAATCGTCCATGCCGTCAATCATGTCTTGAGAAGAGACGAGGCCTTTCATTTTCCATGTTGCTCCACCAAATTTTGGTGATACATCCTGCCATTTGCCATGAGCGGGTTCTAAATTGATTTCACTGAAAAATGTCTTAGGTCTACTTTTGAGAATATAATCATCTGTACCATACCCTTTAAAAACAACAATTTCTGTAGGGGTAAAAAAGACATTGTAATTGACATAGGAGTTTTTACTGGTTAAAGTCAAAATACGATAACCTTCATGTCCATTTATTGTAATGTCTTCCTTCTTAATAAGTTCTCCAGGTGTAGCAATATATAACAAACTGTCAAAGGTCGCTTTATAGTGTTCAATGTCTTTGTTAAAAATTCCTCCAAAAGTAAATCGGCGTACGACACTGAAATAACCACCGTTTATAGGCTCGGGGCAGAGGTATTCCATTTTACCGCGTTGCCCGGTTGGGATGCGGTAAAGATTCCCTGGAACAGAAACATTGATGAACTCATCTTCAGTTTCGAATGGTTGAAAATCAACAGGTCGATATAAGCTTTCCAGTTTTTTACGCATTTTATGAGACTTACCTGTTGACTTTGGATTTACTGGTCTAACATTATAACCCATATTTCGCAATAACTCTATTGCTCCTTCTTCACCCGGTAGATGCGCAGCTCCAATTCCTATAAATAGAGATTGATCCTTTAATAATGAATCAATGCGACGCACCATATTCTTATTTCTTTCAACGATAAAATAATCGTGATATACAGATGTTGGATTATCGGCTTTGCTAAGTGAGTCTATAGCATTAAGATCTCCGCGTCGGTATGCCTCTTCGAGCAAAACAAACTTTCGTTGACCGTCGTTCTCTAAAAAATTATTTCTGCTATTGTCTTCAATATATTCTTCATCAGGGGTCATGGCTTTAATCGATAAATCAACGACCTCCTCTAATGTTTCCAATGCATAAATCGGTTTGCTGTTCTTCGCCCCTGCCTGGAAAATGAACATATCCAGGAAGGTGTCCTCTTGATAATCTTCGTTGCCAGGTCTGAAACGGTATAAGATTTGATTCATTAAACCGTTCTTATTCTCCATTAATTGATAGGCAAGGTCAGAAGAAGGAGGTTTAATTTTAAACGCGTCTTTGTAAAATCCATCGTAACCATAACCTCTGTTGTCAAAAGCTCCCATTTCTCGATAATCCTCCATCCAGTCAGCGGGAGAGGATTCTAGAGCGATAGCGTCAACGCTGTTTAAAGAATAGTAAAAGGAATCACTTACATTAAAAGCAAGTTTATTGGAGACGTGCATGGTGCCATATAAAAAGCTAGGCGTTTCCAATCCATTTCCTGAAATCTCCCAAAGTAGACCTTGATATGATTTGTTTTGAGCGGGAGCATTGAGGACAACCATTAAAAGTAGTCCGAATAAGGAAAATGATTTTTTTGACATAAGATGTTCTTGTTAATGATAACACAAAAGTATAAGGAAATATTAGGCGCAGTTGTTAAAGTTGATTAAAACCTGTTAACGATTTATCTTTTGTGCACTAAAACGAATTATTCGAGAATTGTTACACTAGTGATTATCTCGCTTTTCGTCTTTTTTACCGCTGCTCTTGTTGGCTTTAGCTCCTTTTTGTTTGTTGCGTTGTGGATAACGCTTTTTTTTATTTTTCGATTTATTTCGATGTTGCGAGGGTCGATCTTTTTTCCATACTGGAGCTTCGCCAAATTCTTCTGGTAGTCCGAGTTTGGGTACCTCATCCTCGATCATTTTTTCGATACGACGAAGTTTAGAAAAGTCTTTACGGTTAACCAATGTATACGCTTCACCTTTTGTGTTTGCTCGTGCAGTTCGTCCAATTCGATGCACATAATCTTCAGGGTCATGAGGAACATCATAATTGATGACCATATTGATCTCTTTGATATCTATACCGCGTGACATGACGTCCGTAGCAACTAAGATTCTTACATTTCTGGCCCGAAATGCTCGGAGAACTTCCTCTCGTTCATCTTGTTTAAGGTTAGAACTTATGGTACGCGACTTAAAACCAGATTTAAGGAGAAAGCGATTGATATTAGATACTTTCGCTTTCGATGATGTAAATACAATAATGCTGTGATAGTCTTTTCGCTCGTCGAGGATATGCTTTAGTACAGGTTGTTTTTGGTTGTCAAATGTTAAATAGACGTTTTGAGATACACCTGCGGCTGGCTTCGACACAGCTAACGAAATTTCTTCCGGTTCATGCAATAACTTTCGAGCTAATGTTTTTATCTTATTCGGCATGGTGGCACTGAATAAGAGTGTTTGATGTTTTTTTGGAAGATAGGAGTTGATTTTCATGATATCATCATAGAAACCCATATCCAACATGCGGTCCGCCTCGTCTAAAACCAGATGCTCAACTTTATCAAATTTTACATATCCCATTTTTAGGTGGGAGAGTAGTTTTCCAGGCGTCGCTACAATAATATCTGTGCCTTCGGTTAATGCGACTTTCTGTTCTGCCCAGTCTTTTCCGTCGCCCCCTCCATAAACGGCTTTTGATCCAACCGATAGAAAGTAGGATAAACCTTGAATTTGTTGCTCGATTTGAACGGCCAATTCCCGAGTAGGGACAATGATTAATGTATTGATACTCGTATCAGGCTTACCCACGAGTTTATTGAGAATAGGCAAAACAAATGCTGCAGTTTTTCCTGTGCCGGTTTGTGCGCAGGCTAAAATGTCTTGATTGTTGAGTATGATTGGAATCGCTTTCTCTTGAATTGGGGTAGCTGTTTCAAACCCCATGTAAGATAATGCCTCCAAGAGTTGATCTTTGAGCTTTAGTTCTGTAAACTTCATATTTGCCGTTAAGATAGATATTTTATTCATGCGAAAACAAAACAGTGACTTGTTTGTAAGATAATAGTGATGATGACGACAAACTGATAAATCATTAAAAGCATATGAAAACATCTGGATTTTTTATGGGGTTGCTGTTCTTGGCGTCAAGCTGCTCAGGTGGCATCAATTCTGAAATGAAAGAAAATAAGCCTAAAAAGGATTTGAGTGAATATGAAACAGCCTATTTTGCCAGTGGTTGTTTCTGGTGTGTCGAGGCGATATATGAGCATGTGGAAGGGGTAGCAGAAGTGTATAGTGGATATGCTGGCGGTCACACCAAAAATCCAACTTATGAGGATTCCAACACAGGCACAATAGGGCATGCTGAGGCAGTGGAAATCTATTATGATCCAGAGGTTGTGTCATTTAAGCAATTAGTTGACGTCTATTTCGGAACGCAAAATATTGAGCAGGTGAATGGGCAAGGCAATGATATTGGGAGTCAATATCGGTCAATTGCATTTTACCAAAATGAGGCAGAAAAAAAGATTATTGAACACAAGATTAAAGAATTGGAAGTGGAAGGGTACAAGGTGGCAAGTGAAGTGAAAGCTTTCGAGAAATTTTGGATGGGTGAAGATTACGAGAAGAAGCATCCAGATCATCCTTATATCAAAGCCGTATCGGTCCCTCGCTTGAATCGATTCAAAAGGGATTTTCCTGATTTGTTGAAAAAAGAATAGTTCTTTATATAAGAAGTGGTTTCGAGATGATTTCAAAAACTGTAATTTCGTGCACAACCAAATAAGCATGTGTAATGAAAATTTCTTCAAATTTTGACAGTGGAAATATAGAGGTACTGAGCATCCAAGAAGCTGGACAAATTGACCTAAAGATTCGTAAGGACACTAATTCGGAGTTTTTACAGTGGTTTCATTTTAGATTGACTGGGGCCCTCGATGTTCCATGTAGAATAAGGATAGTAAATGCCAGTGAATCAAGTTATCCAGATGGCTGGGAAAATTATCACGCATGTGCTTCTTATGATTGTATCGAATGGTTTCGCGTACCCACGAAGTATGAAGATGGTCAATTGAAAATTGATTATCAACCGTCAAATAATAGCATCTACTTCGCTTATTTTGCACCATTTTCCTACCAAGCTCATCAGAATTTGGTTCATCGAGCCCAATTGTCCGATTTATGTCGTTTAGAGGTAATTGGTGAAACAGTAGAAGGAAGGGATATTGATATGCTTGTAATTGGTGATGAAGGCTTTGGGATTAACATTTGGGTTATCGCTCGCCAGCATCCCGGTGAAAGTATGGCAGAGTGGTTTATGCAGGGGTTTATTGATCGATTATTGGATGAGTCTGATCCTGTTTCCAGAAAGCTTTTAGAGAAGGCTTGTTTTTATATTGTCCCAAATATGAATCCTGATGGAGCAATCGCTGGTAACTTGAGGTCTAACGCGGCGGGCGCTAATTTAAATCGCGAATGGGCTGAGCCTTCATTAGCAAAAAGTCCGGAAGTTTATTATGTGCGAAACAAGATGGATGAAACGGGTGTTGATCTGTTGTTGGATATACACGGAGATGAGGCTATACCTTATAATTTCGTTGCCGGAGGAGAGGGGGTACCTGGATACAACGAGCGCATGGCTGCGCTAGAAGATCGTTTCAAAATAGCTTGGATTGCTTTCTCGCCTGATTTTCAGGATGAATACAATTATGGGAAAGATGAGCCGGGAACTGCTAACTTAACCGTATGCTCTAATGCAATTGGTCACCGTTTTAAATGTTTAGCATTTACTATTGAAATGCCATTTAAAGACAACGACGACCTGCCTGATCCAATTTACTGTTGGTCAGATGAACGCTCCGTTTTACTCGGAGAGTCGGTTTTAAACCCAATTCTCTACGTAGTCGATAAATTAAGAGACTAAGCTTTTGCTTCCGCTAATTGCTTGTATTTTCCTTTACTTTTTCTAATTCTACAAGACACCACTTTATACTCTGGGCACATAGCCTCAGTACAATGCTCGTCTGATGTAATGATGTTAAGCATGATTTCAGGAAAATGGAACGTGGAGCTTAATATGCCTGGTTTCATTTCGTCAGTTATCTCAGCTTTAATGTCCACCTTTCCTCTTGGTGATTCAACACATATCATGTCTCCTTGCTCGATTCCATTCGCTTTAGCATCGTCAGGGTGAATTAATAGAACATCTTCCGTCAAAATCTCAACGTTTCCAGTTCTTCTAGTCATAGCACCGCAATTATAGTGTTCTAGTTCACGGTTTGTAGTAATGATGTACGGATAATCGTCTCCATGCTTCTCAACCTCTAAGGATTGCTTGTAAGGGAAGAAAGAAAACATTCCTTTTCCTCTTTTAAACTCTTCTGTATGTAGCAACTGGGTGTCAGTGCCGTCGGCTTGAACAGGCCATTGCTTTCCATTATCACCTAATTCTTCCCATACAACACCTCTAAAGAAAGGTACAATTTGAGAAATTTCTTCAAGGACACCAGCAGCTGTGTAGTCCGCTTGCTTATATCCCATGCGATTCATAATGTCCACAATAATTTGACCATCCGGTTTAGTTCCTTCTAATGGCTCAACTACTTTTTGAACACGCTGAATTCTGCGCTCTCCGTTGGTGAATGTACCTTCTTTTTCCAAGAATGAAGCTCCAGGTAGGATTACAGTAGCATGTTTCGCCGTTTCAGTCATGAATAATTCTTGAACGATAAGTAGTTCTAGACTGTCCATGGCTTTCTTAACCTTATTCGTATTTGGGTCGGTTTGCACTACATCTTCACCAATTAACCAAAGTGCTTTCAATTTTCCGTCAATAGCCGCGTCAAACATCTCTGGGATTTTATAACCAATCTCTGATGGTACGACCTCCGAATCATAGAACAATTTGTATTTCTCATTGATGTCAGGATTTGTAACATCAAGATATCCTGCGCCCTGATGTGGCTGTGCGCCCATATCAGCAGCTCCTTGAACATTGTTTTGACCTCTCAACGGGTTAACACCAGCTCCTTTCTTACCGATATTTCCGGTAATCATTGCTAAGTCTGCAATTAACTGCACGGTGAATGTACCTTGATAATGCTCCGTTACGCCTAATCCATGAAACTCCATGGCAGCTTTGCTATTTGCATAAGCCAAACTAGCTTCTCTTACAAGTTCTTTGTCAACTCCTGTAATGGTTGCTAACTCATCCATGTCCAAACGCAGAATTTCAGCCTTCATTTCTTCGTAACCTTCGCATCTACTTTCAATGAAAGCTTTGTCTTCAACTCCTTCACTAATGATGTAATACAACATCATATTTAATAAGGCAACGTTGGTTCCAGGTCTTAGCTGAAGATGATAAGTTGCGTATTTTGCTAATTCAATTCTTCTAGGGTCAACAACTATGCTGGTAACCCCTTTCATAAATTTTTGTTTTATTCTAGCTCCTGTTACAGGATGGGCATCTGTCGGATTTGCTCCAATAACAATAATACAATCCGTATGATCTAAATCTTCAATGGAATTGGTCGCTGCTCCTGTACCGAACGCTCTTTGCATTCCAAGCGCAGTAGGAGAGTGGCAAACGCGCGCGCAGCAGTCGATATTATTCGTTCCGACAATTGCTCGCATGAACTTTTGCATTAGGTAATTCTCTTCATTCGGAGTTCGAGCTGAGCTAATACCAGCAATTGCATCTGGTCCGTCTTCTCTGATAATTCTTCTAAATTCATCTACGATATAATCGTATGCCTCATCCCATGAAACTTCCTCAAATTCTCCATTTCTTTTTATCATCGGTGAAGTTAAACGATCGGGATGATTGTAGAATTTAAATGCGTAACGCCCCTTTAAGCAAGTGTGACCTCCATTAGCCTCTGCTTCGTATGGCGCTTGAATTGATAATATCTCTCCATTGCGTGTAGAGACTTCCAAATTACAGCCAACTCCACAGTAGGTGCATATTGTACGTGTAGTTTCTTCGGGCTTAACCGATTTTGATTGAAAAACATCCGAAATGGCGCTGGTTGGACAAGCTTGTGCACATGCACCGCAGCTGACACAATCAGATTCCATAAAACTTTGATCTATTCCCTTTATAATGTGGCTATCAAATCCACGTCCAGCCATACTTAAGACAAATTCACCTTGGACTTCGTCGCATGCACGTACACATCTGTAACAATTAATGCATTTTGAGAAATCAGAAGTCATGTATGGGTGAGACAAATCCTTGGTCTTGTGGAGATGATTTTCTCCTTCCTCATACCTTACTTCTCTGATTCCAACCTCTGCTGCAACATCCTGTAGCTCACAATTACCATTGACCTCGCAGGTTAAGCAATCTAACGGATGATCTGTTAATACGAGTTCCATTATGTTTTTGCGAAGTCGCTGAATGTTCTTCGATTCTGGATAAATGTACTGTCCTTCCGAAACAGGGGTGTGACAGGATGCCATTGTTTTTGTTTGTCCATCCTCTGACATCGCCACATCTACGCTACAAACTCGACATGATCCGAACGCCTCCAAGTTGGGTGCATCGCATAGCGTTGGAACTTTCACTGAATGGTTTCTTCTGAGAAAATCAAGCATTGATTCCCCCGGAAGAATTTCAAATGGTTTATTATTGATATATGCTACTTTCATGTAGTTATGCTTTTTATTTTGGAAATGTTAGTTTTTGAAGTATGATTTAAGTTCTTGGTCAAAATAGGTAACTGCGTTTTTCACTGGTAAAGGAATCCCTCCGCCATGCGCACAGAGCGAACCTGTTTCAAGCGTATGTAAAAGATCGTTGAGCAGATCCCGATCCAGCTTGCTTTCTCCATCTGCGGCCTTCTTAAACATCTCATGTCCTCGCTTGGTCCCGAGACGGCAAGGGAAACACTTACCGCAGCTTTCAAATGCCGCAAAATCAAACAGATGCTCAATGAATTTTATGATTGGGAATGACTCAGGTACAGATACAATTGATGCATGTCCTAATAAAAATCCTCCATTGGCGAAAGACTCAAAGTCAATGTTTAGTTCATCTATTTTTGAAACAGGAACCAATCCTCCTAGTGGCCCACCGATTTGCATGGCTTTTACTGGTTCTTTGAAACCACCACCAAGATCGTTGATGACCATCGAGAGCGGTGTGCCCATTTCAACTTCATAAATCCCGGGATTGTTGAAGAAGCTATCCAAACAAACCAATTTTGTTCCGCTGGATTTAGCAGTACCTATTTTTGCGTATGCATCACCGCCATTTTTGAGAATTGCGTGAACCGCAGCTAATGTTTCGACATTATTGACGATGGTTGGTTTGTTAAATAAACCTTGTTGGGTAGGGTATGGGGGTCTGGTTCTAACCTCTGGACGCTGACCTTCAATTGAGTTGATTAAGGCCGTTTCTTCTCCGCAAATATAAGCACCTTGTGCTTGAATAATTTTAAAGTTGTAATTGAAGCCTTTTCCGAGTATATTCTCTCCTAAGAGTCCATTTGCTCTCAGTTGATTGATAGCTTCTTGAATGATTTTGACGCTGTCCGGGTATTCCGCTCTTATATAGAGTATCCCGTAATCAGCTCCAGTAATATAACCGGCGATCATCATACCGAAAAGAACGAAATGAGGTCTTTTCTCAAGCAGATAACGATCCGAATACGCTCCAGGATCGCCCTCATCTGCATTGCAGATAATGAATTTTTGATCTGATTCAGTGTTCTTGCATGATTCAAGCTTAAAGCCCATTGGGAACCCAGCGCCGCCTCGTCCACGTATGTTTGATTTTTTTATTTCATCGAGCGCCCAGTCACGGCCCTTGTCCAATGCTGTTTCCAATAATGAATAAAAATCATCAAAGTTGCCGTATGGAGCAGTCAGGATTGCTTTTCCTGAAGCACTGGTCACATAATTGTCCCCTGTCGGTTTGTTGCCCGACTGAACGATATTTGCAATTTCTTCAGAAGATTTAGCAGAGTAATTGTTCCCTTCGAAATGGAACGCTCCATTCTCATGGCAGCGCCCTAAACATGTCATATGCCCAATTTCCGATGCGTTAAAGTGTTTTTCAAGCTCGTTTTGAACCGCAGCTTGTTTTCCACTGCACAAACATGCTGTTCCGTTACATACATATGCCTTTTTATTCTGATTTTCCGGTTTCATGAAATCATAAAAGGTAGCAGCGCCATAGGTTGTTGATTTTCCAATCAAAAATTCTTCTGCTAAACGCTCTAAGTCTTTTTTACTCGGGGTTCCTGATGATTTCGATGCGAGTCCTAACTCTTCAAATAAATTGTATTCGAGGCCCTTTCTGCCGGATAGTTCACTGAGGTTTTTAGACATATAGTAGATTCTTTGCTCCTAATTTAATAAAAAATCGGATCAAAACTTCAGAAATACACGTTATAAATCTTCAGCACTTGGCTGTTGAAAACCAAGAGTTTTAACAGTCTGTCATGACTGAAAAGATTTATATAGAGTGAATGATCATGTGACTCAATATTTCTAGTATCGCGCCATTTTAACCATCAAATACTGAAAGTACTTTTTTACCTGCGCATTGCTGCAGCTATGGTTATTAATGATCATAGCATAAGCAAGCTTTTTTCCGGATTGTGTATCGACATAACCGGCGTATGATTTTATTCGAGTCATTGTGCCGCTTTTGCCGTATACGCGACCAGCAGCAGAAGTGCCTCTCCCAATGCCTGCCATCGTTCCTGATTTTCCTGCAACTGCCAAGCTGGATTTAAATGATTCTCCTGAATTGGTTTTGTGCATATAGGTCAATAATCGAACGAGGAATGATGCTGAAACGGCATTTGATCGTGATAAACCACTGCCATCTGTCATGAAGAGTCCGTTGCCAACTTTGTTTTGCCAGTAGTTCATACAGTATTGCGCCCCGTTGTAGGTTGATCCATAACCTGACTTCTTATATGAAATCTCACAAAGCACATGTTCTGCAAAGAGGTTGATGCTTTTTTTGTTTACCCAGTTCATAATTGATGCGAGGCTAGGGGATTCGTGCGTATGAATTAATGTCATTTCGGGTTTTTCGAATGGCAAATTCTTGTTTAGTTGACGCATGGTTATGGGGGCGTAACATACGTGCACACCGCTTTCACCCAAGACCTGATCAAACTCTATTGCTACAACAAATTCGGGGTCTGGAATACTTGCTTTCACAGTAAAATCCTCTCTATTTTTCGGAATAGACCCCTCTACAAACCAGTCAAGTGAAAATGGAGCCCCGTATACATAGGCGTTGTCGCCATTGGAATCTGCCGACTTAACACGGTTTTGAATAGTAAGTCCGGGTATGTATGGTGTAATGCATGTTAATTCAGTTTGTTCTCCGGCATTTTTTGGCGTGCTAAAGTGCAGTTTGCACATATTGTCAAAAATGCTAAGTCCTGCTGGTCCTGCTCCATAATAATTGCCAAGGTCACCCCATACCCATCCAGATGGAACACCGTCGTAGTTGTATTTAGACCCATCGGCAATAATTCGCCCGTTCACCTCTTTAATACCAGCAGATTTTACTTTTTCTGCCCATTCATACAGGACGTCACGTTCATGGCCTTCATCATTGTAATAGCGAGAGCCTAAGGTAGGGTCTCCACCGCCGATAATATACAAATCGCCATGGAGTATACCGGATATGGTGTCAAGCGTTCCAGTGTACCTTAATTCGGTGTTAAATGTATAACCTCGCCCTAAAAATTGAGTGGCAGTGGCTGTAGTAACTAATTTCATAGTTGAAGCGCTTGGGATGGCCATTTCCTCATTGAATTGCGCGACGATTTCACCAGATTCCATATCTTTTACATAAAAACTAAAGGCTGCTTGTTTCAGACTTGATTTTTGCATCATTTCATCCGCATATTGCTGAACATAAGTGTTCGGTTTTCGCGGTTCTTCTCCGGTTTGAGCAAATCCACAAGAGATAAAAAGGAAAGCGATATGTAAAAGGAATATTTTGGGCATAATATTCAATGTGTTTTGATTCATTTATATTTGTGAACAAATTTAGGACTTTGTGCGGTATTGCAGGAATATGGGCGAAAAAAAGTAAAGCGCTGGAAAAGTTTCCCCTAATTGACGCTGCCATAAACACAATTAAGCATAGGGTTCCTGATAATACAAGTTGCAAAACTTATACCAATTGCGCCTTAGGGCATACCCGCTTAGCTATTATCGATTGTGAGTCCAGATCTAATCAGCCCTTTGAATCAGCGGACGGAAGATATGCGCTTGTTTTTAATGGCGAGATCTACAATTTTATTGAGCTCAAGGCTGATCTTGAGAAGTTAGGGGTTCAATTTGTAACAACTTCAGATACAGAAGTTTTACTTTATCATCTTATTCATTTCGGGGAAGACGGGCTTGAAAAAATAAATGGATTTTATGCCTTTGCATTTTATGATAATCAGGAAGATCGATTGATACTTGCCCGCGACAAAGCAGGTATAAAGCCACTTCTGTACCTCGAGAATAAAGAGATGGTTTGTTTTGCTTCAGAGATGACGAGTATTCGGGTTTTGAATAATAATTTGAATATTGATAAAACAGCGCTCAATCTATACTTTTCATTAACGTATACCGCAGCTCCCAACACCATTTATGATCAAATAAAGGTAATGCTTCCGGGTGAGGTAAGGGTCTATGAGAAAAAGAGTGAGGTTCAGTCACAGACTTTGTTTGTTAATCACAGTAAATACAAAGGAACGTACGAAGAAGCTTGTGAACTTCTGAAAGAAAAGTTGACAGGCAGCGTGCACAGAAGAATGGTCGCTGATGTGCCCCTCGGAACGTTCCTGTCTGGAGGTCTGGATTCTTCCATCGTCTCCGCAATTGCAAAAGAGCATAAGATCGATTTAAAAACCTTTTCGATAGCCTTTGATCATCCCTACTTTAATGAAAGTAAGTACTCAACTGAAGTATCCAAATATATTGAAAGTCAGCATCATGAATATCTCATAGATAAACAACTTTTCCGTGCGTCATTTAGAAATTTTTTAGATGCCCTTGATCAGCCATTTGCAGATTCTTCAGCTTTTGCAATGTATTTATTAGCGCAAAAAACAAAGCGGGAAGTGTATGTTGTTTTGAGTGGTGATGGAGCTGATGAATTGTTTGCCGGTTATCGGAAACATCAGGCGATGCACATTCAGAATCAATGGGAGCCATTCAAAAAGTCCAGTTTTTCAGTACTTGCCGCAATAATGCGTCCTTTTCCGCAGTCTCGAGATTCAAAATTTGGAGAATTCAATCGTAAATTGCAGCTTATGGCAAATGGTGTTTCATTGCCAGAAAAAGATAGGTATTTTAAGTGGTGTCAATTTGTTTCAGATTCAGATAGAAAAAACTTGCTAGGAAATTCTTATGAATTCATTCAATATCCATATAAATGGGAGGGGGGTGGACTTGAGGCAGGTTTAGATGCTGATCAAAAATTAGTACTCCCGAATGACATGCTTAAAAAGGTTGATGCTATGAGTATGGCTTTTGGTCTTGAAGTAAGAACACCCTTTTTAGACGCTGAAGTGATCTCATTTGCCAATTCACTTCCTTTAAATTTTAAAATCCATAAGAAACAGGGTAAACGCATTCTGCGAGATACTTTTAAGGAAATGATTCCAAATTCTATCTCGACACGGTCAAAGAAAGGTTTCGAGATACCCCTTGCTTATTGGTTGGGAGAGGAGCTTGAGGAACAATTTGAAAGCGAGCGTTTTTCGTCCAAGTATATCAAGGAGCAAGGTTTGTTCGATGTAGATTTTATTGAAAACCTAAAATGTAATTTGAATACTGCGCTTTCAGGAGATCGGATTTATATAGTATGGGCATTGATTGTTTTCCAGTTTTGGTGGGAGAAGCAACAAAAAAATCAGTAAATTTACATTTAGAAATCCAACATTTCTTCGCTGACCAAGCATCATGATCAAAGTAATTCGCATCATCAATCGATTTAATCTGGGCGGGCCTGCGTATAACGTTACGTTCTTGTCTAAATTTATGGATGATGAATTTGAGACCGAACTTTGGGGTGGTCAAATAGGCGAAAACGAAGGTGATGCGCTGTTTATCCCGAATAAATATGGTGTTGAGACAAATATTGTCCAGCACATGGAACGAGAGTTAAACTTTCAGAAAGACCGTATGGCTTTAAGAGCGATTCGGGAAATTATTAGAAAGTTCAAGCCAGACATTGTTCATACACACGCGTCTAAAGCTGGTGCTCTTGGTCGATATGCAGCTATCAAAGAGAAGGTTCCAATAATTGTCCATACATTTCACGGGCATGTTTTTCACAACTATTTTGGTAAAACTAAAACAGAATTTTACAAAAGAGTAGAGCGTTATCTTGCTAAAAAATCCGATGCGATTATCGCGATTTCTCCTCTGCAGAAGCAAGAATTAGTAGGGGTATATAATATTTCAAGTTCGGAAAAAGTTAGCGTGATTCCTTTAGGTTTTGATTTAGAGAATTTTAGTTGCAATAAAGTTGGGAAACGCAAGGTTTTTCGCGATAAATATGCTTTTCCTGAGAATGAAATGGTTGTTGGTTTAATTGGAAGAATGGTTCCTGTCAAGAATCATCTCGGATTTTTACAATCAATTGACCTTGTAGCAGCGAAAGCAAATCAAAGATTGTCAGTCTGCTTTATTGGAGATGGCGAGATGCGTGCTGCCATTGAGCAAGAAGCTAAAATGCTAGAAGAAAAACACTTGAATCTAAGAGTCGTTTTTACTTCGTGGGTAAAGAATGTTGCGGAATCACTACCTGGTCTTGATGTTGTGTGTTTAAGTTCATTGAATGAGGGTACGCCTGTCTGTTTAATTGAGGCTCAGGCAGCTGGTGTTCCAGTAATTACAACTGATGTAGGAGGTGTTAGAGATGTTGTGGTTGATGGAGTTACTGGAGTGGTGGTTGGAGAATTTACGCCGGAAAAATATGCAGATTCACTTTTAAAATTAATTAAAGATAAAGAAATTCGGCAAAAAATGTCACAAAATGGCTGGAATAACGTAAAAGATAAATTCCACTACGAAAGGTTGTGTGCTGATATGGGAGATTTGTATCGAAACCTGTTGGCGAAAAAGAAATTAAAATGAAAATTAATAGAAGTTTAAGTATAGCTGTTTGCGCAGTGGTAATGTTTTTAATACAGAGTTGTGGTATTAATAGTAATTTAATGTTGAAAACAGAGAAGGATTACGAGTTTGCCGATATCGACAGCATGAATGTTACCAAGAATGAATATAAAATTGATGTCAACGATATATTGCAATTTCGATTTTTTACACAGAAGGGCCAGCGAATTTTAGATATTGCTACCACTTCAGTCCCTGGTCAGCAAAATCAGCTCTTTAATCCTAATAACTCATTGAATTACGTAGTGCAAAGAGATTCATTAGTTAATTTTCCTGCTGTTGGAGAAGTGAATGTTGTTGGTATGACTATCAGAGAAGCTGAAAAATATTTGGAAGAATTATATTCTGATTTATATGTAAGTCCTTTCGTTCAAATTTCGGTTACAAATAGGCGAGTAATTGTTTTTCCTGGAAATGGAGGCGATGCACAGGTTTTATACTTGGCGAATAATAATACAACTTTGGTTGAGGCCATAGCTTTGGCTGGAGGCATTACTGAACGCGGTCGCGCAAGTAAGATTAAATTGATAAGAAAAGGTGAAAACGGTGAGCGTCAGGTTTTTCGTATAGACCTTTCGACAATTGAAGGATTAGCATATACAGATATTTTGGTTCAAGCAAACGATTACATATACGTAGAGCCAGTGCCGGAAATTGGACGGGAATTGTTACAAGAAGTTGCTCCAATCGTTTCCTTGGTTTCGAGTGCCGC
>JBMZAY010000027.1:0-19253 GCA_049611865.1 Crocinitomicaceae bacterium | reverse complement strand
AATGATCTTTTTTTTAAAAAAATCACATTATGCTCGTTTCGAACTACTTAAAGGGGAATGAAGATACGGAATTCATTTTAAAAAAACAAGCAAAACTAACAGTTGAGTGTTGATATCGAATTTAAGAGTGGTAACACGACGCTATTAGAAGCGTTAATTTAGTAGTTTGAATAGTAAAAAAACAATAAGACTGTAATAAAAGGAATGGGAAAATCCGAAAACAAATATAAATCACTGGACGAAGATCCTTCAACTGACAAAGATAAACCCAACGAAAAAAAACGTCGTCAGCGCAACAAGACAAGAAAAAAAACTGCAAAAAAACCACGCAAAATAAACTTGCTAAAACCTCTAAGTGATTTATTCAGTCCTGAAAAACGGAGGTTGAACTTAACGGTTGGTTCTGTTCTCTTACTCATGTCAATTTACTTGACACTAGCTTTCATTTCGTACTTGTTTACATGGAAAGCTGATCAAGACCTCGTCAATAGTCAATCTTTTTTTGATTTCATTTTCAATACTGAAGAACTTGCTATTAGCAATCACCTCGGCAAACTAGGGGCTTGGTTGTCACATCAGTTTATCTTTCGTTGGTTTGGTCTTGCCTCATTCTTCTTTCCATTCATCTTTACGCTACTTGGGACATTTCTTTTGTTCAGAATTGAATTATTATCCATTCGTAAAACAATTGGTCGTAGCTTAATTGGATTAGTAGTTATTTCTCTTCTCCTTGGTTTTGTAACGAAAGAAGATGGTTTTTCCTACGGTGGAATGTTTGGATATCAATTTAACCATTGGCTGTCTCTTGTTGTTGGTCGATTCGGATCATTCTTACTATTAGCCGTCTTAGCTTTTGTTTCCATCGTACAATTATTTAATCCTGACTTCAAAGCATTGATTCAAAAGTTTACCGGAAAAAAGGACGCAGCAGAAGAAATTGACCCTACCAAAAATACAGCAGTCGATATTGTTGCCATCAACACGATAGATGATAAAGAAATTGAACAAGATGAGATTAGTGAGACTGTAGAATTTGATGAAGGTGATGAAGAACAGGCAGAGGAAGAGGTAAAAATAGAAGAAAATGAAACGGAAGACTTTGAGATTTCTATTCCTGAGGAAGAAGAGGTCAGCGAATCGGTCTCTGAAGAGAAAATAGAAGACGATTTGGCCATTGAAGTTGAAGAGGCTAAAGAGGATGAGACATTATCCAACAAAGATGTAAACAGTAAACTAAAAGAATTTGGAGAATATGACCCGACTTTAGACTTGTCTTCGTATAAGCTTCCCACACTTGATCTATTAGAAGATTATGGTAAGGGGCAACGAAATATCAACAAGGAAGAACTAGAGAACAACAAAAACCGTATTGTTGAAGCGCTTGGGTATTACAAAATCGAAATCTCCAAGATAAAAGCAACGGTTGGCCCAACGGTTACTCTATATGAAATTGTTCCGGCTCCTGGTGTAAGAATTTCGAAAATCAAAAATCTATCTGATGACATTGCGCTCAGTTTGGCTGCCAATGGGATTCGTATTATAGCTCCAATACCAGGGAGGGGTACAATCGGTATCGAAGTTCCAAACTCCAAACCAGAAATGGTTGCCATGCGCACCATGATTGCATCAGAAAAGTTTCAAAACTCCGACATGGAGTTACCTATCGTAATCGGTAAAACAATTGCTAACGAAACTTTCGTGTTTGATTTAGCAAAAGCACCTCACTTATTATGCGCTGGTGCCACCGGTCAAGGTAAATCGGTTGGGTTGAATGCTATTCTCGTTTCTATACTCTATAAAAAACATCCGTCACAGGTTAAATTTGTGATGGTCGATCCTAAAAAAGTAGAATTAACACTATACAATAAGATTGAACGCCATTTCTTAGCGAAACTTCCGGATGCAGAAGAACCGATAATTACTGACACGAGTAAAGTGGTAAACACAATGAACTCTCTGTGCATTGAGATGGATGAGCGTTACGAGTTATTGAAGGACGCACAGGTTCGAAATATCAAGGAATACAATAAGAAGTTCATTGAACGTCGTTTAAACCCCGAAAACGGTCATCGTTTCTTACCATATATAGTTGTGGTCATTGATGAGTTTGCGGATCTTATTATGACCGCTGGGAAAGAAATTGAGCACCCAATTGCCAGACTTGCTCAACTTGCAAGGGCAATTGGAATTCATTTAATCGTTGCCACGCAACGTCCATCTGTTAATGTTATCACGGGGATGATCAAGGCAAACTTCCCTGCAAGAATAGCGTTCCGTGTTTCTTCGGGGGTTGATTCTAAAACTATTCTCGACTCCATGGGAGCTGAACAATTGATCGGACGTGGAGACATGCTCATTTCATTTGGTAATGATGTAACACGTTTGCAATGTGCATTTGTTGACACTCCTGAGGTTGAACAAATTTGTGATTACATCGGCAATCAACGAGCTTATCCTGATGCGCTCATACTTCCGGAATATGTTGGTGATGTAGAGGAAGGTCCGGATGTTGATCTTGATGATCGGGATTCTCTCTTCGAAGAAGCTGCTCGCATCCTTGTTACACATAAACAAGGTTCTGCATCATTACTTCAACGTAAATTAAAAATAGGTTATAATCGAGCTGGCCGAATTGTAGATCAGATGGAAGCTGCGGGCATTATAGGGCCCTTTAAGGGAAGTAAAGCACGTGAAGTACTTATTCCGGACTTACCAAGTTTAGAACTTTTTTTAGCCGACATCAATTAGTTTTGGCATAGATTTTGGATATTTGCATTGCAAAGCAAAACAAAGACATTTTAATATGAAAAAAGGTATTCTTTTATTAGCATCTGCTTTATTCGTTTTAACGGGGTTTGCCCAGGATCAAAAAGCAAAAGCTATACTCGATAAAGTTAGTGAGAAGACGAAAGGTTACAAGACTATCTCCGTTGAATTTAATATGACCATAACTGGTGCAGATATGCCAACCGTAAAAGAAAATGGTAAAGCATACTTAAAAGGAGATAAATATAAAGTTGAACTTGTAGATCAAGACATTTATTGTGACGGAGAGACGATTACTACGCATGTAAAGGAAGATGAAGAGTGCTACACATCTTCAGTTGAAGATAGCGAGGACGAAATGATCACTCCGAATAAGTTAATGACAATTTGGGAAGATGGATACAAGTATAAGTACATCAAAGAGACAACTTTTGATGGTACTCCAGTGCATCACATCAATCTTTTTCCGAAGAACCCTGCAAATAGTAATTTCCACACGATCATTCTGAAAATTGATGAAGCGAAAAACGAAATTGTTTCTGCCTACATCAAAGGCAAAGATGGAATGAACATGCATTATGTGCTTAAAAACATGAAGAAAGATGTTGAAATTCCTGATTTGAAGTTTGTTTTCGATAGAAATAAATATCCTAATGTAGAGTGCTACGAGGAATAAGAAATCATTACAGCATATTAATAAAAGCCTGACGTTTTTTGATGTCAGGCTTTTTTATTGTTCGGAAAGATTTTGCCAGGATTTAAAATGTGATTTGGATCAAAAACATTTTTAATGGCCGCCATCAATGAGAGGGAATAATCTGAAAAAGGAATATCCATATATGATTTTTGAACATGACCAATACCATGCTCTCCAGATATTGTACCTCCCAATGAAACAGTTAACTCAAATATTTCTCTTATCGCTTTTGGCAGCTCTTCGTCCCATTCTTTCTCGGTTAAATCTCCTTTAATGATATTGACATGGAGATTTCCATCACCAGCATGTCCATAACACACTGATTTAAAACCGTACTTAGCACCTATTGATTTGACGCCCTTTAGTAAATCAGGTAGTTTGTATCTTGGTACTACAGTATCTTCTTCTTTATAGATAGATTGAGACTTTACCGCCTCTCCTACTTTACGACGCAAATTCCACAATCGATCTTTTTGTGCTTGAGTTTCTGCAAATAAAATATCAAGGGGTTGATATTTTTCAACTACTTCAACGATCGCCTCACAATCTTTCATCAGAACCTCCTCATGATTGCCATCTACCTCAATTAAAAGATGAGCAGCTTCATCGGCGCCAATCGTTGTAGATTTGTCATTTATAAAATCAGCAGTCCAGGTTAAAGCATCGCGTTCCATAAACTCAAGGCCGCTAGGTGTGATACCTGCTTTGAAAATTGCAGCGACGGCTTCACATGCTTTATCAGCAGATCGAAATGGTACAAGCATTAACAGGTTTCTTTTTGGCAATGGAATCAGTTTAAGGACAGCTTTAGTGATGATTCCGAGTGTGCCTTCAGAACCAACTACCAATTGCGTTAGATTATACCCAGTTGCATTCTTCAAAACATTCGCCCCGGTCCACTCAACGGTTCCATTTGGATAAACTACCTCCAGATTGAGTACGTATTCATTTGTAACCCCATATTTTACTGCTTTAGGACCGCCCGAATTCTCTGCAAGATTTCCTCCTATAAAACATGATCCTTTACTTGCGGGATCGGGTGGGTAAAACAATCCATCCTCTGCTACTCTGTTTTGCAAAACTTCTGTTATTACCCCTGGTTCGACAAGCACTTGTCCGTTATTGATATCCACATTTAGTATCCGATTAAAACGTTCCATCGAGAGGGCAACTCCTCCATATAAAGGCAATGCCCCTCCACTCAATCCAGTTCGTGCTCCTTGCGGTGTAACTGGCATTAACTCTTCATTACAGTAGCTGAGTACCTTGCTGATTTCATCAACTGTATTTGGTTTCAAAACGATTTCAGGAGAAAAAACGAGGTCCTCGGTCTCATCATGACCGTATTTTTCCAGACTATCCGGATCGAACAATACATTTTGTTGACCGATTGTCTCCTGAAAGAATTCAATATCTTTTGATGAGATCTTCTTATAAGACATGACACAAATATGATACAGACTAAAACTGTATTTTCAGTCTAGATTAAAGATGCGGCATCTTTACTTTCTGCAACAATGTTTAATACATTGTGTAGTTGAGATATTTCAATCAATTTTTGAACGTTTGGCTGAAGACCAGAGAGTACAAAAACTCCACCTGAATCTTTACACAATCTGTTACCGATTAAAATTGCACTTAGACCAGATGAGTCGCAGTACTTTGAATTTGACAGATCAAGTACAATATTGTTGATTGCACTTTTATTTAACATCAGGAAAAGCGCTTTAAGCTCTGGAGCATTCGTTGCATCCACTTTTTCGATTTTAGCCGTTACCAGCGTATAATCTCCTTTATTTTCCTGATCAAAGTTCATAGTCATTAAGGTTTTATAAACGACTGTAAAAATTCAGTCATAAGGTCAAAATTTAAGGGGTTTTAAACCTATCCTCAAATTTATGATTTTTTTTGAGATAGCACGCTGAAGCCTTCAATTTTTATCTTCAATAAATTATTGAAAACTTGGATTTATCGTTTGATCTGAGCAGCAAGTAAATAGATCACAGCCATCCGAATGGCAACTCCGTTTTCAACCTGCTGTAAGATGATCGATTGATCTGAGTCTGCTACATCTGAAGTAATTTCGACTCCTCGGTTGATTGGACCTGGATGCATCACCACGATTTTTTTGTTCAGGCTATCTAAAAGTTCTTTATCTAAACCATAAAGCATGCCATATTCTCTTAGTGAAGGGAAGAATTGAATATCCTGTCGTTCTAATTGAATGCGCAACATATTCGCCACATCACACCACTCCAGCGCTTTTCTCAAGTCATGTTCTACTTTAACGCCAAGTTCTGCGATGTGCTTTGGCATCAGGGTCGTTGGACCACAAACCATAACCTCAGCACCTAACTTTTTTAGACAAAATATATTAGATAATGCTACCCTAGAGTGCTTAATATCTCCAACGATAACAACCTTTTTACCGTTAAAATCTGTTCCGAGTTGCTCTCTTATTGAGTATGCATCTAAAAGGGCTTGAGTTGGATGTTCGTGTGTACCGTCACCCGCATTAACAACTCGTGCTTGTACGCGCTCTGACAAGAATTTAGCCGCGCCTGGATTTGGATGTCGCATTACAACAAGATCCACTTTCATTGCCAAGATATTATTGACAGTATCGATCAATGTTTCGCCTTTCTTAACAGAAGAGCTGGCCGCTGAGAAATTTACCACATCAGCAGATAATCTTTTTTCTGCTAATTCAAAAGACAACCTTGTTCTGGTTGAATTTTCGAAGAAGAGGTTGGCAATCGTAATATCGCGAAGTGAAGGAACTTTTTTAATAGGTCGATTAATAACTTGTTTAAAACTGTCTGCAGTTTCAAAAATCAACTCAATGTCCTCTTTGGTGAGTCCTTTGATTCCCGTTAAATGTTCGACGCTTAATCTTTTCATTTTATTTCTCTTCCGTGTATAAAACTACTTTATCTTCTCCTTCTATTTCTTCCCATTCGACAGAGACGCGCTGGGTTGACATAGTATCAACTACTTTTCCTGTGTAATCCGGTTGAATGGGTAAATGTCTCTCAAATCGCCGATCAATAAAGCTCAGTAGCTCTACTCTGTTCGGTCGACCAAATGCCAGTAATGCATCTAAACCTGCACGTATTGTCCTTCCTGAAAAGAGCACATCGTCAATTAGGACAACATTTTTCTCTTCAATAATAAAGTCAATATTCGTAACACTTGGAATGATGGGTTGCTCTCTTCTTCTAAAATCATCTCTATAGAAAGTGATATCCAACTGACCGCAAGTCAATTCTTTTCCAAGGTCAGCTTCTAGGATGTTTTTAAGGCGATTTAAAACATGGATACCTCTGGGCTGCAACCCAATAAGAACAGTATTTTCAAAAAGTTGATGATTTTCTTTTAGTTGACTGGCTAATCTTTTGAGTGTAATCTCAAAATGTCTACTATTCAGAATCGTTCTTTTCTCCATTTTGTAGCGATTAGGCAAATGTAGTATAATTCGATTATAACACCAATTTGTAACAATGAAAATCACAATACATTTCGAATAATCATAAGTTACGACTTATTATCATTTCGTTTAAATCAAGTAGAACACCATTCAATCAATGATAACCTCATTTCATCATTTTCCCTCAAATCCATCAAGGAAAGATACGTAAATTGGAGTCAAGGGTTAGTCCTTAAAACGGTTCTACCGAATACAGGGCAAAAAATGAGTGCCGACTTTGAACGATCTTTGTTTTTCATAGGGTTTAAATTGGTTAGTTGGGAGATTCTTCTCCATATATGCAGAGGTTCAAGGTCGGCTCTACTCATTTTCTCATAACAAGATTTCTTTTCATAATGTAAAAGCATCCGCTTAATCAGGCGGATGTTTTTTCTTTTTATTCTCTGTTTTAATTAGCCATTAACACCTATAAATGTTTAAACAGACATTTAAATCAATAAATACTACCATTTATCATTTTCCCCTCAACAAAAGAAGGAATTATAAGTATCTTGTAGACAAGTTAGTCAAGCGAGACTATCTCCATATAAAATCAAAACGAGTTCCTGATTCGAACCAGATATTTTTCTTTTCATAGGGTTTAAAATTGGTTAAAATTATCGTTGGTGCTTCACACCACATTTGGTTCGAAACGTATACGGAACTCGTTTTTTATTCTCTTGATCGAACCCTTATCCGCCAGACTTTTTTGCTTTATAACCTTCTTTGATCAAATAGTCGAGTACTTTCTGAACAACATTTCCTTGAATAAGAATCTCACCATCTTTGGCTGTTCCTCCTACCCCACACTTTTGTTTTAAGATTTTTCCTAAGTCTTTCAGATCTTCTTCAGATCCCACAAAACCAGTAACGAGCGTTACTTCTTTCCCTTTTCGTTTTTTTCGATCTAAAAGAACTTTCAGATTCTGCCGTTGGTTAGGTAAGGTTTCCTCTGCTTCAAACTCATCGTCTTCATAGCTAAAGTTGGGATTTGTTGAATAGACGATATCAATTCTTTTTTTCTTTTTGGCCATGCCTTATTCTTTTTCAAGTAATTAATCTGCAATTGATGAAAGCAAATTTAACAACTAATTATAGAATTTTCGAGTAGCAGGAATATTGTCCGTAATTACATAGTCCGGCATAAAACCTGCAGCCTCTCTGATAGACGTCCTTGATTTCGTCGAGAATAAGCTAAATGGGATTTCCTTCGTCTTGAGCTTCTGTTGGTTTTGATCATTCATGGTCGATACCCTTGTGGAAATGATATCAATCGATCCTTCCTCATAATACGTAATGCCAAGGTCGATTTTGTCTGTCTCAAATGATCGTAATCCGAGATCAGCTGGTATCAATTCTATCAAATCCATATTTCGGGCATTAAAAATTAGCCTTTGCTTGTGGTCATTACTTATATCTTCAAAAGTTGTTGTCAAACCAAAAACCATAGCACCGAGATCGATACTTAGACTGTCGCAATAGTCATAAAAATTGAGATCTAAATACAAATGCTTGTTCGATTCTAAAACACTTAAAGCAATATCTGACAACTTAATGATAGGATGATTTCGTTGTGTATTCAATGCTGAAATTTCATCCCAAAATAATTGATGAACACATGTAACATCGCCATTTTGCAGGGTTATGTTTTCATTATGATATAATACAAGAACTGAGTCTTTTGTCATTTGCACATCAAGTTCTACACCGTCGGCGTTAAACGCTTTTAATGCATAGTTGATTGATGCTTCTGAATTATCGGGATATATTTCTCGCTCTGATGAAAGTGCCACGCCAGCATGTCCCAAGATAATCGGACTTGGAATGTTCTTTTTCTTTTGACATCCAAAACAGAAACTAATTAGCACCAAAAGTATAGGCAATCCCCAAGCCTGCTTGATAATTGAAATATTGAAAACGATTGGTTTCATCTGTATTGGTGTCTCTTGTATAGGTCAAAACGGGACCCGTGCTTATTTCGAAATTTACTGAAAAGTGATTGCTAATCCTACGATTGAACTGAAAACCTACTAATAAATTAGACAGCCAGAAATTCACATTTGCTTTTGGCTCGAAAAATAAGTCAACCTCCACTTTTGTTTGAATAAAAGCCTTTTCCCAACTGAACAACATCCAATTGTGTTTAAAAAAAAGACCCGGAAAGTTTTTCTCAAACGTAAAATCAGGTTCATATAACTTTAATCCGACTTGATAGGAATACTCTTGTCTAATTAGACCTACCCCAATTTCATGTGCCCAACCTAATCGGTTAAAAGCTGTTTCATACTGAACAAATAATTGCGCTTTTAGCTCGGATGCATTCAGCAATATAATCAGCAATATTACCCATCTTCCATTCACAAATCTAGAAATTGACAACACTGACTGAGTCTAGATCCATATTGGCTTGCTCTCTTAACTCAAAGCAAAATCTCCTAGAAATCTTCGACTTTAATTGTTTTTGTGTTTCAGGCGAAACCTCTGGCTTAAAACTCACGGCAATAATATAAGTTGTGTCTAATTTCTCTTTATTATAGTTGAAACTTTTGTTTATTGAAATCTTCTTCAATTCTGTGTATTCTTCTTTGAATCCACGCAAGATATAATCTAAATTAACGGGATCTTTCGATGCCTCTAGCGCTAATTTGAAAGACTCAAATTCCACCTTCATATTTTCGATCAATCGTTCTTTGTCTTTAAGCATGTTAACAAGCTCATTTTGATTTTGGCTCATGCCCAATGCTTCTTTGATCTTGCGATCGGTTATAGCATTAATATCTTCACCCTGTTTGATAATGATTTTTGTATCATCCAGTCCATAGTTATACTTCTGACGATTCCAGTATGCCATTGTCGTTGAATCGATATAAGCATTATCAATACTGAGTTCCAGTATTGGCTCTTTTGTATCAAATAGTGGAATTGCTTCAACATGAATATTGTCTTCTGTCGTCATAATGACCTGTTCGGTAAAGATGCCAACATTGGTTTCAAATGCGCTCTTTTTCGCCATTCTACTGAAAAGAATCACGGATGGTGAAACGATAATAATCAGAATTATGATCGTGTATAATTTTACACGATTCTCTACTTTTTTACTAATATATTCTCGCTGAGGGAATCGCAAATAACGCAATAATACATAGGTTGATAACGCTATGAATAATGAGTTCAACAAAAACAGGTAGGACGCTCCAAAAAAGAATCCCCATTCACCATTTGCCAATCCAAAACCGGCTGTACACAAAGGAGGCATCAATGCAGTAGCAATTGCTACCCCACTAATCACCGTATCATTTTTTCCGTTTGAAGCAGCAATTATACCGGCTAGGCCGCCAAAAAAGGCAATCAAGGCATCCAGAAAATTCGGTTCTGTTCTTCCCAAGAGCTGGCCATTGTTTAAGCTATCAAGGGGCGAAATCAAGAAATAAACAACCGAGGTAATCAAACTAATCCCCACCATAACGCCGAAGTTCTTGAAGGATTTAATCAGCAAAGGAAAATCATTCATACCTACGCCAAAACCAATTCCGCGAATCGGTCCCATTAGTGGTGAAATCAACATGGCTCCAATAACAATAGCGGGTGAATTTACATCCAAACCTATTGAAGCAACAACGATGGAACAAATCAAAATCCACACATTATAACCTCTAAAAACAACGTTTTCTTTGGCATTGTTCACAACACTATGGAAATCATATTTACCGTGTCTGAGTGAGAGGGTCGATTTAATGAACCCTATAAGTCCTGAAGTGAGTTCACTGATATCCTTATCCAGTTTTATTTTGGTTGGATCTTCATCAATTTTTTTCCAATCAATATCCGATTGTTTATCACTTGACTGACCTGAATCTGCTGAATGATCTTCAGCTCCAGTAGTATCTTTATCAGCACCTTTTGGATTGGTATTCTCCGCCTCGGCGGCATTTTCGTCAAAGTTATTTTCCATTCTCTTTTCAGCTAGGTGTATAAGTGCTTAAGCTATTGGTTTACTAACAAATTTACCAATTTCGTCAATTCGTTTTGATTTCGCTTATTTCTAAATGTTCTTTTTATATCATTTTTCTCTCTTTGGGTCAAGTGCCAGCTCAAGGCGATTCGATCCGAAGGATCTTTTCTAAGCACAAAAGTCAGCACTTCAATAGGCAATTCGTTGCAAACATTACTTTCCAATAATTCGGTGCTGTTAAATTCTTGCGACTGATAAAAATTACCGTAGAAATTGGAGGTCGGTTTTACTACCCGATCGAATAAACTAAATTCTTGCAGGCCATTCATATCATAATCTTTATCAATATCTCTAATCTCTACAAGTACAACTCCGCTTGTGTTTTCCGCCAACCAATCGCGCATTGCCATAATATAACGTACGGTTGTTTTCGTGCCATAATTATCTCTAATTCCCGCATCCATAACTCTCACTTCAGGACTTGTTGGCAAGGCGACCATAGGCAAGATGTATGGAAATGTCGAGTTCATCCTCAATACGGAAGAGAATCTTACTTTTTCAGGTGTGTTGGTATGGAACAGTTTCATGAATTCTACATTTTCTGGTCCAATGTTCTTTTGCTCAAAGTCAGTACCATTTAAAAATCCATAAGGTTGTGTACCGATAATCAATCTTCTCCCATCGTTGATAATTGTGGGAGAAAAAACCATCAAAGGTATCTCAGCATTCGATTCAGGGTCATAATAATCGGCCAATGTTTTGTCCATGATAAATTCCGTATTCTTATTCAATTGATTCTCGAAAGAAAATCCTCGATCCTTTAAATATGTCTCACCTTCATAATCAAATGTTCGATACCGCAAGAATATGTCATGTGCTGCAAGGTTAAATGCCACACTATTCAAAAGATCTTTTGAAATACTTGCAAGATACTTCTCCTTGTTTTTCAAGCGTTCTTTGAGTGAAGTTTGATAACAAATATCTCTAAAATAAGCCGCTCCGACCATTCCTCCGGATGCTCCTGTTATCAAATGCATACTTTGTGAAAAGGCACCATTGGTTCTTTCATCTGCCTCTTGCATGATATAATTGGTCCACATTGCTGCTCTTAAACCTCCACCTGAACAATTAACTATCACCAATTTTGGTTTATCGACACCCTGAATCGCCGCAGCCTTTCGTTTCCATTTATCCAGAATTTGATGGTGGGTAGCGATATCATTATTCAAGGTCTTTTCATTAAACTGAATAGACTTTAACGTTTCCAGATCGTAGGAAACGACTTCGCTGTATTTCAATCCATAGACCTGATTATTGGATTGCAAAAAACCTGTGCCTTTCGAAAAATAATTGAGCGCAACTAAACCCAGTACAATCAGACTTATTGCCCAACCTCTAAACCAAGAATAAAAAATGGTAACGACCATCAGTAAAAATGTGCATAACAAGAAAAAACTTGCCCCAGAAGGAATCAGTACCAGGGAATAATCTTGCAACAAGCCTAACAAAATAAATGATATGACTAGAACCAGCTCAAAAAAAGATGCATTGAGATGATTCTGTCTAAAAATTTCTCGAATAACATTTCGTTCGTAATGCTCTGCCTCACGGGCACGATTAATGTGAAATAAATTGGTAAAATAATATGACGGCTGATAAGTTATCGCAGGGTTAGCTTGAAACCAATAATTTTCGCGGGTAAAAAGTGTTCCAACCATGCTGTATAGATTCCGGTTGCTTTTTTTTCTAGTTTTTAGTTTAAAAATGTCAACATTGGTTTTAAAGAAATAAAGGACTGATAAGACGATAAATAGGGCAATACCCAACGTTAATGCAATCATTTCGAAAATTACTTCTCCTAACTCGATCAGTTCCTCATTGTGCTGTACATCATACATATTGATTAGTAACAACACATAAAATACGGTAGGAAAAAATGAATTATTTACACTGAATTTAAAGAATGGACGTGAAAAGGTCACTAAAAAAGGAAACGAAGGACCGAGAATAATGTAGCTATATAGGTGATAGGCCATAAAAAAACCTCCGATCGAAAAGCCTAAAATAAAATAAGAGAGGATATTTACTTCTCCCAAATATTCGGGGGACAAAAACAAATAAGGCACTCCAAATTTAGCACCAAAGTTTTGAGTGATGATGGCAAATAGCAGCACCCAGATACCAATGACAAAATGACTTTTCTTTAACTGTAAAAGAATCAGTTGGATTGGGAAAAATCGCCACAAGATTGATATGATACTTTTGATTTTCTGCATTTTGCTTTAATCCTCAAATTAAAATACGAAAATCAGATAGAATATGTTTGCTTATGGACTGTACAAGCGTTGATATGAAACCAATGGTGGTTATTTCCATTTTAATGGACCTCCACAACCAACTTTTATCTCATAAAGGGGATCCTGCTCAAAACTTTGTTTTAAACTTTTCTCAAATTCATTCCAACTATACTCAGCATCTTCGCAGCGGTAATTTACCGCTACAATCATTGTGTCATAAACGAGTGCATATGCCGGGGGCATTTTGATCGCATCAACTTCTTCTTCTAACTTTACCATTGCACAGTCGCTACCAAAACAATCTAACCAGTTGTAAAATGCATTTTTAGTTTTTGTGGTATCCTCGAAAGCATAATAAAAAAGATTCGCTCGAGGTGTTACCATCGTGCTCTCACCATAGGGGACTTCTTCTTTTGATTTGAAGTTAATTTTTTCTCTTGTGTTAAATGAGAATCGGTCCAACAAATGAAATTTATCAGAGATAGTTGTGTCAAATTTTCCTAGCTCCTTTGATAAAAATGATCCAAGCGGACCAGCCAATTGAACCGTATCTTCTTCTAGGGCAACATCATCATTAGTCTCAATTTCATCCCCAAATTCGCCCATTAAATCTTCCATTGATATAACCTCTTCCTGAGGCTCTCCATTGTCACATGAAGCGAATAGAACTGATAGAACGACTAATTTCCAAACATGACCATATCTCATAGATGAAGTTTTATTTCTTACTCACAATTTAATGATAATTCATAAGCCGTTTCAAAGTCAACCTCTTCAAGTTCATCTGGATCGTGAAACTTTTCCATTGCATTATTCAAATAACAATTGCAATAAGATCTCGAACCTCCTTCTTGTCGGCACTGGTCGTAAACTTTGTCTTTTTCAGATTTACTCCATTCTTTCTCAGCACAAGCGGAGGTAATTGCTAACAACGTAAAAATCAATATTCTGTTTATTAACCTTTTCATTTATGCTTCAATTGTAACGGGCAAGTTATTTTTCAGATAATCAATGTCTGCGGCAGAAATATGCAAATGTGTCGTTAATCGAATTCTGCCCTTACCAAAGGCTACGCAGAGGATACCGTTTTCTTTAAGTTTTTCAACCACTTCCATTTCAGACAAACCATCAGCAACGTGTCCTACCACAATATTTGTCTCTACTGGAAGCACTTTACTTATCCAAGTTTGCTCTGATAAAATTGACCCGATTTTTTTTGCGTTGTCGTGATCCTCTTTGAGCCTTTTAATGTTATTGTTCAAGGCGTAAATTCCTCCCGCTGCTATAATCCCAGCTTGTCTCATTCCTCCTCCGAATACTTTTCGAACGCGTCTTGCCTTCTTGATAAAATCTGCAGAACCTACAAGCAAAGACCCAACGGGCGCTCCTAGTCCTTTTGATAAACAAATCGAAATGGTATCAAATGGCACTCCATAATCTACCGGATTCATACCTGAGACAGCCAGCGCATTAAAAACACGAGCACCATCTAAATGTAGCTTAAGGTTATTTTCATCACAAAAATCTCGAATCTTTTTAATATCCTGGAAATCATAACACCTGCCTCCTCCTCTATTGGCGGTATCCTCCAAACTCACCATTCTGGAAATTGGATAATGCTGATCATCTGGATTGATTGTTCCATCCAAAAGCGCAGGATCAATTCTCCCGTCATTTCCACGAATAAACCTTACGGAAGCTCCTGAATTTCTTGCTATTCCTCCTCCTTCGTAACGATAGATATGTGCCTCTTCATGACATATCACTTCATCGCCCGGCACAGTATGCACGTTGATTGCTATTTGATTTGTCATGGTTCCTGACGTACAAAATAATCCAGCTTCTTTGCCAAACATTTCCGCTCCCAATTGTTCCAACGCATTAATCGTAGGATCATCACCAAATACATCGTCTCCAACAGGCGCCTGCATCATAAATTCCCGCATTTCTGCAGTTGGTTGGGTTACTGTATCACTTCTAAAATCTATCATTTATTATTTTTTACGCAAAGCCATTATACCATCTCGGATGGGTAACAATACATTCTCAACTCTATCATCATCGTGCACTTTTTGATTAAACGCATGAATTGCCTTTGTACTTTTATCGTTGTCTTTAATTTCGCCAGTGACTTTACCACTCCATAAAACATTATCCGCTAAGATCAATCCTCCTGGTTTTACCTTGTTGATGACTAGATCAAAATACAAACTATAATTGGGTTTATCGGCATCAATGAAAACTAAATCGATTCCATCTGGTAAATTACCGATGATATCCGCTGCATAACCAAATCGTACATCTATCTGCTCGGCGTAGTCTGAACTTAAAAGGTACTTTTCTAAAATTGGTCGTAACTCCTCATTTCGATCGATTGTTATCAACTTTCCATCCGCTTTTAAACCTTCAGCCATACAAAGCGCAGCATATCCTGTGTAGGTTCCTATCTCTAGGATATAAGAAGGATTAATGAGCTTTGATATTAAACTTAGGACTCGTCCCTGAAGATGACCTGACAGCATTCGAGGTGTCAATATTTTAAGATGTGTTTCGCGATTGAGTTCTTCTAGAAGTTCTGTTTCCGGAGAAGTATAATTTTCTGCATATTCAGAAACCGACTTTGGTAAAAAATCCATAACGTATGTTTAGGACGAAGATACGCAATAAGAAACAAAAACAGTGCTATATGGACTTCCATCTATAGCACTGTTCTTTTGAAATCAATAAGGCTTTCGTTTACTCATCAGATTCACAATGTCCTTCAGACTGACAACATTTTGGTAGGGCATTAAATGCTTCCTCATTTCGTTTTGTTTTATCGGCATCATAACCTAAATCAGCGACAATTTGTTTGATCTCCTCAGCCGAGATGTGTTTGGTTTTGTAACGAACGGTTAATTTCTTAGTTTCGACATCTAACTCGGAGAAGATTATACCTTTAGTATAGTTTAATTTTTCTTCGATGCGGTCTTCACACATCCCACAAACGGCACTCGTGAAAAATGTGATCGTGTTTTTCGCAGGTTTCGCTTCGGTTTGAGCCGATGCTGCATAACTGACAAATAGCATTGCTAATAATGATAAGATTCTAACTTGTTTCATAATGGTATTGTTAATTGTTTATTTTTTCTTCTTTTTTCTTCTTTTTTCTTAATTCAAAATGTAATCCTGCGTACACATTTGCACCTGCAATGGGTGCCCAGATTTGTGCGGCATCAAAATAACTACCAAACGGATCATCTGGTGCAATAATCGCACCATCTTGAATCAGGTTCAATAAGTTTTCACCGCCTAGATATACGCTGAAACGTTTAAATCGATAGGTTATCTGGCTGTGTAAAATCCAAAAACTATTAGAGCTTGTTTCACGTCGGTAAGGTTCAGGATTTGTTGCTGTTGACGGCAATCGCTTTCTTCCGACCCAATTTCCTGTAACATCAATTGACCACTTTTTGTTTCTTGTTTCAAACCCGGCGTTCAATAGAAGTCTGTACCGAGGCACAAACGCGCGTTGCTGGAGCGAATCATTAAATGTTGCTTGGACATTGTAATACTTGAATGCTCCTCTCAACTCCAATTGCTTAATGGGCTTTATTGAAAGTTCAGCCTGTGCGCTATGAGCAAAAGAAGTGCCTGTTGTGTTGTAGATATGCAACTCACCTGGATCAATGTCCATATCAACAATCAATTGATTGATAAAATGCGTGTAGAAATAATCAACGGTAAATGAAGCAGCATTGTCGTTCGTTTGAAAACGTTGTGTATAAGTAATACCTGAACTTATGCCGTCTTCAGGTTTTATTTCAGGTGACACAATCCAAAGTCTACTGCTGGCCATTAAACTCATATAATCCGCATACGGATTTGGAACACGTAAACCACGACCTACGCTGATTCTAAGTGCATTTCTCTTGTTGATATTCCATTTTGCATGCAGTCGTGGTGTATACAATGGACCAAATAAATTGTGCAAGTCAGCTCGTGCTCCGGCAACCAGGATGAACTTATCCAATTTATTATAGGTGTATTCTGCATAGGCACCCGGAACGATCTCTGTTCTCAAAAAAGTGGAATCATTGTAGGTTTGATGATAATCATCCAGTATAAAACTGAAACCGGCTTTTATATTATTATTGGTGTTACCGATAATATCTCCATAAATCGAGTTGAGATAGATTTTACGTTGAACGCCCTGATAAGACTTGTTTCCAAACGTGTTTGCCATCTCATGGTATTTCGCCTGACCAATCAATCCAATTGATCCAAAGGGTCTTTTCTTTAAAAAGAAACCATTCTTCGCAAAAAGTTCAAGATGTTTCGTTTCCATCCCCGCATACCAACCTCCTGATCCATCCGCCGAAGCAAAACTACCGATTTGTCCTCCTTCTTTGTTCGAATAAGTACCCTTGACACCAAACTTAGCCTCCGAGTTTTTACCCTCGTAACTCCATCGATGCATTGCTGCACCTATGAATCCGATTGGCATATCTCTAAATCCGTCTGTATTCACATCAGATTCATAAGACTGGTTGGAGGCGTGTACAAAAGTCATAGTAGACCAACGATCATTGAGTACTTGGGCACCATGAAGATTAACCTCGGCGCGTCCAAATCGATTTCCATAAAGGTTCACGTATAGCTGTTCGCTTTCATGTGGTTTCTTTAATTCTAGATTAATCATTCCGGCCATGGACTCATAACCATTTATAACGGAGCCAGTACCCTTTGTAATCTGAATGGATTCAATCCATGTGCCGGGAGTAAAGTTTAACCCATAAGAAGTGGACAACCCTCGCACCAATGGAATATTCTCCCATTGCAACTGGGTATATACACCGTCTAAACCGAGCATTTGAATTTTTTTAGCTCCTGAGACCGCATCTGTAATATTAACGTCAACGGAGGCATTCGTTTCAAATGATTCGGATAGATTACAGCAAGCTGCTTTGCGCAATTCTCCAGCACCAATTTTCTCGACATGTCTTGGATCCATTAGATCAATTGATTTACCTAGATCGCGCCCAACGACTTCTACACCATCTAGGAGGACTCCATTCTTTAATTCAATCGTATAGAAAATCGATGTATCTTGAATGAAGTACAGTTGCTTTTCTTTACCCATAGCGGTCAATATTAGGGTATCAGGCAAAAAACTTGCCTTAATCGCAAAAGAACCGTTTATTTCAGAAACAGCCATGGCCTTATTCTTAGACCAAACTATTCTTGCTCCAGGGATAGGTTCACTGGATGCATTCTCTTTTGTTATGATTTTCCCTCGTATCAAATAATCGTTGTCCTGCGCAAAAGCGAAAGACCAAACTATACAGGATAATAGAATTATAAAATATTTCATTTCTTTCATTAAATAATAAATACGTGTTATTCATAAACGAATGCAGTAATGCATTCAAACCTCAATAAAAAGAGGTTAAGAAAGAAATCAGATAAGAAATGATTGCACCATAATGATAATATCCCGTTGAAGGAGTGGTGGTGCATAAAGGGTGCTTTTTACTTGATCATCCTCAAGCAGAAAAGTATAAAAATTATTCTGCAGAAGCGGAATAATTAGAGTACTTATCTGTTGTTCAGTAGAATTTGAATTAGCAACATCAATTGATTCAGCAATAACAGTCTTTGTCTCGCAACAGTCATCATCCAATTCAAGTTGAGGACTATTACAATGATTTGTTGTCACATCCACTTGACTCATTGGACAACAAGTGCCCTTTTCTTCAAGTTCAGTCTCTTGCACATCAACTTCATCCGGACAAACACAATGGGTATCCCCAAATAGAGCTATATCAGTTAGCTCACCATGACAATAATGCAATTCAGCATTATTTGCAAACAATGTCGTACTAAAGACAAATAATAATATGAATGCTTGTAATCTACGCATTTCATACAAAATTAAGTGAAATGAACCAAATCAGTCAAGGAATATGCGTTAAAGACTTGTTAAAATTGGAATCTTATCTAATTGTCACAAAACAAAAATCCCTGCTCCGTCAATGACAGAGCAGGGATTTTATATAGTTGATTAAGCTATTCGCTTATTGCTTCACTACTTTA
>JBMZAY010000026.1:0-29306 GCA_049611865.1 Crocinitomicaceae bacterium | reverse complement strand
TGCGCCATTAGCAATCATATAATTAACGCCAGATATCCCTAAAACGTTAGCAATTTCATGCGGATCAGAAACAGTTGCTACCGTCCCGTGCGTAACTGCTATTTTGGCAAATTCAGATGGGACAAGCATTGAGCTTTCAATATGAATATGAGCATCTACAAAGCCTGGCAGAATGTATTGATCAAATGTCTCATCAACCCTTTGAATAGCACTTATTTTTCCAGATTGCATTTCAATTTGACCTGGATATATTTCCCGATTGCGGATGTCTACAATATTACCTTTTACGATCACAATAATTTCGATTAATCGTTGTGATGCAATGTACAAATTCCGTTTATATTTGTGTATGATTTCGTTCGATAATACAGAGATCGCTTTTGCGGGGAAAAGTGACAGCGATTTGCAATGGTCTTACCGCCTTTTTAAAATGTTGGGAAAGCCATGGCTGGTGAAATTTGGAAAGGTAGCGACGAATGTTGCTTTTGCCATTCGATTGCCCATTAAGAGCCTGATTAAAAAGACCATCTTTAAACAGTTTTGTGGAGGAGAAACCATCGCAGAATGTGTCGATAAAATTCAAGCATTGGATCAATACAAGATCGGAACCATTTTAGATTATTCGGTTGAAGGTAAAAGCGCAGACGGTGATCTTGATAATACCCGTGATGAAATCATTCGAACCATTGATGCGGCAAAGAAGAATAAAAGTATTCCATTTGCAGTATTCAAAGTGACAGGAATCATGCGAACCGATTTATTGCGAAAAGCTAACAATCCGGATACCGTTTTGAATGAGCAGGAAAAGAAAGATTTTGCGGACGCTTTTGCTCGAATCGATGCCATTTGTAAAGCAGCTTATGATGCGGATGTGCCTGTCTTTGCAGATGCAGAGGACAGTTGGTTTCAGGATGCGATTGATCGAATGATCAACGCGATGATGGCCAAATACAATAAAGAAAAAGCCATTGTTTATAACACGATTCAAATGTATCGTCATGATCGACTGGAGTTTTTGAAAAAGACACTCGTTGAGTCGAAGCAAGGAAATTATTACATCGGAATTAAGCTAGTGAGAGGAGCGTATATGGAGAAGGAACGTGAAGAAGCCGAAAAAGGAGGGTATCCTTCACCAATCCAACCGGATAAAGCATCAACTGATCGCGATTACGACAAGGCATTAGAACTGATGGTTGCAGAAATTGATCGCTGTTCTATTTGCGCAGGAACGCACAATGAAAACAGTTCATTACACCTCGTTGAACTTTTGGAGAAACACGGAATTGCGAAAGACGACAAACGCGTTTACTTCGCTCAACTCCTCGGGATGAGTGAGCATATTTCGTATAACCTTGCGCATGCTGGATATAATATCGCAAAATATGTGCCTTATGGCCCGGTTAAAGAGGTGATGCCATATCTCATTCGACGGGCAGAGGAAAACACTTCGGTAGCCGGACAAACAGGAAGAGAATTAAGTCTAATTATCAAAGAGAAGCGCCGCAGAAAGGCGACAAAATAATTCGAAATTACTGCTTATGGATCCAATTGTAAAAGGTGTGTTGATGAGTATCACCATTTTACTTTTTACGGGATTCATTTTCAATTACTGGAAAAAAAAGAAGTTCAAATCGGCGCTGCTGATTACTTTATTTTTGGGATTGATTTTGCGGGTTGTCGGTGCAAGTTCACCCTATTTACACGAATGGGATGAGCGTTATCATGCGTTAGTCGCGAAAAATCTAATTGAACATCCGTTAACGCCAACCCTTCAAGAAAACCCTGTTTTGGAATATGACAATCAAAACTGGGTTGGGAGTAATATATGGTTGGCAAAGCCTGCACTTCCACTTTGGTTGATGTCAGGTTCGATTGCGATTTTTGGGAATGAATTGTTTGCAGTGCGTTTACCTTCGATTGTCTTAGGTCTGTTAGCCATTTGGTTGACTTTTTTGATAGCGAGGAGACTATTCGGCGAAAAAACAGCGGTGATCGCTTCTTTTTTTCACGCCATACATGGTCTGACGATTGAGCTGATTGGAGGAGGGGTGTCATCAGACCATGTTGAGAATACCTTTATCGTAATGGTGCAATTGGCGATTTATTTTATTGTCTTGCAGAGGAAAAATATTAACCTACAGAATACTATTTTGGCCGGTTTGTTTATGGGGTTAGCCTTTATGTCAAAATGGTATCCCGCCTTGATTGTTTTGCCAGTTGGATTTGTTTTGTTGTTGGGTGTGCATGAAATAAAATTCAGGCAGTTAATCTTACATTTACTTTTGTTATCCGGAATAGCCGTAATTGTTGCTTTTCCCTGGACATATTATATGTATGACATGCATCCAAAAGAAATGGGTGCTATATTATCTGGAGCCCTATCTGCCTATTCGAATACGGTACCCAGCCACGATCAGGTATGGTATTATTATTTGAATAAGCTACTGGTTTTATTTGGTGAAGTTTTCTACCTGATTTTGGGATATGCCGTTTACCGTTTATGGAAGGAAAAAGGGAGTCAAAAATATGACTTACTCAGTTTGGTTTTATGGATCGGGATTCCATTGCTCATATTCTCTTTTGCGGAAACCAAGCGTTTTACGTATTTGCTCATTGCCTCTCCTGCTACTTTTATATTGATTGCTTATTTTTTTGTTTCTATTTACAATCAAAATCACACGAGTAAAAATTTACGATACTTACGAATCTTTCTACTGGTTTTATTGCCAGCCCTTGCTTTGCGCTATACCTCAGAGCGTATGAAGCTTTTCGAAACACCAGTGATTCCAAAAGCTGTTTGTTATCAAATGCCAGATTTGGAATGGGAGAAACTAGATGAAAACACGATTGTTTTTGGTACGGACGATTACGTAGAAATTATGTTTCAGACCGATGTTTATGCTGCTTATCGCAAAGTACCCTCACAACAGATTATTGATTCTTTAAAAAATGAAGGATTCAAGGTTTTGATATACAAGGAGCTGACTTTTCAGTAGTCAATGTCCCCAACAAAAGCCGGAGAAAAATTGACCAGGAATAATTGCGATTTTGCCCGTGTGACGGCCGTGTATAACCAACGCATATAATCTGAATCCCACATGTCTTCTACAAAGTAGCCATGGTCTACAAAAACAGCTTCCCATTGTCCACCTTGCGCTTTATGGCAAGTCACCGCATATCCAAATTTAACTTGTACCGCCTGAAAATAGGGGTTTTGCATAATCTTTCGGTTGCGCTCTCGTTTGTTTCGGATATAAGGATATTCCTCCTCCGCAATGCGATAAAAAAGCTGTTTCATGTGTTCACGACTCAATGAAGGACCATCGAAATGAATGGCACTGAGCATAATTTTTATTTCTACGTCCTTCATGTCAGGGAAATCCGGAAATCGCACAGAAACATCTGCAAAATCATGTCCAAAAATACTCTCCCGACGGATGATTTTTAAGATTTCCATCATCTCGCCATTGGCAATAAAGCCTGCTTCTGATTTTTCATCGAGCCAATTGTAGTTGTTGCGTGTGGCCATGACTTTGTCCCCGGCGTTCAAATCTTCTTCCTGCCATAAAATCCTTCTCCTAATCTGCTCATTGAAAAGATTTGCACGCTTGTTGGATCGCGTGACCATCATAACTTCATCTTGACCATATTTTCGAATCGCATCCTCTAGCTCTTCTTGCAAATCCATTCCGCTGATGGGTTTGGCATCTGCCAGAAAAGAATCGAATAGGGGAGGCACTTCTTCAAAAGTTCGCAACTGGCCAGCAATGGATAAAATCCCTGATTCATTTTCCTGACGAACAATTTGATTTAATTGACTTGTATAGGTATACAAACCATAATGATCGGTGATATATTTTTTATCCAAGGCCGGACTGTTCTTCATGCCTACCGGAGGCAACTGTCCCGTGTCTCCAACAAATATCAACCGGCAATTTTCTCCTGTATAAACGTATTCAATCAAATCATCCAGCAGATTGCGAGGTGTCAAACCGCTTTCACTGTTGACGCCTGAATTAGTAGCGATCATTGAAGCCTCATCCACAATGAATAGGGTATTGGTATGTTTGTTTTTACCCAATGTAAAATACTCCGCGCCATTGCTTTCACTGATGAAATAAATTTTGCGGTGAATGGTAGATGCTTTTTTATCGCTGTATTGGGTTAAAACCTTTGCCGCTCTTCCCGTTGGTGCCAATAAAACAGATTTGAGTCGCAAGTGAGGCAACACCTTTACCAAACAACCTAATAAATGCGTTTTACCAGTACCGGCATAACCACTCAATATGAAAGTCTCCAACCCGTCATTGTCGGTATAAGGATGAAAAATAAAATCACTCAATGCGCGGATGACATCCGCCTGATCAGCGGTAGGAGGAAAACCCAATGCATTCGTTAATAACAATTCGAATTCAACAGGACTTATGGATTTTTGTGTTTTAATGCGTCTAATGTTTGATATGCAGTCACTCAATGTTACGTTAACCGAAGATAGAATGTCAAAAATACGAAGGACTTTTAACGAATAGCTTTAGCCGAGCGAACCATTGAGTTAAATATGTGAAAAATATATTGACTGACGAATCACAGATGAAAAAAAATTGTAGTTTTGTGAGGGTAGACATTATAGTACAACTAAAACAAAAAAATGGACTTTTTTGAACTAATTGATCAGGTAAAATACTATCTCAATAAATATGCATGGCCAGCACTTTTTATGGTTGTTGGATTGGTGTTGTTGAAAATGGCTTTAGTGGCTGAAGTTGCTGAGTTGAACAACGATACTACTAAAGAAGTTTATCAGAATAACTGGTTCCTATATGCAAGTTTATTTTTCTTGTTTTCAAGTGTTATCTGGTTTCTGTACATTTTCGAGATCATTAAAACAACTTTCAGCTATGCTGTTCTTGGTATAATGGCGGTTTGTAGTGTTTACCTTCTTTACAATGATTACAACAATATCAAAACCACTGTCGATTATAATGCAGATTACGATGAGCGTGATTTGGAAATCAAAACACGTTTGGATGATATCAAACAAGCACAGATGGCTTTCGAAGAGAGTAATGGGTATTATACCAACTCAATGGATGAATTAATCGAATTCGTGAAAAACGGAACAAAAATGAAAATCTTCAAACAGGGAGCTATTCCTGAAAGAAGAATCACAGAAGAAGAGCGAGCGTATCTCTATGGAGATAACCGAGCAATTGATAACCTCATGACAGAAAAGGAAGCGGCTTTATTGGCGAACTCTCCATTTGCGGCAGGCGATTCATCAGGTTTAGCTGACTTCAAAAGGGATACAAGTTATGTTCCGGTAATTGATGCGATCTTCAAGGATGAAAAACGAATTGAGGCTAGAAAGAAAATTGGTGGACAAATTGCTTTCCACCCAGATTCATTGCGTTATGTACCTTTAACTAAGAATGAAGTGTGGATGGATACGGCTTCCGTTATTCGTGGGGAAGACATTCGTGTTTCAACGATCGAAATTCGCATGAACCACCCAATGGCTGACTCGATTGTTTATACGGTTGGTAGCCTAGAGGAAAACCATCTTCGCGAGAGCTGGAGAGATTAATCCAAGCAATTCATGTCATATACCAAAGATGATGCTTTTCGCCATGTATTGAGCATGGATTTGCATACCGATGCATTTCGTTATGCAATTCTAGACCCTGCGGCGAAAAAGGTTATCAAAAGTGGACATCACGAAATTCCTAGTTTTTCTAAAGATAAGATTCAACCCTTTTTGGACGACCCTATTTTTCAGTATGAATTCCAAAATTATAGTTTGGCTGCAGGTGGATCGAGAAATACACTGATTCCGACCGATCTTTTTTCCCATACGGCACCAAAGGATGTTTTTAAATTAAACTATCCGCTACCGCATGATAATCTTGATTATAATCGAATTCCGGAACTGGGTATTGTAAACATTTATGAATTGCCCCTTTGGATCAAGTCCTTGTTTGTAATCAAATTTCCACGGGTTAAAATCACCCATCGCTCAACCGTATTATTGAAAGGGATTTTTGATCAACCGGTATTCTCACCTAAAATTCATCTTTTGGTTGAGAATGATCAGTTTTATTATATCATCACCAATCGGTCTAAGCTGATTTATTATAATCGTTTCGATTATAAAGAGCTTTCGGACATTGTATATTATTTGCTTTTTGTCCTTGAACAGAAAGAACTCGAATTAAAAGATTTTGAAATCAAAGTTTATGGTCAATCGACGACTTGGGATCAAAAATCAGCCTTTGAAGACCTTATCAAAACGACCATCACACTGTCACCGTTAGTCGAAAAGGGAGAACTGTTTTTATTATCAAAACAACTCCTATGCGTGTAATTAGTGGTAAATATAAAGGAAAACGATTTCAGCCTCCTTCTAAGTTTCCGTCTCGACCAACAACCGACATGGCAAAGGAAGGTTTGTTCTCCATTCTCAATGCAAGAATGTATTTTGATAACTTGGACATTCTCGATTTATTTTCAGGAACGGGAAATATCAGCCTTGAATTTTTATCAAGAGGTGTGGGGTCTGTAACGAGTGTAGATAAACATCCAGTCGCTTATAAATTTCAGGAGAAACTAGCAGATCAATTGGACGAAAAGCATTGGCGCATTATTCGGCAAAACGTGATGGAATATTTGAAGAGCTGCAACCGTCAATTTGACGTTATTTTTGCAGATCCTCCCTATAGTTTTGAACGTCACATGGAGATTCATCAGCTTGTTTTTGATAATAATTTACTGGTTGATGACGGTTTGCTCATCATCGAGCACAGTGATCGTCTTGAATTAAGCGGTGTGCCTCATTATAAAGAAACACGTTCTTATGGAGGTGTTTGTTTTAGTTTTTACGAGCCATCATAGTGGTCTTGAGAAATCCTTAACTTTGACAAAATCGATTAAGACAAACGTCATGAAAAAAACGGCTGTATTTCCGGGGTCATTTGATCCTTTTACCAGAGGGCATGAAGATATAGTGCGCAGAGCATTACCATTATTTGATGAGGTCATCATCGCCATAGGAGTCAATTCAAAAAAGCAATACATGTACCGTACGGAAAGTCGCATAAAGCACATAAAATCCTTGTTTCCGGAAGATGAAAAAGTACGTGTTGTTTCATACGAAGGTTTAACAGTAGACTTTTGTACAGCAAATAAGGCAGGGTATTTGATACGTGGTTTAAGAAATACGACTGATTTTGAGTTCGAGAAAGCCATTGCTTATATGAACGAAGATTTGGCTGGTGCGCACGGAAGTGAGATTGAAACCATCTTTTTAATGACAGACAAAGCGCTTACAGGTATCAGCTCTTCCATTGTTCGGGAGATTAAAAAGAACAACGGAGACATCAGCCGATTTGTAACAAACGAGGAGCACTTGATTATAAATGCATAGATGAAAAAACTACTGGGATATATCACCATTTTTCTAACAACGTGGACAGGGTTTGCACAATCCGATTCAGCGAATGTTGTCATTGAGGGATATGCTCCAGCTTTTATTGGAAAGATGGTAAAGTTAAACGCCTACCAAGACTATGTTACTCGAACGAAAATCAATTTAGCAACGGCTATGGTTCGTCCAAGTGACAGTTCTTTTACCATTCAGATCAATACCCGATCGACGATCGAAGGCGTTATTGAAATTGATCAAACGGAGGCAAGCATGTACATTGCTCCAAACACAGATTATACCGTCTATTTTCCTGAAGCTACAGGTCCAAAAACTTATCAGAATGCGCAGACGAATCTTTATTTTTCAGATTTAGATACCCTTGATATTAACTATTTGGTCATACAGTATCACCAGTGGTTGGATACCTATATTGCCTACCATGAAAGAGATATTGCGCATGGCAACTTCTTGGTCCATTTGGATACTTTTAAATTATACGCTGCGGATGCTTACAAGAATATTGAAGATCCATATTTTATTACTTATGTCCGTTATGATTTGGCTGAATTGGAGCAAACATTTGGTGGAAATCGTCAAAGTGAACAACGCTTACAAACATACTTGGAATACATCGAACCATTTCCGGTTTATTATGAGAATGATCGGTACATGAAATTTCTTTTAGCCTTTTATGATAAAGAGTTCAGAGAATACCTTCCTGTAACCGAAGAAGCTATTTTAAAAGCAATCAATAAAAGCAGTCCAACGCTTTTGATGAAAGCCTTGCGCAATGATATTTTATTGGCCAAACCGGATGTCCGCGAATTGGTGATGATTGATAAATTAGGAAAAGCTTATTATCGCGAAATTGATTTGCAAACCAATATTCTGAAGATACTCGATTCGGTTTCAACCAATAGTCAGTCACTGGTAAACGCCAATGTGGCAAAAAATGTCAAGGACTATTTGACCAATTTGGAATCGGGATATCCAGCACCACAGATTAATTTGAATGCAGACACGGAAAATCCGCTAAAATGGTCAACCTACAAAGGGAAATTTGTGTACTTCAACTTTTTCACTACTTGGAATGAGCAAGCAATACGGGACATGGAAATCATTAGTGAGATCCGTCCAACGTACATGGAAGATATCACATTCTTGTCCGTTTGTACCGACGAAGACACAGCAACTTTTAATCAATTCATGGCAGACCATCCCGAATACAATTGGGACATCGTTCATATCGGAGAAGGACACAAATTAACTGAGGCATATAAAGTAACCTCTCTTCCAGCTTATTTCCTGATCGACCAAGATGGATTTATTTTTTCAGCGCCAGCATTGGCTCCATCTCCAAACGCGAAGTATCAAACCATCAAAGATGTTTTTGATAAGATTCAGTATGCCTTGCATCCGCCTGAACGACCGAGGGTGGGGGAGTGATGTCGTGATGAACTCAAGCCACTCGAAAATGTCGCTGTAAGTCCACCAATGGATAACCCAAGTAGTGCCCCAAATCAATCCCCTTTAATCGTTTTGCGATTCGTCCTCGTTTAAAATCTTTTTTTAGTGTGGGGATAATTTCGGGAACTATGCAGCAACAAAGCAATAAGTATGTTATCCCCATTGGGTTATAATATCGATTGCCCATTTGAAAAGCATGGATGCGCAATTCGTCTGGCATTTTCATTTGAAACGCTTTATTCATCATAGGATGACTCAAAGTTGCCCGAACAAATGGTGTAAAAAGTGTCCCCATGATTCGGTACGATTCGTAGGTATCGATTTTACCATCCGCACCAAACTCCGCCATATCCTGGATATTATTCGCTTCAAGTTCAAGCAAATAATCTACGTTATTAGGATCAGCACCATCTTTTAACTCGAAGTGATCACCTTTGTTTACAACCGTAATTTTTTCGTTATAAGTATCAATTGAAATGCCCAATTTTTCCCACATCCCGGAGAAGTATGTAGCCAGTTCTGAATGATTTAAAATGGGTTTCCAAAGTTCTTTTGCAGACTGAGAAAAAGAGGACACGCTTATAAGGCATAAAAATGCTAATACAGTATGTTTCATAATATTGGTTTTCTACTACAAAATTAACCAGAAACCCAATACCCAAGAATGACAGAAATCAATTTTACAACTGAATATAATTATCGCATCAAGGTAACATCGCTTAAAACAGCGGCAAGATCCACATCGCATCCCTCAGGCTGTTGCGCCATGCTTCTTGTATAGGCGAATTTGATCTTCATGCCTTCTTTCTGAAATTTTTCAGCTAAACCTACCGGAAATATTTTAATTGGACCATCTTTTTCACGAGCCTCTATCCAAAGTGGGCATTCTCCATCATTCACGTGTACTACACCAATAATACGGTGGTTTTCATCAACATGGTCTCCTGAGCCTGTCGAAGGAGCTTCGGTTTCTTCTACTTCTTCTTTTACTGTTTCTTCTTTTTTCTTTAGATCTGAAGTCTCGTCTTCAACAATCTCTTTTCCGTTTCCGCACGATGCGATTAACAAGCCGAATATGATGAGTAATGTGTAATATTTCATTTTGTTTAGCTGAATAAATCAATAATTATACCGTAAAAATAAAAAAGACGACCACACTTTTAGGTATGGTCGTCAAAAAAATAAGTGTGATTCGTTAGAAATTAACGAACGATCAATTTCGTTACTTCTTGTGCTGTACTAAAATTGCTTGTCAAGATGTACACACCTGGAGCAAGATCCTGAACGTCTACAAGAACCGTTGCATTATTAATCGGGTTCAATTGGTAAACAATTTGTCCTGATAAATCAGTTAACGTCAATTGCTCTGGGGCATCCCCAGTCCATTGTATCTGCACCTGATCAGTAGCTGGATTAGGATATACAATAGTATTAGAAGCACCTATTTCATTGATTCCAACATATCCGTTCAATACAGCAATTGTACCTTGGTATGGTCTGAAGTTTTGCTTCGTTGCTGTTACCATTAAAGGATCATTTGTTTCAATCGGATCAAAAGTGATTGTAGCTACACCGCCTTCAACTTTTGCACTTCCCAAAAGGATATTGTTTTGAGAAATAGCCACCAAAGCTCCTTCTTCGTCACATTCTACATCGACACTTGTAATACCCATCAACACCTCGTCAACATGGTCAACAACCATATCCTCAGTTTCCATATTGCGGAAAAGCGTTGAAGGATCTCCGAACATAACCCAAGTTTGCATTACTTCTCTTGCGGTAGAGGAACCACCGTAATCTTCGAACATGCTCATTTGCGCATTGTAGAATAGTCCACCTAGCGTTGCTTTGCGGTTGTCGTCGTACATCTCTGCGATAATGTTTGTCATTTCGTCCTGAGTTTCCATTGGCTCAGCCCATGCCATCAAGATTGTCGATCCACAAGCAGCAATTGCACCTGTTGGAGAACCGGCATTAGTGGCACGTTGCCATACTTCAGAAATACAAGTTCCAGAAGTGAACGTTCCGTTATTACAAGCAACAGAAACAACAAATGGATACTTTCCGTTATTTGTGGCTCCGTTAATATCCCCAGAAGAGAAGTTTCCAGTCACACATACATCCTCAGCACCATGTCCGGTATAGTTGAATAATCCGCACCCGCTATTGACTACTGGTAAAATATCGGTTGGATCAGGATTTCCTGGGGCATCTGCACCTCCTTGACTTCCGTCGTAGAATTCGTGAACTTCAGCATAACCATAATCTAATAATTTCGCGCGGTTATTACGTGCATGTTGCCAGTCCGCTTCGCCATCATCTCCATATCCAGCTCCTTCATTCGAAGCCAATCCAACACCGATGTTCATCCAGTTACCATCTGAAGGGTCTTTTTCGTATTCCAACGTTCTTTCTACCATGGTTTCAACTTCAGAAGTCGTTCCAGAAAAACGACCCACGAATAATTCAGGGTAATAATCACCAGTCATTTGACCATAATAGGAATCACTCCATAATTCTTCCCATCCTGTTGTTCCGTAGGTGTGACAAGGGATTTGTAAATGGTCTCCTACTAACAATACAAAGACGAGATCAGGATTCGCATCGTAAAAATCTTCGATATAACCTTTTATTTCAGTGTCAGATGTTCCCACATCGATTTTGTTCACCAATGTTGTTTTTATTCCTGACTGATTTTTCCAATCGACTAATGGCTGCATTTCATCCATGTAGCTATTTGGAGCAATCACCAACATATCTCCTTCTTCTTCACGCGGTGTATATCTGCCTAGCGCCATATCCGTGTTTAAATAGAAGTTTTGGTATACCGTCTGAAAAGCTCCTGAATTCTCAGGACGCGCTGTGATTTCATTATAACCTGGCATTGCCTCGTTTGTCTTTACAGCAACTTTTACGTTGTGGTAGATGCGAAGTACACGTGTCACTGGGTTATATTGATAAGGGCTAATTTTGATTGTAGCACCTCTTGTGTTTCTTAGGACAAAAGGTTCTGTTATGCTTGCAAGCTCACCCGGATAAAATGCGTTCGTGGTGTAAGCTTCGCCGAATGTGAATTCGATATGTGAAGGATTAACGTTACGCTTCAAACTTCCTTTCGAGGGTGCAATGTAAACATCTTCCAACTCTGCATAATCTGAATAAGTGATTTCTAATGAAACCGCTCCTCTTTCAGGGATAATAACAGATTCTGTAAAAAATGGTACAGCAGGTGCACCAGCTTCCATGCTTACAACGTCATAAGCTGACTCGAACAATAAATGATCTTGGCCACCAATATCGGTTGATGCTGTGCCAGCAAAATCCTCGAGATTTAGTGAGTGAGAGACATTGATGTTTTCGATTGATGAAGGTTGCAATTCAAAGTTCTGCGCCATTAGGGCAGAAATCGAAAGCAAGGCTCCAAGGGTTAAGTAAATTTTTTTCATGTTTTTTTGAGATTGTTATCTTTCAATAATACGAAAAAAATAGATGTTAATTCGTTGTTTTTAAAACTGTTTAATTCTACTCTTGGACTTCAAAAAGATTCATTTTGCAGCCCTTGACTATTGGCGAACAGGCTTTTCGTTGAAATAATACCGTAAATCCAATGTCAAATAACTCCCTCGAATATTGTCGATAGACAAGATTTTATCAGGTGGATTCTCGTATGAAAGCGCAAAAGTATAGATAGGAGCAAAGGGTAAATTAAAGGAACCTCCTAAGTAAAAATACCCCTGATCTTTTGTTCTATATTCAAATCCTATATTGGCAAGCATAGCGCCTTGCACTCGATTTAGGCGCGCGCCCTCGTGCAGAAAGTATTCTTGAAATCCTTGTGAAAATTCAATCCTAACATCTGAAGGGAAGTAATTAAAACTGGCACCAGCCGAAGTGTTCATGTAAAGTTGATCACCCAATCGAATATATACCATTCCCTGGATGGGTATTTCATAAGCAATCATTCTTACTTTACCATTGTCGCTGAGCCCTGAATCTGGTAAAGCGAAGTTTAGTCCATAATTCCGCTGCGTAAAAACCAAACCCGTTTCGAAGGAGATCATATCCGTAATACCTCTGCGAATAACCATGCCAAATGTATTGCCGATACGTTGCTTGATTCCGGCCTCAAATTGATCTACACTAAAATCTTGCTCAAATGTTCCGATAATTCTGTTTGGAATAATGGGTTTATATTGAATTCCAAAAGTTGTTACATTCTTTTGGCCATATGCAAAGGCCGCAAATAACAGGAGTTGGAGCAGTACTATGTTTTTAAATAATTTCATTTTGAGTGCAAGATAATTGAATACTCAACGATAGCAATTATCAATTCGAACGATCTTCTCTATTTTTATAATAATCTAATTACTATTTACTATTCAGGTATCCCATCAATGCAAAGGCAATGATACCGAAAAAGAACAGGATAAGAAGATAACGCAAAATAACGTTTGGTATTATCTTATTTCTTGTCTTTGCTGACACCATGTAATTGGCGCGGGTTGCTTTTTCGTAGTCACGATCATGGACGGCATAAAGATATACCGTTTCCCCTTTGATCTCATCGTCTGTTTTTTCAAAGGATACATTTTCTTTATTCAATTCTTCTTCAAAAATAGCCGTATGCGCCGGATCGTAGAAGTTGAATACATGATATGATTTGTCCGTCGGATGGATGCGATAATTGACCAGTCCTAATCTGCCTATTCTTCTACCCATTCTGTAAAATATTCGATTGGTTTACGATGTCCTTTTGGCCATTCAAAATCAGCTTTAGGATAACCGACATAAAATAGTCCGAGGCATTTATCTTCTCCTTCATTTCCTAAAAATTCGTTCATTTCTGGCGTGTACATGACACCAGGTGTTGACCAGAAGCCACCTAATCCCCATGCTGCACAAGTGAGATACATGTTTTGAATAGCGCAGGCAACGGCTTCAATTTCCTCTATCTCTCGGATTCTGCTTTTGGGATCACGTTTTAAGGATACTGCAATGACTGCTCCAGAGATGAGTGGTCGGTTTTTGAGTTTATTGTATTTCAATTCGCCAAATTCTTCAGCGGGAGTTATAGCTTTGTAATGACTGGATAAAAACTCCGATAAATGCTTTAAGCCATCACCTAAAAAGACTTTGAATGTCCACGGTTGTGTGGATCCATGATTTGGAGCCCAAATAGCGTTGTTTAATAAGACTTCTACTTGTTCACGATGGATTTTTCGTTCTGAAAATTGTTCTGGATATATTGTTCGGCGATCTTTAATCAATGCCGTAATTTCACTCAAATTATACTTCATGGAAATATTGTTTGTACAAAATTACAGCATTTTGCGGAAAGTTTCACCCAGCCATAAGGATAATTAAAAGTCTTTAAGAACAGCATATAATTTGTGTACTGGCAATCCCATAACATTGTAATAGGAGCCTTCTAATTTTTCTATACCAACATAGCCTATCCATTCTTGGACACCATAAGATCCTGCTTTGTCAAAGGGCTTGTATTTATTTATATAATAATCAATTTCATCTTCACTGAATGTTGTGAAAAGTACCTTTGTTTCATCCGAGAAGGAGATACTTTTTTCCTGCGATCGAACACAGACTCCGGTTACCACCGTATGCTCATTACCTGATAAAAGGCGAATCATTTCTTTACCTTGTTCGAGGGTTTTTGGTTTTTCTAAGATCTCGCCATTAAGCACAACTATCGTGTCCGATGTAATCAGAATGCTGTCTTTTGTAAGTCCGTCCATGAATGCATCCGCCTTTTTTTCGGCTAGATAAACCGGAACTTGAAAAGGAGACAACCTATCTGGATATGACTCATCTACTTCTTTAGTTTTAATTTCAAAATCGATATCAAGTCCCTTCAGTAGTTCTTGTCTTCTCGGAGATTTTGAGGCAAGGATAACAGTTTTGTTTAGCAAGTGTTCAAGCATAAAATAAGGCTGAAATAACACCAAAAAGTAAAGCGAGTTTTAATGCATTCGACGCATGCATATAACTTCGTCTTTGGTTTTTTCGGATCATGAAAATGAATGAAATAAGCATGGCTATGATAACAGCAACGAGCAGGATGCTGAAGATTTTACCCCCCAAAACCGTTTGCGGGGATAACATGCCTGCACTTGAACCATTGATAATAAATAATAGTATAGGCGCCAAAGCCAAGAGATAGAGTAAAGTCAAAAAAGATTTTGTTCGACGATATCCAAATCGAATTGGGATGGTTTTGCTCCCAAGTCGCAAATCACCTTTTACATCAGACATATCCTTTACAATTTCCCGAATCAGATTAACCAGAAAAGCAAAGAGACAATAGGTGCTAATAACAATTGAGGTTTCCCAAATAAAGATGTTATCTATCTTGTCGAATGGATTATTATTGGTGAAGTCAGAAAAAGCCGCAAAAATAAACACGTAAAATGGCACGATCGCGGTGAGCAAAGCAACGATGATATTACCAGTTAGAAACTTTCGTTTAAAGACGGCAGAATAAAAGTAGAGGAGGTTGATGGAAAGGAACGTGATCAATAAAATCCACCAATTATCTAATTTCCAAGATAAGTAGAAGCCAATGAGAAAACCAATACTGTTAAATGTCCAGTTTAAAATAATCGTCCACCTCCGATTGATGTATTTTCCAATGATTAAGCGATTCGGTTTGTTAATTCGATCAGCTTTTACATCAAAATAATCATTGATGATATTTCCAGAAGCAGCAATGAGTACGACAGAGAGCATGAGCAGCAAAAAATCAAGATTGCCAAATCCCAGTTTGATGAACCATGTTGACGCATGGTTCATCAATTCCCCATTTCCATTTAGATTGGAGTAATGTTGTGCAATCTGAAAATTAGAGATTAAAGCAAAGAAAATACTCATTGTCAGTACGATTACCAATAAATTGGTAAATCGAATCAGTCTAAGAAACTGGTAAACACTTTGCATGAGCTAGTTTGAGATTGTCAAAAAATCTTGTCCGTATGGTTAAAGATAATTCGATTCAGCGAGATAAAGCACAAATGTTTCCTTTGTTTGAGCGATGTTCAACTAGCGCAATCGTTCTCAACGCACAACCTGATACATCGTTCTACGGTTGAGTTGATGCGCCGCTTTTTGGTCAGCAGGGTCAAGTGAATTAATGTACTCTTCGGTTAAAGTGACTTCAGCTCCTTTAAAGAATGTGGTATTCGGTTTGGTTTCTCCGTAACCTTTAGCGGTTAAACGATCTGCGCTTATGCCGTTATCCACAAGATACTTCATTACAGCCTTCGCACGATTATCGGATAATACCATATTGTCGTCATCATCCCCTTGTGCATCGGTATGTCCTTGTAATTCAATTTTTACGTCCGGATTCGCATTCAGCCATGCTATCAATTCATTTAATTCAGTATATGATGTCTTTCTTAGACGTGCAGAACCCAAGTCAAAGAAAACATTGGCCAGTTCCACAGGTTTGTTCGAGTTGATTGGAACCAGAGGCACATCACGATGATAAGGCTCGTTTGAATTTTCAGGAACCGTAAGATTAAAATGGACTGAATAGGGCTGATAACCCGGTTTTTTAACAAATAGGGCATATTCCTTATTCACAGGTAAAGAAACCAAAAATGATCCGTTCTGACGATCCGAATATGAACGAACAACTTCTTTTCCTGTCTCTAAATCTTTCAATGAAAATTCGGCTTCCAATTTTTTGTTGGTTTCAATGTCAAAGACCGTTCCGGTCATGTAAATGGTTTTGGTAGGACGGATGCTCTCGGGCATGTCAAATGCATAAAGATCCAATGAACCAAGTCCTCCTTCACGATCAGAACCGAAAATTGCTATTTCTCCGTCAGAATAAACCAGCAGTGAATGCTCGTCTCCGGCAGTATTAATAGGGTATCCTAAGTTTTTCGGATCAGACCAAGAACCGTCAGCTTGCAAAGTTGTCATGTACAAATCATAGCCACCCATACCCACGTGTCCGTTTGATGCAAAATACAAAGTCTTGCTATCGGGGTGAATGAGAACTGAAGCCTCTGATGCGGTAGTGTTTATATTATCGGGTAATTTCTCAGCTTTACCCCAAAAACCATCTGTCTGTTTTCTGGAAACATAGATATCACCGTTCCGCTTGTTGCGTCCACCAGCACTTTGCACATTTCCGCGAATAAAATACAATGTCATACCATCACTTGAAAGCGAAGGTTGCGTTTCCCAATTCTTAGTATTTACAGCACCCGGCAAATTAATTGGGTCTAACCATTTGTCACCAATCTTTTCAGTTATAAATAAATCACAGCTACCGTAACCTCTTCTTCCCGGGCCATATCCATAGCGCGGATCGGTACATCCCACAAAGATTAATGTCCTTCCGTCCGGAGCAAATGTTGGCGCTCCTTCATTATTTGCTGTATTGATATTTGGAGGCATAGGTACACCTGTATCCCAATAGCCATTATTGTCCGTGCTCACATAAAAATCTTCTTGCTTATAACCATTCATGCTCGTTACCCTTCTTGTGTATAGCAATTGATTTTGATCTACCGTTAGGGTTGGGAAATACTCAGGATCTTCTGTGTTGACACCGACACCGATATTTTTTGGGTTAAAGGGTACAGGGTTTTTAATTGCTTCAATAGCAAACTCACAATTGACAATAAGCCATTCTATGTCTTTGACATAATCGGGATTAGAATTCTTAAAAGTCAAATATTTCTTACCGTGAGCAAGTGCATCTGCATAAAGTCCTTCTGACCATTCTAAAACAGCCAAATCATAATATTCGAATCCAGAAGATGAGATGACAGGTTTTATTTCAAGTGCTTTTTTATATGATGCGATAGCTAATTCGTTCATTCCGATTCGTGCCGCATAATCTGCTTTCATTAGATAGGCATCTGTAAACTGCGGATCTTTGGCTATGGCTTTATCAAAATAAGGCAGTGCTCCTTTATAATTTGGCAAACCAGTTGCCATGTCCAATTCACGCGCCATTGCCATGCCTTGTTCAACAAACTTGATGGCCTTTTTACTTTTTGTATCCCATTCATATCCTTGCGCTGCAGCGGGCAACACAAAAAAACAGGTGATGAGTATGGTAATGTATTTGATCATAGCTTCTTTATGGAATGTTGAGGTATTTATGTGTTTGTAGTGAAATTTTCCAGTCAATATTTTGTTTAACGTAATCAATAATGAAAGGTAACATCTGTTCTTCTTTCTCCCATTCAGGTTGTAAAAAAAGTTTACAGCTTGGATTTACTTTCTTCGCTAGTTCAGCTGACCATTTAAAATCGTGTTGATTGTATATGATCATTTTCAGCTCATCTGCCAATTCATAATTTTCTTCCAAAGGCATTTTAAATTTCTTTGGAGAAAGACATATCCAGTCAAATTCACCACTTATTGGATAAGCTCCTGACGTTTCTATCGCAATTTCCATTCCAATTGTCTTTAACGCTTTCGTTAATGGTCCTAAATCATACATAGTCGGCTCGCCACCTGTAATGACTACAAAGTCTGTTTTACTAGTCGATACTTCTTCAATGATTTCAGAAATAGGTTTTATTTGCGAGGGAACAGCATCCCAACTTTCTTTGACATCGCACCAAACGCATCCAACATCGCAACCAGCCGTGCGAATAAAATAGGCTGCTCTGCCTGAATGATATCCCTCACCCTGAATAGTATAAAAGGATTCCATAACAGGAATCTCCAGATCTACATTAAACTTCATCATCTGCGATATCATTAATGTTATTGATGTCAAATTCGATTATACCCTCTTCATTAGGGCCAAATATCTTCAAAAAGCGCTTATTCCAGCGCATGTCATCGCAAACAAATGATTGTTTGGTATGGACATGCTGGCTAAACGTCTCGTCAAAACCTTTAATGATTACCAAGAACTCAGGATTCATGACACGGAGTTCCTCCTGTTTCTTGCCGAAGAAAGGACTGTCTTCATCGATTTTATGGACTAATGTCCAAGTGAATGGTAATAACTCAACTTTGTCAATTTCCAAGGGGAGATTATAGTAGGATTTCGTTACCTCACCATTGGGCATGAGTTTATCCAGCGTGAGGATCATTTTTGCAGTAACTTCTAATAAAACGTTATCTCGTTCATTAGCAAGTTTGACTTTGATGCTATAACCATCTTGATACTTGGAATAAAGGACGTATTTGCTAAAAATAATCTTTGAGTTCGGTTTAGAGAACCGCCCATAAGCCAAACCAGTTGCCAAAGAAAATGACAAAAAACCTACAAAAGCTTCTACAGTAGCAATCGACTGCGCAAATACGCCAACAGGAGATAAACTTCCGTAACCAACAGTTGTAAAAGTTTGTACAGAGAAATAAAAGGTCTGTAGAATTGGATGAGCACCATCATTGCTGATACCTTGAATACCATCTTTGCCAGCAATTAAATACAATCCAGTAAAAACGAGATTAAGGCCGATATAACTAAAAAACAAAATTGCAAAAAAACGCCACCAGCTGATATCCAGCATATACTTAAAAAAGTCTCGAAATCCTTTTCGAGAACCTTTTTTTATAATGTTGTAGGTGCCATCAGGATTAATTATACGTTTGGTGTTTTGCTTAAATTGGGTACCAATTCCCGGATCCTTAATTTCTGAACCCATTTATTAATGTGTTTTGGTCATGTTTTCATTCACGCAAATAATGAAGTCACCAAGGCCTTCATTTCCTTTTTCCAATTGATCGATATCTTTTTGTTCAACCGTTGAAATGGTTATCATTTCTTCTGCATCAGCATATTTTTTCAAATAGTGCAGAATACCTTCGTGATTGTTAGAATGGTAAGCACCATTGTAGTGCAGAAATACCGATTTTTTGTCCATATTTTTTTGAATGAACCATGCCATTGTTGCATCCTTTACCGCTTGTGCTTGTGCAATGGCAACACTTCCATGACCACCCATTGAGGCAATCATTTCTTTGTAACAAGTAACGGTCGAATCAAACACAAAATCATTTAGAGGCATTAAATAAGATTTACCGAGATCAGATAGACTATCTAGTGAGGCCAGGCTTCTTTTATATACCATACTTGCGTATCGACGCGGAACATTTGTTGCGATGAATTTTAGGTTATTCTCTTTAGCAAACTCCATCAAAGGTTTATAATCGGTATTGTAATTTGGCCATAATCTCACTTCGTCTTGGAAGTTTTTGTTGGAGATTAATCCGTTCAGATATTCATCGATGATGAACTGATTATCGGCTTCAAACATTTCTGCACCCAATACGAGTTTTTTGCGGTGTTTTGCATGCAAAGCTTTCGTTACTTCAAACTGCAACCAATGGCAGATTGGATTATTATGATATTCACCGAAAAAAATGTATTTCTTTTCCGATAAACTCTTTATCATTTTCTCATAGGATACTTTTTTACCGTTACCGGTGTACAGTTCGTATGCGGGGAAATCATTAGCAAGCGCTGTTCCATTCATTGATATGAAACCAAGACTTAAGACGAGGGAGTATATGATTTTTTTCATTGTAAATTATATGTGATGTGTGCTTTAAATTTACGGTTTTCTTTCGGAAAACCTGACTATAATATACCGAATAAATAGAGAATTCTTCCTTCCCAAATGATGAGGATTAGTGCATAGGGAATAATTGCCCATATACTAACGATCCGCCAGAGCGAAAAACGGAAATTCGGACGTTTAAAGAATGTCAAGATCAACGGAACAAAGAGAAATAGATGGGGTAGGGGGAAAAAGTAATAGACCGATCCATAGGCATAAAATGTGGCCTGCTGAAACTTGTCATAAAGGTAGAATTCACGTTTAATTGTTGTCGGTTTTTCAGGGTTGTATTTTTTTGGAGGCTGCGTTAAAAGAGTAATTGACTTTGTGTCCTTAAAAAAGAAACTTTTGTTGACTTTTATTGGCACAAATTCGTATCGCCAATAGGTGTCATCATCAACAAAAAAAGTTTCATTGTCAACAATGATTTTGCGTTGAATAACATTCAAAGCTTCTGGATTCATCACCATGGTAGATGTTCGGTCAGCGACATAATCTGTTAAAAGCATCAGGTTGAGAATAAAACAGTATAATGCGCCCATTTTAAATATTTGCCATTTCCTTCCAGAGGTGATGCTTTCAAAATATTCCGCTTCTTTTTGCTTTTCTCTGCTCTTAATGTCCTGAAAACGTTCGCGAGCACGCCGAACTTTTTCTTGTCTTACTTCTTCTGCTGTTTTTACAACCGGAGATTCACTTGGAAGTGTTTGTTGCCCAGTCAGCACCTCATAGGCTTCGTTTATTTCAATAAAACGAGCTTCTGCGTCGGGTGATTGATTTCGGTCCGGATGAAAGGACATGGCTTTCTTTCGATAAGCCCTTTTTATTTTTTGTTGGTCATTCGTCGGCTCAATTCCGAGAATTTTAAAATATGTGCGCCGACTTTTCATAGTTTATGTAGCAACCAGGAATAGCAGAATAACTGTTGCTGCTGGAATAATTACTAATAGTGATGTCATCCGCAGAAACGTAAACCAAGGTTGTTGTCTTTTGAATAAAAATACAAAAAGCGGAATAAGTAACCCAATTTGCAGCCATGGAAACCACTCATAAATGGATATTCTTTGGTAGCAATAAAAATCTTTGGGATCACTTTCAGAATGGCCGAGAAAAACTAGATATTTAGAGTGGTTGAACAATGCAGATTTCGCAATTCGAAAACTTTCATAATCGACACTGATGAATGACATATAATCAGCTGTATAAATCTCATCATCCACCCAGATTATTGTACCAGCCTTTGAATAGGCATCACGATCAAAGTCATAATCTTCGGGCGACAAGTGAACGATTTCAGACGTTGCCAATGTGTCATAGGTGGTTAGAACGGAGATGATAACGCAGAATATGGCACCGATGCCAAAAATCAACCAAGGCGTTCCGGTTGTCATGCGTTTATAATAAGCAGCAGATTTTTCTGCTTCAATTTTTTTTTGCTCTTCCATGGCCGCTTTGGCCCTTTTTAAATGTTTGAGTGCGTTTGGGTTCATGTGAGTGTTTTTATTTGAAAAAGTTAGGTCTATTAATAAAAAGAAACCCCGCTACTGATCAGTAGCAGGGTTTAATTACACGAATAAGTATTGTTAAAATCTATTTTACAGCGTCTACTACTGCTTTAAAAGCTTCTGGATGATTCATTGCTAAATCAGCTAAAACCTTACGGTTTAGTTCTAATCCTTTAGCATTTACTTTCCCCATAAATTGAGAATAGCTCATTCCATGTTCTCTTGCACCAGCATTGATACGCTGAATCCAAAGTGCTCTAAAATTTCTTTTCTTTTGTTTACGACCTGCGTAGGCGTACACTAAACCTTTTTCGACAGCGTTTTTAGCAACTGTCCAAACGTTTTTTCTTCTACCAAAGTAACCTTTGGCAAGTTTCATTGTTTTTTTTCTTCGGGCTCTTGAAGCCACTGCGTTTACCGATCTAGGCATAATTTTAAATTTTTTTGGTGCAAAGTGCTTTTTTCAAAGGCTTTGTAAACTCAACACCGGGTGAATAAATTTAACCTATGCAACTATATTCGTCATAGGACGAATTAGATGCACAATTGTTTTTTAATGCTTGCTTCATCAGAACTATGAACCAAACCTGATTTAGTTAATTTAGCTTTACGTTTTTTCGACTTCTTAGTTAAGATGTGACTTTTAAACGCATGCTTTCTTTTGATTTTACCAGTACCAGTCGTCTTGAAACGTTTCTTAGCACTAGCTTTTGTTTTCATTTTAGGCATTCTTCTTATTTTTTAATCATTTAACCTTGCGGCTAAATGCCTATTCGTGTACTTATTTTTTCTTAGGGTTGATCATCATGATCATTTTCTTCCCTTCTAATTTTGGAAGTTGTTCAACGGAACCATATTCTTCCAATTCTTGAGCAAATTTCAATAAAAGAATTTCGCCACGGTCTTTAAATACAATTGTTCTTCCTTTGAAGAAAACGTATGCTTTGACTTTGGCGCCATCTTCCAAAAACGACTTAGCGTGTTTGAGCTTGAACTGAAAATCATGCTCTTCCGTATTAGGTCCCATGCGGATCTCTTTTACGACCACTTTCGTTTGTTTGGCTTTAAGCTCTCTTTGTCTTTTCTTTTGCTCAAATAAGAATTTCTTATAGTCAATTATTTTACAAACGGGCGGTTTTGCATTCGGTGAAATCTCAACTAAATCCAATTCAGCCTCATTGGCTCTCGCCAACGCATCGCGAACAGATAATATTTCAGCACCATCATCGGTAACTAGACGTACCTCGCGTGCTGTAATCTTTTCGTTAATTTTATAAGGCTCTTCTCGCCTTCTATAATTTCTCCTGTTATTTCTTCTTTTAATTGCTATAGCTCTGTCCTCCTATCGTTAGTTAAACTTAATTTAATTCTTTTTCAATTTCTTCGTTGATGAACGAAACGAATTCAGTGATTTTCATTTTACCCGTATCACCCTCTCCTTGTTTTCTAATCGCAACTATTTCCTCTTGCTCTTCCTGCTCACCAACGATCAGCATAAATGGGATTTTGTTTAATTCATTATCCCTAATTTTTTTACCAACTTTTTCGTTGCGGTCATCAACGAATCCGCGAATATCGGAATTATTTAGGATATTCAAAACTTTTTTCGCGTAATCATTATGTTTTACACTTATCGGTAAAATAGCGACTTGCTCTGTCGTTAACCACAACGGAAATTTACCACCACAATGCTCAATAAGCACTGCAACAAATCGTTCAATCGAACCAAAAGGAGCACGGTGAATCATTACTGGGCGGTGTTTTTCATTATCGGCACTTACATATTCTAGCTCAAATCGTTCTGGTAGGTTGTAATCCACTTGGATTGTTCCCAATTGCCATTCACGATTTAATGCATCACGCACCATAAAGTCTAGCTTGGGACCATAAAATGCCGCCTCTCCGTATTCAATTACAGTTTCGAGGCCCTTTTCTTCGGTTGCTTCAATAATTGCTCGCTCTGCTTTTTCCCAATTATCCTCAGACCCAATATATTTATCTGGATCTTCTGGATCACGCAATGAAATTTGTGCACGGAAGTTTTCAAATTTCAATGTTTTGAAAATGTACAGGACAAGATCGATTACATTTTTAAATTCTTCCTTTACCTGTTCAGGTGTACAGAATAGATGCGCATCATCTTGAGTAAATCCACGAACACGCGTTAATCCGTGTAGCTCACCACTTTGTTCATAACGATATACAGTTCCAAATTCAGCGTAACGAACAGGAAGATCTTTGTATGATTTTGGAGATGATTTATAAATCTCACAGTGATGTGGGCAGTTCATTGGCTTCAACAAAAACTCTTCTCCTTCATGCGGTGTAGTGATCGGTCGGAAACTATCTTCACCATACTTGGCGTAGTGACCAGATGTGACATACAATTCCTTATGACCTAGATGAGGAGAAATTACAGGGTCATATCCAGCTTTTTTCTGCGCTTTTTTTAAGAAGTTCTCTAATCGTTCTCTTAATGCAGCTCCTTTTGGTAGCCATAATGGAAGACCTTGTCCTACTTTTTGTGAGAACGTAAAAAGCTCCAATTCTTTTCCTAATTTACGGTGATCTCTTTTCTTTGCTTCTTCGAGCATTTCAAGGTATTCCGTAAGTTCTTTTGATTTGGGGAACGTGATTCCGTAAATTCTTGTCAGCTGTTGACGGTTCTCATCACCGCGCCAATAGGCACCAGCAATGGACATCAATTTAATGGCTTTTATGTATCCTGTATGTGGGATATGTGGTCCGCGGCAAAGATCCGTAAAGCCACCTTGCGTGTAAAACGTGATATCCCCATCCGATAAGCCATCGATCAACTCTAATTTATATTCATCTCCTTTTTCTTTGAAATAGGCGATTGCATCTGCTTTTGAAATCTCTTGGCGAACATATTCGTTTTTTTGTTTGGCCAATTCCTTCATTTTCTGCTCTATTTTTGGCAGATCAGCATCAGTGATGTGATGCTCGCCTAAATCGATGTCATAATAGAATCCATTTTCAATTGGAGGTCCAATTGCCAACTTTACGCCAGGGTAAAGTGCCTCAATAGCTTCTGCCATTAGATGAGCAGATGAATGCCACATTGTGCTCTTTCCTCCTTCGTCATTCCAGGTCAGCAATTTGAGTTCTACGCTTTCATTTAAAGGGCGCATCGAATCAATAATTTCTCCATTTACCTCTGCGGCCAACACATTTCTTGCAAGCCCCTCACTGATGCTTCTTGCAACGTCCAGTGATGTTACACCTGCTTCGTATTCTCTAATACTGCCATCTGGCAATTTAACTTCTATCATCTTGTTTAATCTTCATTTTTTGACAGTTCAATCCGCTGTCATTTTGCAAAAATATAAAAACCCGTTAGTCTTGGACTAACGGGCTTCCGATTTTTTGTTGTGATCAAATTGTTAATTCTTATAACCCATGACCAAAACAACAGCCCCACGTTCTTTCATGGTCGGTTGTTTGTTCTGTGCTCCCGGGATTGCTGTTATAACATAATTCACAAACACACGTTTTAAACGTCCGTCAGTTCCTTTTTTCTCCTGATAAGTTTTATTCAATTCAGCAGATTCAATCAAAATGTTTTTTCCTTGAATTTCATTGAATGATTTTAATAAAACACGATCGCTTTCCGTTTTGTTTTTGTCGTAGATTTCAATCGTTATATCATTCGGTAAAGACTTACCATTAAAAGAGAAACGATAATCTGTATTATTGAACAAATAAATTTCTACTTCTTTGACTTGCTTATATGTCTTGAAGTTGAAATATGTAATTTTTGATCCATCGAAACGATATGGATTTAGTTGAGTCTTTGCTTCAGCTTTTTGAGCGGCAATATTCTCTTTAAATTCGGTCAGGTTAGAGGCCGTTTGAGCGAATAGAATCGCAATACCAAACAACGCTAATAATGTCAGTATTCTTTTCATAGCAGTATTGATTAACCGTTAACAATTTTAGTACGAAGCGCTTTGATCATTTGTCCGAGCTCATCATACTCCGCATCCGTAAGTGTTAATTCGAGTGCGTCTGGATCATCAAAATAAGCCGTAACAGAGTCAAATCCATCGAACTTAGTTTGTATTGATTCCAAGTCTTCAATTAACCATCCAATATCCATGCCATCGTTTTTTGGGTCTTTTAAACCTTTGATGATGTTTGATAAAATAGACATTTGTTCAGCAATCTGACTTCCAACACCTTCTTTCTCAGGATTTTTCTTGAAATCATAGACACCCAATTGCATTCCTTCCGTCCACGCTCCTGCGAAATGAACTGCTTGTTGGTGTTGCATATCGTTTTCATCCATGTATATTTCTGTACGTTCTTGGATGTCAACCATCAATATCTCAATTGAATCCTTGTTTTCGATATTAGCATCGAAACGATCCATCAAATCTTTGTTTTCAAAAACAGCTTCCATCCCAATTTTTTCTGCCAAAAAAGTGATTTCTTCCAGATATTTTCGTGCTTCGTTTGACTGCTCGTTCAAAACACAATAGGCCATGTCAGCAGAATAGACTCCAAAATTCAACATTTGCTGGAGATCGCTTGTATAGGTTTCAGCTTTGTCCGGGTCACTTGTAGCTCCAGAATTATAACTAAGCCCAGATTTCTTGAAGATACTAGCTACTTGCAACGGAGATGGTAGATGATAATCTACTTCCGGAGAATCAAATAATGCTTCGAAATCTTCATCTGAAATCGATTCTGTTGTATCAACAGTATTCAATTTATTGTTCTCATTCGTCTCTCCTTCTCCACCACAGGAGGTTAGCACAAGAGCGGAGCCTAAAAAAGCTGTTGCTAGCCAATAATTCTTTGTTTTCATATATGCGTGGGGTTTCATTTATCTATGGCTAAAATAAGAAATGATTTTGAGATATGCTCATATCATTTGGTTTTTTCCATCGTTTATTTTTACTTATATTCGGAAAAAAATAGCCCAAAACGATTGCACTTTGCTCCCTTTTCAATCTTAAAACATTAATATAATGTTGATTGGCGCTTCAAGTTGAAGTATGGTCAAAAAGAAGATTGTTATTCCTGTTGTATTGCGTTTGCTTATCCCTATGCTAATAGGGGTGGTTTTCTCCTATTATACAAAAATGTACGGATCGTTCATTGCTATTCTTTCGATCATGTTTCTACTAATCGCTCTGGAGATGTTGCCTTTGCGCTTGATAAATAAGACCAAAAGAGTTATCGGTGCGATTGTGATGATCTTCTTTTTTGTTTTTGGGTCTTTTATCACCAGTTTGAATGATTTGTCTGTTCATCCACAGTATTTTCTAAAGGATGAAATCGTTTATCAAGATGATGTACAATTAAGATTGTTGGAGGAGCCAGTTGAGCGAAATAAATCCTTTAAAGTAGTCGCGGAAGTTTTAAAGGTGAATCAATCGAAATCGGTTGGAAAGGTTGTTTTGTACATTTCAAAAGATTCGGCATCGAGCCAATTGAAATATGGAGATGAGCTTGTTGTTAATGCCAAGTTTCAACCGATGCGAACACGAGGTAATCCGAAAGCATTTGATTACGGAAGATATTTAACTTTAAATCAGATTAATTGTCAAACATATATCGGTCAAAATAATTGGATGAAAATTGGGAATTCAGCCTCGTTTGCATGGCAGTTAATATTGAATTTTAGAGCTAGTTTTGAACGAGCGCTAGAAGGCGCTGAACTATCAGCTGCCAATCGTATGGTCGCCAAAGCTCTTTTGTTGGGCGAAAAGGGCGATTTGGATAAAGCATTGATTCAAAAGTATGCAGCAGTTGGGGCTATGCATGTGTTAGCCGTGTCGGGTTTGCATGTAGGGATTGTTATGCTAATACTCGGATTTTCTCTAAAACCCGTTAAACGACTTCCCCGAGGAAAAAGCATCTTTCTTATTCTTGTATTGGTTGGGATATGGTTGTACGTTTTGTTGACGGGGATGTCATCATCTGTGATGCGTGCAGCAATTATGTTCTCCTTTATCCAGATAGGTAGGGAGATTGAAAGAGAGAACGGTATATATCAATCGATTTTCATTTCGGCCTTCATAATGATATTGATGCAGCTTCTTGTCATTTTTCGGGTTGGTTTTCAATTAAGCTTTACTGCTGTAATCGGAATCGTTTATCTCCAGCCGAAGATTTATAATTTGTTTTATACTCGATGGCTTGTTTTTGATAAAATATGGCAAATAAGTTCGGTTTCCTTAGCTTCTCAATTGGCGACATTTCCTATCGCGTTGTATTATTTTCATCAATTCCCAACTTACTTTCTACTGTCTAATTTGTTGGTCATCCCAATGGCATTTCTTATCATCCTGATTGGTGTTTTCTACTTGGCTACAAAATGGTTGCCAATATTAGAGGAATTGACCGTGTATGTTTTTGATGGTTTTTTAACTATTATGAATACAGGGGTCGGTTATATTGAATCAATGCCTTTTTCTTCGCTAATTGGTTATTCTATTGAATGGTTCGAGGTTTTTATATTGTACCTGATCATCATTTTTGGTGTTAATACGATAGTAAAACGGCGGAAGAGCTCTTTGTTCGTGGCACTCTTTATTAGTGTGTTTATCGTTTCTATCAACATAATTGAGCATCAAAAGCTGAGTCAATACCATGGCTTTGTAATTTATACAATCCCTAACGATGTTGCTGTTGATGTTTTTTATGGTAGAGAGAACGTGTTTTACTCCTCTGAAAATCTTCGAAAAAATGATGCGGCACTCACTTTTTCCGTTAAGCAAAATTGGTTTTATCATACTGGTGAATCAGAACCAAGTCAGTTCGTTGCGATAAGTGGCACAAGCAGTGTAATTCCAATTGGTCATCAAAAGATTTGGTTAACAAATCAAATAAAAGACAGCATTCCAAAGGCTGAATTTGTCGTACTACATCATATTGAATTCATCCCAAAAGAGGCCGTTTTAGGCTGGAGGAAATTATGCGCGAAAATCATTATTGGTCCAGCGGTTAAATGGAAAGTTGTCCAATTTTTGCGAGCGGGCTTAGATCCGTCACAACTTCATGTGATGGCAGAAGAAGGAGCCTATATTTCAGATTTCTGATTTATTTTTCTTGCACTTTTATACCAGTACTTCCTTTTTTGTATGCGATTTTACTTTTTTCACTCTTTTTGCCAATAGAGCTGTTTTCCACGGCGCTCAGAATGTTGTAGTTCGGGTCTAATTTTAGTTTTATTTCATAATATACTGATAGCCTATCCTTTGTTTTGATGTTTGTCCAAAAGTGGATCGAATAGTAATCAAATGCATTAACCGATTTTAGTTTTGTTTTAGCATCGGTTACCATTTTTTCATACTTGGCAATATCTTTTTCGTATTGCTCATCTGT
>JBMZAY010000025.1:0-32659 GCA_049611865.1 Crocinitomicaceae bacterium | reverse complement strand
AGATTTGATCAAAACCAATCATTATGTTCAAGCACCATTGTTTTCCAAAATCGATCATTATACAAGCTGTTTATTTTAAATTACGTTTTAGTTTAAGCTATCGAGATGTAGAAGAACTGATGGAAATACGTGGTGTAAAAGTAGATCATGCAACAATTCAACGTTGGGTGTTCAAATTCACTCCCGTGCTGGACAAGGAATTTAGAAAACGAAAGAAGCGAGTAGGTATGAGTTGGCGAATGGATGAAACCTATATCAAAGTTAAAGGAGAGTGGCGTTATTTGTATCGAGCCGTTGACAAGGAAGGATATACAGTAGACTTTCTATTAACCAAAAGAAGACAACGTATGTCAGCCCAAAGTTTTTTGATCAAGGCAATTGAGCATAATGGAAAACCTCGAGTGATAAACATAGACAAAAGCGGTTCAAATTCAAGTGCCATTCGGGTTTATAACAAACGCAAATTAGCAACAAAATCAAGAATTAGAATCAGGAAATGCAAATACTTAAACAATATAGTAGAACAAGATCACCGTTTTATCAAATGGCGAATTCAACAGGGGTTGGGATTTAAAGAATTTGAATCTGCTAGAAGAACCTTATCAGGAATTGAAATTGTCAGAATGATTAAGAAAAATCAGTTGATTGGTCAAGATAAAACTATGTTTAAATCGTTCATGTCATTGGCCGCTTAGAATTAAAAAATAATTGTACTTTTAAATTCTTGTCTAGCAGATGCGACAGAACCGCCTAATTCATACAAAACGAAAAATCATAAACCATTGAAATAATGTGAGTTAACTTTCTTAATATTCAAGGAATTTGACGAAAAATGGTCGAAAAATAATTAATGCGACAGAACCAAACCGATGGCCTTTTACATTGGCATTTCTATCGCGGCTGTTTTATTTGCTTTAGGTCATTTCCCAGTTGCATATCAGGCTGTTGAAACGCCATCTGCCGGATTACTTAGTTATATTCTGATTGGCAATTCAATTGGGGGACTAATTTTTGGATGGTTGTACTGGAAAAAAGGATTGGAAAGCGCCATGATTGGACACATGGTAACGCGTGTGGTCATGGTGTGTTTTGAGTCTTATTTTTAAATTGAAAGAATTGAGTCTTCCTGATAGGGGAACAAAAAAATGGCATGAATGATTCACGCCATTTTTGTTTTCAAATTATAGAATGCTTTTACTTACATCTTCAATGTCAAACGAACCAAGAAGTTGCGTCCCGCTTGCGGATAGTAAAAATTCTCTTGGGTTCGCTCACCACCATAAATATAACCCCATGTGTATCCATTATTCTCATACAATTCGTTAAACACATTGTTAACGCGTGCTCCTATTGTAATTTCTTTAAAAAGAACATCTTCAATGGTATAATTCACCTGGAAATTAAATACGGTATAGGCATCCAGTTTGCGCGATTCATTCGAGGTATTGTCTAAGAATTGATCGCCGACGTGTTTACCTATGAACTTAATATTTAAGTTCTTAACTGGCTCGTACAAGATGCCTGCAGATCCTATGATATTTGGTGAAAATGCCAAGTCGGTGTTGGTATGCGCAATTGTGTCCTGTCCTCCAACATCGTAGTTGTCTACATATTCATTGAAGGCTACAATTTTATTCGAGCTCAAGGTTAAGTTTCCAGTTACGCTCAGGTTCTTTAGAATACGGTATCCTGCCTCTAGCTCAATCCCAGCTCTGTAACTTTGATCGACATTGGTACGTGTATAATCACCCACATCATTGATCTTTCCGGTTAACACCAATTGGTTGTTATAATGCATGTAATAACCGTTGACATTAGCCATGAAATTTTGTCCTTTAAAACGGTAACCTGCTTCTACATTAATTAGGTTCTCGGCATCAGGTCTGTTTTCAGGGGTGCTTTCTCTGAAATCTCTTCGTACCGGCTCACGATTAGCAACTGCAACGGATGCATAGACATTGTTGCTGGTGCTAAAGTCGTACATCAAACCAGCTTTTGGGTTGATGAAGTCAAAAGTCACATTCTGATCAACTGCTGTAATCACACCACTTACGTGATCAATTCCTAAAAATGAATAATCAATATGGCGGTATTGAATATCTCCGAATAGAGTGAGTTTCTTGATTTTATAAGTTCCTTTTAAATAAGTGTGCGCTTCAAACTTATTCGCATCATTTTCATAATAACGATCACGAATATCACTATTCGATGCAAATTCAGCCCAAATAATTTCGCCGTAATGCCCACCTATATAATTATTTGCTCCACCCCCAAAGATCAGGTTTAACGGCCCTTTCTCGTAGGCCAGTGAGAACAAACCACCGTAAAAATGATTGTCAAGCCATCTTCTGCGGATCAAATCAGTTGTTGTTACGGTATCTGCTGTGAAATTAAGCGGTTCTAGTCCATAATCACTGAAATCTTCGCCTGCTTTGAATTGCTCAAAATAACCCAATCCTCTTGTATAGTGCAATGCGCTTGAAAAACTAAGACGGCCTCCGAAACGGTGACTAAAATGCAATTGATAATGATCTTGTTGATAATTATCCACTTCATTTTCGTATGTATAATAGTTGTAGGTTCTGCCTGAAGTCAGCAGGTTATCACGATCACTTCCAAAAATATAGTTACGGTCGGCATAGGCCTCAATTGCTTCCTGATCTCCGTTAATGACCGATTCTGGTGTGCCGTACCAAGCTTGGTAGGTTCTCTCTTTACCACTGAAAGCGGTTGCTCTCAGCACCGATTTTTTTCCTCGCCAAGCACCAGAAACATAATAGGATCGCAGGTTAGATGATGCCCGATCGATATAACCATCAGAACTGATGCGCGACAAACGAGTATCGAATGTAAATTTATTGTTGATCAGACCGGTTGCAGCGCTTACCGTATTTCTTACCGTATTAAAAGAACCAAAAGAATTGTCCAGCACACCATAAGCTTCTCGTTTAATTTGATTGGTTTTAATATTGATGCTAGCCCCGAAAGCCGCAGCACCATTTGCAGAAGTCCCTACCCCTCTTTGGATTTGAATACTTTCCATCGAGGATGCTAAATCAGGCATGTTCACCCAATACATTCCATGCGATTCTGAATCATTAATCGGAATGCCGTTAACCGTGACATTGGTCCGTGTCGGATCGACTCCACGAATTCGAATTCCGCTATAACCAATTCCAGCTCCGGCATCGGAAGTTGCAACTGTAGAAGGTGTCATGTTGATGATGTATGGAATGTCCTGTCCAAAGTTGACCTCGTCAATGTCCTCTGCAGACATATCGGTATAGGTTGTGGGTGTTTTGGCATCAGCACGGGTGGATTGAACCGTAATTTCATCCATTAAACGATTGTCCTCATTTAACTGAACACTGAGGTCTTGACCGTCCGCACCAACTGTCACTTCCTTTGTAATCGTCTTATAACCGATGTATGAAAAAGTGACACTATAATCACCCGGTTTTAGTTTCGGAAAAGCATACGCTCCATCGATGTTGGTAAGAGCTTTGAAATAGGTTTCTTGAACCATGACCTTGACACCCGGAATCGGGTTTCCGTCTTTACTTGTTACGGTTCCATTAAGGCCTTTTTGCGCAAAAGTGGTTATGGGAATCCATAACATAAGGCCAATCACTGTAGATAAAATTCTTGCTTTCATATTTTAAAAAAAATATAAAGAACAAGGGGCAAATTCTCTATGTGTTTAACATATCGTTTACTATCACTTCCCTTCGCAGGCATTATCCTGAGCAGGTTAAATGGGTATAATCTCAGCCGCCGAAGCAGCACCCCCTAGAGACAGTGCAAATTTAATTCATTTATTCTGAATTTGACCGATCTTTTCTAACGATTTTATTAATCTGTTTTTCGGATTTCCTTGAACGATAATAAATTCTTTTTGATAGCCTTCGAGTGCGCTTTTATAGCGTTCAAACAATTCTTCCCGGTCATTTGGCTTTTCGCGAAGCGGGTCGGGTTCCCAAGGTATATCCGGTGCACAAAGGATATGCAAATCGAAAAGATCTTTTTTCACCAATTCGGTGATATACTCAGAGGCATTTTGATACTTGTAGATTGACCAAATTTCCATAACAACAAAATCGGTATCACTGATAATGATTTCTCCGGAAGCCGTTATTACAGATTCGAATTGACCTTGAGCAATCTTATCCAAATCTTTTTGGTTATAGACACCATTTGTATGTTCTAAATATGTGCGGGCATATTCAGGAATGAACGCAATTTTATAATGATTTGCAAGCGCTTGGCAAAGACTTGTTTTGCCCGAAGATTCTGGTCCGGTTACAGCAATTCTAATCATGCCTCCTGCAGTTTATATTGTTTTAACCACGCCATGAATCCAAATACTGCAATAACTGTAAAGATGACGTATTGAACAGCGGTTAAGTGATAATCTCGTTGTGCGTATAAATAGATCGACACGATATCAATTATAATCCAATATACCCAATTTCCTAAAACCTTTTTGGTCACCATGAAGGTTGCCAACAAACTGTAACAAGTGGTAAAGGCATCAACATAAGGGTTTGCTTGATTGGTATAGGTTGAGAACAAATAGCCGAGCAGGGCAGCAACAGCTCCACTGATAATAATATTTATACCGTGCTGATTCAAGGTCCATGTTTTAATTTCAAGTCGATCGGTTTCTGATTTTTTCCAATAGATCCAACCAACAACAGCCATAGCTACATAAAACAGTTGCAAAATCGATTCAATGTACAATTCACCGATATAACAGAGGTAAACAAAAAGGGCAGATCCAATAAAGGCGAAAAGCCAACACATAATCATTCTTTTTGCAGCTAGCATGACGTATAGTATGCTGGAAACAACCGCGGCCCATTCAATTAGTGATGTAGCGAGTATATTCTCCCAAAGACTATTAACGAAGGTCATTTATCGGTTTTTTTGAATGATTATTGTCCAGCAAAAAAAAGGAGGTTGTAAAGTTAGCAAAATTGAGGTTTTGGACGATAAAGCACCTCTTTCGCAGAGCGAATTTTATCCGAAATACACTTGTGCTCTACTATTTAATCATCACTGAAAGACACACCAACTTACCTCCTATACCCGATCACACAAACGTCGTCTACTTGCTCAAAATCTTGTTTCCATTCTTCGAATGCTTCGGTCATTTTTTGACGTTGCGTATCCATGTCATATCCTTGAATCGATAAAAGTAATGCTCTGAGATTACGCGTCTTGAATTTCTTTCCTTTATCACCTCCAAATTGATCAGCAAAACCATCGGAGAAGATATAAACGGTATCTCCTTCTCGCAATTCAACCTTGTGCGTTGTAAATGGTTTAGGGTCATGAAATTTACCAATCGGTTGCTTATTCGCCCGAATCTCTTCTATCTCTTTGCTGTCCTTGCGAATGACCTTAACGGGAGCAAAGTCAAACCATATAGTATCTGTTTGAAGATTTTAAGAGAATGTGATTGAACATATGCGACAGAACCGTCACTAAAATTCATATTATTTTGATTTTGTTTTCATGAAAAAGGTAAGAAAAATAATTTTTAAGATCATTTAGAAAAGTTTATTTTTGACTAAACATTTATTTTAAAATTAGCAGACGAAGAAAGATAGAATTCATATCAAAAATTACCGAGAAAATAAACAGCGACTTTTTTTAAAGTTTTTTTCCAGTCTTAATGGCTGGCTGACCTTATTCGTAGTATTTAATGGATTATTTTGTTATGCTCAGGATAAAAACTCTGTTAAATCGAATAATATAGACTCCTTGTCTATTTGCTCTTTTAATATTCAATTTCTTGGTCATTTCAAAGCTAGAGAAGATTCTTTGTTAGTTAATGTATTGGATACATTCGACATTGTTGTCATTCAAGAAATGGTCGCGCCTCCAATTGAAGGTGTTTTTCCTGACGGTTCTCCTTACAAAAAAGACAAAGAAAGTGCTTCATTCGTAGAGGAAATGACAAATCGAGGATTTAATTATTGGCTTTCTCCAGAAGACACTGGTCCGTCAAAAAACCATGTTAATAGTACTAGCTCAGAATGGTGGATCACTTTTTATAAACCGGAAAAGATTATTCCTGATAGTTCAAGGTTTTATGGCTTTTTAGACACCGTTGTAGTTGGAAGCATGAAATACAAAAGAGTGCCCTATGCCATGCCTTTTATGACGACTAAGGATAGTACACATTTATTTTCATTGATCTCTCTGCATCTTCAACCGGGCAATGGTAGTAAGGATAGAGAAATTAGAGCTAACGAATTAGCCAACTTATTTAGTTGGACTAAAAACAGTGAAGACAGCACTCAAATTATCCTTTTAGGTGATTGTAACATCTACAAGGCTGAGGAATTTATGCATTATGATTCTATAGGCATTTATTCACTGAATGAAGAATGTCTAAATACAAACACCAAACTCTATGAAAGTGAGGCTAAAGGCAAGCCCTATGATCACGTGTTCTATTCTAGTAAATCAGTTGAAAATATGATAACAACATCTTTTCAAGTAATTGATCTTATGGAATATTTGAGAAACTCATTACCCTTAGAACAGTTCATATATGAACCTTATGAACATGACCTCTTCAGAACTTCATTTTCTGATCATTTGCCAATAAAATTTAATTTTATCGTGATGTAACGGTTCTGTCGCATTAATTATTTTTCGACCATTTTTCGTCAAATTCCTTGAATATTAAGAAAGTTAACTCACATTATTTCAATGGTTTATGATTTTTCGTTTTGTATGAATTAGGCTTCAAATAGTGATTTTTTAATTAATGCGACAGAACCAATTCGTCTCATAATAATTATTTTTTATTCGTTTTTGTTATTTGAGGACAAATCTAGGACCCGTTGTTGCCCTTTGCGTTCTGAATCATAATCAGGAGGTTCGGAATTATAAATCGGAACTTCATTTGCCCATATAAACGAGATGAGATTTTTGTAAAGGATGTTCATTTCGCAAAGGCGTTTATCTTTGTCATATCAATAAAAATTTTTTGATGGAACTCATCCGCATTAATAAATTTCTGACAGAAGCCGGTTATTGCTCGCGGAGAGAAGCGGATCGATTAATCGCCTCAAACCGAGTGACGGTGGACAGAAAAGTTCCAGAGCTGGGTAATAAAATTCCACGTAATGCCATTGTTCATGTGGATGGCGAGCGAGTCAAATTACAATCGAAAGATAAATTTGTATACATCGCCTTTAATAAGCCTGTCGGCATCGTTTGTACCACTGATACTCAAAAAGAACGAGATAATATTATTGATTTTATTGGTCATAAAGAACGTATTTTTCCAATTGGTCGATTGGATAAACCGAGCGAGGGCTTGATCTTTTTGACAAGTGACGGAGACATTGTCAATAAGATTTTGAGAGCAGACAACAATCATGAGAAGGAATACATCGTTAAGGTTAACCGTCCGTTTGATGATCGATTTATTCAACGCATGTCAAACGGAGTACCTATTTTGGGAACTAAAACAAAACGGTGCAAAGTGGAGCGCATTGGGAAAAATAAATTTCGAATCATACTAACCCAAGGTCTCAATCGCCAAATCAGAAGAATGTGTGAATACTTGGGCTATGAGGTAGTAAAATTGAAGCGTATTCGAATTATGAATGTGCATCTCGATGTGCCAGTTGGACATTGGCGGGATTTAACGCCCGCAGAGATGAAAATAATTAATAACTTAGTGCGAGATTCTTCGAAAACGAAGTGAGTTTAATCAAATACAGATTGATAAATAAATTTTATACATAACACTCAAAATATAAATAAAAATATATAGATTGAAAGTTGCACATTTGTAGCGCAAAAAACGAAAAAAAGACATGAAAACAGTAACAATGGCCAAAGGGGACGGTATCGGTCCTGAAATTATGGATGCTACTTTACGCATTATTGAGGCGTCTGGAGCAAACGTACAATTTGATGAAATCAAAGTCGGAAAACAAGTTTACGAAGCTGGAAACACGTCTGGAATCGCTCCAGAATCATGGGAAAGTATTCGTAATAACAAAGTATTCTTAAAAGCACCGATCACAACTCCTCAAGGTGGAGGTTACAAAAGTTTGAACGTAACAATGCGTAAGACACTCGGACTTTACGCTAACCTTAGACCGTGTTCTAGCTTACACCCGTATGTAAGAACGAAGCACCCAGAGATGGATGTGGTAATTGTACGTGAAAACGAAGAAGATTTATACGCAGGTATCGAGCACCAGCAAACGGAGGATGTAATACAATGTCTTAAATTGATTACTCGTCCTGGTAGTGAAAAAATCATTCGTTATGCATTTGAATATGCAAAACACAATGGTCGTAAAAAAGTAACTTGTTTCGCAAAGGATAACATCATGAAACAAACCGATGGTTTGTTCCATAAAATCTTTGATGAAGTAGCAGCTGAATACCCTGAAATTGAAAATGAGTTTTGGATTGTTGATATAGGAGCTGCTAAATTAGCTGATACGCCAGAAGCATTTGACGTGATCGTTATGCAAAATCTTTATGGCGATATCTTGTCTGATGTTGCTGCACAGATTACTGGTTCTGTAGGTATGGCAGGTTCATCGAACGTTGGTGAATCAGTTGCAATGTTCGAAGCTATTCACGGTAGTGCACCGGATATTGCAGGACAAAACATCGCAAACCCTTCAGGATTATTGCGTGGAGCAATTTTGATGTTAAACCACATTGGGGAAAATAAAGCAGCTGAGAAAATTCATAACGCATGGTTGAGAACGATCGAAGAGGGTGTACATACACCGGATATCTACAAAGAAGGTGTTAGTACATGCAAAGTAGGTACAAAAGAATTTGCTGATACAGTAATCGCAAACCTTGGAAATCGTCCTGAGAAATTAACTGCTGTTACTTACGAAGCGGATAAACCTTTCGATTTACCAAAGGTAAAAGAAAGACCAGCAGCGAAGAAAGAATTGTTGGGTGTTGATGTTTTTGTTGATGACAAAGACAAAGATCCGAATAGAGTTGCGGAACGTTTACAGTCAATTGAATCTGAAGCGTTGAAATTGCAGATGATTACTAACCGCGGTGTTAAAGTTTGGCCAAATGGTTTCGAAGAAACGTATTGTACAAACCACTGGAGATGTCGTTTTGTAATGCCTTCAGAAGAGGTTGTTGACAAAAAGGAAATTGTAAATGTATTGAGCAATGCCCTTGAGAAAAATGTTGATGTTATCAAAACGGAAAACCTATATACGTTTGATGGCAAAAAAGCATTCTCGCTTGGTCAAGGACAATAAATAGAAAAATATCCCAAAACAATCAGGAGCTGTGCACAAACGCTACCAAGATCTTGAACTCGTGATTGCCACGAAACACAGGAAGGAAGCAGTGCTGGCTCCTGTTTTTGTTTCCGAACTTGGGATGCGGTGTCGAACGATTGAAGGTTTTGATACCGATCAGTTTGGAACATTTTCCGGTGAGGTCGAACGCATCGATTCACCACTCGAAGCGGCTCGCAAAAAAAATAAAATAGCGCATGAACACACAGGGTGCAAGTTAGCCTTAGCGAGTGAAGGTTCTTTTGGTCAACATCCACATCTCTTTTTTGTACCGGGTAATGAGGAGTTACTCCTCTTTTCTGATTTTGAAAACAATTTAGAAATTCAAGAACGAAGTATTGTTACTGAAACCAATTTTGCTGGCGAAAAAATCCATAATTGGGAAGAAGCCGAGAAGTTTGCACAGAAAGTTCAATTTCCGGAACATGCGATTATTCTTAGAGACAAAGAAGAAGGCACAGCTATTTTATTAAAGGGTATACAAGAAACATCCGTATTAAAGGAAGCGGTTGAAAAGTTTACAGCAGATAATCAATCCATTTGGTTAGAGACAGATATGCGTGCTAATTTCAACCCTCTTCGCATGGCGCACATCGAAAAGGTTGGAAAGGCGCTGTGTGAAAGAATTAAATCTTCTTGTCCTTCATGCAAAGCTCCTGGCTTTGGTCCAGTAAAGAATACTGGTGGTTTGCCTTGCCGCAACTGCGGACAACCAACAAAATCCATCAAAGGTCAGGTTTGGGGTTGTGTTAAATGTGAATATGAAGAAGAAAGAGGTCATCCAAAAAACAAGCAATTTGAGGACCCTATGTATTGCGATTTTTGCAACCCCTAAATCAATTCGTGCATATCCTGTTAATAACTAATTCGAAATCCTAAAGCACAAGCCTTATCTTTGTGACACCGAACTGAAAATTTAAAAGGAGTTATGAAGTTTTTTATCGATACGGCAAATCTTGATGAAATCAGAGAAGCCAATGACCTCGGAATTTTGGATGGGGTAACGACTAATCCTTCCTTGATGGCAAAAGAAGGCATCACAGGAGAAGAGAATATTTTAAAGCACTATGTTGATATCTGTAATATTGTTGACGGTGACGTTAGCGCTGAGGTGATCTCAACAGATTTTGAAGGTATGATGCGTGAAGGAGAGCGCCTTGCAGGATTACACCCGAATATTGTTGTAAAAATTCCGATGATCAAAGACGGAATTAAGGCCATCAAATATTTCTCGGACAAAGGAATTAAAACGAACTGTACATTGGTGTTCTCTCCAGGTCAAGCTATCTTGGCAGCAAAAGCGGGAGCGACATACCTATCACCGTTTGTTGGTCGTTTAGATGATATTTCATCAAACGGATTAGAACTAATCGCTCAGATCCGTGGGATATATGATAATTACATGTTCGAAACAGAAATTCTTGCAGCTTCTGTTCGTCATACCATGCACGTGATCAACTGTGCAGAAATTGGTGCAGACGTAATGACAGGTCCTTTGAGTTCAATCTTAGGATTATTAAAACATCCTCTAACAGATATAGGACTAGAAAAATTCTTAGCGGATTACGCAAAAGGAAACAGCTAAAAAACACAAACCGTATAAATACAAAAACGCCTTCTGAGCATCTCGGAAGGCGTTTTTTAATGCGTTTAAGTTTATAGTAGACCGAGACAGATCTTTAATCGAATAATCTTGCGAACCGATGCATAAACTTGGCGTTTAAATCCATTGTCATTTGACATTTCGGCAATAATATCCATCAATGCTTTTTCCTCGTCGATCGGCATTAAGATAAGATCGCAACCAGCTTGTGCAGCTTTTAATTCACAATTTGGAATAGAAGCAACACCGCCCATATTCATCGCATCTGTTACAACCAATCCCTTAAATTTCATTTGTCGCTTGAGGAGATCCGTTACGATGTTTTTAGACACAGAAGAAGGCATGTCATTTGTGTTGTACTGATCATTGTTTTTAATGGCAATATGAGCCACCATAATGGACAATACACCTGCTTTTATAAGTGGTGCATAGTTCTCCACTTCTTTCATTTCGCCGTCGATATAGACTAACTTCTTGTGGGTGTCTCCAACTACATAACCATGTCCAGGAAAGTGCTTGGCTGTTGCTACAATTCCTCTTTTTTGTGTCTCTTCAATAAATACACGTGACCAGATTTGAGCAGTATCCGCATTGTCGCCAAATGCACGGTAAGAAATGGCTTCGTTCGGAGACATATCAACAACAGGGGCATAATTATAATTGATACCAATATCCTTTAAGTCTTTGCAGATTGATGCAGCAAATTTTCTTACCTCTGCTCGGCTTACCATCAAGTTGGCCTTTTTTACAGGAGCACAATTTTTAATCTTATAACCGATTAAGCTCGGTTCGGCATCTGCCGAATAAAGCAATGGTAAGCCGCCATTATTGGCATTGATTTTATTAAAATCATTAACCATTTCGGTAAAGCCCGATTTTGTTCCGTTCAAAAGCAAGATACCACCAATGTAGTTTTTGCTTAACAAGCCATTCAAATGCTCTTGAGATTTGCCAAGTCTTCCCGCGGCAGGCATGATCATTTGACTAGCTCTGCTCGTGTCGTTTAAACTTTCAAAAACCTCGTCTACCTTTTGCTCAAGTTCAGCATCGTAAACGAAGAAATCGCTCAAATCCCAACTTTGGCCATAAGAAATAGGGGAGGTTGCCAGCAAAATATAGAAGATTAACCGATATGTCATAATAAGTAGTTTTTTACGAAATTAATAAATCCCCTGATTTTATTGGCTTTCCAATGGAAAATGTGAATGCGGATATAAAAGAATCATTATTTTTAGGGCATGGCAAAGAAAAAATCAATATTCAATAAGCAAGCGCTAAACTTTTTAGAAAAGTATCTTAATAATCCATCTCCGACAGGATTTGAAAGTGAAGGCCAAAAATTATGGTTAAGTCACATCAAACCTTATGTTGATGACTATTGGGTGGATCATTATGGAACCGTTGTGGGGATCATAAATCCAGAGGCAGAATATAAAGTGGTAATCGAAGCACATGCTGATGAAATTTCTTGGTTTGTGCATTATATTACAGATGACGGATTTTTATATCTGAGAAGAAATGGTGGTTCTGACCATCAAATAGCCCCATCTAAAAGGGTTAATATACATACGCCTAAGGGGATTGTTAAGGCCGTTTTTGGATGGCCTGCGATTCACACGCGTAAAACCAACGAGAATCCGCCAAAATTGACCAATATTTTCCTGGATTGTGGATGCGAAACCAAAGAGGAAGTGGAAGAACTAGGCATCCATGTTGGATGTGTGGTTACCTATGAGGATGAGTTTATGGTGTTGAACAAGAACAAATTCTTAGGACGTGCCTTGGATAACCGCATCGGTGGTTTTATGATTGCAGAGGTAGCACGAATGCTCAAAGAAAATAAGATCAAATTGCCATTTGGCTTGTACATCACCAATTCGGTTCAGGAAGAAATAGGTTTGAGAGGAGCTCAAATGATTGCAGAAAGAATCAAGCCAGATGTAGCGATTGTTACCGACGTTTGCCATGATACTTCAACGCCAATGATTGATAAAATCCAACAAGGCGATTTAAAGTATGGAAAAGGGCCGGTCTTAACCTACGGTCCAGCCGTGCACAATAACTTATTAAGTTTGGTGATTAGCACGGCTGAGGAAAATAAAATTCCATTCCAAAGAGCGGCTGCCTCAAGGGCAACCGGAACAGATACAGATGCTTTTGCATATTCCAACGCGGGAGTTCCTTCCGTTTTAATTTCGACACCTTTAAGATATATGCATACCACGGTGGAAATCGCGCACAGAGAGGATGTTGAAAATGGGATACGTCTCATTTATGAAGCTTTGCTCAACATAGAAGACGGGCACGATTTTAGATACTTCACTTAGTAAAAAGTAGCCAGTATGACCCAAAAAATAGTAAACTTGCTTTTGTTCTTTTTGGCGATACCATTGTTCGCACAAGAAAGTCCGGATGTTATCCTAACGACCGGCCACAATGACCAAGTCAATGCTATGCGCGTAACGAAAGATGGGCGTTTCTTGGCAAGTGATGAGTGGAATAATGGACTTTTTACCTATGTCTTTCTCAGAGGCTTAAAGGTAGAGAATGATGACAATAAGGTTTATCTCTCTGAAATTAGGGAATATGTTAACCAGGGAGTGCAAAAGCTTTCAAAAGGAAAACAAATTCCGACGGCACGAGAAGAAAATATTAGTAGGGATTATATTATATTCGGAAATTAAATGGAGCCTTATAAAATCATAACACCAGCTATACCATCCGGACAAGTTTACCAATTTGTCACGGATCACGACGTTGAATATGAGGTTCGTTTTGGTCGGAAAAAGGACGATATATTCCATGCTGTCGTGGTCTTTGGTGTGCTCAACGAAGAATATGAAGGAGAGGAATATGTAGTAACTAATAAAGGTGATGCATTTCGCGTCATGACTACTATTTCTGAAGTTATCAAGATCTATTTAAAGGAGCATCCCAACATGGAAATCATAGAGTTTACCGGAATTCTACGTGAAGATGAAACAGATGAGGTTTCCAAAAGAACCAAATTGTATTTGCGATTTTTACCGCGTGTTTTTCCACCTCATAAATGGAAAGCAAACATTACAGGAAATCGTATCGTTGCGAAACGAAAAGCTTAAAAGATCAATTTACATCCTTCTGGAACAACAGAGCGGATCCACTTTTCTTGTTCAAATGAAATAATATTTCCTTCCAATGAAAGGTATTTTAAGTTTTTCAATTGACCTATGCTTTCAGGTAATTCTTGAATGACATTATTTTCTAAGCTGAGATAGGTTAAATTCGTTAACATTCCAATCGATTCAGGAATCTTCTTGATTTGATTTCCATTCAAGCTAAGCGACTTTAATGACGTCAAGCCACTGAGATCTTTTGGTAATTTTCGAATGCTGTTCCCGTCCAATTCGAGATTTTCAAGCTCGTGATAATCGGAAAGCTTTTTGGGGAGTTTACTGATAAAGTTCCCATCTAGTTTTAGTGATTTTAATTTAGATAAACCGGTCATAGCACCGCGCCACTTGGTCAGTTGGTTTTCCCCTAGATCAATTTCTTCCAATGCCACCAGGTTCATCATGGCAGTTGGAATTTGATCAATTTGGTTCTCTCTTAAGTTTAATGTTTTGAGTTTTGTTAAAGTACCAAAAGACTCAGGCAATGCCTTAAGCTGGTTTCGCGATAAATTAATATGCTCCAAAGATTCCCACGCGCCAATCTCGTCAGGCAATTTATCAATAAAGTTACCTGCCGCAGAGAAGTTTTTCATTGCTTTTAGTGCAGTTACACTTGAGAGTAATGATTTTATTTCATTATCGTCCAAGTTTAGCACACGTAACGCAACTAAATTTCCAATATTCTCGTGAATCGATGAAATACTATTTTGATTCAGTTTTAATTCCTCAAGTTTACTAAAGCTTCCGATAGAAGGAGGAAGATTGGTTAATCGATTGGAGCTTAAAAATAAAGCCTTTAATTCTGAAAACCCGGTAATCTTTTCGGGTAATTTGTCAATGTCATTTAAGGTGAGATAAAGTCTTTTTAAGTTTTTGAGTTCACTCAACTTAGAAGGGAATTCCGACAAAAGGTTTCCTCGCAAATATATCGCTTCTAAGGGAGCAGTTGGATCCTCAACCGTATGCAAACTTTCTATATTCAGATTGTTTTCACTTAGGTCGAGAATATGCAAATTTTCCATACGCCAGATTTGCTTTGAGATGTCTTTAACTTCATTCATAGCAAAATTGAGATATCGCAATTCCGTTAAATTGATGAACCAATCTTCAATTTGAGTTAATTGATTCAGGAGAGCATCAAGTGAATCCAAAGCAGTAAGTTCACTGACTCCTTCAGGTAGGTAGGTGAGCGAGTTTCGACCCAATTTTAACACCTCTAATGTCTTCGCATTCTTAATAGCATTTGGGATTTTGGTTAATTTATTTCCTGTGACATTTAAGTATCGGAGAGATGTGGCGCTAGCAATGTCCTGATGAACACGAACAAGACGGTTCGCCACGACAGACAGAGAGACTAAATCAGGAAGTGAATCAAACACTAAGTAACGAACCGAATTCTCGTCTAAAATAAGATATTCCAAAGACTCAAAATCACTTATTCCGCTCGGGATTTCGACAAGATTACACCCGGATAAATCTAATGTCTTTACTGTTGCTTTATCACCTTTTGCCGCATCATATTTATCGCAATCAACATGCTGCGCATGACCAAAAAAAGTAATAAGAATGGCAATTACCAGTAGCAGCTGTTTCATAGTGTTAGTTTCCTATACAGCTAAAAATAATGAATTTAGACGGATTACAGCTCTTTTTTACGATTTATGATAACCCAATTTCTTTTCAATTGCCTTAATCATTAATCCTGCAATGTCCTTGCCAGTAGCCTCTTCAATTCCTTCTAGTCCAGGTGAAGAATTTACTTCAAGTACCATTGGACCTTTGTTTGAACGGATAATATCAACACCTGCTACAGGTAAATTCAAAACCTTAGCAGCCTTGACAGCTAACTTGCGTTCTTCAGGTGTAATTTTAATGACGCTTGCTTTACCTCCCATGTGAATATTTGATCGGAATTCTCCTTTTTGCGCCTCTCTTTGAATAGACGCCACCACGCGGTTGTTAATGACAAAACAACGAATGTCTTTGCCTCCTGCCTCACGAATAAACTCTTGTACCAAGATGTTTGCATGTAGACTTTTAAATGCATTAATAACACTTTCTGCGGCTTTGCTGGTTTCGGCTAAAACTACACCTTTCCCTTGCGTACTTTCTAATAATTTTACAATCAAAGGAGCGCCACCAACCATATTGATGAGTCCTTTTGTGTCCAAAGGTGACTTAGCAAATCCAGTAATCGGTGTGTTGATCCCATTCTTTGAGAAAATTTGCGAAGAATACAGTTTATCTCTCGACTTAATAATGGCATCAGCATCATTTAATGCATAAGCATTTAAGCTTTCAAATTGTCGTACCAGCGCACAACCATAATGTGTCATCGAAGGACGTAACCTTGGAATAACAGCATCTAAATTATTCAGTATCGTTCCATCGCGATAATGAACTTCGGGATCGGCCGTATCCATTTTCATATAACAGAGCTCGGCGTTTAAGAATTTTAAATCATGACCACGTTCTTCAGCGGCTTCCATAATTCGGCGGTTGCTGTATAAATTTCTATTCGTTGCAATCAGTCCAAGTTTTAAACCTTTCAGTTCACGTTTTTCATTGATGTAAAAATTACGGATATCATCTTCAGAATAATCCTTCAACAAATACTGACGCGAAGGATCAACGATGAATCGACCCTTCATAGCTTCTCGTCCAAGAAGCATGCGAAAGCCCATTGCATCTCTATTTGCCAATGTTAATTCAATCTCGAATGTTTCATCATTCATTTTCAGATTGGTCCGAATTACGTATCGACTTTCACTCGAACCACCAGTGTTTTTAACCTTACGAACAGCGACAATAGGAGCTTCATTACGAATAGCTATTTGGCGCGATTCTGGAAGTGGATGTATTTCGAAACGAACCCAGTCCTCACCATTTTTTGTAAACCTTCGAATGTCGGACGCATGTATTGAAGAGGTTTGTGCACCAGAATCAATTCTGGCCCTAATTGCAGGCGTTTTTAGGTCAGGAAATGAACACCACTCTTGGCTTCCAATAATCGTTAAGCTTTTATCTGTCATGCTAATGCTTATTTTTTAGGTTAGCGAAAATAGACTTTTTTTATCTCGTGTGTCTGTTTTACGATTAATCTTATGTTAAGAATGCGCCAGATAGAACAGGTAATCTAGTAGTCGAGAAAAGATAATTCGTACAAATTCGGCGAATCATTTCACAGAATGTAAAGATAACGAAATATACTGACGTGTTTTAGTTCGTTTGAAAAGGATTTTAGTTCATTTTTAATATCTTTACGAGTCAATTTCCAAAAGGAATATACTATGCCAAAGATTTTAATCATAGATGATGAAAGAAGCATCAGACGAACACTAAAAGAAATTCTTGAATTTGAAGACCATACAGTCGATGTTGTGGAGGATGGGATTTCGGGAATTCGCGAGGCTAAAGAGAATAACTATGATGTCATTTTTTGCGATATCAAAATGCCCCAAATGGATGGCATGGAGGTGTTGACGAAATTGAAAAATGATGGTCTTGAAACACCTATCATCATGATATCTGGGCATGGTAATATTGAAACTGCCGTAGAGTCGATTAAAAATGGAGCCTATGATTTTATCGAAAAACCGCTTGATTTGAATCGCATTTTAGTGACGATAAAGAACGCGCTCGATAGAAAGGACCTTGTAGAGGAAACGAAAGTACTCAAGAAACAAATCAAGAAGCATTCGAAAAATTATAACATAATTGGTCAGTCTGCACCTTTGCAGGACATTAGAGATATGATCGGGAAAGTTGGGCCTTCTGATGCACGTGTGCTCATTACTGGACCAAACGGAGCTGGTAAGGAATTAGTCGCACGTCAATTGCATGAGCAAAGTTCCAGAAGTAAAGAACCTTTTATTGAGGTTAACTGTGCAGCAATTCCTTCAGAGTTAATTGAATCTGAATTATTTGGACACGAAAAAGGAGCTTTTACGTCTGCAGTGAAGCAGAAGAAAGGTAAATTCGAGTTAGCGAGCAAAGGAACCTTGTTCTTGGATGAGATAGGAGATATGAGTGTATCGGCTCAAGCTAAAGTGTTGCGAGCTTTGCAGGAGAATTGCATTACACGTGTAGGAGGCGAAAAAGACATTAAAGTAAACCCACGAGTTGTTGCGGCAACAAACAAAGATTTACGAAAAATGATTGAGGATGGTGATTTTAGAGAAGATCTTTATCACCGATTAAGTGTCATCGTCATCAAAGTACCATCGCTGAATGAGCGAAAGGATGATATTCCAATCCTTACTGAATTTTTCTTGGAAAAGGTTTGTGGTGAATATGGGATGGCCACGAAGACCATTTCAGATGCAGCAATTAAGGCATTACAAGATATTGATTGGACAGGAAATATTCGAGAACTCAGAAACGTAGTTGAGCGCCTGATCATTCTAGGCGGAGACGAAATTTCTGAAGATGATGTTAAGTCATTTGTTTCGACAAAATAAGGCTTGATGGAATATTTGAACGAAGCTGCTATCCTCGAAATTATTGATCGTGCATTAGCAGAAGATATTGGGGACGGAGATCATACTTCATTGGCAACAGTACCATCGGATGGAAGAGGAAAAGCAAGGCTATTGGTTAAGGATGATGGTATTTTGGCAGGTGTTGAATTGGCGCAAATGATTTTTAATCGTGTTGATCCAGCGCTAAAAATGGAAGTGCTAATTAAGGATGGAGCTGCTGTTAAAAAAGGAGATATCGCTTTCTATGTCGAAGGGCCATCTCGATCTATTTTGAGTGCTGAAAGATTGGTTCTGAATTTTATGCAGCGCATGAGTGGTATCGCAACAAAAACCCACGAGCTGGCAAGTATTATTGAACATTTACCAACCAAGTTATTCGATACACGAAAAACGACACCAGGTGTCCGTTTGATGGAGAAATGGGCGGTGAAGATCGGTGGCGGACATAATCACCGCTTTGCTTTGTACGATATGTTGATGATTAAAGACAATCACATTGATTATGCGGGTGGAATTGCACAAGCAATTGAGCGAACGCATCAATATCTAAAAGAAAAAAACAAGCCCCTAAAAATTGAAATCGAGACAAGAAATATCGATGAGGTAAAGCAGGTGCTGGCAGACGGAAGAGTTGATCGTATTATGCTAGATAATTTTACCCCAGATCAAATTCGAGAAGCCTTGACGATTATCGATCAGTCTAAATATGAGACAGAGGCATCTGGTGGTATTACGGCAGGATCAATTTTATCCTATGCCGAAACAGGAGTTGATTTCATTTCTTCTGGGGCATTAACGCATTCTTTTAAAAGCATGGACTTAAGCTTAAAAGCAGAGTTTTCTTGATAAAAAAAGGAGCGTGCATTTGCAAACTCCTTTGAATGATTAGTTGTAGATCCTGTCGTAAAGGTCTTTATGTCTTTCGAGAAGAACACGTCGCTTAGGTTTGAGCGTCGGTGTCAGGTCTCCTGATTCAGGTGTCCATAAATGGTCAACCAATTCGAAACGCTTTATTTGTTCCCATTGCCCAAAGTCGGCATTGTATTTATCAACCTCTTTCTGGATTCTTTCAATTACAATTTCGCTATTCGCGATTTCAGTTTCTGAAGATCCTACATTGTGACCCTTATGTTTTGCCCATTCTTGAATAAATTCAAAAGCTGGAACAATAAAAGCAGCAGGCATTTTTTGGTTTTCTCCAATAACCATTATTTGCTCAATAAAACGTGATTCTTTGAATTTGTTTTCCATCACCTGAGGTGCGATATATTTACCTCCAGATGTCTTAAAGATTTCTTTTTTACGATCCGTAATCTTCAGGAATTTGCCCTCTACGAATTCGCCAATATCTCCTGAGTGGAACCATCCGTCTTTATCGATAGCCTCAGCCGTCTTGTCTGGCTTATTATAATAACCCATCATAACGTTAGGTCCTTTCGCCAAAATCTCTCCGTCTTCAGCAATTTTTACTTCAACATTATCTAGAACAGGGCCTGTTGTGCCAATTCGAACATTGTTGCCTTCTTCAAAATTTACACTGATAACCGGAGATGTTTCTGTTAAACCATAACCCTCCATAACTGGAATTCCAGCAGCCAGAAATACACGTGCTAATCTTGGTTGCAAAGCAGCACTTCCTGAGGCTACTGCCAATGTGTTTCCACCTAATGCTTCCTGCCATTTACTGAAGATCAACTTTCGAGCAATCTTCAATTTAAAATTATACCAGCCCGACATTCCTTTTACATCATATTGCTCACCAAGTTCAACAGCCCAGAAAAATAATTTTCTTTTGATTCCAGTTAAGGCCTCACCTTTAGCAATGATCTTGTCATATACTTTTTCTAATAGCCTTGGAACAGCAGTAAATACTTGTGGTTTTACTTCTTTTAAATTGTCTCCGATTGTGTCCATAGACTCTGCAAAATAGACAGATACGCCTGTATATTGATACAAATACAAAAGCATGCGCTCATATACGTGACAAACAGGTAAGAAACTCAAAGATTTTGCAGTAGAGTCAACCGGTAGCCTCGGTTCACAGGCAATTACATTGCTCAATAGGTTTTGATGCGATAACATCACGCCTTTAGGATTTCCTGTTGTTCCTGAAGTATAGATAAGCGTAACTAGGTCTTCATGCTTAATTGCAACTTTTCGCTTTTCGATTTCAGCATCTAATTCAGCGTCAGGGTCTTCTAATAATTCTGTCCACGACTTTGTATTATTGACAGCTTCGAATACGTAAATATCATTCAGCGTGCTCACTTTGTCGATAATCGAATTAACCTTGTGGTATAACTCTTCATCCGAAACAATGCATAATTTAACATCGGCGTCATTGAAGATGTATTCGTAATCATCCGCGCTAATCGTTGGGTAAACAGGAACGCTGATTGCTCCAACCTGTTGTATACCTATATCGCAGATATTCCATTCAGATCGATTATTTGAAATCATTGCAATTTTATCGCCAGCTTGTATACCTAGCTTTAACAAGCCACGACTGATCGCATTGGCTTTTTCAATGTACTCTTGAGTAGAGGTCTTTCTCCACTCCCCATCCACTTTATCACAAAGCGCATCAGTTTGTGGAAATTTTTCCATCTGATAGTAAGGGAGGTCAAATAATCTTTTTACGTCCATTTATTTTAGTATTAAGGAAATGTTTTAATGATTTTTTCGTTCTCGAAATATACTAAAAATCCTCTTAGAATCAGCGAACTCATAATATTTTTGTAACTTGCTAGTTCTAAGAAATTATAAAAAAATAACATACCTGTAACTTTTGGTATTGTTAGATTGTTTTAGCTGTTTGTTAAGGGATATTATAGCATTCAAGAAAACACGATTTTGACAAGGAAAGAATACAATAGCACAGTAAAAGCCTACTCAGGACGATTGTACGGTTTTGCGCTTAAGTACCTCAAGAATACTGAGGATGCTGATGATATTGTACAGGATGCTTTTGAAAAATTGTGGAAGAACAGAAAAAAGGTAGAATTTCAAAAAGCGAAATCATGGTTGTTTACCTGCGCGCGCAATGCCTTGATCAATATGATCAAGAAAAATAGTCGCATGACTTATCAGGAGACAACTGTTTCGAATCATGTTGTTGATTCGTATGCGCATGAATTTGAAATGAAAGAGGTCGTCGAAAAATTTATGGCTATTTTACCTCCTGTTCAAAAGTCGATCATCTTACTGAGAGACCTTGAAGGTTATAACTACAAAGAAATTGGTGAAATTCTTTCGCTATCTGAATCGCAAGTGAAGGTTTACCTGTTTCGCGCCCGCAAAAAACTAAAAAAACATCTAAAGGATCTAACAGTACTCGTATGAATATTCATGAAAATTTTGACAGATGGATGTTCGATTACATGGAAGGGAATCTCTCTTCCGGTGAGGTAGAAGTCTTTGAGCAATTTTTAGCTCAAAACCCGACTTTCGAGCCAGACGTAGACGCATGGCAAAACACCGTAATCCAAACTGATAATGTCATATACCCCAACCAACACAAACTCGAGCGCAATAAAAGAGCTGCAGGCTGGTATAGCTGGGCTGCTGCCGCTGCTATCGTAACAGGATTGCTATTCGGAGGTTTGCAACTCATTGATTCAACTGAATCTACTAGCTCATTGCCATTAGAGCGTCTATCAAGTAATGGTGATGATTCATCAGAACGTACATTTAATTCCCCAACTCATGTACAATCGGCTACTTCTGAAAATTTAGCACCTACTGTAACCGAAAATAACCACAGTGATTATAGTAACAGTTTAGGAGCTGATCAGCACAATTCTACTGAGGATCGATCAACGAATACTAATCTAAATACTGCTAATGGTCATAATCAAACAGACTTTAATGAAGGTCTTGCGACGAACACCATAACGACAACACAAAACCACATGGCACTGGTTGAACAAGTAAATAGTGTAGATGAAGCCATGATAGTTAAAGGAGGTAAAGCAATTGATCAAGCATTAAACAAATTGGACGGTTCTGGTAATACTTCGCATTATGCCAATAATCCTGGGTTTTCCGATGTGACTTTCAACTTAAAAGCGCATTCAAACATTAACGTAGATGCGTTCTCATACAAAGCAAAACGATTTTATAGAAAGATTGAACGTATGCTTGGGTACCCAGTTGGTTTGACAAACTTACGAGATCCACAATTGGTTATTCCTGAAAACAACATCACGCATTTCAACCCAGGATTTACAGGAGGTCTATTAAAACCCCGTTTTGAAATGAATACGAGAACGCAATGGCTAGGTTCTGAGATTGCAATGCAACTCACCAGAATTGCTTTTGACAACTATCGTTCGGATTTGCGCGGTGGAGTCGGGATCAGTGTTGATGCTGCTACTGCTCATTCAGTAGCTTTTGGGCAATACAGCGTAAATCTTACTTACTCGCCTAAAATTAACCTCGGTGATAATTTGGTTTTAGAGCCTGGAGTTAAACTAACACTCGGAATGATAGATGGTAGAAATGAAAACTTTGGAGAAGTAAATGCTTTTGAGATGGAGAGAGGGCTTGTTTTAAACAGACCAGATGCGTACACAACCGGAGCGAATCAATTGTGGTATAAAGATTGGGGAGCTGGATTTGTTTTAAATGCCGAAAGAATGTATTTCGGGTTAAGCGCAGATAACCTTGGAGGACACTATGCAAGCGTTTATCCTCTTGAAGGTAATTTCGAACCAGAAACTGCTCCGGTTCGATACACGGGAATTATCGGATTTGATTTCTTAAAGAATAATCATGATCGTTCATTTAGTCCATTTATCACAGGAAGACATTTTGGCGAAAATACCGAGGCATGGGGTGGATTTAATGCTCGATTGAATTACTTCACATTTGGTGGGGGATATTCTACTAAGCAAGATTTTGCAGCGTCAATTGGACTGCATTTCAAACATTTTAACCTAAGATATCAATACGATCAATCAACTTCCTATGCGTTGAATCAACGAATAGGTTCACATAGCCTCGGATTAAGAATAGTCGGAGGTAAACGAAAAGTAAGACTCAATAATTAATGCTATGAAGAAAATAATAAGCATTTGGGCATTGGTGGTTTCACTCACAGGTTTTTCACAAGACCCTGAGTTTACACAATTTTATGCCAACCCAATTTATTTAAATCCTGCAATGGCCGGTACACATGGGTGCCCGCGATTGAATATGAATTACAGGAACCAATGGGCAAACATTTCCGGAGCCTTTGTAACAAACAGTATCTCTTATGATCAGTTTGTAAATGTATTACAAGGCGGTGTAGCATTGATGGTAACTAACGACATGGCTGGTAAGAATACGCTCAATTGGACAACAATCAATTTTGCGTATTCTTATCACCTGCAAGTGTCAAGAAAGTTTACTATGCTATTCGGTGCACAAGCGACTTGGAATCAGAAGTTCCTTGATTGGAGTAAATTAACATTTGGTGATCAAATCGACCCTAGGAGAGGTTTTATTTATCAAACAGGAGATTTACCACGTGGTAATTTCTGGAATGATAATGACAACTGGGGAACAAAAGGTTTCTTTGATGTATCTGCAGGTATAGTCGGTTATTCTGAGAACTTCTATTTTGGATTCGCTGCAAAGCACCTCAATACACCTGAAGAAAGTTTGATTCTCAACCCAGATGGTGAGAGTAGATTGCCAATGCGATTTACGGGGCATATGGGAGCGAATATAGAATTTGGAAAAGGATCGCAATACCAAAATGTGGCGGCAATTTCACCTAACGTTATTTATACGTATCAAGATGGATTCATGCAATTGAACGTGGGTACTTATATAAAATACGGAGCCTTTACTGCAGGTGCTTGGTGGCGTCCGAGAGATGCGTTCATTTTGTCTGTCGGAATTGATGCGGGTTCTTTCCGTTTTGGTTATAGTTATGATATTACAATCTCTCCTTTGACGAACGCGTCAGGAGGTTCACATGAGTTGTCACTTGGATTTAATTTCGCTTGTAAACAACCAGTGAAAAGATTTAGAACGATCTCTTGTCCTTCGTTCTAGTCTGTTGATAAGATTGGTCCTTTGTGTTTGATTTGTTTGTTTGGTTATTATGATCAGACACAAAAGATTTCAACCTGATTTACTTTGCAACGTTCAGGTTGAGACGGGGGTGGTTCCCCGTTTTAAAGTGCGTCTTTTTTGTTTGGTACGCACTTGTCTAGTCGATTTCGATTAGATAATTTCTTTGTTTTGCAAGAAGGGTAAATGGTCTTATGCTGTTTACCCTTCTTTTGTTAATACGCTGTATTACAGTTGCTTAAATATTTAGTTTTTCCTAAAAAATTGGTTTGAAAGTGTAACTTATTAGAGGGGTAATTTGTTTTACTATTAAACAACAATCAATATATAAAAGGCCTTTTGTATTGCGATTTCCTTCTCGATTTCTTGCACATTATTATTCGTAAATGCTTCGCGCAAATAACATGATAATGTCCAAAAAATACAGGAGGGAAAAATTAATAATTCAATATTATGCGATACATTTTTACCCTACTTATTTTATCGATTTCAATCTTTGCTAACTCCCAAGATCCAGAGTTTACGCAGTTTTACGCTAACCCAATTTATCTCAACCCAGCAATGGCAGGAGCAGGTGGCTGTCCTGAAATTCACCTCAATAATAGAGATCAATGGATGAACCTATCTGGGGCTTATGTAACAAATTCGGTAAGTTACGACGCATATGCGCCCTCATTAAATGGTGGCCTGGGATTTATGGTGACGAATGACATGGCAGGTAATAATACCCTCAATTGGTCAACAATTAATGCTATATACGCTTATCACCTTCAATTGAGTAAGAATTGGAAACTTCAATTGGGTGGCCAAAAAACATTGAATCAAAATTTTTTGGATTGGAATAAGCTGACGTTTGGCGATCAAATTCACACGAAGGATGGTTTTGTATATCGAACGAACGATTTACCAACCAACCAGATGAAAAATAGTTCATGGTCGACCAGAGGTTTTTTTGATGTTTCTGCTGGTATTTTTATTCACAGCCCAAGATTTTATGCTGGTTTCGCCGCAAAACATTTGAATCAGCCTAATCAAAGCTTAACGCTAAGAAATAGTACCTTGTCGGCAAGGTATACCTTCCATGCCGGTTTTAATTATGAAATAGCAGGAGGTACGCCTGGCATTCAAACAGCCACCGTTTACCCGAACTTTCTTTATACCTATCAAAATGGAGCACAGCAATGGAATATTGGTTGCTACTTGAAATACCGCTTAGTAACATTTGGTGCTTGGGTGAGAGAAGGTGACGCGTTTATTTTGTCGTTCGGATTAGAAACGGGCGTTTATAAAATTGGTTATAGCTATGATGCAACAATTTCAACCTTGACGAATGCTTCAGGTGGTTCGCACGAAATTTCTTTGAGTTTTCAACTAACTTGTATAGACAGACCTGCGCAATTTAGAACGATATCTTGTCCTTCTTTTTAAATTAATTCGCGTTATAAACGCATTCCCCATCCACGAAAGTTTGCTCGACAAAAGTATTTAAAATCTCAGCCGGCTCAATTTTCATAATGTTTTTCGTCAGTATGATAAAGTCGGCTGCTTTTCCTTTTTCTAATGTTCCTTTTTCAGCTTCCTCAAAATTTGAGAAAGCAGGCCAGATCGTCATTCCGCGAAGTGCTTCCTCTCGTGTTAAACTCTCATGCGGATAAAAACCGCCTTCCGGATGACCTTCGCGATCTTGTCTCGTTATGGCAGCATAGAAAGTTTCCAAAGGATAGATGCGTTCAACTGGGAAATCCGTTCCCAAAACAATCATCCCTGTTTTGGAAAGCAAGGTTCTGTATGCATAAGCATGTTGGATTCGATGTTTACCCAATCGCTTCTCTGCCCAGCGCATGTCAGATGTGCAATGTGTGGGTTGCACAGAAGGAATGATATGATAATCTTGGAAATAAGCAAAATCACTTTCATTTAAAACTTGGGCATGTTCAATTTTCCAGCGATGATCAGGATTTTCCGCATTCAAATCAGCATAGATTTTTAGCATCACCCGATTAGCAGAATCTCCGATACAATGCGTGTTAACCTGATATCCAATTTCAGATGCAAAAGCCGCTATATCATATAAAGCTGCCGAATCACGCAAGAGGAAACCAAAATGATCGGGTAGGTCAGAATAAGGAGAAATGAGACAAGCGCCTCGAGAACCAAGCGCACCATCCGCTAATAATTTGAAAGAGCCAATGTGCAGATTTCCAATTTTTTGGATACCATTTTTTCGCGCATATTCCATATTTTGATCATCAGCGAAAAGCATTGCATAACTCTTGATAGTTAAGTCCCCGTTAGCATACCACTGCTCAAACAACATTCTATCTTGGTGTGTAATTCCGGCATCATTTATAGAGGTTAGTCCTGACTCAAATAGATCCTGCTCTGCACGTTTGAGATAGGAAAGTTTGATAGCTGGATCCATCTCAGGAATTATTTCCGCAACTTTGTCATAGGCGTTGTCTAGTAACATTCCCGTTAGTTTTCCATCTTTTACTTCAATCCATCCACCCTCAATTTTGGTTTCGTTAGTAACACCTGCCAAATCCAGTGCAGCCTGATTTGCAAGTGCTGCGTGACCATCCACCCGACGAATAAGAACCGGTCGATCTGGGAACAATTCATTTAGTTTCGTATTATTTGGAAAAGCCGCAGAATCCCAAAGGGTTTGATCCCATCCACGCCCCTCAATCCATTCCGTTTCGCACGTTTCTGCAAAACTTTTGATTCGTTCAATACATTCATTGAAAGAGGTTGCGCCGTGCAAATCTGCTTGCGCAATTGTTTTTGCGTATCCCCAAAAATGCGCATGGCCATCGTGAAAACCGGGAAAAACCGGTCTTAATTGTGCATCAATTATATTATCACATTTATAGCCATTCAGAATTTCGCGCTCCGGACCGAGTTGAATGATTTTTCCATCTCGGATAGCCATTGCTTCGTACACAGTAAAAGACTCATCACAGCTGTAAATTTGGGCGTTATGAATAATTAAATCTGCGCTGTCTCCCTGGTAGCAACCGAATAGCGATAAAACGCATAGTATCGCAATAAAGGATTTAGGACGTTCTGTTAATATTGTTGTCATAAGGTTTTTTTGCTGCAATCAGTGCAAACAGCAAGAGCAAGAGTTCGGCTCCCACTTTGTACCGTACTATTGCACCCAGGATTGGAATCGTCCAGCCAATTAACAATAATATACAAAGTGCTGTTAGCGTTAGGTATAAACGTATTGTTTTTTCCTCAGGGCTGAGATTTTTCCGTTGAGCAATAGAATAAACGATGAAAATAAGGAGTAGGAGGTTGCTCCCAAAAGCCGCAAATTTCATTGGGCTTCCTGGATCATTTGGATAAGGTCTAAATAATGTATTCGTCAGCGCATTGGGTGCTGCTCGAAGCAAATTCCATCGGTTATAATCGATAGGGGTTGTGTTTATATAACTGTAGGATGGAGGTTGTATCAGGTAGATGTCATATTCATTTTGAGAAGGGGTCATCTTAAACCGATTAAATTTTGATTCACCAAATAATTTGTATTCACCGTGTGTCGTATGGTGGATTTCAATTTTATTGGTAACTGTATCAATATCAAAATGTGATTTTTCAGCATAGTCAAAAGCACAAAACGAGCTGTCTGTTACGAAGAATATCCCTCCTTTCCCCATGTTGATCATATCCTTCTGTTTGTAGGATATTTTCTCAAGCATGTTAATGGAACTCGGGGTGTATGTGAATGCTAAAAACAATAAAGGAAGCATAAAATAAGCTGCCGTTCTGAGCGATTTTGAGAGTGGAAAGATTCTCGAGATCGGTAATAAAGGAGCAAATACAAGTAAGAAAAGACTTACATGTGGCTTGTTCAATAATAAAACTAAAACCCCTGCGATTAGACTGACTAAATGTTTCCAGCCAAAACGGTTAATGCATTGCTGTCCTCCGTAGAAAAAGAGTCCCATTCCAAAGAATAATAATGCTTCTTTTGTTATACCAGATCCCCAAAAGGTGATTGAAGGAAATAACAATAGAACAAAAAAGGCAAAACGCTTGTATGGAAAATAAGTCTCATATGTTCTGTAAATCATCAAGATCCCCAAAAATGACAAGAAACTCATGACGAGTGTGTGCACATAGACATTTCCAAAGGATATGAAATGAATTAATGAATTTAGGCGAATAATCAATCTGTTGTCATTGTATAGGTCTCCGTTGTCAACATAAGACCAGATTTGAGTTTCACTCACATAAGGCAAGGTCTCAATACTTTGTTCCGGATTTAATCCAAATAACAATTCGAGATATCCAGCTGGATCGACATAAGCATACTGATTTAAGAGATAAGCGTCGTTAAAAAAGTTATACGCATCTCCATACAAAACTCCGTTTCCATAGTAATATTGAAAGACCCATATAAATGTGAAACTGAATAGTAATTTGATCCCCCAAGTAATCATGAGGTCTGTAAATGAGACTGATGCGCGCTTTCCCCAACGATAGAAATAATAAGTAAATAAACCGAGTAAAATGAAGAATCCAATCGCGCCCATAACGTTTTTTGCTAAGATACTAAGTTTTTAGATGCAAACTATTGTTGATAAAAAAAGGTAACAATTCAATTGAAAGTAAGGTTCAAACCAAAGAGAATAACTAATTTTGTGGTCGAAAATATATCGGTTGTAAAAATGGAAAACAATACACAACAACTATCAACACTGGAGGATGCAATTGAACTAGGATTACTTCCAGAAGAGTTTGAAAAAATCAAAGAAATTCTTGGTAGAACACCAAATTTCACAGAGCTGTCGATTTATTCGGTGATGTGGTCTGAGCATTGTTCGTATAAGAATTCTATCAAATGGTTAAAAACATTGCCAAAAGAAGGCCCTCACATGCTTGTTGAAGCAGGTGAAGAAAATGCTGGATTAGTTGATATTGGTGATGGATTAGGTTGTGTATTTAAAATTGAATCGCATAATCACCCCAGTGCATTGGAGCCTTATCAAGGAGCTGCAACTGGAGTAGGGGGTATTAACCGTGACATTTTTACGATGGGAGCTAGACCAGTAGCTCAATTGAACTCACTTCGTTTTGGTGAGATTGAAAAGGAGCGTACAAAATGGTTGGTAAAAGGAGTGGTTAAAGGAATTGGTGATTACGGAAATTCATTTGGTGTTCCAATCATCGGTGGAGAAGTAATGTTTGATAAATGTTATAATACGAACCCACTGGTGAACGCTTTCTCAGCTGGTATATTGGAAGGGAAAATGATTTCGGCTACTTCTGCCGGGCCAGGTAACCCCGTTTACATCGTAGGTTCAGCTACAGGTAAGGATGGAATTGCGGGAGCAGCTTTTGCAAGTAAAGATATAACAGAAGAATCTTCCGAAGATTTGCCATCAGTTCAAGTAGGTGATCCATTTCAAGAAAAACTACTTCTTGAGGCAACATTGGAATTGGCTCAAACTGATGCCGTGGTTGGTATGCAGGATATGGGAGCTGCCGGAATCACTTGTTCATCTTGTGAAATGAGTGCTGCCGGTGACAATGTTGGAATGGATATCGATCTTTCTAAAGTTCCTACTCGTCAAGACAATATGAAAGGATGGGAGATTTTACTTTCGGAATCTCAAGAACGAATGCTATGTGTAATCGAAAAAGGAAAAGAGCATGTAGTTGAAGCTATTTTTGATAAATGGGATTTACATGCTGTTCAAATTGGAGTAGTTACCGAAGGAGGTACAATCAACTATAGTATGGATGGAGAAGTTATCGCTTCAGTTCCTGCTGAGTCATTGGTTTTAGGTGGAGGAGCTCCAGTATATGAAAGAGAGTATAATGAACCTGCATATTATCAAGAGTACAAGAAATTCAATATAGAAGATGTTCCTCAACCGGACGATCTTACTGAAGTAGCAAGGAAATTATTACAAAACCCAAACATTGCATCGAAAAGATGGATCTATGAGCAATATGACTCAATGGTGGGAACTAAAACAATGACGACCAATAGACCTTCAGATGCGGGAATAACGAATATCAAAGGTTCGAATAGAGCGCTTGCGATGACTGTTGACTGTAATTCACGTTATGTGAATGCTGATCCAGAAATCGGAACACAAATTGCCGTTTCAGAAGCAGCAAGAAATATCGTTGTTTCAGGTGGATTACCAAGTGCAGTCACAAACTGTTTAAATTTTGGAAACCCATACAATCCTGAATGTTATTGGCAATTTGTTGGAGCAATCAACGGTATGGGAGCTGCTTGTCGTAAGTTCGAAACGCCTGTGACTGGAGGAAATGTTTCATTCTATAACCAAGCGGTTATGGATGGAAAAGAAGAACCTGTTTTCCCAACACCAACTATTGGAATGATCGGAATCGTTCCGGACAAGAATAAAATCATGACGCTTGATTTCAAACACAAAGGTGATTTGATTTTTATTATTGGAGAGTCTAAGGATGACATTTCATCTTCGGAATACTTAGTATCTTATCATGGAATTGATGCCTCACCAGCACCACATTTTGATCTAGACGCTGAATATGCCTTACAGGAAACAATGAAAGGCTTAATCGATAATCAATTGATTAATGCTGCTCATGATTGTGCGGATGGCGGGTTGTTTGTGGCTATAACTGAAATGGGTATGCCAAATAAACTTGGTTTTGATATTGTAACGGATGCGGAGATTAGAGAGGATGCCTTTTTGTTCGGGGAAGCTCAAAGTAGAGTAGTGGTAACGATTAACGAGGATCAGGAAGACGCATTTATTGAATACATGATGAATCAAAAAGTGCCTTACACTTTATTAGGACATGTGACAAAGGGAAAAATGTGCGTAGATGATGAGCACTATGGTTTTGTTGATGAGATCAAAGATTTATATGATAACGCACTAGAAAAAGCGTTGAATTAAGAATAAAATAAGAGTAAATAAAAAAGCCTCATTCGATCGAATGAGGCTTTTTTATTATAATTCGTAATTCGTTATATATAGATGATCTCGTAGGTGACTTTAGAAAATGCTTTAAACATTTCAATCACTCCACAGTATTTGTTAAATGAAAGATCAACCGCTTTTTCAATTTTAGATGTATCTAAATCCACACCCGCAAAGACGTATTTAATATGTGTCGTTTTATAGTATTTAGGATATTCGTCCGTTAATTCAGCTTCTACTTCAACTTCAAATCGCTCTGGGTTAACGCGCATTTTTTTTAGAAATGAAGCTACATCCATCCCGGTGCACCCAGTTAATGATGACAACATCAAAGGTTTTGAACGTAGACCTTCCCCTGAGCCTCCAGCTTCAACTGCTGCGTCTAAATGAATCTCCCCGCGGTCACTTATGCTAATAAAGTGCATGTCTTTTTGCCAAACTGTTTTGATGTTGTGTTTCATTTATTTTTTTTCGCAAAGATAGGAAGACTTGTGATTCTTTTTTGTAGCAATCTGAACCAAGTTTTTTGGCTTCCATTAAATTAGCGGTATGTTATTCCGAGACTATGAACCTGCAGACCATGAGTCCTGCTTGAAAATATTTGATTCAAATTGTCCTCCCTATTTTGATTCGAGCGAAAGAGACTTGTTCGATAATTGGTTGACTGCTATAGATGAAGGCGGTATTGCGCGTGAAAGCATTGAAAAGTCATATTATTTCGTAGGTGAATGGCATGGAGTGGTTGTATCTTGTGGAGGGATATATTCAATGTTCAATAAATCAGAAGTCAGATTGTCATGGGGTATGGTTTCGCGTGAGCATCATCGAAAGGGGTTGGGTAAGGCTTTGTTTCGATATCGATTTGAAGCATTTCAGAAACGATTTCCTGAATTTGAATTAAAATTAGACACCTCTCAGTTGACTTTTCCCTTTTATGAACGAATGAATTTTGTAATAACTCATATCGAAAAAAACGGGTATGGTCCAGATTTGGACAAATACGAAATGACCTATCGTCAAGAATAGTGGTATTTCTGCAAAAAAAAACTGTTTATAACCTCTTTAAAAATAGGTGATTAAAAAAAACTCAAAAAAAAGATCATTT
>JBMZAY010000024.1:0-37216 GCA_049611865.1 Crocinitomicaceae bacterium | reverse complement strand
GGTTTAACTGTCAATTCGTCTGAATTCAGTTGCTTTTACAAAAAAATGACTTACACCCCCATTTTTAATAGGGGGTGTAACTTAATTATGTGTTAATTAATTGTGAATTGGTTGATAAAATGAGGGGGGGTTGTTCATAAAAAAATAACTTTTAATGTTTTTTGCCCCCTCAAAAAATTATAGATTTGCAAAAAAAACTGTTTTATGTCGAGTTCAAGAAAAAATGCCCTAGATGAAGTGCTTCATAGAGAAGCAAATCATATCCAAACTGGAGAGCGTCGCGTATCCGAATATTTTGGAGAAAACACGTTCCACTTAGATAAGATGCGTGAGTGTCTTACAGAAGAGGCTTATAAAGTTGTAAAGTCTGCAATAGAACATGGAACGCATGTCGATCGTGTTCATGCAGATCAAATTGCAACAGCCATGAAAGATTGGGCCATTTCAAAAGGAGCAACACACTATACGCACTGGTTTCAACCATTAACAGGATCAACGGCAGAAAAGCACGATGGTTTTTTTAAGCCAATTGGGCCTGGTAAAGCGATCGAACGATTCGAAGGAGATTTATTGGTACAACAAGAACCAGACGCTTCCTCGTTTCCAAACGGTGGAATTCGAAATACATTCGAAGCAAGAGGTTATACAGCATGGGATCCTTCATCACCAGCTTTTGTGATAGGAAAAACTTTATGTATTCCTACTGTATTTATTGCATATACAGGAGAGGCTTTAGATTTTAAAATGCCATTGATCAGAGCGTTGTCTAAGGTCGAAACAGCGGCAAAAGACGTTTGTCAATATTTTGATAAGAATGTAACTAATGTAAAAGCTACTTTAGGTTGGGAGCAAGAATATTTCTTAATTGACACAGCATTATATAATTCAAGACCAGATTTAATGTTGGCGGGCAGAGCTGTTTTTGGACACTCACCAGCTAAAGGTCAACAATTAGATGATCACTATTTTGGCTCAATTCCTGAGCGTGTTACGGCATTTATGCGTGATTTTGAGTATGAATCTCATTTATTAGGAATTCCTGTAACAACAAGACATAATGAGGTTGCACCTAACCAGTTTGAGTGTGCACCAATGTTTGAAGAGGTTAATATCGCTAACGATCACAACCTATTGTTGATGGATGTGATGGAAAAAACAGCTGCGAAACACAATTTTCGCGTTTTATTGCATGAAAAACCGTTCGCAGGAATAAACGGATCAGGTAAACACAATAACTGGTCTATGGGCACAAATACCGGTGTTAACTTATTGCAACCCGGTAAAAATCCAAAATCAAATTTACGTTTCTTGACATTCTTTGTGAATACAATCATGGCGATTCATGATAATGCAGATTTGTTAAGAGCTTCTATCGCGTCAGCGGGTAATGACCACCGTTTAGGAGCTAATGAAGCGCCTCCAGCGATTATTTCTGTATTCATTGGTTCACAATTAACCAAAATGCTAGATGATCTTGAAAAAAGTATCTCAGCAGGTAAAATGACACCAGAAGCAAAAACTGAATTGAAATTAAATATTGGTAAGATTCCTCAAATCTTATTGGATAATACGGATCGTAACAGAACATCTCCGTTTGCTTTTACCGGGAATAAATTTGAGTTCCGTGCGGTTGGTTCTTCTGCTAACTGTGCGCAATCAATGACGGTCTTAAACACCATTGTGGCTGATCAGTTGTTGAAATTCAAAAATAGTGTTGATCAACGCATCAAAGGTGGAGATAAGAAAGATGAAGCCATTTTAAAAGAATTACAACTCTTAATCAAAGCTTCTAAGAAAATCCGCTTCGAAGGTAATGGGTACGGCGATGAATGGGTGAAAGAAGCTGAAAAAAGAGGTTTGTCAAATCTTAAGGATGCCCCTCGTGCTTTAGACGTTTACGCTAGAAAGGAAGTAAAAGAGTTATTTGATAAGCATGGGATTTTAAGTCCGATTGAATTAGACGCACGCCACGAAATTGAATTAGAAAACTATATTCTGAAGTTGCAAATAGAGGCGCGTATTATTGGTGACCTTGCAAAAAACCATATTATGCCTGCGGCTGTGGAGTATCAGAATATATTAATAGCGAATGCTCAAGGGTTAATTGATGTTCTTGGAGAGAAAGTAGGAAGAGAGGCTGCAAGAACACAAATTAATTTCATTAAATCGATTTCTAAACACTTAAACGCCCTTAACGACAAGGTGAACAACATGATCGAAGAGCGTAAGAAAGCGAATAGTATTGAAGATGCTCGTGAAAAAGCCTATGCTTATTGCGACAATGTAAAAGGCATGTTTGATGAAATTCGTTACCACGCCGATAAGTTAGAGATTATGGTGGATGATGAGCTATGGCCATTGCCAAAGCTTCGTGAATTATTGTTCACGAAATAATTATAGGTTAAAACAGTTTTAGCAAAGCTTTTCGTTCAAAAACGGAAAGCTTTGTTTGTTTTTTAAGGAATGCTAGGTCAATTGAAGGAATTCATTTAATTTCGCATCGGAATAAATTTCCAAATCAATAGCCCAGCGCTGTTGATTTATAAAGAAGAGGCGAGAGACAGGCTCAAAGACCCTCTGGCAACCACTCAAATGATTTTTGTTTGTTACGGTACCAAATCCTGCTGATTGCAAGGTGAATTCAGAGCTATAAATAAACAGCTTATTATGAAAAAGGAGACCAAGGTCATTCGCGACCAAATTAATCGATCGGCCAACGCTGAGCACTCTGTTCCACTTTACATAACTTCAAGTTATGTTTTTGACAATCCTGACCAAATGGCTGCAATGTATAGCGGTGATAAAGACGGATACATATATACCCGTTATTCAAACCCCAATGTCAGCGAGTTCATTTCAAAAATGGCAAGTCTTGAAAAAGCAGAAGATGGTTGGGCTACGGCTTCGGGAATGGCAGCTATTTTCTCTACTTTCGGAGCTTTATTGAAGGCTGGAGATCATGTTTTATCTTCGCGTGCGGTTTTTGGATCAACACATAAACTTTTGACGGAGATTCTACCAAAATGGAATATCGAAGCTACTTATGTGGATGGTGGTAATCCGGAGGAGTGGGAATCGGCGATATTACCCAATACAAAGATGTTTTACTTGGAGACACCAACTAACCCGAGATTGGATATTGTCGACATTTCCGCAGCTGCTGCCTTAGCTAAGAAGTACAATTTGATCCTCTTTGTGGATAATTGTTTTGCAAGCCCAATCAATCAGCAACCGATTACTTTAAGAGCTGATATTGTAGCGCACTCTGCAACGAAATACATTGATGGACAGGGTAGAGGAGTGGGAGGAATTGTTTTGGGATCTAAGATGCTCATTGAAAAAATTGAGGCCTTTGCAAGACACACCGGCCCGTCGCTTTCACCTTTTAATGCTTGGATTTTTTCAAAGTCTTTGGAGACGTTGCCTATTCGAATGAAGCAGCACAATGAGAATGCACTGCAAATTGCAAAACGTCTTGAGGAGGATCCCGAAGTTGAGTGGGTTAAATATCCTTTTTTAGAAAGTCACCCAGGCTATGCAGTAGCTAAACAGCAAATGCACGGCGGAGGCGGACTGGTAAGTTTTGAGTTGAAGGGCGGTCTGGATAAAGGAAAATCATTTCTCAATAAATTAGAGATGATCAGTTTAACCGCAAACTTGGGAGACACGCTTACAATCGCAACCCACCCTGCGAGTACAACCCACTCTAAACTAACTGAAAAGGAAAGATTAAACGCAGGTATAACGCCCGGTTTGATTCGGATTTCAGTGGGGCTAGAGCATGTCGATGATATTTGGACTGACATCGCTCAAGCATTTGCGTAAGCATTCAATTTATTTATACTTATCATGAAGGCCAATACCTTTAATGATCATTGGAACGCTTTTTTCCAAACGACTGATACGTGTCGCTTCTCTTTTTGCAGCGCCAATGTATTCAGCATATTCTCGTCGTTTACCTGGACTCAGTTCCTCAAAATATGCTTGAAGTTTTGGATCTTGGGTAAATCCATTTTTAAGTTCAGGTGGAATTTCAATGGATTTATTTCGATCAACTTTAATTTTCTTTCCGGCCTTCTCGTTTTCAATTGCTTCCAATAAATACGCTCTCACTAATTGAGGGCTAACCTCATCTATGTTATTGAAACGCCATTGGCGCATAGCTTTTGTTGCTCCCTCTTGGGCATTTACAAGTTTTTTGCTTTTATCTGACAAGAAAACGCCATTGTAAAACCACAAGGCGACATGATTTTTAAAGGCTGCCAATCCGACTACATTTTTTTTGTTGAAGGTATATGTTGGAATTCCCCATTTTACGGTTTCTTCCATTTCAGTGTCTAGGCAAATATTTCGGAGCGAGTCTAGCAAATTTTGCCAGTTTTCATGCTTCAGAAGATAGGCATCAACACTTTTTTCATCCATGTTGATTATGCTTTGACGATTTTATATTTCTCCTGAATTTCGCCGTTACGGACATTGACGAAGTAAACCCCAGGTGTTAATTGATCTGCGTCAATCAATTTCGTTTCGTACAACTGAATTTGCGTTTCTGAGACAACCATTCTTCCCGTTGCATCCTCAATCGAATAGAAAACATCTCCTAAACATTTCTTTTCTAAATAGATAGAAAACTGTTCTTTAAACGGGTTAGGGTAGAGCTGTGCAACAACACATACATCTTCATTTTCATCACTTAAGCTGTCTGCTTCGAAACGCATTTCTGCGAATCCTGCGCATTCTTCAGCCCCATAAGTCTCTAATACGGTAAATAGAACATGTCTGGCTTTAACGCCGTCTAGATTAGCAACAATACCCCCTTCGTAGGTACTAATACCAGGAGCCATCGGAATGTTAATCTCCCCGTAGCTCGTCCAGGTAACGCCATCATTTGAATAATCTAGTGCGATTGTTTTTGCACCAATCTCTAAGAGATCAGGATCGTTAATGTTCCACATTTTTAACTCATTCAAGCCGTATACTCGTCCAAAATCATATGCAATCCAATGTCCTTCTTCTCTCGCTGGGTTAGGGTTCATTGAGGTTTCGCAGGAAATCCACCCGTCAAACCAAGATGTATTGTGACGATCTGGGTAGCATTGGGCAAATGCAGATTGCCCTGCCACAAAAACCAATAATATTAAGAATAACTTTTTCATAGGGTTATTTTACATATTCATAAATCCAATTGGAGGTGCATCGGTTGATAAATCAGCAACCGTATGGAAATTTCCAAGATTCGGGAATAGGGTTGTTAAGTCTCCAGGTTCAACACCATACCACAACGCTAATTCTGCAAACATCGAATCCGTTGACATTGTTGGAACCAAAATTCCTCCATTCAAATAATCAGGACCGTCTATTTCAAGAGTAGGATAAGTACCGTAGATATTTCCTCCGTTTACATTTCCTCCCATCACCATTGTATTTCCGCCCCATCCATGATCTGAACCATTTCCATTTGAAAGTAATTTTCTTGCAAACTCAGAACCAATAAATGTTGTGACGTCATCAAATACACCAAGTTCATTTAGAACATTTTTGAATTCAACAAGCGCATTATTGATGACATTTAATTTGCTTTCATGTTCTGTCAATAAGTTGTCGTGGTGATCCCATCCACCGAATCTTACAAAGAATATTTGACGTTCAAATCCAAGTGTATCTCTTGCAGCAATAGTTTTTGCTACAATTCTTAATTCTTGGGATAATCGTTCATCAGAGAATGTTGTGGCAAATTCAGGAATTTCATCGATTGCCTCCTTAAATTCTGCACCGGCGCCAATTGAGTCATGCAGAACATCAGCATAAGTTTGTTGGAAAGGATCTCCGAATGTGTAATTTAAAATGCTGTCCATTGCCATGCGACGATCAGGATGATGACCGTATTCCGCATAATAATTAAGTGGTAACGTTGGTCCATCTTGGTTCATCGAAAACGGCGTTGTGTTGATTCCGTTCTGGAAAATATTGGTTCCGGACAGGGATACGTTCATCGATATACGATCATTGATATTTGTTGAACCTAACAAATCGGCCATATATCCGCCCCAACCTTTAGTAACCCGTTGATGCGGTCGAGCTGACTGCCAATGTTTATATTGATCGAGGTGAGAAAATAAACCGAGTGGTAATTGAGCAGAGCCACTGTAATAATCTGCAGCGGTTAAAGGCTCAACCATAGTACCGATGTTCGCTAAGAAAGCGAGGTCTCCGTCGTTATACATATCTCGTACATCTGGCAACGCTGGGTTTAATCCGTAATCACCTGATCCAATTGCGAGTAGATCCGGTTGTAACAAGGATAAATTCGAACGCGTGTTGTAATAATGCGTGTATTCATCCATTGTATTTGGAACGAGCATGTTGTATGAGTCATTACCACCGTGTAGAAATACACAAACAATAGCCTTGTAATTGCCAAATGGAGGAGGCGGTGGTGCGCTCATAAGCGCATTCATACTTTTGAATTTTGCCAGTGAAGATAGCGGCGATGCAAAGCCTAAGGCAGAAGCTACGCAAAGCTGTCTTAAAAATGTCCTTCTATTTTCTTCGTAATTCTTATCCATATAATGCGCTTATTTAAGAATGTTATAATCAGGGCTTACCAATACCAGGTATGAGGCCAATTCAACACGTGAATAAAGACCACTTGCTGAAACGGGGTAGTTGGCGATGGTACTTTTAATAATCTCCCTTGTCCGCTGACTGAGTTGACCATGACAGAGCGTTAAGTCGAGATAATCGAGAAGAGCATCTTCCTCTCTTGCCATTTCGTATAATGCCGTTAAATCCGTACGGACATAATTATTGGAGCCTTCAGGAGTGTCTTCCCATCTGCAATAAGATAAGCCTTCCCATTCTATCCAGGTATACAATTGATTCGCAAAATTGATGCTAGTTCTTGAATTATGAATTTCAAATTCAGGACCAATTAAACCTGCATCGGCTATTGGCCCATTTGGAGAGTAGAAAGGACTAAAGAAATTAAATACAGTTGGGGAGTGCAGTGGGAACTGATCCGTTGCCCCCAAAAAGTTCCATGAAATATTCCAGTAACGATCATAAAATGGCGACTCGCCTTTGAACTGACGAGCGAAAGTCGTATAGCGCAGTATGGGTTCTCTGAGTTTTCCTTGGGTTGCATCTTGCATCCACTCGCAAGTTCGAGCTTCTTCGTGCATTAATATCCCTTTAACAACGGCACCCAAGTCACCTCTAACACCGTCTCCGTTATCATTAAAAATTCCTGCAATGTCACTTACATATTGAGGTGTTGGGTTAGATTTTACAAAGTGTTGTATTAATCGTTTTGAGATAAAAGGACCAACATTTTCATGGTTGAAGAGATGATCCAATGCAGCGTCAATATCCTCTTCTCCAGTTTGACCTTCTGGAACAACGTAACCATTCAATAAATGCTTTTCTCCTGGTTCATGCCACTCATCATACATTTTCATTGGCACCGTTGCATCCGCTATGTATATGCTATTACCAAAGTTCAATTCTTCTCCATCTACACGTTCGCCAATACCAAAACCGGTAAAGATTTTCGCAAATTCTTTGATGTCTTCATTGTTGTAGGTCGGAATTGTGTTTCCAGAACCATCAAGTTTGTAGGTTCCGTCTTGATTTAATTCGAACAAACCAATAGAGAATAATTGCATGATTTCTCGCGCATAATTTTCATCCGGATTAGTGTTGTTCTCAACATCTGTTTTCGCGTTATTCAAATGACTCAAATAAAAACCCATCGCTGTATTTTTCGTAATCCCCTCAAGTAAGTCTCTGTAATTACCAAAAGCATTATCAACTAGGATGTCGTAATAGGCAGCTAATGCTGGGCCATAACCTGATAAATTTGATTCGCTAGAAACAACCATTATCTGACTGAGTGCATAAGCTGTTCGTTGTCTTAAAAGATCTTCCCCGACAATCATGTTTTCCCACCAAGCATAATCCACATGATACCATGAAGGTCGAATCGGAAAGTCGAGCGAGTCACCACCTTTATCTAAATGAATTTGAAAACAGGTGGCGTAAATATCTTCTACTAGTGGAACCATATTCGTGTATTCCATTTCCATCTGCTCATCAATCCATCTTTCAATGCCGATTTCTTTGACATAAGCAGTTAATTCAGGTGTTGGACCAAAAGTTGCCTGTGATAAAAAACGAACCGCTTCCATATCTGCTGCAACGATTCCTTCACCATTGATGGTGTTGTTTCCAGTTGCCGTGTAAGCTCCTTCATAGATCTTCGAATCGCTACTGGTGCTGACAGAGATACCTTCACAATTGCCGCCTCCTAGCTGGATGGCTTTTTGAGTATATGCTGTTGCGGAAAATCCAAACAACAAGTAAAGTATAAAACTACGCTTCATGATGGGAATCAATTGATTGCTTCAATATACAAAAAAAAGATATGACTAAAAAGTGTGCGATCTAAAAAGTCCAAAAAGACATTGTTGAAAAAGTGATAATAGTCATAGATTACGCTGTAAAAATTCAGGACCAAAACCTTATTCTCTGCGTAAATTTATAGGTTAAACGAAGATATATTATGCTAACAGAAAAAGATCTGCTTTCGATCAAAACCCGAAAGGATTTAATTAAAAAAGCCACTGCTACAGGAATAAAATTGGATAAACATCTATGGAATTTGTCCTATGAGGAGCAATTACGTGAATTACAGGCTGAATTTGTTGATTTACAACACTGGATTGCGAAAGAAAAAAAGCGTGTTGCTGTCATTTTTGAAGGTCGTGATGCGGCTGGAAAAGGTGGTTCAATTAAACGATTTATCGAACACCTTAATCCACGTTCGATGCGGGTTGTTGCTTTGTCTAAACCTACCGAAGTAGAGAAAGGTCAATGGTATTTTAGAAGGTATATAAAGGAGTTGCCAAATCCTGGCGAGATTTTCTTTTTCGACAGAAGCTGGTACAATAGAGCCGTTGTTGAGCCTGTGATGGGCTTTTGTACAAAAGATGAATATCGACAGTACATGCTGCAAGTTCCTGAATTCGAACACATGTTATATGAGGATGGGGTAACGGTAATCAAATTTTGGTTTTCAATTTCAAAAGAAGAACAGGCAAAGCGATTTAAGTCACGACTTGCTAACCCTTTAAAAAGATGGAAATTCAGTCCTGTTGATGAAAAGGGACAGCAATTGTGGGATAAGTATACCAAGTACAAAGAATTAATGTTTTCGGGGACGCATACAGACTTTTGTCCGTGGATTATTGTAAAAACCAACGATAAGCGAACAGCTCGACTAGAGAGTATGCGTTACGTTTTATCGCGTTTTCACTACAGAAAAGAAGATGAAGTTAAAAACAGCCTATTGCCTGATCCAAATGTAGTTGCAAGGTATTATAGACACTTATAGCAAATTGATTATTAGAAAGAAAAACACTACGAAGATGAACTTATCACAAACAGATATAGAATTATTGAATTCGAAAATAGGATTGCGAAAATTACTCGCTGAGGAAACCGTTGATGTTGGCAAAGCACTACGGCAACCACGCTATGAAGAGGAATTAGCGAGTTTGCAGGAACAGTTGATTGCTTTGCAGGAACGCGTTATTCGAAATAATGAGCTTATTGTAGTCATTTTTGAAGGGCGTGATGCTGCGGGTAAAGGTGGAGCTATCAGAAGGATTACGGCGAGAATCAATCCACGACATTTTAGAATTGTTGCCTTACCAAAACCAACAGAAGAAGAGCGTGGCCAATGGTATTTTCAACGATATGTTAATAAATTGCCGAATCCAGGAGAGATTGTATTCTTCGATCGTAGTTGGTATAATAGGGCAGTAGTGGAGCCGGCAATGGGCTTTTGTACGATAGATGAATATAAGACATTTATGCGACACGTTAATGCATTTGAAAAAATGATTACTGACTCGGGCATTCAGCTCATTAAGCTATATTTCTCCATTACCAAACAAGAGCAAGAAAAGCGTTTTAAAGAAATTAGCTCAAGTCCTTTAAAGAAAACGAAAATCACTCCGGTAGATTTAAGAGCACAAGAACTGTGGGATGTTTACACCAAGTATAAAAAAGCCATGTTCAAAAGAACAGATACAAAAAATGCACCCTGGAAAGTGATCAATGCCAATCGTAAAACGACTGCACGCATCGAGGCCATCAATCACATTTTGGATTGTACCTCGGATTAGCTTACAGCTCTCGCATAAGTACTTGATAGATGTTGATCATGTCGTCGATATCTGACTTGTGCACTTTTTCGTCTGGGGTATGCACGTGATCCTCGGGAGCACGTATGAAACACCAGTCGAATGCAAGTGAACTTTTTTGCAGCATTGTCCCGTCGCTACCGCCAGCGCTCTCCACTTCAAGCTGGAAGTGTATGTTGTTTTCTGAGGCAATTTGAATGATACGATTTAGGTAAGATCTTCGCGGTATTCCTTGGTCGCGCATGGATATAGCCACGCCCTTGCCATGTTTTACGCCTTCCGTTACCCAAGTTATATCAGATATTAGTGCTTGATGGATATCATATTTGTCGTATAAAAAACGACCCAAATAACCCACAGAACCACCACCGCGCTCCTCATAAGTCGAAAAAACAATTGCTCCATTTTCAAGCGTTTTGGCAACCTCTAAAGCGACCCATACCCAGAGACGATTATCCATGTATGGAGATTGGATAAACGTTTCATCCTCTCTGAAATTGGGTTTATATGTTAAGCTGGTGGCGCGATCTAACATGCGCTCAGCGCTGCAACGATAGGTCATTTTGTCATCGTGATCCACCATCACTAATTCAGTTTCTATAGGACCTTGACTGTCCATACCTAATAGTTCTGTTCCGTCTATAATTTGAGGGCCACCAATTTTGATTTCAATCGAGTGTCGTTTAAGTTTTATCAGCTAAAATAAATTTGTCACTGAAATCAAGTGATATGAAAATAAACGTCAAAGTATTTGCAGAATCAGGACAGCATAGAGATGTTGTTAAAGAAGCAAAGCAAGCCTTAAAAGAATTAGCCATTAAATACAACTGTCAACTTGAAGTTTCGGGCGAGCAGCGCATTGGGCGCAATTTTAAAAACAATTTCAAATCTAACATAAAAAAGGAGAGCGGAAAAAACGGTGTTTTCTTAAGTTTTGGAGGAGAAATAGAAATGTAGATCATTTCTAATTAATCGAGGATTTAATAATCAATTAGATAGCAAAAGACACTTGTCGGATTTTTTTCGGCAGGTGTTTTTTTTTGGTGAATACTTTCTTTATTTTTGTTCTGGATGATTTCTCTCCACATACCCTTATTGATAGGTGAAATGAGGAAAGGATGGGTACTCTCCGAAATGAGCCATCCCGATTGCGGGGTATTGTAGAATCATTTAATCAGAATAAAAGTATGGAAACTATGGAAAAATTAACATCCGAGGATCTCATTCAATTGGAGGATAAGCACGGAGCAAATAACTATCATCCCTTGCCTGTTGTTTTAAAAGAAGGTAAAGGTGTGCATGTTTGGGATGTAGAAGGTAAACAGTATTATGATTTTCTCTCGGCATATTCAGCAGTTAATCAAGGGCATTGTCATCCGAAGATTTTTGGAGCCATGAACGCGCAAGCAGAAATCTTAACTTTAACGTCGCGAGCTTTTTACAATGATGTTCTGGGTGTTTACGAAAAATACGTAACCGAGTATTTTGGTTTTGACAAGGTACTACCAATGAATACTGGTGCGGAAGCTGTTGAAACGGCAATTAAAATTTGTCGTAAATGGGCGTATGAAAAGAAAGGCATTCCTGAAAATGAGGCAAAAATTATAGTTTGCGAGAATAACTTCCATGGACGTACAACAACAATTATTTCCTTTTCGAATGACCCAGATGCTCGTAAGAATTTTGGACCATATACGCCTGGATTTGTCAAGATACCTTATGACGATACGGCGGCTTTAGAAGCGGCTTTGAAAGAGGAGAATGTTGCTGGTTTTCTGGTCGAGCCTATTCAAGGTGAAGCAGGAGTTTATGTCCCGTCATCAGATTTCTTATCGAAAGTGAAGCAATTGTGCAATGATAATGGTGTTTTATTCATTGCTGATGAAATTCAAACTGGTATCGCAAGAACAGGAAGTTTATTAGCGGTTTGTGGTAATTGTAACTGTGAGCAAAAATGTGAACGTCAATCAACTTATCAAGAACCAGATATTTTGATTTTAGGAAAGGCCCTTTCAGGAGGAGCTTACCCTGTGTCTGCTGTGTTGGCAAACGATGATATTATGAATGTTATCAAGCCAGGACAACACGGATCTACTTTTGGCGGTAATCCAGTTGCGGCAAAGGTTGCAATTGCAGCCTTAGAAGTTGTTCGCGAAGAAAAACTAATGAATAATGCACGGGAATTAGGCGAACTCTTCAGATCAGAAATGCAGAAGCTAGTAGAAAAACACGATCTCTTTAAGTTAGTAAGGGGGAGAGGATTGCTAAACGCCGTTGTAATTAATGATACTGAGGATAGCTCAACAGCTTGGGATATTTGTATGAAACTAAGAGATAATGGACTTTTGGCGAAGCCAACGCATGGCAACATCATTCGATTTGCTCCACCTCTTGTCATGAATAAAGAACAATTATTAGAATGTGTCGCTATTATTGATAAGACGCTTACCGAATTCTAGTTAAGTTTTTGAAGTAATTTTTAAACCGCCTTAACTGATTATCAGTTTTTGGCGGTTTTTTTTATTTTTTTTGCGCTGAGCATTCGGTCAAAAAACCCGTCTTAATAACGAGTTAAATTAACGTATAAACTCAATGAAAAATTCCGTTTTTTAACTGTTGTTTGCACCATTTATAAGGTCTAGATTTGTTTCACACATAAACCAGAGGATTTTCTTTTGGTTTCATGGGGTGATACGTTTTAGGCGATGGGTATTACCCATCGCTTTTTTAATACCGCAACCCAATCACACAGATGTCATCTAATTGCTCTAAATTGCCTCTCCATTTTTCAAAGGTTTCTTCGATGGCTTTATGTTGATCGACAATGGAAAGGTTTGCAATGGACGTTAACAATTTTCTGAAGTTTGCCGCTTTGAATTTCTTGCCTTTGTCTCCTCCAAATTGATCAATGATTCCGTCTGAAAAAACGTAGACCATATCGTCTTTTTCCAATTTAAAGGAGTGTTTATTAAAGTCTTTCGCAAATTCAAATTTACCAACGGGTTGTTTATCACCTTTTAGTTCAATCAATTCATCACCTCTCACAATCCACAGAGGGTTATGTGCACCAGAAAATTCTATGGTATTCCCTTTTAAGGCACAAAGTGCAATGTCCATCCCATCTCTTACGTCTTCATCAGATTGATCAAATTCATTAATCACTAATTCTCTCGTTTTATTCAAAATTTGATGAGGACTGGTATGGTTATATTCTCTAACCGAACGGTTTAACGCATTGTGGCACACCACCGAAACCATAGCGCCCGGAACGCCATGACCTGTACAATCCGCCGCTGCAAATAGAACTTGGTTATCATCTGCATGCAGCCAATAAAAATCACCTGCAACTACATCCTTTGGTTTGTAAAAGATAAACGCATTTTTAAGATGTTTTTGTATTTCTCGTTGAGAGAGGAGGATGGCGTTCTGAATTCTTTGGGCATAGTTTATAGAATCCAGCATTTCGCGGTTCTTTTCTTCGAGTTGCAAGTGTTGCACATCGATCTCTTGCTTTTGCTGACGAATGAGTTTGAAACGGTTCAAAAGCATATAGACAAAAAATGCGATAACAAAACCAATGATCAAAGCAGCAATAATGATGATTTGTTTTTGTCTTCGCTCTGATGCGGTTTGCTGATCGGCGAGTTCTTCTTTTTTCTCGCCATTTCTTCTTGCGTTTTTAAATCATTACGACTTTTTAATTCAAGCGTTGATCGCATCCCCTCTTGTATGGCCAAGTTCAAACTATCTGATTTAGACAGGGCCAAGCTGAAGTATCTCGCTGATTTAGCATAATCCCCTGGTCCTTCATATACCCGACCGAGTAATTTATACTGATGAGGGGTCATTTCTTCCCCTTCCAGAAATGAAAGTGCTTTTTGAGCTCGCTTATAGTCTCCGACAATAGCATAAATTCCGCCGTTGTAATACCGAGCATTATAATATTGGCTACTATCAAATGTGAGGTATTCATTTAATGCCAGATCATAATAATAGTCGCAAGAGTCCATATTGCCTGTAAGCGCATGGGCTTGTGATAAATACAAGTGAGCACCAGCATGATAATATTTTTGATAATAATCCGAGGCATCAAGTAAAGATCCACGTTTTACTCTCCTTAGCAATTCGAAGGCACGTGCATAATTCCCACTCCGAAGATAAAAACGAGCAAGCAAGTAAGAGTATTCTGTATTAACATTCTCTTGCGCTAATTCACTATCGTGTAATAACACGTTTTCTAAGTAATAGGCGGCCGAATCATTCTTTCCTTCGGAGTACTATACGTACCCCAGAATATAATTTGCCTTTGTACGATGCTCTGCATTTTGCCAAGGATAGCACAATCCAATGCATCTTTTAAATTTTGTTTTGCTAATTCCGGCATGTTCAACTTTAGATGTATGTCATACAGTAAAAAATAGACATCAGCTTGCCAAGAGTGTTCTTTATTGTTTTTTGCGACCTCTAAAAGTTGGTATGCGTGTTCTGAACACTCAGCGTAGTCTTGTAATTCATTTCTAAGAAGATTGGCAGTTATTTGTAGTTTCCAATAATAATTTGGCACATCATACTCTGCTATGACTCGTTGAGCAATTTCAAATCGCTGATATTTGACCTCCTGTACGCCTCCCTCTAAGATTATAGCAGGAATTCGATCTTGTTTTTTATAATCACTAAGAGAGTCACTTTCGAATATGCGCCGCAAGAGACTTTCGAAGTCTTCGCAATACGCCGAATTGGCGGAGAATACCAAGAAAAGAATAACAAATAATTTGAAATTCATAGCCTAAGTTGATCTATTGAAGGACACCGTATCCTTTAATGTCCATGAAGTTACACTTTATTCTGCAAAAAATAATGGGATGATGGTGAAATAGTATAGCATTAGAAGTATTGCTGCAATAATATTCAGAATGAACCCTATTTTCGCCATTTGACTTACTTTGACGTGACCACTCGCAAAGACAATGGCATTGGGCGGAGTAGCCATTGGCAGCATAAATGCACAGCTAGCAGCCATCGTTACCGGAATTAATAATTGGAGCATTGGAATATTTAAACCAATTGCAATTCCGGCTATAACTGGAGCTAAAACGGTTACTAAAGCGACATTGCTCATGAGTTCAGTCATAAAAATCATCAGAATAATCAATGAAGTGACGATTAGGTATACCCCCCAATTAGAATCGGCAATTGATTTCGTTACTAAATCAACAATGCCAGAACTTTTCATACCACTCGCTAGTGCCAATCCTCCGCCAAATAACAATAAGATTCCCCAAGAGAGTTTTTCAGTGTCTTTCCAATCCAGAACAAAGGTTCTTTTTTTTGTGGATGTGGGTATAGCAAACATGGCAAAGGCACCGAAAATACTGATAAGCGTATCGTTGATGGGGAAGTCGGGTAAAAGTTTTTGAATGAATCCTCTTGAAATCCATAAACTCATAGTGACAATGAAAATGACGAGGACTTGCTTTTCATCCCGCTTCATTGCGCCCATCTTGTTTATCTCATCGTGAATGAGAGCAGCAGATCTCGAAAATTGAATGTCTTTGCAAGGAAAAACCCACTTTACCATCACTAGATAAGCGAGAAAAATGAATAAGATGGAAAACGGTAAACCAAATTGCATCCATTGAAAAAAGCCAATTTCAATTTCATATTCTGATTCGAGTAGGGCTATTAGAACCGAGTTTGGAGGTGTGCCAATTATCGTCGCTATACCACCTGCATTTGCCGCAATCGCAATGCCTAGCATCATGTTTAATGCAAAATTTTTATCCTTCTTTGTGAAACCATCCTCGTCATCAACTAAAAGTTGAATAACCGATAAGGCGATGGGCAACATGACTACCGTACTTGCCGTATTGCTGATCCACATGCTCATAAAAGCTGTTGCAATCATAAATCCTAGAATAACCCTTTCAGGGCTTGTTCCGGTGAGTTTTACAATATTGAGTGCAATTCGGCGATGTAAATTCACCTTTTGTAAGCCGAGCGCAAGTATAAATCCACCAAAAAATAAGAAGATGATAGGGTGACCGTAATTCTGACTGACAGACTCCATGGGCGCCACGTTGAGTATAGGAAACAGCAATAAAGGAAGAAGTGCAGTTACAGCAATGTGAACGGCTTCTGTGATCCACCAAACGATCATCCATAATGCTACGGCTAAAACACCATCTGCTTGCTCTGAAATGATCGTTCCAGGCAGGAGTATAGTTATAAAAAACAATACGGGTCCAATAAACAATCCCCACTTCTTAAGCATAGCAGAAAATTCTAGGAATAAAGATAAACATTTGGAAAAATAACCTATTAAAATCCAGCGTTTTGATAATTATACCAGGATTTGCTGAGCTTTTTCATACGTCTTTTATTCGCTCCAAAATCACCGTAGCCAATGCGGGATGCCGATCTAAAGTGGATTACCTTTTGCAAGGTGTCAAATAGAAATTCGACATCGTCAATATAATTTCCCCTTTTTGTGTGAAAGGCATAAAGAAGATAGGTTGTTTCTTCTGTTAGAATTTTAGTCCCCTCAACCTCGCTGACCAACAATTTTAAGTCATCCTTTGCCTCTTGGAATGTTCCCTCGAATCTCAGTGGCTCCATTTTTTTACTACGCTTTTTCGCAAGTGTAGAAACACAATTAGGTGAGCTTGGACAAGGTTTTAGGGTGTCTTGACAAAATCCTGGAAAAAGTACAAAAACTCCAAAAAGCAATAGAAAAGTATATTTCATTGAGTTATGGTACATTTTCTTATTTGCCAAAATTTTCTTGCAAATTATACTCTTGAGAAATACCGCCGGTAATCCGCATGAGGTCGTAATGTGTTTGCAATAATTCGAAAAGCCTATCGTAGTATGATAAAACGGCTTGTTGATAGCTTAGTTTGATATCATTCAGGTTGAAGACATTGATCAATCCAATCTCATATTTATTCTTACCAAGGTTCCACAATTTTACCGCATGGTCAATGCGCTGACGGGACATTTGCTCAACTTTCTTGCGAACATCATACAATTCGTAAATGCCCTTTAGTTGGTGGGTCAAATTTTGTTGAAGCTGTTCTATTTGTAAACCCGCCATATCTTTTTGAATTTCAGCAATTTCAATGTTTCGTTTACGATTCCATCCCTCGAAGATGTCATACCTCAGATTTACAGCGCCAGAGTTAACCCAAGCATTGGTAGCTGCAGAGAATCCGGCATCACCAAAAAGTCTGAAATAACCAACTGATGGGGTAGTATTGAGATTGAGGGTCACAATAGGGTAGTAAGCACTTTGTTGCGCTCTTAAATTCAATTCTTGCAATTCATGGTTGATGTATTGATTTTGCAAGTTCTGGTTATTCGCTACCATTTGCGACTTGAGGTTTTCAAACGTTTCCGAATTGGTGTCAAACTCCAAAGAATCCGTTAATTCATAGGTTTTATCTACATCGGTTTCTGCCATGAGCAGGTTTAAATTGCGTTGTGCATTAGCAAAAGATAATTCCTGCAAAATGACATTGGTTGAATCCGTTAAGATTTGATTTTCAAACTCCAATAAATCGAAACTTGTGCTAATTCCAACCTCATTTTTCAAGCGATGATAATTCAGTTTTTCTCTAGAATACGCCAATAAATCTGATAGAACACTGAGTTTTCTCTCTTGAACGAGTGCAGTGTAGTACGCAAGAATGACATCGTAAATGGTGTTTTCAATGACGATGATTCCGTTCCCTTTTGTTTGTAATTGAAGCTGATCAAAACGCTCCTTGTTTATTTTTACACCAAATCCACTGAATATCATCCAGCTCATTCCTAGCGACGCTTGGAAGTTATCACTAAACAATACGCCCGGAAAGAAGGTAGCAGGGTTATTGGTATTGTCCTGAAGTGATGCCGTATTCCCAAGATTTAAACTAAAAGTAGGTATCATGCCAGCTTGTCCCCATGAATTTTGTAAAGCTGCAACCTCATAATTGCCTGTTACCAGCTGAATGTCGTAATTATTTCTTAGTGCCTTTTCAATAGCTTGGATAACACTGAGAGGTTCTTGTGCTTTGCTGTTAAGGCTAAACAGCACAATATAGCTGAGAATTGATATTTTAAATAGGCTTTTCATTATTCGCTTATTTCTCTTTCTTCTTGATGTGCTTTGTTTAATAAAGCAGGTTCAACTGTTCTGCCATCCACAAATGCTTCTTTTCTCCATATAAATCGCAGCACTCCTTCAAATGCTTTTATAGGGAATACAGCAATTAACAAAACTCCTCCAATAAATAGAATCAAACTGATGATAATTGCAATTGTGCTAGAGGTATCACTGTACATTTGATCCATAAAGGTATTAATACCCTTCATGGTGATGTAAACTGATAGTATGTAAAACCAAATCGTTAAAACCAATCGGAACATTTTTGGAATACCTTTTCCTACCATCATTACTTCATTGTTTAACATCCCAACTTCCTCTTTACGATCCGGAACTGGATACCAAATACGGTTCCAGACACGACGCATATCATTGTGTACGAGTATAATTGCCGGGAAAAAGAAGAGGATGAATACAGTTCCGAAAATCAATCCGAATGCAATGGCCACAGCCATCGGAATCAAGAACTGTGCTTGGAATGAGGTTTCTAGGATCAATGGCAATAATCCAGCGACTGTTGTAACTGATGTCAGTAGAATAGGGCGGAAGCGTGATTTAGCAGCGTCAGAAACAGCATCCCACGTATTCATTCCATTTAATAGGTTACGATTATAAGTATCTAAAAAGACGATGGAATCGTTAATCAAAATACCAATCAGTGCGATCATACCAAAAGCACTTAAAATTGAAACCGGTAAACCTACGATAGAGTGCCCTAAAATACCGCCAGCGACACCCGCTGGAATCACCAAAAGAATCAATAGTCCTTGCCAAACAGATTCGAAATTTAAAGACATTATTATAACCATAATGATAAACAGGATTGTGACGTTAATTTGCATGGAAGCCAAAGCTTTTGTGCTTCGTTCGCCTTGTCCGCGCTGAACAACCTCAATATCGGGGTATTCTGCTGTCAATTTTGGAATCACTTCATCCACAATTCTTCCATTGATGTCACCAACCTTTGTCGGATCGTCCACTTTCGCATCAACGACAATTTCTCTCCGACCATCACGTCTTTTTAAACTTACGGGGCCTCGTTGAATATTATAAGTTGCCAACTCGGTTAAGGGAATTTGTTTTCCATCCGCACTCTTGATGCGCATATTGTTTAAATCGTACTGGTCTTGTCGATCTTCACGATCATATCTGACCCATATTTTAACCTCATCTGTTCCGACTATTACACGCTGTGCTTCTTGTCCGAAAACACCTTGTCTTACTTGCTTGGTTACTTCGAAAATACCCAAGCCATAAAAATCTGCCTCAGGTTTCATTTGCAGGTTTATTTCTTTTCTTCCCAGCGGTTCATTGTCTTTAACATTGCTTACTAAAGGTAATTCAGCGATATAATCTTTAAATTTTTCGGTGGCTAAATGAATTTGATCATCGTCATTACCCGAGATGGAAAACTCGATGTCCTTTCCAAAGGTTTGAAATCCGGACCCCAAGAAAACATTCGTTGCTAATGCCGTATTTTCTATTGTCTCAATCTTTTTGTTGATCCTTGATATAAGAGAATCAACAGGTGTCTTTTTGCCTTCACCATCAATGATCATTGTAATGGCTCCCGTGTGAAAACCAGCTTCTCCGATACTTTGAGAAGCACCAAGCAAAATAGAGTAGTCCGATAATAGCGTATCACCAGTTGCTGCTGCGAGTTCTTGATTCGCTTCGATAACCATGATCTCAGCCTTATTCAACCATTCCTTCGTAATGTCCTTTCCAGTCCCTTGTTCAAAGGCAATTTCTAAAGTGATTCGATCGGGTTTAATTTCAGGGAAAAACGTATAATTGATCATCCCCTTTGTACTGAATAGAATGATAAATATGGTGAATATTAAAGGCAATAAAACATAGGCCCGATAACGTTTCATTACTACTAATAGTATATCATAAAAAATCTTCTCTCTCAGATATTCTGTTGCGCGAAAGATTCGGCTTCTGATTTTGTGCCTGAATGTACCTGTCTTCGATTGCGACAAGACCTTCTTACTAGCCAAGTGGACCGGAAGAATGATAAATGCTTCAATCAATGAAAATCCAAGTGCAAGTATCACAACGATCGGCATTTCGCGCATCATTTCCATATTGTCAACAAATAATAAAATAGAAAACGCCGCCATTGTCGTTAAAACTGATGTGAATACGGATGACATTACCTCCATGGTACCATCCAATGCAGCTTTAAATGGACTTTTACCACGTTCGAAGTGTGCGTATATATTTTCGGCTATTACGATACCATCATCCACCAAAATACCTACGACAAGGATCATTCCGAATAAGGAAATCATGTTGACCGTTAGCCCAATTGCATTCGCTATGATAAACATTCCCAGGAAAGAGAAGGGGATACCAAAAGCCACCCATAAGGAAAGTCGAGTGCTTAAGAATAACCCCAGCATGATTAGGACCAAGATTAGTCCCATAATACCGTTGTTTGTTAAAAGGTTGATTCGATCTTGCAATGAAGCGGCAAACTCATATTCAATAACAAGTTCAGTTGATTGCGTTTCATCAGCATTGTATTCTTTTACATAATCTTTAACAAAGTCTGTGATTGCTGCCAAATCCTGATCCGGTGTTTTTTTGATGTCAATTGTTATCGCCGGCATTCCTTTCGCAAATACTTCACTTGAACCTTCAGCAAAATCAAATGTTACATCAGCTACATCACCAATGGTTATTTTCTGTCCGCTAATATTGGTGCGCAAAACAATCTTCTCAATTTCTCGAGGGTCAGTCGATCGCTCCCGAGAACGAATGACCAATTCTTCTTCTCCATTTCTTAGGATACCTCCGGTTAAATCTTGGTTGTTTCTTTGTATTGCTGCTGAAATCTCATCAATGAGCAATCCGTATTTTAATAGGTCATTTTCACGGACATTCACAACGATCTCCGGTTCCGGAAAGCCATTTAAGTCGATGATGGAAATCAAACCAGACGCATACAAGTCGTTTTCGATTTTATCTCCTTGTTTTTTTAACAGCCATAAATCTTTGCTACCCTTTAAGCCAAGCGTTGCAACTCTCTCGGACATTGGGTTTGATTTAAGCTTTCGGATAATTGGGTTCTCAGCACCCTGCGGAAAGGAGTTGATGCTGTTAACAGCGTTCTCTAAATCCTTATATACCTCATCCATGTCGGCATTTTCATAACCTTTTATGGTCAATGTTGCCATGTTTTCGGATGAAGTAGAGTTCATTTTTTCGATGCCATCTATTCCTCTTAGTGCTTGCTCAATCTTGATCGTAACACCTTCTTCCATTTCCTCAGGTGAGGCACCAAGATACATGACACTGACGATGACCGTTTGCGGATTCAGTTCAGGAAAGAACGACCGGTTCATGGTCATCACATTGTAGCCGCCAAAAAGAACGGTAATAACAATGGCTGCATTCGCCCAGATCGGTTTCTTTATGAAAAATTGTACCAGTTTTCTCATGATCCCATTAGCGCATTAAAACAGCATATTTTGTTGAGTCCGTATAATTCAAGACAGATTGTCTGATTACAATTGATTGATCAGGTATGCCGCCTACAAAAATACCCTCCTCTGCACTGTGAAGAATTTCAATAGCTTGGCGAGATAGGGTAGAGTCTTTTTTCGAATAAAGATATACGTGGTTATCCGTTATCGCTTTGTATGGTAACATGACACCTTTATGGGTCTGTTGTTTATCTATTGCTACTTTCAAGTATTCTCCTTCGACAAACGGTTCTCCATTTGCTTTTTCTGGTTGAATGAAAACATCAATCGATTGTGTTGTTTTGTTAATCATTTCGGCTTTTCTTGAAACTACACCTGCTCCTCTTTCAAGGCCAGAAGTGGTAAATAGCGTAACCTCGGTTCCAATACTTATTTCCTCTCCTTCGTTTGCCGCAATCGAGACTGGTATTTCGAAGTTTCCAGTTTCCGCAATTCGAATAACGCGTGTTCCAGGGTTGACAACAGATTGTTCCGTAACATATAAATCGGTGATCATTCCATTGAATGGAGCATAAACACTGTATTTGCGCATTTGCGTCTCCATGCTTTTAATCGCAAAAAATTCGGTTAATACATTTCGAGTCGATAAAAAGATTTTTTCTTTATTGGTTTTCCAGGCCGGCAATTCGGGTAAGCTTTCATTGAGTTTTAACTTTCCGATATAATCTTCCCATTTGCTGTATTCTGAAGGGAAATCGACTTTTAAGTCAGGAAGTAGATTGGCGAGAATATTAATAAAACCACTTTTTCGTGACCGCAGGTTATACTCGGCTTCTGTTCGGTCTACTTGAAATAAGAGCTCTCCTTTTCTGAACTTTACTCCAGGTTTTAAACGGTGTTTACCGCCTATTAGTTTTCCTTGCACTTCGCAAGCCAAATCAACTGCATTGTACGCAGTTACTGTTCCATAACCGTTGATTTGAAAAACGGTGTTTTTGTTTTCAACAACAGAGGCTTCCAATGTTTGGATAAAATCGACGTCAGCCTTTTTTTCATCGATTGCACCCGGGCTGAAATTTAGAGTGAACAATACAATGAGGTTGACTATGACAAAGAGGGTCATGATGATGATGTGCCTTAATTTCATTCGAGCAATTTTGCAGTTTAGTGGTAAACCGATACAAATTTAATGAAAAGGGCAATATAAAAGCGGTAAACTAAGAGCTAACCTCAAAATAATGAAAGTAAAAAAAGAAAAGATAGACAGGGAGGAGATGGTGTTCCCCAACACTTAATCATTCAGCCAATGCACGAACTTCTGCCACAATCCTTTAGGAGCCTCTTTTTCCTCCATCTTTTTGGCCTTTCTATGTGCTGTTTTTTGTTTCTTTTTCTCAATATCTTTATTACGCTTCTTCGCAGGTCTATCTTTTACTAAGCTTTCGTAATGTTTACGTTTTTTCTCCTTTTCAGCTTGACGTTTTTTCTTGAGTGCGATTTCTTTCAAACGCTTTTCCCGGTTGGCCTTTTGTTTTGTGCTGAAATGATATATACCGTTCTCATCTTTGTATTCTGATTCAGAACCTATATCCTTTTTATCCTCCTTTTTCAGTTTTTCCGATTTCTTTTTTGGTTTGATATCTTGTGCTTGCGATTGCATTGCAGCATCTAGAGCTGCAATTTCAGAAGATTCTTCCGCTTCAATTTCCTCTGCTGTTTTTTCAACTACTTCCGGCTCTTTTTTATCTCCAGGAAGTTCAATTTTTCCTAATATTTTTAGTCCGTCGAGTTTAACCGTTGGTGCCTTAATAAGTTCTGCGTCCGGCTCAACTTCTGCTTTGTAAAATTCTTCTTCATCAGAATCTGCTTCGGCTGAAACACCTTCTTCTATGATAACTGTGGTGTCTTTTTCTGATTCAACGGCGACTTCCTCTGAATCAACCGCAGCAACTTCTTCTGCATTTCCCGGTTCTGTTTCTGATGACGGTATTTCGTTCTCTTCAATCGGAGTGGCTTCTTCAATTGTTTCCGCTACAACGGTTTCCATTGCTTCTGCGTTATCTGACTCTGAGTTTGTTGAAGGGGCTTCCAATTCACTGTCGCCTACCGTTTGAAAATTATCAAGAACAGACGTAACTTGATCTTCCGTTAATTTAATATTTGGATCTTTAGCTATAGGGTCAGTAGAGTTTTCGTCTAGATAACGTGCGATTTCATTGGGAGTTTTACCGACTTTTCGTGCGATTTGCGCTAGTCTCATGGGGTTTGTTGTTTAAATCAAAGGTCTTATTCCCTGCAAATATAAAGGAAAGTTCATATTTTAAGCAACTTTAAAGCCTCGGAATAGACAGAAATAAGCGCATAAATTTGAAAGTATGAAGTTTGGAAAATTAGAAGATCCCTCAAAAATCGATTTTTCTTTGCCGGTAACACATCCGGAAACCTATGATAATCTTAAGGCGTTTGAACCGAAGCCTTTAACTGTTCATATCGGTGCTACGAAGTGGAGTAAATCGGATCTGAAAGGATTCTATCCGCGCGGAACAACAGATGAACTGTCTTATTATTCACAGCAGTTTAATGGCATCGAGTTGAATGCAAGTTTTTACCGTTTATTTCCGGCTGAGCAATACGAGAAATGGCGAGAGACGAGTGCTGAGGGCTTTCAGTTTTTTCCGAAAGTGAGTCAGCGTATCAGTCAATTTAAACGACTGAAAGATGCCGAAGAGGTTGTGGATGAATTTGTTGATGGAGTAGTACATCTAAAAGAGAAGTTAGGCACCGTTTTTCTACAGATGATGCCAAATTTTGCGCCTAAAGACTTCGATCGCGTGGAAAAATTCCTAAATTATTGGCCCCATGAACTCGTTCCATTGGCATTTGAATTGAGGCACCTTGATTGGTTCCTTAAACCAGAAACAACGGATGCGTTATTCGCTTTGTATAAAAAGTTTCAAGTCACACCCGTTGTTACGGACACACTTGGTTTCAGGGAAATTGTGCACATGCGTATGACCACTCCGGAATTATTTGTTCGTTTTGGAGCCGGAAATCACCCGAGCGATTATCAAAGACTTGATGCCTGGATCGATCGTATCGCTGAATGGCATCCATTGGGTCTAAGTAGGGTCAATTTTTTCTTCCATCAGAAACTAGCGAAGGATACACCATACCTAGCGACCTATTTTGCTGAAGAAGTGAATAGAAGATTTAACCTCAATATCCCTGTACCAAGACAGGCTGGAAGTTAATTTGAAATCGTATTTTTGACTGTGGAAAAATTTGATCGCGTTTATATTGGTACTGGTCCTATCTCTGTAGCAGATTCCTGCCATTTTTCAAAAGAAAATCGCAAAACACTTTTTATCGATGATAAAGCGCAAGTCGGTGGGGCTTGGGTTGCCATTTCAATCGGTGACTATGGTGAATTAGAAATTGGCTGTCATATTTGGTCTTACAATAAAAAAGTTTACCGATTTTTAGAGGAATTCTTTGACCTAGATTTGATTGATTTAACACCACAACCGTATTTTTTGAAAGGATCATTAAAACTAGGGTATGATCAAAAACACGCCATTACAACGCTAAAGAGCTTTGGACAAAAACTATCGAAAGGTCAAGTGAAATCAGCGCTTAAATTCTTATCCAATGATCCTTCTGCCAGGATCCCTGTCATTCCAAAAAAATACCGCTACCCAAGAGGTGGCGCCAGAGATCTGCAGAAAAGTATTGCCACTAAAATTGCAGCTAATGGTTTTACAACGATGTTGGGTCGAAAGGTGACCTCCTTAAAGCGCAATGCTGATTTGTGGGAGTTAGATTTGTCAAATGACGAAAAAATAGCAGCAGAGACTGTTGTTTTAACCGCAACCTCCGCAATTGAAGAGATTGTCATGGGAGATCAAAAAATGAGTATCGAACACAAATCAACTAATTACACGCATTATCACCTTGTTGTCAAAGGGAATCCGAAAAAACCATGCTCTTATGTTCGTGTTTTAGGGCATCCTTTTATACATCGGATCAGTGAGATTACATATCAATTAGAAACTGCAAGAGAACAGGAGGAGACCGCATATATCGTTGGTGTCTTCGATGACCAGTTGCATGCCGGATTGAGCGAAAATGAAATTGCTGAGAAACTCATTTCTTATTTGACACAACATGGATTTATTGGCAGTGATAATGCATTGATTTATGCCCAAAAAAATAAGTTTGAAACGACTTATATACCTCGAGATCAACGCCCAATTCTTAATGCATTGCCAAATATCGAATTATTGGCGACCACGGACCTTATTTACGGTTTTCATGGAAGAATGGAAACATGGTCTATAGTTTGAAACGACTTTCTTTAAAGGCAAAATTCAGTTCTTTAAAATCTAAAGCACCTTCCACAGACTTGAGGTAATCGAAAATAATCAATGCCTTTTCCAATTGTTTATGCTCGCTCTTTGGTTTGCCCATTAAATGGAGTAGGGTACGCTGTTTTCCGGGCGTCAATTTGTGAAAATAAGAGCTGCCTTCTGGATCTTCTTCACACAATACTGGAAATACAGCTGGCACAGCCATGCCGTATTTTGAATCGTCTGATTTAAGCGAGATAGATACAGAGTCTCCAACTTCAATTTTCATCTTATTCCTACGCTGTTTGTTAACCAGTACGTAATCATTGCCGCTGCCATCTGGAGTCAGAGCTGTATGATAAGGCTCTCCTTCATTGATTTGACAAATCACCCTTTTACTTTGTTTCTTAAGTTGACTCGCGATGTCTAACGGAACAGGTATCATGAAATACCACATCAAAGATGAGTCTTCGTTTTGCTGTAATGTGGTTTCATAAGAAAAGGACATAGCCATTGATTTTTGACAAGATAAATAAATCAAAATGCTTTTTTGAAATAAGACGAGAAAAGAAATGAATCACTATTTTTAAACCATGATAACACCGGAGGAGCAAAGAGATGTATTAAAAGCGTTAGTAACGACTAGAATGCCTTACGGTAAATATAAAAATCGGCTGCTCTGTGATTTACCTGAGCCTTATTTATCCTGGTATCACACCAAAGGTTTTCCAAAAGGTAAAATGGGGATGTTGTTGTCCACCATCTACGAGATCAAATTGAATGGTTTAGAATATCTATTGAAACCATTGAAAGAAAAGACCCTTTAGTCAGCTTCAGTTACAACAATCTGGGCTGTTTTAGTAGCCGTATCATAATCTTTATCTCCTGGATAAGGACTCAGATTGATAAATTCAAAATTGTATCCAAAAAGCGATTGAACTTTTTCACCTTCTTGATTCGTGTGTAAACTGATCGTGTCCATTGCCCTTTTGTAGGTGACAGAAAATTGTACCGCAGCATCACCTTCCCAAATGCAGTTAGCTCCTCGAGGGCAGCGTGAATCTGTTAAAACGGAATCAAATTGAACAAAGAGTTTTAGATCTTCTGAGCAGATCATCATTTGACCGATTTCAATATTCGTTGTGTCATTGAGTTTAAACTCAGCTAATACTTCATCCGTCATAACTTCCTTTGAGTTGCCACAGCTAAACATTATTCCAATTGCGAATAATCCTATAATCGACCAATACTTCATTCTTAGCAATTTTCTATTTCCCCTAAGTTACGGAATATCTTATGATAGGTTACCCCGAGCTATGTCTTGTTACTTTTTTTTGCTCCTTTTAATGGTTGTGCTACAAGCGGATCCTCAGGCCAAGCATGCTTTTTATATCGAATACGTAATTCTTTACGGACCTCGAAATAGGTTGAAGTCCAAAAACTTTCCAAATCCATTGTTGTTTGTACTATTTTATATCCTGGTGAGAGAATATGCATCAGTACATTCACCTTGCCGTTGTTAACGTGAGGTGTATTGACCATTCCAAAAATTTCTTGTAAACGCACGGCTAGAATAGGGGGACTTCCGTTTGCTTGATAATCCAATCTAATAATGGAACCGCTCGGCACTTCGATCGTGGCAGGCGCTATTTTTTCCAATGTTTCCTGTTGTTCAGGAATTAAGCTGTATTTCAGAACGTTTTCCAAATCAATAGCTTTTAGGTCGTCTGTTGATTTAATATCCGATAAATAGGGTGATAACCATTCTTCAGTTTTTTCGAGTAGCTTTTCTGTTGAAACATCCGGCCATTCCTGGTTGGCATTCCATTGACTTAAACAGAGGATTCGATTTTGCCATTGCGTTACACGCTCGTTAAAATCCAGTAGATGATCACCATTTCGTTTGATCTCTCAAATCAGGGCTTTTTGAATCATCTCTTGATCTGGATTTTTAATCGGTACTGTTTTCAAGATGATTCGACCCATGCGCCATTCTTCTTGCGCTACTAAACCTCCTTTTTTCGAATTCCAATCAACCATTTCTACAACCTTTATAAAAGGTACCAGGTCCCTTGGGTTGAGCGGAGCAGCAAGCCATATTTTCCCTGTGCCACCCGGACGATCATGCAAATGTGCAACGGCCAACCAAGGTTCGTGGGCTAAATCATCTCTGTGTCCGACAGCAGCGTATGCTCCGTTCGTCAATTGAAATTGGGCCTTGTTCCCCGGCCTAGCACAAGCAACGCGCTCTGGAAAAGCGTACACCAATAAAAGTCCCAATTCATTGGGGTCAAACGAATCGTTGTCAGGTTCAACGGACATCAGTAGTCGGTATTGTTTCGCTATTTTTTCAATTCGAGACCAATTACCTCTGCCACTTGAATTGTTTTTTCGAAACCTTCTTAAGCCTTCTATTCGCAAAGAAATGTCGATACCTGCCTCTTTGGGAAGAGGGTCTTTTTCCTTTAATACCGCTGCCAAATCAGTTGCGAGCTCAAGCAAACCTTCTTCTCTTGCCGATAGCAAAAGGTGAGCAATACGCGGATGGGTTGGCAATTGATTCATTGCTTTACCGTGCTCTGTTATCTTATCGAATGCAATGGCTTCTATGTCTTCGAGTAATTCTTTTGCTTCCTTAACCGCCTGGGCTGGTGGTGTGTCTAGCCAAAACAAAGCGTTTATATCGGTTTGCCCCCAATCGTAGAGGTTAAGCATCAATGGGGTTAGGTCAGCTTCTAAAATTTCCGGTGTTCGATGGTTTTCGAGTTTCGAATGGGTAGCGGCCGACCAAAGTCGATAAGCCACACCCAATGAAAGTCGACCCGCTCGACCAGCTCGCTGATCTGCAGCATCAATTGAAATGCGTATCGTTCTCAAGCCGGATAAACCTGTCTTTGGGTCGAATTGTGAGACACGCGTAAAACCAGCGTCTACAACAACCTTTATGCCTTCTATTGTTAAACTGGTTTCGGCAATGGTTGTTGCTAAAACAACCTTCCTTTTTCCTTGAAGATCTCGTCGAATTGCTTGTTGTTGTTTAGATTGAGGTAATCGACTGTAAAGTTTATAAATAACAGTGCTTTGACTGCTTGTTAATTTCGACAAAACACTAAAACAATCCTCTATTTCCCTTTCTCCGGGTAGAAAGACTAAAATGTCTCCCTCATTTTGATTCAGGATATGATTGACAATAGTTGCAACACCAGATCCAATATCCGGTTGGTATTGACCAAATGGGCATATGTCTTCGTTATAGATCACCTCAACTGGATACTGCCTTCCGTCACTTTTCACCAATGGAGCACCTAAGTTTTTAGTTAAAACTGATGTGTCCATCGTTGCAGACAGAATGAGGATGCGCAAATCCGTTCTTAAAATATCCTGTGTCTCTTTAGTCAGTGCAAGCGCGGTATCAGCATGTATGCTTCGTTCGTGGAATTCATCAAAGATGACCAATCCAACATCCTCGAGTGCATTGTCGTTTTGTATTATTCGCGTCAGTATACCTTCGGTTATGATTTCAATGCGCGTTTTGTCCGATGATTTTGTTTCGAACCGAATCCGATACCCAATTGTTTCTCCAACAGATTCCCCGATCAAGTCAGCCATGCGATAAGCAATGCCTTTGGCAGCTAGCCTTCTGGGTTCGAGCATTAAGATTTTTTTACCTTTTAACCAAGGTTCGTCCAACAAAGCTAAGGGCAGGAGTGTACTTTTACCAGCGCCAGGAGGTGCTGTTAGTACCAATGTGTTGTTTTCTGCCAAACGTCTTTAAAAACTTCAACCACGGGTAGGTCTGACTGATATGGATCAAAGTTTTTCACTCGTTAGTCATTCGAATTTAGTTCACAAAAAAAGTGTCCGCCAGAGACGGACACTTAAATGTTTTGGTATTGAAAATCTACTATGTATGCTTATGCATTAACACCTATAGCTTCCGCCATCTTCATTCCAATCTCTGCAGGTGAATCCACTACGTGAATACCACACTCGCGCATGATGCGTTTTTTCGCTTCAGCTGTATCGTCTTCTCCTCCGACAATTGCTCCGGCATGTCCCATTGTTCTTCCTTTAGGCGCTGTTTCGCCAGCGATAAAACCAACAACAGGTTTTGTTCCATTTTCTTTAATCCAAGCAGCTGCTTTCGCCTCTAGATTACCACCAATCTCACCAATCATGACAATTCCTTCTGTTTCAGGATCAGCCATCAATAATTGAACAGCTTCTTTTGTTGTCGTTCCGATAATTGGATCACCGCCAATACCGATTGCTGTTGTGATACCTAAACCAGCTTTTACCACTTGATCTGCAGCTTCATAAGTCAATGTGCCCGACTTTGATACAATTCCGACGTTACCTTTCTTGAAGATGAAACCTGGCATAATACCAACTTTCGCTTCGTCAGCAGTAATCACTCCTGGACAGTTAGGTCCAACTAGCGTACAATCGTATGCAGAAATGTAATCTTTTGCTTTGATCATGTCCGCAACCGGAATTCCTTCAGTGATGGCAATGATCACTTTGATTCCTGCATTCGCAGCTTCCATAATGGCATCCGCAGCAAACGCTGGTGGAACAAAAATGATTGAAACATCAGCACCGGTAGCTTTCACAGCATCTTCAACAGTATTAAATACTGGACGTTCTAAGTGAGTTTGTCCTCCTTTACCTGGTGTTACACCACCAACTACATTGCTTCCGTAATCAATCATTTGACCAGCGTGGAAAGTACCTTCTCCACCAGTAAAACCTTGAACAATGATCTTTGAGTCTTTATTTACAAGTACTGACATATTTTAAATTTCGATTTATCGTTTTAAGTGAGTCCAAATTTAGTCGTTTGATTTTTTAAAACAAAGTCAAAACAGAATAACATAGGTAAAATTTTCTGCAATTTTTGATGCGGCAGTATTTCAAAGGTCATTACCATGTGATATCTTCATCTGAAATACCTATTTTTGTTGCATGCAATTTTTGAATCAAACGGATACGATTTGTGCGCTATCAAGTGCCCCTGGAATGGGAGCAATTGCTCTCGTTCGTTTATCGGGTAATGATGCGATTCCAATTGTTGAATCCATCTTTACAAAGACACTTGCTAATCAGGCTACACATACCGCTCATTTTGGGTATATCCTAAAAGGACAGGAGATTATTGATGAAGTAGTCGTTACCATTTACAAAAATCCTGGTTCGTTTACGGGCGAGGATATCGTGGAAATTGCATGTCATGGATCGGTTTACATCCAGGAACGCATCTTAGAATTATTGATTCAAAAAGGAGCACGTATGGCAGGGCCAGGCGAATTTTCGTTGCGGGCTTTTATGAATGGGAAGATGGATTTGTCGCAAACCGAGGCAATTGCGGATTTAATCTCATCGACTTCCAGCGCTGCCCATAAAGTGGCCATGCATCAAATGCGCGGAGGTTTTAGTTCTGAGATTAACGAATTGAGAGAAGGGCTGATCAGTTTTGCTTCCCTCGTTGAATTAGAATTAGATTTTAGCCAGGAGGATGTCGAATTTGCTGATCGTCAGCAATTGCGAGAACTGGTTGAGCAGGTGAATGCAAAAGTCAGTTCGTTGCTGCATTCCTATAAATTGGGTAACGTCATTAAAAACGGTGTGCCTGTGGCCATTGTTGGTTCACCGAATGCCGGAAAATCCACTTTGCTAAACGCCTTATTAAACGAAGAAAAAGCAATTGTTTCTGATATAGCCGGAACTACAAGAGATGTGATTGAAGATACAATTATTCTAAACGGTGTTGAGTTTCGATTCATTGATACCGCCGGAATTCGGGATACGGAGGATGTCATTGAAAACCTAGGCATCAAAAAAGCTTACGATCAAATCAAAAAGGCAGCTATCATACTCCTATTGATCGATCTAACCGAAATGACGGAAGAATTTGTTTTAAATCAAATCGCCACTTTTCAAAAAAGTATTGACCTAAAGGAGCAGCATTTCTTACCCCTTTTTAATAAAATTGATCAGGTAGATGAAGATCAATACAAGCGACTTCAAGAAAAAGGTTTGTTTATATCGGCTAAAAATCAGATCAATCTCGATAAGTTGATTGAACAATTAGCCCAAACCGTTGGCGCAGCGCATGAAGGCGATCAGACGATAGTCACCAACGCACGTCACTACGAAATCCTCTTAAAATGCAAAGAAGCAGTGATCAAGGTAGAAGAGGGGCTCGAAATGCAGATTCCGGGTGACCTACTGGCGATGGACATTCGCGAAGCGCTTCACCATTTAGGCGAGATTACCGGTCAGATTACGACCGATGATTTGTTAGGTAATATCTTTTCGAATTTTTGTATCGGAAAGTAACTGTATCAAACAATATCAAAAAATATCAATATAAAGACCTGTAATAAAGTACTTTAATTCAAATTGTGTTTAAAAGTTGTTAACACAAATATGGCTTGTTTTTGTGTTTCTTTGCTTTTCGTTGTGTTAAATTTGTGGTGATATCTTTTCGTAACACGAAAACACAAACCATGACGATCAAAGTAAGGCAGCGAAAGCCAAGTAACGGTATTATTAAACTGTACCTCGATATATACAATCTAGAGGCTGAAAACAAAAGAAACTCTGAAGCATTGCCTTTATTTCTGTATGAAAAACCTTCAAGTGTTCAGAAAAAAAGCAATAAAGAAGTTCTTGAAGCTGCGGAAAGAACTTGAAACAAAGCCACAGTTTTTAAAAGAAGGACAAGTCCTTGTTGCAATGAGTGAATTTTGGAAAGAAATGATTGAGGCAAGGTTTATTGATGGAGATACCAAAAGAACCGACTTTCAAAATCTTTTCAGGCAGGCCAAAATTAAAAAAGAGAATAGGGTTAAATGGATTTTTCGATTATCCCATGAAGTGGAATGGATCACAACTTGAATTAGTCAATTATGAGCAAGATACAACGCGACTGGAATTCATATCCGCAAGTGATTCAACGCATCAATTGATCGGTGATTTTTATGGCACACGTGTTAACTGGCAATTGAAAAAATTGGATTTGGAGACGTTGCCTTTTTTTAATCCATAATTATTATATCCAAAACCAAATCACCTACACTGAATTATTTGCTCATTCACGAATAACACCTATTCTTAAAGACGAATCTAACGCATGTAAAATATACATTCCCGTCGAGAGATGATCTATCGATACAGTAGAAGAATAGCAATAGGTCGTATAAATTAATTTCCCTTCTATACTGTATACTTCAATCGTTCCAAGCATTGCACCGCTTTTACTACTTATTGTTAACGGTCCAAAAGAAGGATTTGGATAAATCACCACCGCTTCCTCAAGCTTTTCTTCTATTGATAAATCCGCATAGGTATTTTCGCATTGAACCGTCCAACCGGAATAAAAATTAACATATGCTTCATTATTGAATGAATTAATCGCAGCAGGATAACCGATAGGAGGCCAATTGGAATAAATGTCATAATAAAATGGAGTTTCAGACACATATAAAGAAGGTTCTTCTAAATCATCAGTACCTTCAGGTTTAACCTCTCCTCTATGATTATTTCCATAGAAAAAATGATCCGTTCCAGCAAAGGCATATAAACCCAACAAAAACCCTTCATTTGGTATTTCATTACCGATAAAATTCTGACGATCAGTTGCAGGAGACGAATTCATAAAAATGCCATATAGTTCGGCACGGTTCCTAAAGAAGGTGTTATAAGGCCCATTTTGTCCGTGAGAATCGTCAATCACAATATTTTGGCAAATATTCCCTTCAAATAAATTTGCATAAACATAATTTCCATGAAGGACCATATCCCCGGCCGAATTCGCCGGCAAAGCGACATCAGTCCAATAGGGATCCTGCGAATAATTATAGCTGTAGACATTGCCATTTGCACCAGACTGCAAAAGCATAGCATGTCGCAAATGATTAAAATTATTATCTCGAATCAGGCATTCACCCGTTGCAAATTGGCAGACAACTCCATACCCTTTACCTCCCCCGCCATAATTATGTGCGTCGTGAAAATAACTTCCGCTCACCTCACAATTATTAGAAAATTGAAAACGAATATGCGAAAAATTACACTTCTCGCTTTCAATGCATTTAACCGCACAGTTTACGGCATAATTGAATGCGATTTGATTAGACTGCCCAACGGTTTCATCCATCCGTTTCAGGGTTAAATTTTCGATCAAGACATTTTCTTTTGGGTTAATTTTTGTCAGGAGGGGAAAATTGGTCAATTCGTAGGATCTTCGAAAAGGACTATCAAAACTCAATTCGAAACCAGAAATAGCATTTATTTGGAGGAGCTGGCCCGTTGTTTTAAGTGCCCAATCAGAGGTTATTAATTCGCTGTCATCATCAGAAATTAAAACCCAATCACCAACCGAAAAGAAAGATGAATCACCCACCAAGCAAGTATTTTGACCAAATTCACAGGCCTCTATTACGTCTATCTCCGTTGCCTCTATCGTTCCAGAAATTGAAAACAGATCGGAATTTGAGCCGGCCAAGTCGAAAACTAAAACGGTTGAATCCGCACTTAAACCAGCCATCCGGCAATTACTCGGTAGAGAAAAGCCCGAATTAAAATAAAAGATTCCCGTTGGAAAAATGATTTCAAATGGTTCGCCCCCGTGTTCATCAAGAATTTCATTGAGCACGGCAGTATTCGAGAAAACGCCATCTCCTATGCCCCCTGCTTCTTCAAAATAAACGGTTGTCAATGCAACAGGTATTTCCTCTTTTAATCCAGCCAAAGTCCAATCGGTTTTTCTATCTGCACTTAAAATCTGAGCGTGTGAGGCCCAACTAACAAAACACACTAAAAAAAAATTTAATTTCATAACATCATAGCTTTTGCAAAATAATCCATCATTTTTTTATTGGCTAAATAATAGAACTCCATTGTTTTCATTAAATCATCACCCAGAATTTCGTCAGCGCTAAAGGTATGATACCAATAAAATTGTTTGTTGTAAATTAATGGCTGATCTGCGGCTGCGGCTTTAAATTCGACAGGTAACACTTTATTTTGGTCACCCAATACCTCACCGTAAGCGGCAACAAAATCTGGCGCCTTCAACAGTTCATCAAGTACCTTTGGATTTTTTGCTATCGTCTTACGAATGGCATAAAGTTGCTCCTTGTCAGGGGCATAAACACCACCATAAATCCGAAAATGCTCCGGCCCCATTTCAAAATACAAGCCAGGAAAAGCTTTATCTTTTTTCCCTTTAGAGGAAATAATCGCCGAACGATTTAGTTTGTAGGGTTGTTTATCTTTTGAAAAACGGATGTCCCTGTTAATCCGAAAAATCGCGTCCTTATAGGTTATATCCATCTCGGGATCATGCTCTTTAATAACGGCAATTAAGTCCGTTACAAAAACCTCAAAAGGCTTCTTCACGGACGACTCATAACGTTTGCGATTGGCATCAAACCACTCTTTGTGATTATTTGAAGCAAGTTCTATAAAAAACCGTAAAAAATCATCTGAAAAATAAGCCATAAGCCGAGCTGATAGATTTGAGAGCCTAATTTACTTATTTTTAGATGTTTTACGCTCAATTACCCCTTTTTTGTTTTTAACTTTACATCAGATTTGAAGAAATCAAATCTTAAGACAATCTTCCTAAATAAATAAAAATGAGTCAAGTTAGTATCAATAGTATTGAAAAAGCAATTGCAAAAATAGACGGTTTAAACGGGGAGTCGCTCGACAAAAAAATAGAAACGTTTACACTGCAACAAGAGCATTTAGTGAACCACCTGTTGCAAGCAGGTTTGGCATATGAAAACGAAGATTTAAATATGTTCTCCATCTACTATTTTGCGATTATAATGGAAGCTTTTATTGAAGAAGGATTAAGTTTAAAAGAAATCACCGAAGATGTCATTGACGAGTTCCAAGAAAACTTATGCAAAAATAAATATAGATCAAGTTGTGAATTGCTTTCAAGTTTGTATTTTTACTAAGGATTGGCAATAGACTACTGCTCAAAAGCCCTGTTTATGGCGAATCCAGGTGAAAATTAGAATAAAAAAAGAAAGGTTGTATTTAGAATAATTCTAATTGTTGACTAGGTTTTTCGGTTTCTACCGGTTTTTGCCCAAAAAATAATTCCATCATTCCAAATTGTTTATCGGTAATATGTAAAATTCAAATTTTGCCATGTTCGGGTAGGTAACTCTTGGTTCGTTTAATATGTACATTTGCATTTTCGCGGCTTGGACAATGTCTCAAATAAATAGAAAACTGGAACATATTAAAACCATCCTTTATTAGCTTTTTGCGAAATTGTTGTGCAATTCTCCTATCTTTTTTTGTCCTGGTTGCCACTATCGAAAAAATGAAACAAATAAATCTGAATCGTATATGACAATCAAGCAAGAAGAATACATAGCATTAGAAAACCTTCACGGAAAATAATTACCTAAAAATCACTGTTCTGTTGCATTAATTCAATGACGTCAGCATAAAGTGAACTTTTTAGTGCCTAAATTTAAGATAGAGGTTTAATCTTTATATTAACCTTTAAATCGACCAGTAATGGCAAAAAAGAAAAGTACAAGTTCACTCATCAGTGATTTAAAAAGAAAGACAAGAAAGTCTTACAGTTCCGAAGAGAAAATCAGAATTATTATTGAAGGTATGCGTGGAGAGACCACGATAGCGGAATTATGCAGAAAAGAAGGTATTAGCCAAGCAAACTACTATAAGTGGAGCAAAGACTTTATGGAAGCGGGTAAACGCCGCTTAAATGGAGACACAATGCGAGAAGCAAATACTTCAGAGATTCAAGAACTCAGAGGTGAGAACATGGATCTCAAACAGCTCGTTGCAGAACTGTCCCTTGAGGTGAGAAAGATGAAAAAAAACTACAATGGGGAACAGTAAGCAAAAAGAAGTATATGCATTACAGTCAATCAGAAAAGTACGAGATCATTCGTATTGTAGAACAATCGGACCTTGGGGTAATCAGAACACTTCGGGAGCTTAAAGTGAATAAAACGACCTTCTACAACTGGTACAACGCTTATTTGAAAAACGGTTATGAAGGGCTTGCCAGAAAATCCGCAAATAGCAATG
>JBMZAY010000023.1:0-38301 GCA_049611865.1 Crocinitomicaceae bacterium | reverse complement strand
AATTAAAAAATAATTGTACTTTTAAATTCTTGTCTAGCAGATGCGACAGAACCATTAAGGGACAATATCTTGTTTTTAATAATAGAGAGGTATTAAATGTTATATCTAATCAAGGGCTAATTTTAAACATTAAAACATGTAGATACCCCATTTCTTAGGACAGGATTTATTCAAAGTTAATATAATTATCAAGTGTTTACCGAATATTAAAAGCGAATGGACTTATCACAACTCCTTCGTTTAGGATTATGAGTGCTTCAGACAGCTTTCACGATAAAACTACTGCGGTAAATCAGATGTGGCAGACCGACTTTACCTACTTCAAAATCTTTGGGTGGGGATGGTACTATCTGTCTACCGTATTAGATGATTACAGCTGCTATATCGTCAACTGGAAGCTCTGTGCAACCATGAAAGCGGAAGATGTCAAAGAAACACTAGATGAAGCTTTATTCGCGTCAAATGTTCCCGAGAAGAATAGACCAAAGCTGTTATCTGACAATGGTTCATGCTACATATCAAATGAACTTGCAGAATATCTAGATCAAAAAGACATGAAACATGTTCGAGGAAGACCATTGCATCCACAAACACAAGGAAAGATTGAACGCTATCACAGATCCATGAAAAACGTCGTAAAACTGGATAATTACTTTAGCCCTGGACAGTTAGAAGCTAAACTCAAGGAGTTCGTTCATTATTACAACTTTGAACGCTACCATGAGTCACTTGAAAATGTAACACCAGCTGAAGTTTATTTTGGAACAGCAAATCGAAAACTTAAACAACGTAAAATGACAAAAGAAAAAACAATGAAAGCTAGAAAAAATCAGTTTCAAAAAATTAACCTAAATTAGACAAAACTCTATCTTATTTTTTGAGCTAAAAAGTTCAAATATCGCTGAAGACGTACAGTTACAAGGGTTCATTTATGAAAGGGATACAAAATATGCGTTGTTTTAGTATCAAATCTCATGACTAAGATACGAAAAGATAAGTATCCTAATTCTAATAGTTACCCTTACTATATTTAAGGTATAACCTTGGCAAAACTCGATCAGTTTCTTGCCGGAAGAAGGTTGGGATTATCGAATACCTTGAATTAAGGTAACCTCAAACGAAATCTCTGAATAGTTCATATCATCTTTTCTTTTTTCTCATTATTTTGCTTGATTGTTTTCAGTACCATATAGAAAACAAAAGCTCCAGCAGCGAATACAAGCGTGGTGCCTATTATTTTACTAATCGGTAATTGTTTTACTTTGGTTGCTGTGGGAACATCAGTCATGAGCGGCTTTATGAGTTTTGGAGCCTTAACCTTTTCAACTAACGCTTTAGATTCAGAAATTTTTCCAATCTTTTCTGTAACGCTAAAAGATTGACTAAATGGAATAGGTGTTACTTTCATGTTATATAGTTATTTTAAATATTTCGTATTTCAAGCTGGCGTCATTCGATAAAGCTAAACCGTAATCAACAAAAATAAAGCATAATCTGCCGTCTTCTCCCTGGCTTGCTTTTTCTAACCAGTCGAAATGAAAACCAGCGATGATCAATTCTCTTTCATTGATGACTTTGAAATCTTTCATGTATAATGTGGCCAAGATTTTTTCATTTTCATTAAAGCACTTCGCTTTTAATCGATCGCGCTCAATTTGTTCACGATTTTGTTCTCTGAAATGTTTACCACGATGGCTATCACAGCAATAAATCGCATTCGGGTTTGTGGTATAGAATGTTCTTTGACAATTGGAATAGGGGCAAACCAATTCGATCTCATCTAGCGCATCAGGGTTGTGTGTGAATGAACGCATATTAATGGTTTGATGGAAGGATACAATTATTGATTTGGCTTCTTAGATAGAAAACGCGCCCTCCTTTTTTTATAGGTTTGGGTAATATTTTTAGGCGCGCCCACTTAGATAATGTAACCTGGCTTATACCAAATAGTTTGGCCACTTCTGTTCTTGGAATCAAGTCGTCAACTGGATCAGGTTTTGATTCAGGTTCTTTTTTGAAACTGGCGTTTGTGAGTGTTTCAACAATTAGATTCTTTAAATCTTCTTCTGTAAGCTCCACCAGTAGTTTTTTGCGTTCATTCATAATAAAAATGTTTGTGAGCCAAAATTACGGACAGAATCTGTTGTGTTTCTGAAAAAGGACTTGTCGAGACCTAAAAAAGGACCATGTGGGACCTACCTAGTCGTTCATCTTCTTGACGAGTTGCTTTAAGAAGGTATTAGATTTCGCTCTGAATTTTGCGTTTGGTGGCTTTGTACCGTTCACAGCTTTTAATAAATAAGGCTTTTTAGGAACAACATAATCGTTTGTTTTTTTATCAAAAAAGGTGAAACTCTCACACATCCAATCCCGAATACATTCAAACGTACTAAATGATAATTCATATTTGGGATTTTTAAGTAAGCCCATAAAGTATCCGAATTCATTTCTTTTAGATTTAATTCGGATTGGTTCATCGATTTTCTCTCCTTTGAGCGCAATTTTTAGTTTATGAAGATCAATTGAATCATGCAAAAAGGGATTTAGAAAATCACTTATATCGTCAATATAATTCTCTTTGATATAAATAGTCTTAGCTTTTTTGTCTTCGTTAGGGATGTCCAAATAGGATATGTCGATAGTAGGAGGATCGTATGCTGTACCTTCAGGGTTTCTCACTTTTGATGAATCTTGCGGTTTTAGGTTTGAATAATACCCAACATTTAAGCGCTGGATACTGAGCCAATTAAAAATCGCATCAGCATTTTTATCAAGGTTTTCCGGAACATTCTTTTCGAATATTGACGCTATTAAAAATTCTAACCTGTCTAGAAAGCTTATTTTATCTTTCCATCGGTTTAGATGATAGGTCAACATCAAAGGTATTCGGTTATGATTGGTGACGATTAATTGCATCCCAAACCAAAAAGTATATTCTCCAATATCATATTGCGGGATAATTACCGCCGAAGTCTTTGACGCGACTAGAAGGTCAGCATCGACTCGGTCTTTCTTTGTTATTCGATTTATGCTGGATAAGAGTTTTTCTAATATTAAATCGGAGTTAATTTCCTCCGGAAATTTCAATTTACCTGATTTTATTCCTTTTTTGAATTGGAGATATGTGGCAATTATATCCACTTCATAAATATGTTTTACATAGTATTTAGCCATACCTTAAAGTTAAAGGAATAACTTTTGAAAATCAATTCGGATCTTTTTGGGGATTTTTTCGAAGTCGATTTGTACAACTTAACGTTTGATTAAATCAATATCATCAGATCTAAAATGACGTTTGTTAAGCGAAAAATTAAGCTAAAATTAACGAAAGAAAAGTAAGAGGAAAAACTGTAGTAGGGTAGTAAAAGGAAAATAAAGTTAAAAAAATCTGACCCCCATCTGACCCCTTATACAAAAGCAAAAACCCTGAGAAAGTTGATACTTCTCAGGGTTTTCTAATCCTCCAGCCATAGAGGCTTCTCTTTAACTATTACTAGTTGGCGGTCCGGACGGGACTCGAACCCGCGACCCCTTGCGTGACAGGCAAGTATTCTAACCAACTGAACTACCGGACCAAGATTTTTAAATCTTACCTCTCGTTCGAGGCGGGACAAAAGTAAGTATATTTTTTATTTGGGCAAGAAAAAAAATCAAAAAAAGTCAAATAATTTTTGAGCGCTTTACCAAGTATTCCTGGAGGATGAATTCCACGCCTTTATTGATGTCTGCCTCTACATAGTCAATTTTGAATTGTGCACACTTCATTTTCAGGTCGTTGGTGAGTTTCTCCATTTGTTTTTTATACGACTTTTTGATTTCTGAAGGATGCAATTTTACTTTTTCACCGGTTTCAAGATCGATGAAAGTGGTAGGCTTATTGGCGAAGTTAAAATCGATTTCATGGTTTTTGTCCATGACATTAAAAAGCAAAACTTCGTGCTTGTTGTGTTTGAGATGTAAAAAGGCATCGGTTAAATCATCCATGGATTCATTGGAAAGGAAATCGGAAAAGATGACGACTAAAGAGCGTTTATGATTGCTCTCCGCCACTTGATGCAAGATGGATGAAAAAGTGGTGGGCACATTTAGTCGCTCTTTTTGCTGTACCATCCGTTTTTCCAATTCCGCATAAATCATACGAAGGTGTTTGACCGATGTTTTGACAGCCGTGTCCAACTGGATCGCCTCGTCAAAAGTGGTGACGCCCACACCGTCACGTTGTTTTTTCAGCAATTCGATTAAAGCCGCTGCGGCATAGATGCTGAAACCAATTTTGTTAAGAGGAGCCTTGTCGGTAATCTCTGGATAATACATCGAAGAGGAGGCATCAATCAATATTCGACAACGTAAATTCGTCTCTTCTTCGTAGCGCTTGACAAAAAGTTTATCCGTCTTTGCGTATAATTTCCAATCGATGTGACGGGTAGATTCTCCCGAATTATACAAACGGTGGTCAGCAAATTCAACCGAGAAACCATGGAAGGGCGAACGGTGCATTCCGGTAATAAATCCTTCAACTACTTGTTTCGCAACAAATTCGAGATTGCCCAATTGCGCTAACTCCTGTATGTCTATTTTTCCGTACATCTTATCGATAGTACAAGATAAGAAAAATGATTCGGGTCTGGGTTGTTCTCCAAAAAAATGACTTAATTTTAGAAGCATGAGTACCCAAGCAAAAGAAAAAGAAAATAGAACCTGTGAATATTGCGGAGAACCCATTACGGGCAGAAGTGATAAACGTTTTTGTTCTGATTATTGTCGCAACAGCAAACACAATGCTGAAAACAAAGATGCCAGCAATTACATGCGAAAGGTCAATAATATCCTCAGAAGAAACCGACGCATTTTAGCCCGATTGAATCCAAACGGTAAGGCCAAGGTTATGGGCGCGACATTAATGGAAGAAGGGTTTAACTTTGCCTATTATACGAATGTATACGAAACCAAAAAGGGTGGGAGGTACCACTTCTGCTACGATCAAGGTTATATTAAATTAGAAGATGGTTGGTACGCCCTTGTGGAGCGTCAATCCTACGTGAAATAGATGATGAAGTACATCAATTATATATTCATCTTTCCAGTGAAACTCTATCAATGGTTTATTTCCCCATTGTTGGGGGCAAATTGTCGTTATACACCAACCTGCAGTAATTATACCATTGAGGCCATCAAAGAATGGGGACCTCTTCGTGGCGGTTGGATGGGCATCAAGCGCATCTCCTCCTGTCATCCGTGGGGCGGTCACGGTCACGATCCCGTTCCGCCAAATCCGAAAAAGCATAAAAAAAGCGATGAAGTTTAACCTGCACTGCTTTTTTATTGATCGTATGAAAATTTTTAGTTCCCAACAACTTCAAACTCAGGTTTGATAATCGTTGCGTTTTTCGAAGATTTAAATTGCTCCAATGCAAATTCTAACCAACCTTTGAATGTTTTTGCATCACTGTGTGTTTGGTAATTGGCTTTACCAGAGATGTTATTTCCTTTGTGATCGATAACAACGTACATGGGCTGTGTTACCTCTTGGTATTCCACAATCTGCATGTCCATCCATTTGTCACCTGTTGTTTTCATTGGCTCACCGTTACGGTTTACTTCTCCTTCGTATTTTGCTGGAAGATCTGTACGGTCATCAACATACAATGAAGCCACAACAAAGTCCTCAGCCATTAATGGTGATATACTTGGATCAGACCAAACGTATTCTTCCATTTTACGACAGTTCACACATGCCCAACCGGTAAAGTCAAGTAAAACTGGTTTATCCACTTCTTTGGCATATTCCAATGCGTCTTCATAATCACGGATCGTGTTGATGTCATGACCATGCGGTACGGTTGTTTCTGGCCAACCTTCAGGAAGGTCTGGTTCTTCACCATGCAAACCATAAGGCGATTCAGAATAAGTCATTGGAGGAGGGAAACCTGAAATCAATTTCAAAGGAGCTCCCCAGATACCTGGTAAGAGGTATAATACAAAACTGAATACAAATACCGCCAGGATTCCACGACCTACTGATAATTTCTCAATTGGACTATCGTGTGGGAAGCGAATCTTTCCGAGTAGGTAGATGCCCAATACTAAGAATACCCCAATCCAGATTGCTAGGAACGTTTCACGTTCTAACATGTGCATTTGTAGCACCAAATCCGCATTCGAAAGGAATTTGAAAGCGAAAGCTAATTCTAAAAATCCGAGTACAACCTTTACCGTATTTAACCAACCTCCCGAAGAAGGTAAAGAGTTCAACCATCCTGGGAATGCAGCAAATAATCCAAAAGGCAAAGCCAAGGCAATTGAGAATCCTAACATCGCAACAATAGGCCCGGATAAACCACCTTGCGCCGACTGCACCAATACAGAACCTACAATTGGACCAGTACATGAGAAAGATACCAAAGCCAATGTAAACGCCATAAAGAAGATTCCGATTAATCCACCTCTATCCGCTTGCTTGTCTGCTTTGTTGACCCATGAAGAAGGTAAAGTAATTTCAAATGCTCCCAAGAAGGATACTGCGAAGATTGCGAATAAGGCAAAGAATACGATGTTCACCCATGGGTTCGTCGCCATGTCATTTAAAACAGTTGCTCCAAATAGTGTTGTAACTAATACACCAAGAATCACATAGATTCCGATGATTGATAAGGCATAAAAAATGGCTTTTCGAATTCCTTCTGATTTTGTCTTCGACTGCTTCGTAAAGAAACTGACCGTCATCGGAATCATAGGGAATACACATGGCGTTAATAATGCAATAAAACCTCCTAAGAAAGCGATGATGAAAATTAACCAAAGTGAGTCCTTCTCCGTTCTTACTTTATTGTCGATAGCTTCGGCAAGGTTGAATTCAAAGGTGCTTGATTCTGTATTGTGGAAGTCGTTCTCGCATCCCATTAAATAAAGGTCCAAATCAGCCTTAATAACCGGTACGTTTGCCGTGTCCTTTAGTGTCAGATCTTGTTTGATGGTTACCTTGTATTTATAACCTTTCGTATCAACGTTTTCATCAATTGTTAAACGGTAATCCTTAAGCTCTTCTAATTTTTCGTTTGGTTGGATCGTAAATGCAGACTTAAACCCTTCAGGATTATCAAAAGCATACATAGCAAATGTTGAATCAATCAACACTTCCACTGTTAGGTTATAATCTTTTTTGTCAGCACGAATTGGATCAAAAACTTTAATCGTTACCGGATCAAAAGCACCTTCGTATGCTGCTCCTTCGCATGTGTTTAAAAGCGCAACAAGTGAAGAGTCCATTTCAGCTGAACTTTCAGCGTGACCTTCTTCCTCATCACCTTCATTACCTTCTTCCGCTTCACCTTCACCACCAGTTGAAGTACCCTCGCCTTCTAAATTATCACAATCAATATTGTTGGTTCCTTTTATATCTAATGTCACATCTCTAAACTCTGGAGGCAAACAAGCCGTCTTACAGGCCATGTAGCCGTAATCCAATTTTAGTTTAAAATCATCCTTTGATTTGATTTTAATCTTTTGCTCGAACTTCGCACGGTTGCCGTGAAAAGAGCGTTCAGGAAAGCCATCATTATCGACCAACTCTGCACCGTATTCTTTGGTTTTGCCAGCTAACTCGAAATTACCATCCACATTATAATCAAAAGAGGTTGGTAATGGAATTGCACCGTCTGGTTGTACTTGTGAATAGATATGCCATCCGTTTTTTTGTGCAACACGCATGGTAATCAATGCTTCGTCACAGGCTGTATACGTTACTTCAAAATTCCAACTGATGACGTCATCAATATTACTCGGCATTTCATCCTGCGCAGAAAGCGATAATGAAAACAAGCTAACAAATAAAAGGGCAATTCGATTTAGCATAATGTGTTTAAGATAAGTGTAGCATCAAAAGTAATATAAAAGACAAATAAACGAGTTGGTCTTTATCGTTCATTGTTGAAATCCTATAAAACAAAAAGCCGACCGAAGTCAGCTTTTTAAATACTTAGAGAGTTGTTATTATATGTATTTTATATCAATTATTTTGGAAATTGGTATCCAAAGTCCACCTTTTAGGCAGATATACTGACTTCCAGTTGCCCAAATCGTTGTTTGTACTGATTTTGGACCTGAGTCCGCCAAGAAGTCAATTTGGAATTTCACCTTTTCCAGGTTACCCATTCCTGTTGCGTCTTTTAATTTCTTGCGCAATTGTGGATTGACTTGAAAGTGCGTTTCGTTCTTGAAAGTAAAGTTTGCTGTTGATTCTTTTTCCACTAATTCAGGTTGTCTTAATTCTTGCATACGCTTGAGGTTTATAGTGTCTAATTCCCTATTCGGCCTAGACCGATATTTTAAAATCCCGCACGTGCGGGCGGAGATGTTTTATGATTATGAGCGAGAATTTATGAAAAAAAGGATTTACCTCCAAATTTATTTTTGGCGTCCGAGAAAATTTTAACACAAAAAAACGTCCTTTTGAATTTTCAAAAGGACGTTCTCTTTAGTATTAAGTATTGTTTTTTTACTCAGTCATGATGTATTTGGTCATGAAGTCATTGCGCTCCATTTCAGTACCATTTACATTGATGGCGTCGATGTCCAAGTTTACCAATAAACGCATGATAACGCGTCTCGCCATCTCATTGTCTTCAACCAATGCAATGTTTACTTTGTTGCCAGCAGATCCGGCAGGCTCAACAGTTACTAAAAAATAACTTTCGTAATAAGCTGCATTGCTTTTGATATCTTCAGCCGTGTGAATTGGGCTAAACATAAAGTTGAAGCTTTTTGTTGCGGTTTTGTCATAGTCAGCTGATGCATCAGTAAAAGATACAGTTGCTTGCGCGTAAGAAAATGCTGTAAACAATAATCCAGCTGCTAATCCTAATAACTTTTTCATGTCGATTTTTTTATTTAATAATCGTCAATATTTATTGACGAATCCTTTCGTTAGTTATAACAGTATGACGCAATTAATGTGCCAAACGTTGTTGTAAATATATAAAAAATGGATAAAATCAACCGCCTTCATTTTTTTTATTCTTCTAATTTTGAGGGTTCCTACAGAAGCCAGTAATGCCGTTAAAAAAATATCATACCAAAGGAGCTGTTGAGGCCGGTTGCGATGAAGCCGGGAGAGGTTGTCTAGCCGGGCCTGTGGTGGCTGCTGCAGTGATTTTGCCGCCAGGAATAAGGCTGCCGGGTTTGGATGATTCAAAGAAATTATCGGAAAAACAACGGGTCAAATTATTGCCGATTATCAAGAAAAAGGCCGTTGCTTATGGGGTCGGCATTGTGTCCCATGAGGAAATTGACAAAATGAACATCCTCAACGCCTCATTCGAAGCCATGCATCGAGCAGTACGTCAATTGGAGGAAACACCTAATTTACTTTTGATTGATGGCAATCGTTTTAATCCTTATGCGGGTATTCAGCATCATTGTATTATCAAGGGTGATGGCAAATACCTGTCGATTGCGGCGGCATCTGTATTGGCCAAAACAACACGGGATTTTCTGATGGAAAAGGAGCATGAAAAATACCCCGCTTATCAGTGGGATCGAAATAAAGGATATCCCACCAAAGCCCATCGCGCTGCTATTGCAGAATTTGGGGCGACGCCACTCCATAGGAAATCGTTCAAACTGCTGGCAGACGAGCAGCTTACCATCTTCGATTGAGTTCACATTTGGTTGTGTATATTCCCTGCTTTGATTCCGTTTTCTACTCGCTTTTCATACTATTTTTGATAATTAAAACTTATAGGCTTTGAAAAGTATTAGAGTTGTTATCATTATTGTTCTCTTGGCTGGTTTATGCTGGATGGGTTGGGATTTATACCATCGCCAAAATGAAAATTACCAACTCAATTCCTTTGTTTTGGCTGACCCAATAACGGAAGCGCACATCACGGATCTCAACCGCTTTATCAAGAAGGCAAATCCTAGTGAGATGGGATTTCAACCTGATTTTCTGACAGCAAATGCTGAAATAGCTGAAGTCTTTGATGTGTTAAAAGTTAATGAGTCACTCAATTTTAATCTCGTTTTTGGACGATCTTGCTACCTCTCTTTGAATGCGAGTGCTTACACAATCACCTTTGATAATACGGATTTTTCGATAGATGAGGCTGCTGTTTTTCTCAATGAAAATCTAGGTATAGATGTGAAAGTTGGTGATGCGCATGTGATGATTGCAGGAGTAGAAATATCCTATGCGTATTTTGGGACGCATGTAGTTTTCTCGAATCAACCGATCACTTACAACGATACGGCGGAAAAACTAGCAGAAACAAATGCAGATTATGTGGTTTATTCGGACACCATCACAATTGAAAAACACATCCTCGCTAATGGACAAGAATACCGTGTTTGGCAAGATTCAGGCAAGTTTGTGCGCGGTAGACCGATCGAACATTTTGATTTAATCAGTAAGATACCGGCAAGTTTTGATGAAGTTATTTTTCATGCCAGTCAACGATTTGAAGAAGACCAGCATCAATTTTTTAAAGATCCACAAATGGAATCCTTTAGCTGGATTCGCAATCAAATGGCAATCGTCAAAAAAGATTCTTTCGAGCTGATCTTGGCCCCACAAAACGAACAGCGAAGTTTAAGGTTAATTCTAGAAGAACAGACGCTGAAAGCCAACAGCGATTCAGGACAAATCGCCTTTTTTAACCTCAAGAATTTTGAAATCATGCCTTTTGAACCGCAAGACGATTGGAAAAAAGCGATTGTTGGAGTAGGTCAAGATATGAAGTTCTACACAGAGTTTGAAGACATCAATGTATTGTCCAATTCATTGGAAGCTTTGTTGTGGTACTTGAGTGAAATTCAATCTTCTGGTTTGTTGCGTGATAATGATGATATGATGGGAGCAGTACAGCGTTCTACACCATTGCGATGTCATTATATGAACATTAAAAAGATGGATGATGACGCTTTGGACTATAGAACCATCACGTGGAAGGAGAAAACAACAATGGTTTACACAGCCTCTACTGCAGGGAAATTAATCGAATTCCAAGAGGAAAGAGAAGATTTTGAGATTCCAATCAATGTTCCTGTAAAACAGATTATACCGCACAAAAAAGGACTATACTTAATTTGTCAAAACGAAGTGAGAAGCTATGATTTTGCTGGCGAGATAATCGGAAAATCAACTTTTGATGCGCAGGCGCTATTGAAGTATGAATTAATTGATCTTGAAAATGATGGAAATTATGAGTTAGCGATTTTTGCTAAGACCGGACTTTTCATTTTCAACACAGCAGGCAAAACCATTCGTAACATAGCGGTGCAAGGCGGAATTTCTGGTGGTATGCTGGTTAATTATGATCAAAAATATGATTATCGCTTTTTCTTGACCAGTGGCAAAAAGGTTTGGTGTTATAACGAAGCTGGAACTATCGTCAACGGATTTCAATTTGTTGGCAGTGCAACTCCTTTAACCGGTGATGCCTTGTATGGTCAATTTGCCGGGAAAGATTATCTCGTTTTTGAAGGAAGTGATGGACAACATTATGCGTTGAATCGAATAGGAGAAGCGCGTTTTCAAAAAACTGCAAAATGGAATATAGGTGCTCCAGCTCCAGCGTTAACCGGTAAAAATGAAGGTACATTAAGTCGATTAGGGTATTCTTCTAACTACATTTACAATCACTATCTCAAAGACGGTACCGTCGATTCACTGGAATTGGATCAGCAGGTCACCCCAACTAACGCCTATTGGATCAATGAGAAAGAACCTACGCTCGTTATTGACGAGCCTGGACGTGTAGTTCTCTTTAGTCAGTTTGGTTATAAGACGCACGAGGTACTAAAAACATTGAACGCAAAAAAACTCTTAAACGTCGAAAAAATGGACGGTTTCTATTTCGTTTTTTTCGATAATGCGAATAATCGTATATATTTGTTAGACCAAGACGGTAATCAACTAACCAATGAAATATCTGCTTTGCCTGGCGTATATGGAATAACCAACACACGTTTTTACACATACGACGGGGTAGCCATTAAAGTATTTAAACTAAAATAATAACAATGAAAAACAGACTACTACTCGCTTGTTTGTTGCTTCTAGGATTTTCGGGGCCCTCATTGGCCCAGGATTTTATGGGGTACAGACAAAGTAACTATTCGGGTGTTACCGGCGGTGATCTCAACCCTGCTAGTATTGCAGATAGCCGCTTTGTTGTTGATGTAACGCTAGGAGGTGTATCATCTTCCCTCTACAACAACCACCTTTATTTCAACCCGCACTTAATGCCTTATTGGTGGACACAGTCATTCGACACCACTGACTTAGCGGTAGATAATTGGTTGAATGATCCTAACTTCGGTACAATTATTCCAAGCGAGGATGCACGTGACTCGGTAAATGCAAATGCAGGTAACATTTTTGAATTTGCAAACCCTCAAGGAGATTTTAGACAAGCTTATTTTGAGTCAAATGTTGACATCTTAAACTTCATGGTAACCATCAACCGTAAGATGGCAGTGAGCTTTGGCATTAAGAATAGAACGTTCTTAAACATTGACCACGCTTCGGATGAATTGGTGACCTTGGCGCAAAACAGTCTTGATTATTCAGATCTTTGGAATCAAAATTTACAAGATCAATTATTGAACATCTCTTTCAACAGCTGGATGGAATATAACCTTGGTTTTGCAATGACTGTCTATGATGAAGAAGAACATTTCTTAAAAGCAGGTGGTAAATTAAAATTCTTGCAAGGTCTAGGTGCTATTTATCTTTATACAGATGAGGTGCGCTATAACTTATTAAACGACGATACGTTATCAGGTATCTCTGGTAATTTCGATTATGGATATTCTGCGAATATCGATCAGCACTGGGATGCTTCATCAAGTGACTTTATCGAAACACCTGAATTCGGTGATATCTACTCACTTCAATCGCGCTTAGGTGTAGGTTTTGATTTGGGTGTGATTTACGAATGGCGTCCTGAATGGGAAGATTACAAATACGACATGGATGGTGAAACCAACCTTTGGAGACGTGATCTTAATAAATACAAAGTAAGAGTTAGTTTTGCTGTGAATGACATCGGAGGTATGCGTTATGCAAAATCAGTAAACAGTAGAAACTTCACTGTTGACATTGATCCGGCTGACCCAACACAAGTAGTTAGCTTGTTTGATTTTGATGATACGGAAGGTTTGGAGAGCTTCAACCAAAATGTTGATACATTAGTTCAAGCTGGAGGAGCTACTTACGCGCCAGACGTAGGTACTTTCTACATGAACTTACCAACGCACATCAATATGGGTGTTGATTATAGGATTTACAAAGATTTATACATCAACGCTCGCGGAACTGTAGGTTTCCAGATGAACGGTAATGCAAACAAAGTGCGTTACCCATCAATGATTAGTGTTACTCCACGTTATGATTACGCTTGGGCCGGATTATCAGTACCGGTTTCATATAGCGGATTATACGGTATGAGAGCAGGGGTAGGTCTTCGCTTTGGACCACTAATTTTCGGAACAGGAGACCTTCGTTGGGTATTTGCTCCAGGAAAAGACAAGCAAGTTAGAGGAGCTGATTTCTATGCGGCTTTAAAAGTGCCAATTCTTTACGGTGCGCCTAAAGATATTGATGAGGATAAGGTATCAGATAAAATGGACCTTTGTATCGATACACCGGGTGTTTGGGAATTCAGAGGATGTCCTGATACAGATGGTGATGGTATCCAAGATTCAGAAGATGCTTGTCCAAATGATCCAGGTTTGAAAGAATTTAACGGATGTCCAGATCGTGACGGTGATAAGATCATTGACAAGGAGGATAACTGTCCAGATGATGCTGGTTTAGCTGAATTCAACGGATGTCCAGACAAGGATGGCGATAAGATCATTGACAAAGAAGACGATTGTCCAGATGTACCAGGTATCAAGTTGTTCAACGGATGTCCTGATACAGATGGAGACGGATTGAAAGATAGCGATGACTTATGTCCAGAAGTAGCAGGACCAAAAGAAAACCAAGGATGTCCTGATACGGATAATGATGGTATCTTCGATTACCTAGATGATTGTCCAACTGAAGCTGGTCCAGAAGAGAACAGAGGTTGTCCATGGCCAGATACTGATGGTGACGGTCTATTGGATAAAGATGATAGATGTCCATACAATGCTGGTCCACCAGAGAATGATGGATGTCCGTACACGGATACCGATGGTGATGGTGTAATTGATAAGAACGATGAGTGTGTTAACACACCAGGTCCAGTTGAGAACAAAGGTTGTCCTGAGGTTGATGAAGAAATCATCAAGCGTGCATTCGACAACTTGAACTTCGAAACGGCTAAAGCGGTTATCTTACAATCGTCATACGCTTCACTCGAAGATCTTGCAAACTACTTAATCGAGAACCCTACGTTCCGTATTAAGATTGCAGGTCACACAGATAGTCAAGGTAATGATCAAAGTAACTTGATCTTATCTAAGAAGCGTGCTGAGGCAGTGAAAGAATTCTTAGTATCACGTGGTGTTACTGCAGAAAGAATCATTGTACAGTACTTCGGTGAGACGAAACCAATCGACACGAACGACACGCCAGAAGGACGTGCTAGAAACAGACGTGTTGAGATGGAGATCATCTTCGAATAAAACATAGTTCATTCATACAAGCCCCAGGTGATGCGAATGCAGTGCCTGGGGCTTTTTTTTATATATTTGGTATCATGGAAAAGACAACTCAATCGACGAATACTAGACATTATTTTCTTCCGCTTTTTATCGGACTTTTGACGGTGTTCTTATCAGCTTGTGTCGGTGGTGGAAAGACCATTGACATCACACCTGAAGAAATTGATGCTTATGTTGCTGAAAAACTAGATGTAAATCAATTGTACGACGTCTCTCAAAGTCCAAGGTTTTCGAAAGAGAAAGAAACCTACGAGGTTATAGAATATTTACAAGATGACTCAGTTGTATTGTTTGTCATTACTCATGTTTTGGAAAATGAACAGATTGATCGTCAAGTGTTCTTTAAGCATGGTGTTCCGGTTTATGTTGATGAATTAGTGTCCTCCAACATTGCTGAATTGCCTTTTACGCAAAGAAGAATCTACTTGGATGGGGCAAATGCTTTAAAAGCTGAAGAGCGCTCATCTGCTTTCGAAGATGAATTACAATACCTCGAATATCAGGAAGTTTCTGTTGATCTCGATAACTATGATTTTGAAAAACCCAAAAGAGCATTTTCACAAGAAGGTGAGTTTGCTTTGTTTTTTGAGGAGTTTATCAATATTCCACCCCAGGAGTATTTAATTCTTGAGAATGAAGAAAGCGGTTATGATGTGGCCTTGTTTATTGCTGAGGGAGATGACCATCCTTTTTTACTCCAATTAAAAGAGGATCCTGAGAAATACAAAGGCAGACCAGTCTTTGTGACACAACAATTTATTATCATGACCAATATAGAGCGCATGCTCTTTATTGATGGTTATTTTAAGGATGAATCTTCCGAGCAATCAGAAGAAGTGTCGGCTCAATAGCGTTAGTGCGAATCTTCAATGGTTAGTGAAGTAATCGTTTTACTTCCTGATAACGTTTTACTGTTCAATGTAATTCGAAACTTTGCTCCTTTTACTGAACTCATTTCTCCAATAAAATACTGAGCGTCTGTTGAATCTCCTTGATGAATGATTTTGAAATCATTCGGTTTATTGGCTGTGAAAAAGTGTTGCAAGACCTGTTCAGCTTGCGACTTAGAATAAACATTTGCTTTTCCCAGAACCGAAAAATCGACATTTTCACCAAAATACTTTGCCAAAATGGAAGCATTACCGGTTGTGAAAGCTTGGTTGACAATGCTTTCAAATGATTGAACGGTTTTTTGTAAAGTAGGCAGCATTAAGACAGTGTCTTTATCTGCTGGCTCAGCCATAATTGGATCACCAGATGTAGGTTGCGCAAAGGTATTTAAACCTAATCCTGTAAAAAGTAATATAACCAGTGTTTTATATAATCTCATCCTAAATCTGTGTTGCATCAGAAGCAATAAAAGTATAGTTCATTGCTTTCTTTCGTCAAAATTAAACTTATCTTTATGGAAAACAAGTTCAGCAAAAACCAAGCCAAAAAACAAAGGGCTTTTAAGGTGCTGAATTGAAAGTAGTAGCAGTGAAAATTAATCTAATCGTTGTTGGTAAAACCAAAAAAGACTTTCTGAAAGAAGGAGAACGCGAATATGAAAAGCGTTTGAGCAAATTTGTTAATTATGAAAAGGTTGAGATTCCTGATCTAAAAAATGCGAAAAAGCGATCACAGGCGGAGATTAAATTAGAAGAAGGAAAACAGATTTTAGCAAAAATTCCTGATCAAGGTTGGGTGGTGCTTTTAGATGACAAAGGAAAGACTTTTGATTCGAAAGGATTCGCCAATTGGTTGAATGATCAAATGATTCAAGGACAAAAACAATTGACCTTTATTGTAGGTGGAGCTTATGGCTTTTCCGATGATGTTTACAAAAGAGCCAATCAGAAAATATCACTTTCAAAAATGACGTTTAGCCACCAAATGGTGCGTTTGTTTTTTGTTGAGCAATTATACCGAGCGTATTCGATTCTGAATAATCTTCCTTATCATCACGAATAAGTTATTTAACCTTACCAAAGAGATATTGCCAAATGGTGGGATGACACCAAAGTGAAGACGTGCTCGTCAATTGTTCATTTTGATCATTCCGCTCTTTCTTTTCAAGATAATTTCTTAAGCATTGAATGCCACCTGCATATTGTAAAATGGGATAGGTTTTAAAATTGTCATCAGCGGTCGCTTCAAGTATTTTTTACGCAATAATTTCACCACTGTCGATCCCTTGATCAACTTCGTGTAAGGTTACCCCAAACAAATGTTGTTCATTGTTGTAAAGTGCCCAATAACCCCCATGTACGCCTCTATATTTTGGGGTGATACCGACATGGATATTGACAATTGGGCAAGGAGTGGCCGCAATAAAATCTCGTTTTAAAATCCGTGTTCCGTTAATTACAATGAGTTCAGGTTTTAACGCTTTAAGCTGATTCATCACCCGTTGATTATGCACATTGTCAACATTCAAAATCAGATTTTTCGGAATTGATTTTTGACTCAAGTTGTATTCAGACATTATAGATTTTATGCGATGGTTTTTTGATGAAATAAAGGGTTTCACCATTGCTAAAAAAGCCAATTGTCCGAGTGTTTTAAAAACGCCAATCTTGCGAAAACGGCGCTTCGTTTTTTCTCGGATAGAAACAGGGTGTTCAATAATTACCTGTAGTATTTCAGCTTGATCACTAATACCATGATACAACATGTTTGTTGTAATCCCCGCAGTTGCTAATATGACAATTTTAGTTTTTGACATGAGCAGCGATTTCCCCCATATTCATAAACTTAAAATCAAACTTTTTATTGAGTACCAATGCATACGCCAGGATCTCTTCTAACTGTTCTAAACTCTCTTTGGGATTGGCGCTAAAATTATGTGGATGCCACCATAAATGATAAACCTGATGTTTCCTTGCGGCCTTGAACATCTCGTTTTTAATGACCTGCACTTTCCGTTTTTCAAGCCATTTTTTGCCGGAATAAGGGCGTAAAAATCGATTTGCAGGAATGTTTACCACTCCCAGTTGCACGGGTAATTTATTGATCATATAAGCTTTCGTTTTTGAGATTTTGAAGTAAGCGTCAATGACCCTTCCAACTTTTTTAAAGAAGGATTCGTTTTCATAACTGCTATTCTTCCAAAAACGATTTTCTTGATTGCCGCGATAGGCCGTATATCCGTAATGAGCGCATACTTTCAGACAATCTTTTGCCACTTGGTTGCGCGGAAAAACAATACTTTTCCAGTCAATATCCAATGTTTTACCAACCGTTTCCATCCGTTTGCAATCTTCTTCAAATGTTTCGGTTGTATGTCCCTCCTCAACACAATAGTAATGGCTAAAGGTATGAGACGCAATTTCTTGATTTTTCTGTTTTAATATATCTTCGATCTCTCTTTTCCCGAGCAGCAATTCTTCATCCAAATCCCCATATTTATCCTTGGTTATGGGAAAAGGTGAATAGGCTTTGTTTTGATAAGGGATGGCGGGAAAATTTTCTTTTAACAATTCCTGTACATTCGGATAGGCCAGCAGACCAACAGTCGTCCAAGTCGCATGAATCTCGTATTGTCTAAACAAAACCAAGATGTCAGGAATAATGTCTTTTACAACCGCTTCGGCTGTTCTTTTTCTAGGTCTTCCTACTTTTCCCATTTTGTTTACTTTTTAAGATTTTAATAAAGTCTTGAAAGACGTCTTTCAAGGTAATAAACTGTTACTTAACTTTATCTCTTAAGTGGTAAACATTCCTTTGACGGTTTACACACCACCATAATAAAAGTCTGCTTTGTGTTTTTCTAAATCAGCAATTTGTGAAGAAAGGCGTTCTGGTAAATACAAATCATCTGCATCCAGGAAAGCAATGTATGCTCCTTTGCTCAAAGCGATACCTAGGTTCCGAGCAGAAGCTTGTCCCCCATTTTCTTTATAATGATAATGGATACGATTATCCTTCTTCGTCCATTCCGTAATGATATCCTTGGAATGATCTATCGAACCATCATCAACCAAAATCAGCTCCCAATTTTCATAGGTCTGATCAACTACTGATTGTATCGTCTCATCGATATACTTTTCAGTATTGTAAACCGGAACTATAATGGAAATTAAAGGGTTCATTTTTGATTAAAACAAGCGTTTTCGGATTTGATCAAAATTTAAATAATTCACTTTGAGTAAGAAAATGAGATAAAGTAGAATTAATCCTAATTTTATTGCAATAGCAGATACAAAGTCGAAATCGTGAAATTGATCGAGATAAGAGACCGGAACGTAGAAAAGCATAAAAACACCTGCAACAAGAAAGGTTCTCAGTCGATTATAAATAATGCGATAATAACCTTGTGAAACCCAAAACAAAATGACGTGGTTAATCAGTGTGCTGATTAATGTAGCCAGTGCAGCTCCATAAAGATCGTATAGGGGGATCAGCCAAAAGTTCAACCCAATATTAATAAGGCCAGCACTCACAACGATTATCGGAATGAGGTGTGTTTTCTTCTCGATGTGAATTCCTCCTGAAAACAATCCCAAACCGGTAATAAAAACAGATAAATAGAATAGCGGCATCAAAATACTTGCTCCAAAATATTGCTCTTGCGTGAAGATGTATAATGTTTCGTATGAAAAGGCGGATAAGGCTAGGATGCCCAAGCTGCCAACTCCGATGAAGAGGCGCATTATTCTGCCAAGCTCAAACGGTGTTTCTTTTTCCTTGTACTTCTCAAAAATAATGGGAGCCAATGCAGATTGAAAAGCAAAGATGATAATGGATACTATCGCTGAGAATTTAAACCCCATATCATAGATTCCAACATCTCCCAATGAATCATTTAAATCTTTTATAAATAAACGGTCTGTAAAGTTCAAAATTAAATAGGCAATGGCGGCAGGAACCAGCGGAAAGCTGTATTTAAATAGTTTTTTGAGTTCGGCTTTCCCCAAATAAAAGATGAGGTATTTTCTTAGATAGAATACCTGTACCAGAATCATAATAGGGCTTACAATGAAGCTCGCCATAAATATACTATCAATGCTATAGTCTAATCCTAAGGCAAAGATTAGAATTAGCAAAATATTCAACAGCGCATGCGCAAACGAAGTAAGACTAAAAACGTGCGTTTTTCGCAGAAACTTCAACTGAACCCCGAGCGTGTAAAAGATTCCATTTAAACCTAAAGTAGCTAAACACCAATAGTAGGTAGAATCTTGAATACGCTCCTCTTCAGAGATGTATTCAATTGCCTGATCTTTAAAGAAAATAGCGAAAAGCGTAAAAATGGCATAGCTAATTATGGTAAAGAATAAACCGCTTGATCCGATGCGTTGCTGCTCTATTAACGTAATGTCCTTTTCGGAGATATAACGACCGACACCTTGGTAAATTTGAAACGAAAAAATAGCAGCCGTTAGTGCTCCTGCGATTGATAGAACTGATAAAATACCGTATTCTGCTGTAGTGAAATAATCAGAATAGAATGGAATTAAAAGAAGACTAACACCTTTTGTTAGCAAGTTGGCAATGGTGTAAATTCCACCTTCTTTAATTAATTCCTTGAGCATTCTTTAATTTGAAATACTTTTGTACAAAGATAAACGAAACCGTTTAACAACTTTTTTACGCATAAATTATAGTTAATAGTTCAGATATGGAGCTCGTAATGGCCACGCAAAATAAAAACAAGGTAAAGGAGATTAACGCATTGTTGCCCGATTCTATTCAAGTGAAAACACTGGATGAAATTGGATGCCTAGAAGAGATTCCAGAAACACAAGCTACGCTAGAAGGTAATGCTTTTCAGAAAGCAAGATATGTTTCAGCGCATTATGGAGTTAACTGTTTTGCAGATGATACCGGCTTGGAGATCGAGGCTTTGGATGGAGAGCCTGGTGTATATTCAGCACGTTACGCGGGTCCCGAAAAAAACTCGGATGAAAATATGAATCTGGTGCTCAAGAAACTTGCTGATAAAACAAATCGTAAAGCACGTTTTCGCACGGTCATTGCATTAATTATTGATGGAGAAGAAACCAGCTTTGAAGGTATTGCAAACGGTGAAATTACCAAAGTAAAATCCGGTCAAGCGGGATTTGGTTATGATCCGATTTTTCGTCCTGAAGGTTTTCAGGAAACATTTTCAGAATTGTCCCTGACAGCAAAAAATGAGATTTCCCATCGGGGCAGAGCTGTAAAAAAACTGATCGAACATTTAAGAAAACTTCGATAGAAGTCGTCAAATACACTTTATATTTGTAAAAACAATCAAAACTATGATTCAACGTGCACAAACCGTCTATTTGATTTTAGCATTTCTATGCATGACCTTGCTCTTGTTTTTTCCGGTTTTTTCGGTGGAGGCAACGAGTGCAGAAAGTCAAGTCGTTTTAAATGCCGTTGTGGATCAACAAGGCGTACATGGGGATAATCTGGAAGCCGGAGGATTTCCACTTTATATCGTTTACATTGGTTTGGCACTATTCAGTGCGGCTTGCATTCTTCTCTACAAGAATAGACCTCGACAGCTAATGATAACAAGAATAAATCTGATCTTTCATTTCTTGTTGGTAATTGGGATTTACCTCTTTTATTACCTCGGCGCTGGATTTGTGGAAGAAGGTGTTCAGCAATTGACAGGAGAAGAAACAACCGTGATTTTTTACATGGAAATAGGTTTCTTTATCTTAATTCCAAGTTTAGCATTTTTGCTACTAGCGATTCGTGGCATTCGCCGTGATGAAAACTTGGTTAAATCATTAGATCGTATTCGCTAATGAACTTCTTATCTGTTGAAAATTTAACCAAGTCATTTGGTGAACGGGTCATCTTTGAGGACCTTACTTTTGGTATTGACCAAGGGGAGAAAGTGGCAATTGTTGCCAAAAACGGAAACGGAAAATCAACCCTATTAAAGATCCTATGCGGGGACGGTACAGAAGACGGTGGTCGTATTGTATATCGAAAAGGAATCCGTGTTGATTATTTGCAACAAGCTGAGGATTTTGACCCTAATCAGAACATCTTTGATGAAGTTTTATCAACAGACACATCAGAGGCTGCGGCTATACAGGCCTACAGTAAAGCGCTAAAAAATGCGGAGGATACAGAAGCTTATAATAAAGCTTTTGAGCAGATGAATAGCTGCAACGCTTGGGATTATGAAGTTCGCGTTGCAACGATTCTATCCAAGTTACAACTCGAGGACAATGATGCTAAAATTGGATCATTATCTGGTGGACAAAAGAAACGTGTTGCGCTTGCAAAAATTCTGATTGCAGAACCGGATTTGATGATTCTGGATGAGCCAACTAACCATCTCGATTTGGATATGATCGAATGGCTTGAATCCTATTTACAACAGTCCAAATCATCGATCATAATGGTAACGCATGACCGCTACTTTTTAGAGGTTGTTTGTACCACCATTTTTGAATTAGAAGATAAACAGCTTTATCGTTACGATGGTAATTTCAGCTATTACCTCGAAAAAAAGGCTGAACGACAAGAAATATTGGCAGCCACCATTGGTAAAGCTAAAAACCTGATGCGGACAGAGCTGAACTGGATCAGAAGACAGCCCAAAGCAAGAGGCACTAAACAAAAGGCGCGGGTAGATGCATTTAAAGACTTGAAGGCAACGGCTACCCAACGAATTCAGAAAGATGAACTCGATATTCATGTGCAAATGAATCGATTGGGTTCAAAAATTGTAGAATTACATAACGTGAGTAAGTCTTTTGGAGAAAAGCAAATTTTGAATGGACTTGATTATGTTTTTAAACGCGGCGAGAAATTAGGAATCGTAGGTGCCAATGGTACAGGGAAATCTACCTTTTTAAACCTCATTACGGGTGCTATTGAACCTGATAAAGGAAAAGTTGTGGTTGGGGAAACGGTGGTTTTGGGTTATTACCATCAACAAGGTGCACAATTCAAACCGGGCAAAAAGGTTCTCGAAGTTATAACGGATATTGCCGAATACATTCCATTAGATAAAGGCAAAAAAATGTCGGCGGCGCAGTTTTTGGAGAAATTTCTTTTCCCAAGAACAATGCATTATCAGGACGTGGATATGCTGAGTGGAGGTGAGAAAAAAAGACTCTACTTAATGACGATTTTGATGAGGAATCCGAATTTTCTGATTCTGGATGAGCCTACAAATGATTTGGACATCTTTATTTTGGGTGTTTTAGAAGATTATTTATTGCGTTTCGAAGGCTGTTTGATTATCGTTTCTCATGACCGTTATTTCCTGGATAAATTGGTGGAGCATACCTTTTACTTCAAGGGAGAAGGAGAGGTGAAAGATATTTTAGGAAATTACACCGCTTATCGCAACTATCTGATAGAGTCGGAAAAAAACAATAAGAAGGAGAAGGCGCAACAACAGTCTAATCAATCTGCTTCCAAAAAAGTAAAAGAAGATAAACCAAAAGTAAAACTGTCCTATAAAGAACAACAAGAATTTGAGCAATTGGAGCTGGATATCGCTGCTTTAGAAAAGGAACGTGACGAGCTCACGAACAAATTGAACGGAGGGGTAAGTGGAGAAGAGGCAAGTGATGTTGCTATGCGTTTGAGCGTTGTTGCTCAATCGTTAGATGAAAAAGAAACACGTTGGTTGGAGTTAGCAGATTACGCTTAAATTATTTCAAAACTATATTTTTATACCGATCGGTATGTTTTTATTAAATTTGTAAAATGACTTTGTCAAAATCCGAAAAAACGAGCGAATTTATTGTGAAACGCGTGGCGCCGTTGTTTAACCAGAGAGGCTACGTTGGGACCAGCATGTCAGAAATTACTCAAATTACCGGATTAACCAAAGGAGCGATTTACGGCAATTTTAAGAATAAAGAAGAACTTGCCTTCGAAGCATTCGCTTATAATGTCAATATGGTTGTCGATAAAATTCGAGAAGTCGTTAAAGACGAAGTTAAAGGCGTTGATCAATTGATGGCTGTTGTTGATTTTTACAGAAATTACGAAGAGCACTTGGCCGATTTGGGGGGATGTCCCGTTCTTAATTTTGGCGTAGATGCAAATAATCAGAACCCTGTCATGCTAAAACGCGTGCAAGAGATCGTTGATAAACTTCAGGGATACATTGTTAAGATGCTCGAGGTTGGAATAGCCGATAAGGCAATCAAATCAAACATTGACACCAAATTATATGCGCAAAAGATATACACCCTTATTCAAGGCGCGGTTTTTATGGCTTTCACCATGGAAGACAGCAATTACTTGCACATGATGATGGATCATGTTGATGATCTGATTGAACAAGAACTAAAAGTTTAAAAAATTTTATCCAAAAATATACCGATTGGTATAATCTATTATGGAGAAGCTCATTAAACAGTATTTTAAGATTTATTCAGCCATTTCCCCGAAGATGGCATCAAGAAAAGCATTTCAGGTTTTTCAAAAGGTACGAATAAAGGACATTCGCGACCGAGAGAGGCCATTCTTTGAAAAGGCAAATCATTTTCAGGTAAAAGCAAGCTTATTGAACAATCAAATTAAAGAATTGGACTGTTACAGTTTAGGTGATAAAAATAACCCACTAGTGCTACTTGTGCATGGATGGGATTCTAATGCTGGGTCCATGTCAGCCTTGGTAGATCAATTAGTCGAGGAAGGATATTTTACGGTATTATTCAATTTACCCGGTCATGCATTTTATCAATCAAATACGACTAATTTACTCGAGTGCAGTTTGGCTTTTCAGGCTGTTTTACATTCCATGGGTTCAACAAAACCTTCGGCGATAATTAGTCATTCTTTTGGTTCTGCTGTTGTGGCGCATGGTCTGGCTCAGCTTGATGAGACAATAGAGAAGATCATCTGCTTAACGAATCCAAATAAGATGGAGGATATCTTTACTGCTTTTAAGGACCACATCGGACTATCTGAAAAAGCTTACAATCATTTGATCGCTTACACTGAAGGGTTGATTAATCGATCCATTCAGTCTTTAGCGGTTGAAGAGAATGTCAAAAATGCCGGAATAGAAAAGATGCTATTAATTCATGATAAGGAGGATAAAGTTTTACCTTATCAAAATGCTGAACAAGTTGTTAAAGCTCATCCTTCAGCAGCTTTATTAACCCTTGAAAATGTAGGGCATTATCGGATGCTATGGAATCCAGAAGTGATTCAGAAATGCATTGATTTTTTGGAATTGTAGCAGCCTATTAAATCTTATTTGTGAACAAGTCTTTTGATCCGTCTACTTTGAAACCTATTCTTAAGCTTAATTTTATAAAGTTCGATTAAACGAACCAGTTATGGAAGTTTTAAGCGTTGAGAATATTGTAAAACAATATGCAGGTCACACCGCACTGAATGACATATCTCTGTCTACAAGAAAAGGTGAGATATTTGGCTTGCTGGGTCCGAATGGTGCCGGAAAAACCAGTTTGATTCGCATTATCAATCAAATTACAGGTCCAGATTCAGGTCGTGTATTATTAGGAGGTAGAGAAATTAAACGAGAGGACATCGCCAGAATAGGTTATCTGCCCGAAGAGCGAGGATTGTACAAGAAAATGAAGGTCTATGAGCAGGTCATGTATTTTGCTCGATTAAAAGGACTATCAAAAAAAGAAGCGAAAGAGCGCATAGAAAAATGGTTCGAAAAATTTGAGATTACTTCTTGGAACAATAAGAAAGTCGAGGAGCTCTCAAAAGGAATGGCGCAGAAAATTCAGTTTATCATAACGGTTATGCACGAACCGGATTTGTTGATTCTTGACGAACCATTCAGTGGCTTCGACCCTATCAACGCACAATTGATTCGGAATGAAATCCTCGAATTAAAAAAGAAAGGCGCATCCATTTTACTTTCAACTCACAATATGAGTAGCGTCGAAGAGATTTGTGATTCGATTGCGCTTATCAACCAATCCAAAATGGTATTGAATGGTGAATTATCGGCCATTAAAAAAGAATTTCGATCAGGTGTATACGCCATTCAGTTTAAAGGGATGATGTTTGGATTTGCCAATGCCTTATTTGCTGATTTTTCATTGGAACATTCAGAACAAATTGATGATGAAACCGCGGTAGCGCATGTAAAACTACTCAAAGACAATACGCTAAACGATCTATTAAAAACCGTAATGCCAGTGGCAAAAATTGAATCGGTCAATGAAATTATCCCTTCAATGAATGATATTTTTCTACAAGCAGTAAAGCAAAAGGAAGGAGGCGAAAATGTCTAAGACAGGTTTGATAATACAACGTGAATATGGATCGCGTGTTCGTAAAAAGTCATTTCTAATAATCACTTTACTGGTGCCTTTGATTATTGCTGGGTTGGGTTTTTTGGCAATGTGGCTGAGCATACAAGAAACCAAGGAAGTTAAAGTGCTGGTTGCAGATCCCGAGAACCTATGTGATGGAAAAATATTTGTGGGTGATAATCCGAATCCTCCAGCGGTCTTCTATTTTTATGAGGACTACCTCGAACCGGAGGTGTTTCGGAATGATGAGCAATACGCCGAATATGATATCTTGTTAGGTGTTAGAAAAGAAGTAATCACGAATAAGAGTATTAAGGTATTCTATCGTGAGAAAATAAGCAAATCCACCGAATTTTATATACGTGATCGGATTGAGCTGCGACTCGAAGAATATTTCGCTATGGACCGAGGTATCACCTTGACGGAATATCGTAGGATTCGTCAGGAGTTTAATTTTATTCTGGAAAATATAGATCCTTACAAGTCAGATACTGGACCTGCGCAGGCCGTTGGTTTTGGGATATCAATTCTCATTTTTGTTTTCATTTTAACCTATGCCGGTCAAGTAATGCGCGGAGTAATAGAAGAAAAAACAACTCGCGTAGTGGAAATCGTCATATCATCTGTAAAGCCAATCCAACTGATGATGGGTAAAATTATTGGAATAGGATTAGTGGGATTAACGCAATTCGCCATATGGGCTGTTATTATAGGACTTGGATTAGTACTGATGCGCGTCTTCTTCTTTCAAGACATGGTGGATCCATCAAATTTAGCTGATGCACTAGCACCAATTGAGGGAATGAATCCCGAATTATTGGCAGATCAAGCTGCCGTAGTGACAAGAGATAGTGATTTAATCTGGATTATCTATAACGGTATTCCATGGCCAACATTAATTATTCTTTTCGTCCTGTACTTTATAGGAGGATATCTTTTATACGGAGCTTTATTTGCCATGATCGGAGCAGCAGTTGATTCAGAAACAGATTCGCAACAAGTGATGATACCCGTTATGTTGCCTCTCATGTTTTCATATTTTATCGGCATATTGGTCATTGCCAATCCTAATGGTCCGGCAGCCACATGGTTTTCACAAATTCCATTCTCATCACCAATAATTATGCTTCAGCTGGTAGCTGCAGACACGATCGATCTTTGGCAAGTTATCCTATCATTGGCGATTCTGGCTGGTACTATCGTTTTAATTATTTGGGGTGCGGCGAAAGTCTATCGCACAGGAATTTTGATGTATGGTAAAAAAGCCTCTTGGAAAGAAATATTCAAGTGGATGCGTCATTGATTAAATCCGTATGGAGAGATTAGCCATCATCGATTTAGGTACCAATACTTTTAACCTATTGGTTGTTGAACGAGAAAAAGATACCTACAAGGAATTGGCTGTTGAACGGGAAGGTGTAGGTCTTGGTTTAGGAGGAATTAACGAGCAAAAAATTGCTCCAGAAGCTTTTGACAGAGGATTGACAGCGCTTGCTAGATTTAAACAGATTTGCGATGAATTTGGAATAAAAAAGGTTTTTCCTTTTGGTACTTCTGCTATTCGAAACGCCACTAATAAATTTGATTTTATTGAGGCTGTAAGGCAGCAAGTCGGGCTGGATATTCAAGTCATTTCGGGAGAGCAAGAAGCAGAATTCATTTACAAAGGAGTTGCTTTTGGATTGACCTATACGGAGCCTTATTTTATAATGGACATTGGTGGTGGTAGTACAGAGTTTATCTTCGCAGACCAAAACGGAATAATCAAAGCGAAAAGTTTTGAAATAGGAGCTGCGCGGATCTTTCAGAAGTATACATTTTCGGATCCTTTATCCAATGCTGACATTGAAGATATAGAAGCGTATTTAGAAGAACACACCGAAGGTTTTTTTGATGATGTAGAGGCAAAGATGCTTGTCGGAGCCAGTGGCTCTTTTGAGACATTTTATGAACTTATTACGGGTTTAAATTACCCTAAGCATAAGTATGTCAGTCCAAATAAGGATCATTTTGATTATTTCATTGACAGAATATTAAAGTCCACCCAAGCAGAGAGAGACCTTGAGGATCGTATTATACCAATTCGTAAAAAGATGGCGCCGATCGCAGCAGTAAAAATTCGCTGGATTATTCGTAAATTAGGCATTAGAAAAGTAACAATTTCCCCCAATTCATTAAAAGAAGGCGTATTATACGACTTATAAAATAAGAAGCGACTGAAACATGCAATTATCCACCTTACCAGATCATTCCAGAGTATGGGTTTTTCAAGCCGATCGAATATTGACGGAGGAAGAAGTAAACCTCATTCAACAAGAATTGGCCTATTTTATTCCGCAATGGGCAGCTCACGGTCAAGACCTCTACGGCGCTTATGAAGTAAGGGAAAATCTTTTTATTGTAATTGCCGTTGACGAGCAAAAAGCACCTGCAAGTGGTTGTTCTATTGATGCTTTAACCCGAGTCATAAAGGATTTGGGTGCGCGATTAAAAGTCGATTTTTTTAATAGGCTCTGTTTATCATTCGAGCGTGAACCCGGTCAAATCGAACTGATGAGCATGGAAGCCTTCAAAAGCGAGATCGCTACAGGTCAAATTAATATGGATACAATCGTTTTCAATAACCTTGTTCGTAACAAAGAGGAGTTAGACGAGAATTGGAGAACGGAGGCGAGAAACAGTTGGCACACGAATCTTTTTTCACTCGTATGATTCGATTGATCCTTTTTTACCTCTTTCTAATACCTTCTCTTGGGTATAGCCAAGTGCCAGGTCATAAAATTGATCCCAAAAACTTCGATAGCGAATTGTTTAATAAGTACGTAGTACTTGAAGTAAACAAGTATCGAAAGCGCAAAAAGGTTGATACATTAATTACGGATAATATCCTCACACTAGCAGCACAAGATCAAGCCGAATATATGGCCAATACACAACAAATTGGCCACGGACAGAAAACTAAAGCAAAAGGTTCTCCTTACAAAAGAGTTTTGTTTTACGACGGCGCGCACAACAATATCGGAGAGAACGTTCAGGCTTTTGATTTTCAGAATGCATTTAAGAAATCGAAAGGCCGTTTAACCTATGAGCGATTGGCTCGGGATTTTGTAAAAGTTTGGATAAAATCAAAGGAACACGAAAAGAACTTAAGAGAACCTGATTTTGCCAATATCGGCCATGGATATTATATGAAAGATGGTGTTCTTTTTGCCTGCCAAGTTTTTGGATCAAAACCATTCGAAGAAAAATACGAGTTTACGAAAGGGAGTCCGATCTTTATGAAAGAAGGCACCGAGTGTTATAACTGTAAACAGGTCAAGAAAAAGATTTACAATGATGAGGTATCGCTGGGGTGGTATACGGTTTCAAATGATTCCATTTATTATTGGAATGTAAACCGATACAGTAAAGGTCGTATCTACCGAAAAAAGAAAGGAACCTATCTGATAAGCTCGAAAAAGAATAACCTGAACAAATTGTTTGCGGCGGGAGGAAAATTATCCATCGATTTACTACACTATGAGCAATTCGATTGTTCTGGCAAAACAAGCTTTCATAATTCACCATATCACAATGGATACTATTTGGGATCATTGGATAAGTATACGATCTTAGCCAATGATATCCACCCTTCTCCAGATCTCGTTCAGGTTTTTGTGGGTATGAAACCGGCGTTTAAGGATACTTTTTTTCAGGTTGATTTTCACCTGATTAAAAAGAAAAGAAATTGTATTTCTACCAGCACGATTTATGTTATACCCGACTATTTTCTACCGCACGAGTATTTTGAGTTGCCCAACACTAAACGAACGGAAGATCAAGAGCTAATTATTGAAGATTCAGTACTTACACGTATTCCTTTTGAACGAAACCAAACCAATGAGGATACCAGTATTTTCCGCCCGCTTGTTCGTATTTTGGACAGTCTTGTGAAAGATGAGCATCAAATTGAAACGATTTACTTTACTGGTGTTGCATCTGTAGAAGGTTCTGAAAAAGACAACCGAAAACTAATCATGCGTCGTGGGGCTATCGTAGAGAATTATCTGAAACGGTATTATCCAGAAGTTCCTTTTACAAGCGATTTTTATGAAAATTTTGATGATTTCCGCTCCGGCTTAATTGCGGCAGGCTATATGGATGCTACCGAAATTTCGGATGACACACTCCGTTTGTTTGCAAATGATTTTAAAGATGACAAAGAAATTGCAGGAATTCTGGATCAAACCCGGTTCTCAACAGTGAAAATAGTTTATCGGGATTATTATCTAATAGAAGAGGGTTCTTACGGTTTGTCGATCGAACGAATTGAAGACCTCTTGAAAGAAGAGAAGGTGGCTGAGATCATTCCCTTGTTCTTGATTATGGCAAACAATGCGGTGGATAGTTTGTCCGAAAATGGACCACGATTATTAGCATTAGAGTTCCCCAAAAATCAGCGTTATGCCAAATTACATTGGTATCAATTTTTATTGGACTTGCGCTTGAATAATCCTTTAGTAACAGAAGATCGATTAAAAGAACTTATGGAAATCGGTGCAATACAAACGGACGCAGATTTTCTCGAATATGCATTGATGTTTAATCTATTTAATCAGGATGAAGCCATTGAAATAGAAAAGGCTGATGAGATCATTGCTGGCACAAGAGATAAACGCAAAATGGCTTGGTTGCAAACCTTGTATATGGTACACGAGGTTGAAAATCTGAGAGTTGCACCTGATGTTGTTTTAAGCCAAATCATGGAGAATGTAATTAAGCGCAAATTCGACCTAAAGCAAACTTATTTTATTTGTCAATACTTGATTCAATGGGGGTATACAGCAGAGCCATACGTTCTCCTCTCAAAATTTGCACGTAGACCTGGAGAACTTCCAAAACTCTATATGCAATATTTGAAACTAGGTTATTTCTTGCAACAATTTGAAGTAGAGCGAGAGTGGAAAAAAATCCGAATGGTGCTCCGCAATTTGGCAGAAGAACACCCGGAAAATTTCTGTCATCTTTTTCAGTGGGATCAAATGGGGGTTTCTAGTCTCAAAAACGATTTGATTGCAGAGTTGTTTTGCACCTTTTGTCAGACCGAGCAGGCGCAAATTGTAGAATAAAAAAACCGCGGACAATTGTCCGCGGAAAAAATCAGAACACCGCTAATCAGGCATTCACTAACATGACAAAATTCTAGTGTTTACCCCAAGCAACAAAAACGGCTCTACCATTCACTCCAGGCACAGTTTTATAGTTCATTTTAATCTTGCGTATAATACGCTTGTTGCCTGGTAAGTCAATTACGCGGGTACACGTTCCTGGTTCAATACGTTTGTTGATAACAATGTTTTTATCATTCCCATTTCCAAACACAATGCGAATATTATGGATGTGTACAGGCGCTTTTCGAATACCAAAGCGAACTTTGGTGTAGAATCCTTCGTGGTGCGTCACCATCAAAACGTCGTGATCGGCACGCATATTCACAATCTTTTCTCCCAATCTTTCCCAATCACCTGGAGCTTTTGCTTTTAAATTAGTTGCCAAAGCTTGACCGGTTAAAAGAATTACCGTACTGAAGAGGAATATTTTTAATGTTTTCATAGTGTTTAATTTTAGTCGTTATCTCTCTGACTGTAATTTAAGACAATGGTTTAATCCAATCCCAAAAAAATGCACAAAATAGGCTGTGACAAAAAGAAAAGGATGCATTATAGTCTCAAGTTGGCGCCAAATTGAGTTAGACACATTGAATTATTGATAAATTTTAAGGTTTAGTAAGGAGATAACCCTTCGAAAACTTTTATTTTTGTGGATTGGCTGAAGCTAAAAACAAAAGAAGACCATAAGTAAAAAATGAAAGCACTCTATTTAAAAGAATTACGTAGTTTTTTGAGTTCAATTATTGGGTATATATTCATTACAATATTCCTGATTTTGAATAGTCTTTTCTTGTGGGTTTTTTCTTACGAAACAAATATTCTTGATGGCGGCACGGCCGACTTGCGTTCCTTTTTCGGAATCAGCCCTATTATCTTTTTGATTTTGATTCCGGCCATAACCATGCGTTCCTTCTCTGAAGAGAAAAGAACAGGGACCATCGAATTATTATTTACCCGTCCGATATCTGATTTCAGCATTATTTTGACAAAGTACCTAGCAGGAGTTACCCTGGTAGTCATTTCTATTTTGCCAACCTTAATCTATTATTACACGGTCCATGCTCTGGGAGAGCCGGTAGGAATTGTCGATGATGGCGCAACGATTACCTCGTATCTCGGACTTATTTTGGTCGGAGCTTGTTTGGTTTCAGTAGGGATTTTTGCCTCGAGTATTACTGACAGTCAGATCGTTTCATTTATCCTGGCAATGTTCCTCTCGTGGTTTATGTTTATGGGCTTAGATTTATTAGCTGTATTTAGTCAGTTTGGAGGTTTGGACTTAGTATTGAGAAATCTGGGTATCATGGAACATTATGATTCTATTCAACGTGGCGTTTTGGATACGCGTGACCTTATTTATTTTGTAAGTTTTGCTGCGGTATTTTTGCTCTCAACAAAACTGGTACTTCAAGCGAGAAAGTGGTAGGCATGAGTCAAGGTAAAACAAATAACGCCAGAAGAGATGTCCTGAACTATGCGGGTATTGTAGCCATTATCATACTGTTGAATTATGTGCTTTCATTTTTCTTCGGTCGCTTTGACATTACGGAGGATAAAAGATATTCGTTATCGGAAAATACAATTGCACTTTTAGAGGACGAAGATCGTATGAAAGATCGCATCTTTTTAAAGATTTACTTGGATGGTGATTTACCTGCTGATATCAAAAAAATTCGAAATGCCATTCGAGAAAAATTGGACGAATTTAAGGTCTATGCTGGCGATAAGATCCAATATGAGTTTATCGACCCGAATGGTGAGGATGATGAGGATTATAATATTGAAGTTCAGAAGAATATTTATTCTGAGGGAATCAGTCCAACCGACATTCAAATAACTCAGTCGGGACAAGTAGAGGTTAAAACGATTTGGCCGGGTGCTTTGATTGATTACAAAGGAACAACAGTAGACCAAATTCAGTTTTTTAATAAGCGTCTTATAGCAAGCAATGAAGATGCAAGAGGGCTAGCTGATCGTACGATCAATAACCTTGAGTACAAATTGATTAGTGCTATTCGACGTGTAACAGCTGATGACAAACAAACCATCGGTTTTTTGCAAGGTCATGATGAATTAGATGAATGGCAAACAGCAGACGTACGACAAGGGCTAAATCGATATTACTTGGTAGAGGATGTCGAAATTAATGGTCAGATCAACGCCCTTGATGAAGTAGATGCGCTTGTTGTTGCTCAGCCGAAAAAGCCGTTTACTGAAAAAGATAAATTTGTAATTGACCAGTTTATCATGAACGGTGGTCGCGTTTTATGGTTTGTTGATCCACTAGATATCAATCGTGATTCATTGTATTTTAGAGGAGAAACATTCGGTATCTCTGCCAATTTGAATATCGAAAAGGACATGCTATATAAATATGGAGCGCGATTGAATAACAACACAATTATTGATAAAGATTGTGGACCGATCTATATTCCAGGACATCCGTTGGGCATTGTCGATTGGTATTTTTATCCACTTTTACAGCGGACGGATCATCCAATAACCAAAAATCTTGATCCGATTAAAGCTGAGTACTCAAGTACGGTTGAAATCGTTAATCAAGGCGATGCAGATGTGCAAAAAACAGTTTTACTAAAGTCTTCGGGCAATTCTCTGGCATTTAAATCTCCCGTACGAATCAATTATAGTATCGTGGATGTTGAGCCTAATTTCAATGAAAATGGAGAGACTGACTTACCGGTAGCGCTAATGATGGAAGGACGATTTACATCTGCCTTTGAAAATCGCTTGACCCAAGAGTTTACTGCATCACCTGACTTTAACACAAAATTTAAAAGTGATTCAACAAAAATGTTGGTTGTTTCAGATGGAGACATTATTCGAAATGAAGTAGAAACAAAAGTGGTTGAGGGAAAAACAAGATATCGTGCAATTCCTTTGAACGTGGATGTTTTTGGCGTTCAAAACCCAAATCGAACAGCTAAATATATATACGGAAATAGAGATTTTGTGCTGAATTCAATCGATTATATGATGGATGATAATTCTTTGATTGATGTTCGCGCCAAAACCATTACCCTTCGTGTTTTAGACACCCAAAAAGCATACAAAGAGAAAAATTTCTGGAAGTTTTTGAATATTGGATTTCCGCTGTTTTGTATTATCATACTTGGACTAGTTCAGTACTTTATGAGAAAGCGAAAATTCGCAAAAACGGTTTAATAAAACCCAATTAGTAGCAAAAAGGATTCGTAGATGAAGAATATAAAGACCATTATAATTATTGTACTTGTAGCAGGTTTAGGATACCTCGCATATTTTTTATCAAATAATGATGGGAGTGGAGCAGTGATGGCATCTGAGGCTTTGTCTGATTTTGCAATAAAGGATACCTCAAAAATTGATAAATTGATCCTAACCGATACAGAGGGTAATCCTGGAGTGACTTTGATAAGAGTTGAGGGAGAATGGCAATCCAATGAATATGCTTGTATCCAACAACATTTGGTGACGACTATTTTAGAAACGATCAAATACATCAAAGTGAAAAGTCCAGTTCCAGAAGGGGCTATTGAAAATACCAACAAGAACATTGCGGCACATCATATTAAGATGGAAATTTATGAGAATGGAAAGCTCTCGAAAACATGGTACATCGGTAATCCAACTCAAGATCAATACGGGACTTATATGTTATTGAAAGATCCGGTTAAAGGTAAATCACCTGAACCGTTTATTATGCACTTGCCAAATATGTACGGCAATTTGAGTTCAAGATTTGTCACGGATCCTCGCGAATTTGAATGCACCGAAGTATTTGTGTATGATCCATTGAACATCGAAACAGTGGAAGTGACGCAGCCAGACTCAACACATTTGAACTTGAAGATAAAAGCCTTGGATGAAAATCTTTTTGAGGTTTACAATAATGAAACGAAATTATCAACATTTGATACCGCGAACGTTAGAGGGTATTTGGTGCAATACAAAAAGATTCACTTTGAAGGGCACAATTACAACCTGACAGAAGAAATGATTGATTCAATCAAAAACAGTACACCTTACTACACAATTGCTGTCAATACAAAGGATGGCGAGCAAAATGCAGTGCGTCTTTTTAGAAGAAAGTACATGATCGATAAGGTCGGTTTAGACGGAGAACTTTTAGAGTATGACCAGGATCGTCTATGGGTCCAATTGAATGATGGACGTTTGGTAGTTGGTCAATACTATGTTTTCGGAAGGCTCATGCGTGACATTCGTTTCTTTACTGGAGCCGTCCAATAATAGCCTGTTTTTTTTTCTGAGATAATTGGATCAATTTAATCGCTCCTGTGATTTTTTTGACTGTTTTATGTACTTTCGTCCAGCCAAATACGAAAAACATGAAAGTCTACTTAGATAACGCTGCCACAACCCCAATGGCAAAAGAGGTCATTACTGCGATGACCAAAGTTTTGGAAGAGCAATTTGGAAATCCATCTTCGGTTCATTCTTTCGGACGCGAAGCAAAAGGAGCCCTGGAATTAGCAAGACGAGAGGTAGCTGGTTATATCGGTGCTGAACCAAAGGAAATTATCTTTACATCGGGTGGGACAGAAGCCGACAACATGGCAATTCGCACTGCAGTAAAGGATTTAGGCGTCACACGAATCATCTCTTCACCAATAGAGCATCACGCAGTTGGACATTGTCTAGCTGTTTCTGGTGTAAAAACTGTTATGGTGAATTTGACAGAAAAGGGCGCAGTAGATTTGGTGCACTTAGAGGAGTTGTTAGGTGATAGTAATGAAAAAACGCTTGTCTCATTAATGCATGCAAATAATGAAATCGGAACATTGATTGATCCAAAAAAGGTTTCCAATATTTGTAAAAAATATGGAGCATATTTCCATTCAGATTCAGTTCAGACAATGGGGCACTATCCGATAAATGTTGCCGAATTCGGAGCGGACTTTCTAACTTGTGCCGCACATAAATTTCATGGTCCAAAAGGAATAGGATTTTTATATGTCAATAAAGAATTGAATATATCGCCAATGATTCAAGGAGGTTCCCAAGAAAGAGGTTTAAGGGCAGGTACAGAAAACATTTCTGGAATTATTGGATTGTCGAAAGCAATGGAGATTGCTCATCAGGATATGCAGGGTCATGAGGATCACGTACAGGGTTTAAAATCATACATGATTGAGGAACTTAAAAAACGTATTCCAGGTGTTGCATTTCATGGAGAGACTGATCCTTCAAAAAGTTTGTATACGGTTTTGAATGTTTGTTTTCCAAAATTTGAAAAACAATCCATGTTATTGTTCTTGCTGGATCTAGATGGGATTGCTTGTTCAGGTGGAAGCGCATGTACGTCAGGAGCGGCTACTGGTTCTCATGTTTTAAGAGGTATTGGTGCTGATGTTGATCGTCCCAATGCACGTTTCTCATTTAGTCGATATACAACAAAAGAAGAGATTGATCATGCACTTCATAGCATCGAGAAAATAATTCTGACTTAGTTTTTCCATCACCACTTTTCAACATTCTATATGAGCATAACTATCTGATTGTTTGCTCATACGAACCTTTTTTGCAAGTACTTTTGCAGTATGAGCAAGGTTTATTTTCAGGTTATTACGATTTTATGTTTTAGCATGGCTTCTTCAATTTCATGGGGTCAGGATCGGTTTACAATTGATGAAGAACTGCAAACTTATATACAAGAAAAAGCACTTGATGATACTGTCAGTGAGTCCATTGGTAATGTTAGTAACGGATCCTTGAAACATGGAAAGTTGGTACCTTACAAAGGGAGGAACTTCATGTATTTTGATCGTACCAGTTACCTAGAAGGCAGAGCATTTTTGAATGATTTAGCGTTAATGTCAATGCTCGGTATGTATGATTCATTGCTTACTGTGTTACCACAACGCTATTTTAATGTGATGGAGTGTTCTCATGAGCATGGAGGAGAGATGTTTCCTCATCGCACGCATCAGAATGGATTAAGCATTGATTTTATGATGCCATTACTAAAGGATGGAAAGCCTTACTATGGTTTGGACACGATTGGGTTAGAGCACTACGCTTTAGAATTTGACGATGCAGGACGGTATGTAAAGGATACGACCATTTCAATAGATTTTGACTTGGTGGCAAGACAAATTCTAATCCTTAATCACTTTGCAAAACAGAACGGATTAGCAGTTTTTAAGTTGATTATAAAAATTGAATTAAAGGAAGAACTCTTTGCAACCAAATACGGACAAATACTTAAGGCATCCGATATTTATGTGGTTCGTGGTTTATCCCCTATCATTAATGCGCTACATGATGATCATTTCCACATCGATTTAGGGTTTCAGTATACGAAAACACCGCCAGCAACTCAAAAGCAAACTTTTACACCTCCGGCAGAGTAATGAAATTTCTCTAGAAAATAAAAAAGGGGTTAATGTATCATCAACCCCTTTTTTATTTTAATTCACTTGATCGTTATTTCTTAACGACTTTGATCGTTTTATTTGTTTCTTCGTTTCCAACTATTACCAAATAAATACCATCAACATAGTTTGTCAAGGAGATTTCCTTTTGATCAAAACCTTGACCGTTTTCAATGATTTCTCCGTTAATCGTTTTTATTTGGTAGGTAAACTGTCCCATCATTTGGATAGTTGTATTACCAGTTGTAGGGTTAGGATAAAGCTTGATTGCAGATTCCTCGTTCAATTCAATTCCTGCTACATCTCCTACATAGAAAGATTGAGAAGCGCTTTCACAATCATTAGCGTCTTTAACGACTACAATGTAGTTTCCAGAAGTTAAACCAGTTAGGTCTTCTGTATCATCAAAATCTCCTGTTCCGTCATTATTCCAATCGAAAGTGTATGCTGGCATACCACCAGTTACGATAAGATCAATTTCTCCGAGTCCTGCGCCAGCATCATCGGCAGTAATTGAAGCATACGGAACTGGTAATTCATTAACTGTAATGACTACTTCAGCCACACAATCTTCTTCATTTCCAGTGCTTGCCGTATAGGTATTTTCTCCAACCATTTCTGGAATGAAAGCAACACCATCTTCAACACCCATGTCCCATGTAACCTCATCTCCACTTTCTGAAGTCGCTGAAAGGGTTACCTCTTCGCCAAAACAAATTTCTGATTCGCTAACAGTTACCGTTAAGGGAAAACATAAGGTAGTGATTACAACTTCACCGTCTCCTGATCTTACTCCAGCAGTCGTTTCACCATCAGTAACACCATCAATATATGATGATCCACCTCCGGCACCGGCTTGCCCGGCACCAGAACCACCACCATACCAGCCGCCTCCGCCGCCAGCGTTGT
>JBMZAY010000022.1:0-47352 GCA_049611865.1 Crocinitomicaceae bacterium | reverse complement strand
CCCCAAGCTTCGATTTGAATAGAACCCACGCCATCGGGCACAGTATAGGTTTGAATAGCACCTGTGTAGGTAAATGTTGTGACATCCTGCGCAAAAACAATTGCGCTTCCAAGACTAGCAGCAAGAACTGCCGCTAGTTTCAAAATGTAATTTTGTTTCATAGTGTTAATTATCAGTTAGACTGCGAATATAGTCGAATCCAAATAAATGCACAAAAAAAAGGGCGTTTTCCAATTAGGGAAACGCCCTGTGTATAACACTTAAATTCCTATTGAATCACAACTTGTTTTGTAGCTGTTTTGCCATCAGATATGATTTGAAGGTAATACACGCCTTCAGCCAAATCAGATAAATCTAGTGATGTTTGCATATATCCATCTACATTCATATTGTTGATGGCGCTATTATAAACCTGTTGTCCCAATTCTGAATAAACAGCAATTTGGATATCGTCCCCATGGAAGTTGTCCAGTGTGATTTGGAACTGACCGTTGTTCGGGTTAGGGAAGACGTTTAGGTTATAATCTACCTTGTCCTCATCGATTCCAACCGCATAACCAACACTAAAGGTATATTGTGAGAAATTACCAAAGTCAGGATCAAACATTTCAATGATTCCACCACCAACTTCTCTTAAACGCAAGAAACCAGCAGTTTCACCTTCGTATGCAGCAGAATACCAGAAACTCAAACCATCGTTGTCGCTGTCTGTAATTTCTAAAGTATAACAACCCGGTTCTAAATTCATGGTGTCTTTATACTCATAGTCATTTTCCAATGATGTACGGGAGTAGATTACCTCTCCTGCATCATTTCTTAAGAAAATTTCATTTTCATTCGCTTTATTATTGGTCTTAAACCAAATGTAGAACGGCTCATTGATTACTGGTGCAGGTTCGAAAGTTACGCGGTAAATATTATTGTTGCTGTATTCATCAACACCGCCATTTGGTTCACGCACTTGCGCGTTGAAAGTATTCTTTCCTTCAAAATCGGCCCACCATTCTGGTGTAATCGGAATTTCAACCATCTCTTCTTCTAAGAAAGCTAATTCTCCCGTCCAATCCACTGTAATAACATTATCAAATCCTCCTATCCAAACATCAATCTTACATGAAGTTAAGGTTGTTGATCCTGTATTCTGAATCAATATTCTTGGGTTTTGACAAGTTGGGTTCCACTTGCTGTAATATTTCCAATCGTTTGGATTTAATACACCTGTAACAGCAGCATCCAGTGTGTGATTCGCTGCACCGTAAGTTACCAAGTGCATAGCAATAACGTAGTTCCCGTTACCTTGATCAGGATCGTCAACAGGTACGTCTTCAATATCATAGTCAATTGTTGAAGTAGTTCCAGGAGTGACAAATGGTGTGATATCGAACTCATGTTCTTCAACTATATCACCAGGGCACCACCCTTCGCGGGCATACGGCCATGTTCCGCCTTGCCCGATATTCGGATTGTCTCCACATTCAGTTTCTTGCCAAATTTCCCATGTCTCACGCAAAACATCATCAACCAATAACTCGTGATCACGACCTTCTCCGAATCCCCATTCGCAACAGTTATTCGACCCGTGGTGACCGTGACCTGTGATACGTGTTCTTACCTTAAACATGGCTCCAGCAGGATCTAAATCAACCTCGGTTGCGGTTAAACTAACATCATCATCGAGGTTTTTGTAGCTAAAGCTGCCTCTTCCGTTCCAAAGGCGCTCAATACCTAATACATCTCTTGGCGGAATACCCTCAATAAAAGCAAATTTAACATCGATCAATTCCTGTGTGTTGTGTGCTTGAAAATCAACATCTCCGTTTAATAATGATTGGTAATCCGTTACATCATAGACATAAGTAAAACCATTTGGTCCGAGATCAAATCCGATTCCATACGGTGTGATAAAACGACCAATCTCATAGCGATTAATAACTTCGAAAGGCTCTTGATGATAGAATATCGTTTCGTTGTTTAAAGTTACATCCGCTTCGTGAAAGGTTGAATCTAATTTAACACCTACATGATCATAGGTATAACTGTATCCTTCAGGCATTTTATGGATAATATCAACAATCGTAAATTTTCGACCCGTTACTTCGTATTCCAAAATATCAATCGGATTGACCATAACAGAATCCATAACCATTACCGAGTCGATTTCTGATGTGTAGGTTCCCTGTACAAATGTTATGTTTGGTCTATTCTCAGATAACTGATAACCAGCTTTCGAACCTTCATAGAATTGAACCATTGAAGGTGTATTCATCATGGCATCTCTATTGTTCCCTGATTTGTCCATTATACTAGGTGTCTCATCAAAGTCATAGTAGGTAACCATGTCATCGTAATTAGGATGCGTCCCATCCACTTTTTTATTCATCCATTCAGCTATCGTAGATTCAGATAATTCGACATCCCAAATGCGCAATTCGTCCAATTTACCAGACCAATTGTTAGCTAATCCACGGTTCGCACCTAAGATGAATTTATTGACTTGACCTACGGCTAGGTTCTTATCAGTACCAGATAACCACAGCGCGCCGTCTTTGTAAATATTCATGATGCCAGTCGATGCATTTTTCGTAACCGCCCAATGGTGCCATTCTCCGCCTATTTCGGCCGCCGTTGCTGCGTTGTCAATACGGTCATAACCACTGCCAGTTCCCGCGTCCCAGTAGTGACGACTGTTCGACCAAGGGAAATGAAGGTTAATGATGCGGTTATTCAGGCTATCACCAGCTTCCATTAATGAAGTGTTAACTGGCAAATAATCGCTATTTCCGTTCGCCCAGAATGAAATGGTGATTTCATCTCCAAAATCATATTGACTTAATTCTAATTGTGCCCATTCGCCCGGATTAACATTTAAGTAGCCCAGCTTCTCATTCGTAGAAATGACCATGTTAGAACCAGTTGCTGCAGCGGTAAGCACATTATCACTTGCTCCTGCTGAGCTGTTTTCGAATGAAATATCCATCAGTATATCCGAACTTCCGTCGTAATCAAATGGCCACGTTAAGTTGATCGTATTTTCACCTGTTCCAACAAATGAGGTATTCATTTCATATACCAATGTCCAATCATCCTCTTCAAATCCATTTAATTCCGCCATGTCAACATGCTTCATGCGAATGGTTAATTGCCCCATAGCATCACCTAATGACGCGACATCGAAACGAAGCTTAGCAATTTCTCCTGCTCCCATTCCAGCTCCTGTAATTTCTTCGTTTGTCCATAAAAGCTGCGCACGCTGTGTACGATTTGTCGTTCCAAATGGCACATCAGAACTGATTGCACCCTCACCAATTGGATAATCCATATCGGTTTCAGCAATGTAGGTGATAAATTTTTCATAGCGTTGGTGATAGTCATAATATGCCGCCTCCACATATGGGATTGTAGCTGGTGATTCACCGTTAACCATATATCGCTCCGTTTCAACCAAGTTAGAGTCTAGTTGACCAGTATGATCATAGATGTGAGAATAAGCCAAATAATCCCATTCACCACAGTTGTAACTATCCCAAGGTGTGAGAGGATCACATTTGATATTGTAATACATCAATACCTTTTCGAATCGTTTTCCTTCCAGTTCGGCAGGGAATTCAAATGTTGCTCTACGGGTTGAGATACTGTCGTAGGTAAAAGTTTGAACAAAAGTAGTATCCTGAGCTGTTACCGAAAGGCTTAATAGTCCAAGAATAAAAAATAAAGACTTCTTCATGGTTGTATATAATTGACTTCAATACACGAAGATAAGCTATTTAAATCGAATTGGCTAGGTGAATTATGAGGTTAAGATTGGATGCTTAACGAACCTAATATCAGCGATTCCTATTTAACTGAACGATCAAAATAATCCAGGCAACAATCATTGAAGTTCCACCAAAGGGAACAATCATAGCCATGTTTCTGAGGAATGGAGCCGATTCATGCAAGCTGTAAAGGTAAAGCCCACCTGAAAAGAGCAATACGCCGATTAGATTGAGTGCATAGAACCCCACCAACTTAAAGGATAAACGATCAGCATGTAATCCTACCGCCAGGAGACCAAGGCCTGTGTACATTTGATATTTCGCACCCTTTTCGAATGCTTCCAAAAGATTTGCGCTGATTCTAGTTTCTAATGTATGAGCCGCCATCGCACCCAGCATGATGGCCAAGCAAACAAATATGGCACCTGTAATTACTACCCGTTTAGACATGTGTTTTTGAACTGTTTTTATTTTCTACTTGGACTGCAAGAATTTATTAAATTCATCTTTGTCCGAACTGAAAGTAAAAACATCACTTAGCATATAATAGTTCGATTGTTCTAAACAATTTAAATGTGCTGACTTTAAGAATGTCATACGATCATCTGCAAAATCAAAGAGTAAGGTAATTGCTCTCACTTGATCAATAGACATGCATTGATTTTTGGCAAATGCTAGTGCTAATCGCATTTTGTCATCTGCAAAATCTTCTGCCTGAATTGCCTTTGTGATATTCGACATATCCTGATCGGTAGTCAAACATCCCCCACTAGAAGTCACAGCAATATCTTGGTCTTGGTAGAAATCATTCTGTGAATTATTTGTTTGAATATTACCACCGCTTGTGGTTGTAGTGGACGTTGTCGTTACAGTAGTCGTTTCTTCATAAGTAGAGGTTGTTTGCTGCACACCTGTACCATTCCCTGAAACATTAATATTCATGTCCATGTTAACCTTTTCTCCATCAGCACCTCCACTTGTATTGGTTTGAATGGATCCGTTTTCATTAACGTTGATTCCAATTGAGATACTTCCGCCGCCATTTGGGTTATTAACATCAGATCCAGTAGTTGTAGTTGAAGTCGTTGTTGTGGTTGTCATAGTTGTGGTTGTAGAACCATTATTGTTCAGACTGCCTTGACCATTTCCCCTGCCAGTTCCATCTTGGTTTCCGCCACCATTTCCGCCACCGTTTCTGCCCCCCGGAACACTTTGAGTATTGTTATTATAAACTTGGCCTTGGCGATTTCCTCCACCAGTTCCGTCTTGGTTTCCACCGCCATTACCATTTCCGCCACGACTTCCTGGAACGTATTGCGTATTATCCACATGAACATCTTCTTTAGGGTGGTATACAATCGTAGTCTGATCCTCAATTGTTTGTGCCGCTCTTATTGGTGTTTCACTGTAATAACGTAATTTATATTTTCCTTTTTTCTCTGTGATGCGATAGGTCACAAGGCTATCTTTCTTGACGACAAGGTTTTTCTCAATATCAAAGGATTTGTCTTCTGCTAATACACGACAACTATACCATTGATCTGTTAAATCCGTCACTCTTACATTTGTTTCGGCAACCTTGTTTTGGCGGATTCCGTTTAAGATCACATAAAACCTTTCACCAGTGTTTGAATAGATGGTGATATCACCTTTTGATTGAGCAAATCCAGAACTGGAAAGGAAAAGTAGGGTTGATAGCAGTAATAGCTGTTTCATAATCTGTTTATTTGAGATTGAATAACTAAAATTAGTCTTTTATATAGTTGATAACAAGTTAGCTGCGTTTTCTTTTGCTAACTCAGTTATCTCTCCAGCACTCATCATTCCTGCAAGCACTGTGATTCTCTCGTCAGGAGTAAGTTCTTCTGCACGCGTAATGGTTTTGTCTGTTGCACTTTCTTTGTATACATGTAATTGTTGCGCTCCTTTTGCTGCTACTTGCGGTAAGTGTGTTATGGATAATACTTGAATCTGTTTTCCCATCTGATCAAATAGCGAAGCCATTTTTCCAGCTACTTCTCCAGAAACACCGGTGTCTATTTCATCAAAGATTAAGGTAGGTAAGTTCTTTTTCTCTGATAAGATTGATAATAAAGCAAGCATTAAACGTGAAAGTTCCCCACCAGAAGCCGTTTTTTTAAGAGAGGCGAAGTCCCCACCAGCATTTGTTTTAAATAGGAAATTTATTTTATCCATTCCTTTTGGTCCAGGCACATCTAACGCTTGGAGTTCAATTTTTAGCTCGGCATTTTTCATTGACAATTGGTCAAGAACAGATCCCGCTTTTTCGGCTAATTGCGGAGCAAATTTTTGTCGCTTTGTTCTTATCGCTAATCCTGCTGTTTTTAATTCAGCACTCAGCGATTTGACCATCGCTTCATACTTAGATAAATCGTTTTCGACATTTGAAATAGCGTCCAAGTCAGCGGTAAGTTTTTCTTGCAAATCTCTCAACTCAGATAGCTCTTTTAAATTGTGCTTAAACAATAAAGCATTGATTGCCTCTATTTTTTCTTGAATTAGAAGAGCTTCCTCCGGGTCAATATCGAGCTCTGTCTCTAGATTATTGACTTCGGCTTCGATATCATCCAGTTCAATTTTTAAGCTCAATAATCGAGCGGCAATTGCGGCATAATTTTCATCGTACTGTTTCAATTCATCAAAGCTTTCAATTAAAGTTTTGATGCCAATAGCTGGTGAAAACGAATCGTTTTCAAACACAGATCGTGCAAATGAAAGTGTGTTATTTATTTTTTCAGCATTTTCAATTTTTGAAGCTGTGCTTTCGAGATTTTCTAAATCAACTTGGTCTAGCTTCAAAGCAACGAGTTCGTGGATTAAATAGGCGAGGTAGTCTTTTTCTTTGCGATTTTCTTTCTCCTTGATTTGTAGTTGAGTATACCTGTCTTTCGCTGTAAGATATGCATTATATTTCTTGTTGTAAGCGGCAACTTCCGCCGTAATCCCAACAAAATGATCCAATAAATCGATCTGAAAACCAGACCCAAGTACTTCCAAAGTTTGGTGTTGCGTGTGTATCGCAATTAATTGTTCGCCTAAAGATTTTAGAGCCGCTATAGATACAGGAGTATCATTAATAAAAGCTCTTGATTTCCCGCTCGTTGTAATCTCACGTCGCATGATACAATTTCGATCATAATCGAGGTCGTTGGTTTCAAAGAAAGCTTCCAGTTGAAGGGCATCAATATCAAAAACGGCTTCGAGGATACATTTTTTTTCAGACCCTTTTATGACGGATGTATCAGCTCTTTCTCCCATAAGGAGTGAGAGCGCCTTCAGGAGAATAGATTTACCAGCTCCCGTTTCTCCGGTCATAGAGGTAAACCCTGTTTTAAAATCAAGTGAGACATTTTCGATTAAGGCGTAATTGGCTATTTCCAATTTTTTGAGCATGTTGATATCATCATTTTGCAAAGATCAAAAGCGACCCTTGTTTAACTCAAAAATAAGCAAAAGGCAAATGTAATTTCGAATTTTAATTCAAAATTTCTTGGTAGCGAGAAGAGTTTGAAGGATCCAGTTTCTTTAGGATACTCACAGCAGCATTTTTCTCCTTCATTTCGGATTGTGAAAAGATATTGATAAGCTCATCCGTTTTACTAACCAAAAACAATTGTAAGTTCATGCTGCCTGGGCGTGAGCGTTGCACTTTATCTAAGCCTTGTAGAGCAGATAAGATCGTTTTGCGAGCCATTCCCTGATCATTATACATTTGATCGAGTCCAACACGGTGGTATGAGTAATAAGCATCTCTTAATGGGCTAAAAACAGGTTGTAGCACATTATCCACTAACCAAAAACGGTTTCTTTTTTTACCCGCTGATGCAGACCATCCTTGATCACCTGAATTTTTCGCATTGTTAGCAATTTGCTGTGCTGCCTTAAAATAGGGATCGCCTCCTTTTGGAGAAAAGGTGTCGTAATCATAAGCGAGAATCATGTACGCATAAAATGATAATATGGCCGATAGATTATCGCGATACTGGTAATTACTCATCGGTAAGATTGCTGAATTTCTCAAGTAGTTAATAGAGAAGTCACCGTCTACATGGTTAAATACGGTTGAGTTATAACTTGTGTTAAAAACAGGTCTTGTCGACTGCACTTGTATTTTTCCGCTATAAGTCGTAGTAGCCGGGATATCTGTTATCGTAATGAGCAAGTTGCAGTTAATACGTTCCTCTATTTCGAATATGTCGTTTGTCCACTTTGTGGTATTCATGAAGTCATAAATCGCTTGCTCCAATTCTTTAAAAGTTTCCTTTTCAACCGGACCGACTTGTAGTGCAGGAGTTGTAATTATACTCACCTGACAGTTCAACTCTTGTGCCGATAATTGGCCAAAAGACAGAACAAATACAAGAAGAAAAATATGCTTAGTCATTTAGATCGGTTTCAATTTCATTTAAGATGTCCTCAGCAACATCTGACTTATCCTTTAACTCAAAATTAATCAAATTATTGTTTGGTTTGATAAAGGTTACCTTGTTCGTCTGATGTCCAAAACCTGCACCTTCATCATTTAAGGAATTCAATACAAGCATATTGAGGTTTTTTCGTTCCAGTTTTCCTTTTCCGTTTTCAATTTCGTTTTCAGTTTCTAAGGCAAATCCGACCAAATATTGATGCTCTTTTTTATTTGCTCCAGCCCAGGCTAAGATGTCAGGATTTTTAACTAACTCAAGGGTTAGTTCTTCCGTTTTTTTCTTGATTTTTTGATCAGATGGATGGGCCGGTCTATAGTCAGCTACGGCAGCTGAGAAAACTCCTATATCTGCGTTGTTCCAATTAAGTTTAACGGCGGATAGCATTTCATCAGCGCTATTGATAGGCACTACATTCACTATTTTCGAAGCCACTTTGAAACGCGTTGGGCCAGTGATTAAAGTAACTATTGCACCTCTTTTGGCAAAAGCATCCGCTAAAAGCACTCCTGTTCGCCCACTAGAATGGTTACCAATAAACCGGACTGGATCGATCGCTTCGTAAGTTGGTCCTCCTGTTATGATGATGCGTTTTCCTTTTAAGGCTGAATTCGGATGGAAATAATCAACAATCAAATCATGAATAACTTCAGGTTCTTCCATCCTTCCTTTACCGTGCAAACCGCTTGCTAGTTCGCCTGACGTCGGTTCAATTATGTGAACACCGTTGTTGCGAAGAGCTGTCAAGTTGTCCTGTGTGCTGAAGTGTTTGAACATGTCGAGATCCATTGCTGGAGCAACCCAAATAGGACATTTTGCACTTAGATAAGTTGCCAAGAGCAAGTTGTCACAATTTCCAGAAACCAATTTTGACAATGTATTGGCAGAACATGGAGCAATGAGCATAAGGTCAGCCCATAATCCAAGATCTACATGGTTTTCCCACTCACCGTTTTCTTCATCCTTGATGAATTCAATGGCGACAGGATTCTTTGATAAGGTCGCAAGCGTTAAGGGAGTGATAAAGTCACACGCAGCATGGGTCATGATAACCTTTACTTCTGCATTAGACTTGATAAGTGCTCTGACAATATGCGCTGCTTTGTATGCAGCTATACTTCCGGTGACACCCAGTAAGATTTTTTTACCGGATAACATGAGGTTTAATCTTCTTCTACTTCTTTTGAAGCGTCACGAACGTAAACTTTTCCTTCGATGTATTCTTGAATAGCAATAGCTACAGGCTTAGGAAGACTTTCGTAAAACTTCGAGATTTCAATTTGCTCTCGATTTTCGAAAATTTCTTCTAAGTTATCTGTAGTTGAGGCAAACTCAGCTAATTTGCTTGTTAACTCCTCGCGCATCTCACTGCCGATCTGATCCGAACGTTTAGAAATAGCAATTAATGATTGATAGATGTTTCCTGATTGCTCTGAAATATTCTCCAAATCACGCGTAACCGTTGTACGATCTGCATTTGTGTTCTTATAATTGATGCTCATATCCTACGATTTTCCTTCTGTTAATTTTTCATTTCCTCAATCGCTGTTTCAGTTCGCTTTTTTATTGATTCAAGCTCCCTTAGCTTTTTAGATTCAGGAAATTCGGCTACAAAGGTACGATAACTTTTTATAGTATTGTTCAGTCGCTCTAATTTTTTCTCGTCGATACTGTTGATCGCGAGTTCAAAGTTACTCTTTACCAATAGGTAGAGAATCTCTTCTTTGTAGGTCGACTCTGGATATTTGACTAAAGTTTGTTCAAGCGCTACAACTGCAGATTTATAGAATTGTGTTTGGTAAAACAATCTTGCATATTCAAATTGTTTTAACTCCAATTTTGAGCGCAGTTTATCCATAATCTGATTACAAGTATCCACTCGAGAACTATTAGGATACTGATCTATAAAGATTTGCAACTGATCTAATGCATTATAAGTTTCGGTTTGATCTAAACTATACTCAGGAGAATTTGCCACGGAGCACAGCGAACTTAGGAAAAGACACTCTTCTGTATGCTTGCTTGTGGGGTAACGGCGAATGAAACGCTTGAAATAGTACCCTGCTAAGTAATAATCCCCAAGCTTGTAGTTTGCCATACAATATTTAAAATAAAGCTCTTCTCCTTCACTCGTGAATTTGTAATGGTTCATTACATCCTCAAATAGCGTTATTGCTTTGATATACTCACCTTCCTCGTAATACTTCATCCCAGCATCTTTCTTTTCGGCTTCGGTAGCCGCAGATTTAGCCTTAGTAAGGTGGTAATATTCCGAACAGCCCGAAAAAGAGACTAGCAATACTACTATTGAAGAAAGGATGAGTTTTCTTTTTAACATTCGCTTCATTTTATAAGAGAACAAAGATAGAATTTGATTTGTTAATGAATGTGAAAATTAGTGAGGTAAACGATATAATGTGAATAAAATTTTATGATTAATTGGGTTAATCTGAATTTTCGCTATAATTTCGCACTATAATTGATCCCACATTAAGGGAGGAAAATTAAGATATGGCTTTAGATATATTTGAAAAGATTAAGGCAAACAGAGGACCAATTGGTCAGCATGCCAAAGGAGTGCACGGGTATTTCACCTTTCCTAAATTGGAAGGGGAAATTGGAAACAAAATGATGTTCAGAGGCAAAGAGTGCCTAGTTTGGAGTGTAAACAACTATCTCGGACTAGGTAATGACCCTGAAGTTAGAAAAGCGGATGCTGATGCAGCTGCTGATTGGGGATTGGCTTATCCAATGGGTTCAAGAATGATGACTGGACAAACTTCAGAGCACGAAGCTTTAGAAGCTGAATTGTCAGACTTCATGCAAAAAGAAGATACTATTCTCTTGAACTTTGGTTACCAAGGAATGCTTTCTGCTATTGATTGTTTAGTGGACCGTAAAGATGTCATTGTATACGACAGCGAGTCACATGCATGTATTATAGATGGTGTTCGTCTTCATGCTGGAAAACGTTTTGTTTTTCAACACAATGATATGGAGAGTTTCGAAAAACAAATGACAAGAGCAACTGCTCTTGCTGAGCAAACTGGTGGAGGTATACTTGTAATCACAGAAGGTGTTTTCGGTATGGCCGGTGATCAAGGTTTACTTAAGGAAATCGTAGAGTTCAGAAAAAATGGAAAGTTTAACTTCCGTTTGTTTGTTGACGACGCTCACGGGTTCGGTACTTTAGGTGAGACTGGTATGGGTACAGGAGAGCATCAAGGTGTTCAAGACGAAATCGATGTGTATTTCGGTACTTTCGCCAAATCAATGGCTTCTATTGGAGCATTTATTTCTTCTACTGAAGATGTGGTTGAGTTTATGCGTTATAATATGCGTTCGCAAATGTTCGCGAAATCATTACCAATGCCGTTAGTAGTTGGAGCAAGAAAACGACTTGAGTTATTGCGTACACAACCGAGACATAAAGAAAACTTATGGAAAGTAGCTTCAGCGTTGCAAGAAGGATTGAAAGATGCTGGATTCAATATTGGTAGAACTAATTCTGCTGTAACACCAGTTTTCTTAGAAGGTACTCTTGCAGAAGCAACGAATATCACTTTCGATTTGAGAGAGAATTACAATATTTTCTGTTCAATCGTTGTATATCCAGTTGTTCCGAAGGATGTAATCATGTTGCGTTTGATACCAACTGCAGCGCATACGCTAGAGGATGTAACGTATACGATTGAAACATTCAAGAAAGTTCAAGAAGGACTTCGAGATGGAAAATATAAGGCAGAAGATTTAGCCAAAGTGGAAACTGACAGCTAATTTCTTCCTTTTAAGAAAAAAGAAAACCCCTGTTTTCAATGAAAGCAGGGGTTTTCTTTTTTTATACTCGCTTAGAGCGCCGATGCCGATTTCCCCAGCGCTAACAATTGTTTCACGTCTTTATAACCAAGATCTTGTTTAACAATTTCCTCTTTGCCGTTGACGAAATAAAGTGTTGGATATGCTCTTAGACCGAATTTTCGAGATAATCGAGGTCCATCCGTTCCTTTCTCCATATCCATTTTAACATTTATGAAATGTTCATTAAAAAACGCACCAACAGTAGGATCAGTAAATGTTTTTCTACTCATTGCTTTGCAAGGACCGCACCAAGCAGCATATGCATCTAGAAAAATCAGCTTTTTATCAGCTTCTGCTTTTTCCAATGCTTCGCTCCATGTTCCCTCAAAAAACTGTATGCCACCTTCGCTAGAATCAGCGGTAAAATATTTTGATATTGTTTTACTACCAGCCATTTTTAAAACGGCTGCGTGACTAACACCAATTTGTAAAACAAAGACTAACACTATCCCCATTATTTTTTTCATCGTCATATTCTTTTTATTTCTCTTATAATCTAAAATTAATTATTGGTTAACTTCATACAAAATTTATTCCATTGCAAGAACGGATTCCCAACATTACAATTGTTGATGGTGTATCAGCCGATACATTACGCGATTTATATGCGTTGTATGATGAGTGGCTTAACGAAAAGCCTGATATTTTGGTCAAAACCTCTGGATCAACAGGGGCGCCAAAAGAGATTTATTTAGATAAGACCAAAGTAAGAGCTTCCGCAGAGGCCACAGGCAGATTTTTCAATTTTCAAAAGGGTCAGAAAGCACTCTTGGCGCTGTCAACCAAACATATCGCTGGCAAGTTAATGGTCGTTCGGGCACTAATACATGAAATGGATTTAGTGGTTCTGCCTACGAATAAAAATCCGCTGCTGAATCTCTCCGACAATATTCATTTCGATAACAACGACCTTTATTTCGGGGCCTTTGTTCCTTATCAAGTTGAAGCGATGTTGAATGATTCCAAAACAAGGGATTTGTATGAATCAATTGAGCATGTCATTATTGGAGGGGCACCGATTAAACCAACACTAGAAAAGGAGATAAGATTACTAAAAAATAAGAACTTCGCTACTTTTGGGATGACTGAAACGATAACCCATTTTGCCCTGAAAAATCTGCAAAAGGAAGCGGCATTATTTGAGTGCTTACCCGGTTTTGAAATCGATGTTGATGAGCGAGGCTGTTTGGTTATTCAATCGAATATAATCACCGATAATTTGGTCACGAATGATTTAGTGCGTTTAGCAGATCACTCACGTTTTGAATGGTTGGGTCGTGCAGATTTTGTTATTAATTCTGCTGGGTATAAAATATCGCCTGAGCAAGTAGAAGCGAAACTCGCCAAGCATCTGGGTGATAGCGAATTTATTTTATTTGGCGTCGATGATGAAAAATGGGGAGAACGACTTGTTTTATTTATTGAAGGAACGATTGATTTGGGATCATCTGATTGGCCTGCCGTTTGGCGTTTTTGTGGTTTAGAAAAATATGAGATTCCAAAGGAGATCGTCTTTATTTCCGAATTAGAAAGAACACCCTCCAACAAAATAATCCGAAAGGATTACCGCTCTTGACGCTAATCTTTCCGGATGTACATCATCAAAACAAGATCGTAGCTAAAATGACCTGAAATGGCGTGCCAAAGACTAAATTCTTGAGCTCCCCATCCTAAGCATGCAATGTAAAGCGTAAGCAAAATTGCAAAGACATTTTTTTTCATATCTTTCATAGAAAAGTACGTGTGGATAGCTACAAAAATGATTGCGGTTGACCATATTCCGAGGTAAGGTTGAACTGCTCCTCGAAAGAATATTTCTTCGCCAAATCCAGCACAAAAAGAAAGAAAAAACGCGTGCCAAATCGTTATCTTATAACGCTGCAAAATATTTTTATAGTCACGCATGGACTTTTCAAAATAGGGCAATTCGCTCAACCAAATCACCGCAAGCCCAAACAGGATTCCAGAAGATAAAAATGCAGGTATCGTCCAAACCGAATTATGAGATAGATGAAACATCGACCAGAAGTCCCCATCCATCATCCAAAGAAAAAGGTAGCCGAATACCGGGAAAATAATAAGGGTAGCTATACCCAAAAACCACAGCGATGAAAAAAGGTGTCTCAATTTGATTTTTTTATAAAGTAACGAATAATCATTTAGACCTCCCAGAAAATAATATTCGGACCCCTTAGATCGAAAAATCACAAATTATTGATATTCTTTTAATTACATTAGAAAAGTAGAAAAAAGGAAAAATTGTGAAAGTCAAACAGATAGCAAAGCCAATAAAGCGAAGTAAACTCCGCAGACGTTTAGGCAAAGAGTATTATTGTCTAAAAGAGCGGATGAAATGGATGGCTTCTGATCAGAAGTGGGCAAAACAACGTTCGAATGATAAGTTGCCTGTTTTGGTCAAATCACATCAGTCATTCTTGTTGCGCAAACTCAAGGACGTAGATATGTTTTTGCAACGCAATAAAGTCACCAATCTTCAATTGGCTCTGAATTGTATCAATGGGGTTATTATTCAACCAGGAGAGACGTTTTCATTTTGGAAAATGGTGGGCAGACCCACACGGGCTAAAGGATATTTGGAAGGCATGACTTTGTCTGAAGGTCGTGTGACTAGCGGGACAGGTGGAGGACTTTGTCAAATGGGAAATCTCATTTATTGGATGACAATTCATACTCCATTAACTGTGACAAAAAGATGGCGGCATAGTTACGATGTTTTTCCTGATGTCAATCGAAAAATTCCCTTCGGCAGCGGAGCTACATTATCGTACAATTACATCGATTTGCAAGTGACCAATGAAACCGATCAAGCATTTCAAATTAACTTATGGTTGGATGAAACGCATTTGCAGGGAGAAATATGTGCCGAGAATACCATCAATGAGGACGTTCAAATTGAAGAGCGCAACCATATGTTTCGACAACAATGGTGGGGCGGTTATACCCGGCATAATGAGATTTGGTGCATAAAAACCAATCGAGATTCAGGAGAGGTTCAGGAGGAATTGGTGACAGAAAATCACACCTTCATGATGTATAATCCTTTGCTGGAGTGATTCACGGGTTAGAGGGATATAAAAAAGCAAAGATCAAGCTCTAATCCTTTTCCTATTTGTCTGAGGTTGTATAGATTTATGATGCACTAAAACCACACAACCATGAAGCAATTTTTACTTTCATTTATTTCTTTATTTCTTACATGCACGGCCTTGGCCCAGTATGATTATCATAGCCTGAATCAAAATAATATTCGAGCAATGGTAAGTAATAACGGCTTGTTTTTCAATAATACAGAAATTTCATCGCACGGATATGAAGTTCCTACCGAATCTGGAAATCATGCGATTTATTCACTTGGGTTCTGGTTTTCAGGTACTGATGAACATCGTGATATTAAAATGTCAGCTCAAGTGTACTCTCCAGAGGGGTATCAATTTCGAGGACCATTGACCACTGATGGTACGGCTACCGTACCTGCTTCTTCAGAAGATTACAGCGTTTATCCAGTTACGAAAATGGCAATAGATAATCACATTGCGAATTACGATGAGATGGGCTATGAAACCCCAGCTTCTATTTTGCAATGGCCAGCACATGGCGATGAAGCTGAAGGAATTGATTTCTATTTAGCACCATTTGTAGATGTAGATGGGAACGGAATCTATTAGCCGGAAAATGGTGATTATCCAAAAATAAAAGGAGATGAAGCGGTTTATATTATCATGAATGATAAAGCGGATGTTCATGAAACTGGAAGCGATCCAATAGGAATTGAATTACATTACCTCTTATATCAGTATAATACCGCGGACTATTTAAATGATGTAACCTTCATTAATTTGAAGGTGATCAATAGAGGTACAGAAACACTGTCAGATTTTCGGGTGGGTTGTTTTTCGGATTTAGATTTGGGCAATCCAACCGATGATTATATTGGTGTAAACGTGGATCGTAACATGATGTATATCTACAATGCGGATAATTTGGATGAAGCAGGCATGGTCCCTGGATATGGAACAAATCCTCCTGCTTTAGGTGTATCGATGTTAAACCATGATGCTGGAGAAACACCTTATTGTGCACCTGTATTTGCTGGAGAAGCAGAACTAAAGACCCTCGATTTCGAGCTTTATCCAAATCCTTCTACAGGTTCTTTTCAGATAATATCTGATGGACAATATCAAGTAAATATTTTTGCGATGGATGGCCGAATGGTATATACCGATTCTCATTAGGGTTCTGGTTTCATTATTACAGATTTGATTTCTGGAACTTATATTTTACAGATTGTCAAAGGCAATCAAATGAAAACCGATAAAATAATTATCCATTAACTGAAAACAAAAAGTAAAATGTTTTGCGCTTCAGATTCTGGAGCGCAATTTTTTTTCATTTCTTTTTGATTCTTACCTTTGTCATTCCAAAACAACATTATGATAGGAATACTGGACAGAGACGAGTTTATTATTTGGTGGAATGGGTTACTCAAGGGTTGGGGACTCTCAGGAGATCTGCTGATTTATACACGGACGTTTTTTATTCTATTGTTAGCTTTTGCTCTCAGCTGGATCATTTGGATGATTTCTAAACTTATTTTGACACAGATCATTCATGGCATCGCCTTCAAGTCAAAAACCATGTGGGATGATTATTTGGTAAAGAACAAGTTCTTTGCAGCATTAGCACATCTTGTTCCATTAATTTTTATGGAGCCGATGATCCAAACTGTTTTGTATGATTTTGACGTTTTGGCTGAATTTTTCATTCGAATGATTGACCTAGCAATCATTTTTGTGGCGCTAATCTCCATCCTTCGATTCTTTAATACTGCTCGAGATGTCTTAATTGAGAAACCGGCACTAGCAGACAAACCAATAGAATCTTATTTTCAGTTAGGTAAAATCGTTGTCTCTTGTATCTTAATCATTTTAATGATTTCCGTTGTTTTCGCCATTGAACCATTGGTGATTTTGACATCTATGGGAGCTTTAACAGCCATCATTATTTTGGTTTTTAAAGACACTATTTTAGGATTTGTGGGTAGTATTCAATTGGCTGCAAACGATATGATTCGAATTGGTGATTGGGTAACCATGGAAAAATACGGAGCGGATGGCGATGTGATCGAAATCAACCTTGCAACTGTGAAAATCCAGAATTTCGATAAGACGATAACCACCATTCCGACTTATTCATTCATCTCAGATTCATTTAAAAACTGGAGAGGAATGTTGGATTCTGATGGTAGAAGAGTAATGCGTGGCATTCACATTAAAATTCAATCGGTCAAGTTTTGCAATCCTGAGTTGTTGGACAAACTCGGTGAAATTGAATTGATCCGAACTTATGTTGAAGAAAAGCAAAAGGAAATCAATACCTATAATGAAACCCATGTGACCAATAAATCTGTCTTGATGAATGGACGAAACCAGACCAACCTTGGTGTATTTCGTTATTATATAGAGGAGTATTTGAAAAATAACAAAGAGATCAACAATGAAATGACTTTGTTGGTGCGCCAATTAGAACCAACAGAAAAAGGAGTTCCAATTCAGTTATATGCTTTCACCAATACTCAAGAGTGGGCTAAATACGAAGCAGTAATGGCAGACATTTTTGATCACTTGTTGGCAGCGGTCAGCTATTTTCAATTGGAAGTGTTTGAGGCTCCCGCTGGATCAGACATGCGCCAAATGGCAAGCCTTGCAACGAATAGCAAGTAATTTACTGCATCGAGTTTTGAGCATGTTGCTCAAAATTTGGGTCTTTAAAGATAGTCTCTGTATGACGCCCTCGTTCGAATACAGCATGAATCAAAAGTCGACCATCCTCTGTGTATAATTTATAATCTCCCGATTGCAGGTTCATATCGAAATGTTTAATGTCTTGCAATTGACCATTTTCAAAAAATGTTTCCAAAGCGCCGTGAATTTTTCCGTCTACGAAATGCTTGCGTTGTTTCACTTGATTGTTAGGATAATAACTTTCGCAAGTCCCAGTATATCCCTCTTTTGGGTCAACATAATAATAACGATTATACATTTGATCCAATTCCAATTCTTTACAATCACAGAAGGTTACTTTTTCCTCAATACTTCCTTCCTCTCCTGAGTCTGACGAAGGATTATTTTCACCCATACAGCTGGCTAATATTAACAAGAGCAATGTCGAAAAGATGTAAACGTTGAATGACCAAATTTTTCCCATGCTGTAAAGATAAATAACCGTTTCGAATTTAAATGATACTGATTTCCTAAAAAGATATAAAACCTACCAGTCCAATGCAAAGGGCTTATTATGAAAACATTGATAAAAAATCCCTGTAGAATTATACCCATTCGTATTCCTTTTTTAAAATAAAGTTTGGTCAATGAATAAAGATCACTTATATTTGTACCCGCTCAAACGAGAGCACAACAACGACTAAAACATAAAAATATATATTGCGGGGTGGAGCAGTTGGTAGCTCGTCGGGCTCATAACCCGAAGGTCGTAGGTTCGAGTCCTGCCCCCGCTACTAAGGACGACTCATCGGTATTTTTTATCGGTGAGTCTTTTTTTTGACCCTCTGTGTCCATTGTCAAGTTTGAGATATAGGGAATTTACTTTCAAGAAAATTAAGTTCGATATTAAATAAAAAAAGACCCTCATAACGTTTTGCTAAGCCGCATTTTAATGCAGTTTAGGTTTTGTTGTAGCCAGTATTTTGTTTATAATTTTCCACTATCATTTTGATAGATTTCTCTTTATTATTCCTTACCATTTCTATGCGACTATCTGAGATTATAGATGAATGATATTCTCTTAGATTACTGTCACTCCAAAGCGTTAGTTCTACAATTGTTGGAGTCAATCCAAGACCTTTTTCGGTTAATAGATAAATGTTCGTTTTCTTATTATGAGGTAGTTTTCCCTTACTGATCATCTTATATTCTTCAAGCATTTTAAGTCTCGAGGATAAAATATTGGAGGCAATGGCTTCATCACTTTCAGATAAATCTTTAAATGTTCTTTTTCCTTCCAAAAGCATCTGTTTAATAATTACCAATGTCCATTTATCTCCTACAATATCTAATGCAGATGTAATGGGGCATTTACAACGAAAATCATTATTCATTTTCCTAAATAGTTAATTATTACTTGCAAAACAAAAGCAATTATGTATTTTTGCTTGCAAAACAAAAGTAAAAACAATTTTAGAATATGAAAAAAGTATTGTTAACAGGTATTTCGGGATACATTGGACAACATTGCGCATTGGAACTCTTAAAGCAGGGGTATGCGGTTAGAGGCTCTCTAAGAAACTTGTCAAAAAAAGACTCCATTATCAGCGATTTAAGTAAAGAAATTGATACAAAAGGAAATCTAGAATTTTGTCAACTTGATTTGTTGAAAGATGATGGGTGGGATGATGCGATGGTGGGCTGTGATTATGTACTTCACGTTGCCTCTCCATTTATAAATAAAGAACCGAAAGATGAAAACCTTTACATTAGGCCAGCTGTTGAAGGAACGCAACGTGCATTAAAGGCCGCAAAAAAAGGCGGAATCAAAAGAATGGTTCTTACCTCCTCTATGGTTTCAATGTTAGGCGATGCGGACAAATCCATTCCTATGAATCAATCGACATGGACTAATGTTGATGCCAAGAATGTATCGGCCTATGCAAAAAGCAAGACTCTAGCAGAGAAAAGCGCCTGGAAGTTTATTAAAGAGCAAGATAAATCCAATCCATTGGAATTGGTGGTTGTGAACCCTGGACCCGTTTTTGGACCAACACTTTCTGGGGATTTAACGGGAGCATCCATGGGGATGTATAGAGATTTAATTTCAGGAAAAATGCCTATGCTTCCTCAGGCTACTATTAATATGTCCGACGTTAGGGATATTGCAAAGATTCATGTATTGGCACTTGATAACAAAGCCGCTAATGGTCAGAGATATATTGTAGCTACAGAAAAGGCTTATTCATTTCAAGAGATGGCACAAATCATGAAAAATAATGGATACGATAAGGTAAGTACAAAACTCGCTCCCAACTTTTTACTAAGATTTATGGCAAATTTTAATCGAGACTTAAAGAGTATGTTAGGATTTATTGGAAAGACTTATACAGGCGATGTAGGTCCAACAATGAAGACTTTTGATTGGAAACCATATGACTTTGAAAGCACAGTTATAGATACAGCGAAGTCTGTGCAAGAGGCCATGAAAAAATAGCATCTAAATTAAAGAAAACATAAGACTCGGATTAGTTGTTACTGATTCGAGTTTTTTTTTGCTTCAGCTGTGAGATAAAGTTATCTCTTTATTTTTCCATTGTGAATCCTTGTAAAGCCCTCCCCAAAGGTCCGACGACCGCAGGGAGTCAATCCTGCTTTTTAGAACAGCACTTTTGGAAAATAAAATTAGGACAGATTAAATGTGTTCTTTAATAGCGTACTGCAACTTGATCGATTCACCCAAGTGCGGAATAAATACATCGGCTTTCAACTTGCTTTCGAGTAACACTCGAAACGAATCTGTCTGATGTGGTTCACCATGATTTAAGGTGATCTTCTTAGGCAGTGTTTTAATCGACCTCAACCAATTCAACATTTCAAAACGATCTGCATGAGCCGACATAGATGAAATTGATTTAACCTCGCAATTCACTTCGTGATATTCACCAAAAAATTTAATGAATTTACTTCCCTCAAGAATAGCTCTTCCTCTTGTTCCAGCGGCTTGAAAACCCGTAAAAAGCAATGTGTTTTTGGCAACCTTCATGTGCTGCTCTAAATAATTGAGGATACGTCCACCGGTCAACATGCCGCTTCCTGCAATAACAATTTTTGGTTTTTTGCTCATCACAACCGATTTTGAAGTCTGATAATCGCTAATACAATTTATAGTATCATACATCCTTGATAAATCATATTTTGAAACATCTTGCCAAGTTGGATATTTGTCAAAAACCAATGTGGCCTCAATTGCCATGGGAGAATCTAGGTAAATTGGAATATTGGGAATAAGTACTTCATCTTTCAATTGATGTAATAAGAAAATTATTTCCTGTGTTCGTTCAACGGCGAAGGCAGGAATCATTAATATACCTCGACGATTATAGGTCTCTAAAATAACTGAAGTTAATTCTTTTTTTAAATCGACAGTTTCATGCTCTCGGTCACCTTAGGTAGACTCTAATACCAAATAATCGACATGGTCTATTTTTTTCGGAGGATAAAGGAGTAAAGGATCTTTTCTACCCATATCACCAGAGAACAATATTTTTTTCTCACCAATTTTTAGTTCAACCATTGCCGAACCAATAATGTGTCCGGCGTTGTGCAATTGAAACTTAATCGATGGGGTAATAAAAACCCAACTATCATAATCATGTTCTGAAAAAAAAGGGCTGACCTTTTTGGCATCACTCGCAGTGTACAAGGGTTTGGCTAAGCTATATTTTGAATACCCATCACGATTTGCCTTAGCAGCATCTTCCTCCTGTATCTTACCGCTGTCTAGCAAAATAATTTCAGTTAACTCTTTTGTGGGTTTGGTGCAATAGATCAGACCTTTAAATCCATTTTTCACCAAAACGGGAATGTAACCGCAATGATCTAAATGGGCATGTGTAAGGATAATACAATCTATTGAGCCTGGATCAACAGGGAAATCGTCGCGATTCAATTTTCTTAAATCCTTAATTCCTTGAAATAGACCGCAGTCAATTAGAATTCGCTGTCCTTCGGCTTCAACTACTGTTTTAGAACCAGTTACCGTTCCTGCACCTCCCAAAAACTTTAGTTTAATATCTTCTTCGATTGTCATCTAATCAACGTGTTTTCAAAACGAAACTGAGTAATAAGAATTTTCGACATTCAATGGATACTATTTCGTTATGATTATTGTCACATAATTGAATTTCTTACTCTCACATTAGGATGAAAATGATCCTTCGACAGACTCGCGTGAAGAAGAAAGTGCTTTTGATTATACAAATCATTATTTTTACCATTATGTACGACTGGCGATTAATTCTACTGCTTGCTATTGCCATGCTCCTTCTGGCTTATAACCGCATGAAGAAATCCCGTAAGGTTTATCGCCGATTACCAGACAGGCCTTTTCCTAAACAGTGGAGAGACATTCTGAAAAGAAGAGTCCCGTTTTATAACCGACTAAAAGCCATTGAAAAAACCAAATTTGAAGAGGAGATCCATATCTTCCTCCTGAATTATAGAATTATTGGAGCAGGAACTGAGGTATCAGATTTGGATCGAATTTTAGTTGCGGCTGGTGGAGTTATTCCAACTTTTCGACTGGAAAAATGGCATTACCTGAAATTAGATACAGTTGTCATTTATCCCGACAAATTTCTAATACCCGAAACAGATCAAATGGCTAAGGGTCTCGTTGGATGGGGAGAAATGGCAGGTCAAATGTGGTTGTCTCGGAAAGCTTTATATCAAGGATTTCATGATCAAATTGACAATAAAAATGTGGCTATTCATGAATTTATTCACCTTATGGATATGCAAGACGGTATGGTGGATGGCGTCATAGAAGGTTTAATGCAGGAAGAAGACGTGAAAAATTGGCAAAACCTATTCGAAGAAAAAGCAGCTCTTATTGCATCTCATGAAAATGCGAGTATTAGGCGTTACGCAAAAACGAGTCCGGTTGAATTTCTTGCTGCTACGGGTGAGCATTATCTCGAAAACCCAGATGAATTAAGAAGAGAACATCCAAGAGTTTATGAAGTTTTGAGAGAATCTTTAATCCAAAGAAAAATTGGTTTTAATCAGAGCTGAAGTGTTAACCGTTGGAGATTCTTCGCTCATTAAAGAATCATTCTTCTATCAGCAATGATTACATTTGCAATGAAATGGCACACAAAGCAGGATTTGTAAATATTATAGGTAGTCCAAATGTCGGAAAATCGACTTTGATGAATCAACTCGTAGGAGAAAGGTTGTCGATCATAACTTCGAAAGCGCAAACAACGCGTCATCGTATTATGGGGATCGTGAATAACGAAGATCATCAGGTTGTCTTTTCAGACACACCGGGGGTTTTAGATCCACATTATAAACTCCATGAAAACATGATGCAGTTTGTTAATTCTGCCTTAAAAGATGCCGATGTTATTCTTTTTGTGACTGACATTTATGAGAAAGGGCTGAATCACAAAGAAACTTTCGAACGCCTTCAGAAGACGAGTATTCCAATTTTGCTTTTGATCAATAAAATTGATCAGGGCGACGAACAACGCATTAAGGAGAAAATCGAATATTGGCACGAGCTTATGCCAAAAGCAGAGATTCTGCCGATTTCAGCTTTAGAAGGATTTAATATGGAACCGATTTGGGAACGCATTCTTGAATTGATTCCAAAAAGTCCACCATATTACGAAAAGGAAGCCTTAACGGATCGTCCTTTACGTTTCTTTATTAGTGAGATCATTCGTGAAAAAATATTTCTGCAGTACAAAAAAGAGATTCCATACGCCACGCAAGTTGTGGTAGAAGAATATCATGAAGACGAAGATATTGTTAGAATCCGAGCAATTATTTATGTGGAGCGTAAATCGCAGAAGGGAATTATCATTGGTCATAAAGGACAGCGGATCAAACACGTCGGAATAGATGCCAGAAAGGATATTCAGAAGTTTATCGACAAGCATGTACATCTTGAACTTTTTGTAAAAGTGGATGATAATTGGAGAGAAAACGATAGAAAACTAGAAAAATTCGGATATTAATATCCCCATAATTTAGAATTTAGAAATGTCAAACATTGTAGCAATAGTAGGTAGACCAAACGTTGGTAAATCAACCCTTTTTAACCGTTTGACAGGTGGTCGTTCGGCTATCGTTGAGGAAATGAGTGGTGTTACGCGTGACAGAATTTACGGGACGTCAGAATGGAATGGTGTGGAGTTCAGTGTCATTGATACAGGCGGATATGTCCACGGATCTGATGATATTTTCGAGGAAGAAATCAGAAAACAGGTAGAAATCGCAATTGAAGAAGCGAATGTGATTTTGTTTATGGTTGACGTGACGGTTGGTATCACTGACTTGGATGAGGCTGTGATGAATCTTCTGAGAAAGTCAGAGAAACCTTTTATGCTCGTTGCCAACAAGGTTGATAACACAGCTAGAGCAAATGATGCCTATGAATTCTATTCGCTAGGAGTTGATAAAATTTATGGTATATCCGCAAATAATGGAGGTGGCACGGGTGATTTATTGGATGATGTGATCAGTCGTTTTGACAAGGTAGAGGAAGTAGAGGATGACACTGATATTCCAAGAATAGCTGTTGTTGGTAAACCAAACGTTGGTAAATCATCCTTTATTAATGCCATAACCGGGGAAGAACGTAATATTGTTACACCAATTTCAGGTACAACACGCGATTCTATAGATTCTCGTTATAAATTGTTCGGTTTTGATTTTATTTTGATTGATACAGCCGGAATCCGGAAAAAACGGAAAGTACACGAAGACATTGAATTTTATTCAGTGATCCGTTCGGTTCGAAGTATCGAATATTCGGACGTATGTATATTCATGATTGATGCGACAGAAGGATTACAGAAGCAGGACCTGAATATCTTCTATGTTATTGAGAAAAACAGAAAAGGTGTTGTTGTCTTGGTCAACAAATGGGATTTGATCGAAGGAAAAGATACGATGAGTGCTGTTCAGTATGAGGATAAAATTCGCGAGCAATTGGCGCCGTTTAATGATGTCCCTATCTTATTTACTTCGACGATTACAAAACAACGTTTGCACAAGGCGCTGGAAAAAGCAATGGAGGTAAATGAAAACCGCACGCAACGTATACCTACTTCAGAATTGAATAAGTTTTGTCAAACGGTAATAGAGCGCCAACCACCACCTGCTTTGAAAGGGAAGTATATTAAAATTAAGTTTGTAACTCAGTTACCGACGCATGCTCCGGCATTTGCATTTTTCTGTAATTTACCACAATATATCCCTGAATCATACAAACGCTTTTTAGAAAATAAATTAAGGGCTCAGTACAATTTTGAGGGGGTTCCTATTCGAATCTTCTTCAGAAAAAAATAAAAGGTGACGCACAAGGACATTATAAAACAGTTAAAGTCGGGTAATCCAAAGCCGATCTATTTCCTCCACGGAGAGGAGCCGTTTTATATCGATCAAATTGTCAAGGTTGCTACTACTGCTATTCTTGGCGAGGGTGAACGTGACTTTAATCAAACCGTTGTATACGCAAAAGATACTCCACCCATAGACGTGTTGGATGCGGCAACCCGTTTGCCAATGATGAGCGAACGTACTGTTGTAGTAGTCCGCGAAGCGCAAGAATATAAAAAGGCATCCCAGTGGGAAGTTTTTGAAAAGTATTTCGAATCTCCTTCGCCCACCACGGTGCTTGTCTTTGCACACAAATACAAGAAGTTCGATAAGCGTTCACGCATTTACAAGATCTTGAAAAAAGATGCTGTAATTTTTGAGTCTGAAGGAGTCAAGGATTATCATTTGGGAAAGTGGATAGGTGATTACATAAAAGCGAAAAATTATCAAATAACAGATAAGGCAACCGCTCTGTTGGCTGAGTTTTTAGGCAATGACCTCAGTCGCATCTCCAATGAATTGGAAAAACTCTTTTTGCTCATTGAACCGGGTGAGCAAATCAATGAAAAGCATATTGAAAAGAATATTGGTATCAGTAAAGATTACAATGTTTTTGAGCTGGTTAATGCGGTCTTGGAGAAAAATGCAGTTAAAGCAAATAAGATTGTAAAATATTTCGGTCAGAACCCTAAAGCCGCGCACATCACCATAGTACTCGCCAATCTACACTCCTTGTTTTCCCGATTGTTCAAAGCGCATTTTGCTGGCACGGATGATCCTCGGAAATTAGCGGCGCTATTAAAAATACACCCTTATCCTGCAAAGGAATTACTATTGAATAAACGGAAACATCCGGCAAGAACTATTTCAAAAAACTTCAGCTTATTGCGTGAGTATGATTTGCTGGCCAAAGGTGTCAATAATAGTAGTACTCCCGAAAACGAATTACTTAAAGAGTTAATCTTTAAACTCCTTCATTGAGCCGTTAAATACAATTTAACTACCAGTTAATAAGCCGTTCCCCTTTTTTACAGTAGCATAGATATAATTGGTTATATTTGACCTTTGTCTTTCTGCTGCATTGTTTGGACGAATAATTTGAGCAGGATTGACAAAACAAAAGTTAAATCCTTGGAAGGTTGTTGTCAACAGGGTAGCATCCCAAGCTTATTTGGGAATAGGAAATGTCCACACCTCAAAAAATAAAATGGAGATTTTCTTAAAATTAGAATAGGTTAATTTCGAAGTGAAATGATAAGAATTTTACTAGCAGTTTTTACACTACTTTTATTTACGACGGGAATTGCACAAAGTACCGTTCGTGGAATTGTTAAAAACGCAGAGGATGGGAACGAAGTTCCTTTTGCCAAAGTAGTTCTAGTTGGCACAGATAAATTTGCAAGTACAGATGTTGACGGTTTGTTTTCTATTCCAAAAGTAACGCCGGGAGAGTATGTCTTACGAATTGCTTCCCCAGAATACGAAGAGTACAAGCAGGACATTAAAGTTACATCCGGAACGATCCTTGATCTGCAAATCGAGCTTAAGCCTGGAAAAACTTTAGGAGTTGTAGAGGTTGAGTTTCAAGACAAAGAAAAAAGAATAGACCCGGGCATTTCAGTTGTAAAGATTACCAAAAAGGATATTCTTCGAGTTCCTGTAACTGGAGGGGTGTCTGATATTGCTGGTTATTTCCAAACAGTTCCAGGAGTTGTAACCACAGGTGACCAAGGAGGACAAGTTTATGTTCGTGGTGGTACGCCAATCCAAAACAAAATATTGCTTGATGGAATGACTATCTACAATCCATTCCACTCAATTGGATTTTTCTCAGTCTTTGAAACGGATTTAATTCGATCAGCAGATATATATACGGGTGGATTTAATGCAAAATACGGAGGTCGTATTTCTTCGATCATGGACATTACTTATCGTGATGGAAACTCAAAACGATTTGGAGGTAAGATTGGGGTTTCACCTTTCACCAGTAGTTTATTATTAGAAGGTCCGATTTCAAAAGCAAACAATGTTTCTTTTGTTCTTGCTGGTAAAGCCTCTCTATTGGAACAAACATCAAGAACACTTTACCCATACATTAACGACGGTACAGGACTGCCTTTTAATTTCGCTGATTTGTACGGAAAAGTTTCGGTAAAAGGTGATGGTTCGAATAAATTCTCATTGTTTGGTTTTTCTTTCAACGATCAAGTCACATATCAGGCTGTTTCTGATTTGAACTGGAACAGTTACGGGGGAGGTAGTAATTTTGTATTTGTTCCGCAAAACTCCGAGTTGTATTTGAAAGGACGATTGAATTTTTCACGTTATGACATTGCTCTTAAAGAAGAGAGCTTGGAAGATCGTACAAGTGGTATTTTTGGTGCCGAAATGGCCTTTGATTTTACATATTACCTAGAAGGAAAAAGCCGATTGGATTATGGTTTTGGATTCAATATCTTCCGTACTGAGTTCTTGACATTCAACGAGGTGAATAAACCAATTGAGGCGAATTCAAATACGAATGAAGCAGGTTTATATGTTAGTTATCGACATGTGTCCAAAGGAAGAAGATTGATTTTGGAGCCAAGTTTCAGGGTACAAGGTTATTCATCAGTTGGTCAAGTAACGTTTGAACCGCGCATGAGTGCAAAGTATAATATGACCGATTGGTTCCGTTTCAAAGCAGCTGGCGGATATTATACACAAAACTTTACAAGTACAACTTCAGACAAGGATGTAGTAAACTTGTTTTACGGATTTATTACAGCGCCTGAGAATATTCCATCAGACTTTAATAATCCAGATGGATCAGTTACAGATATCAGAAATGGACTACAAAAAGCATGGCATGCAATTGTAGGTTCTGAATTTGATTTGGCAGACAATGTTTCATTGCAGTTTGAGGCTTATTATAAATGGTTTAACCAACTTACGGATATCAACCGAAATAAGATTTTTGAAGATACGGATGTTAACTCACAAATTGATGATGTGTTTAAAAAGGACTTTATTATAGAAAGTGGTCAAGCTTATGGAGGTGATGTTGTTTTAACATATCGTTCAAAGAAACTATACCTTTGGGGGGTATATTCATTGGGTAAAGTAACACGTTGGAACGGTTTCGAATTTTATGCGCCGGTATTTGACAGACGACATAATATCAATTTCATCGGGACTTATACGTTCGGGAAAAATATGGATTGGGAATTAACTTCCCGTTGGAACTTAGGTTCTGGATTACCATTCCGTCAAACAGTTGGAGTATATGAAGCACCTGAAATTGAAAACATCGGTGATGATTATGTAAATGGTAATGCAAACGACATCACATTTATATATGACAATCAAAATAACGGACGTCTACCAACCTATCACCGATTTGATGTTAACTTGAAGAAAACATTTACTTCTAAGAAATTCACGAATATGGAATGGGAGATTATTACAGGTGTAACAAATATGTATAGCCGTCAGAACATCTTCTACGTAAATCGTGTTACAAACGAGAAAGTTTATCAGCTGCCAATTATGCCAAGTTTGGCTGTTTCATTGCGATTCTAAAGGATTAAGTTTCAATACGGCATGCTCTTTGCTCTAGTTTAAGAAAGGGAATTTATGAGAGGGTTGATATTGGTTCTAATGTTATTTTTGAGTGCAGGAGTTTTCGCGATTCATCCAGAATTTAATGCTCCGGCGAAAAATAAGGAAAAGTTTACGCTTAACCGACGTGTTAAGTACCCCGCGGGTTTCAATCTTTATGCCCTTGGTCCTGTAGGCGCTGTCAGTGTGAGCTTCGATTATTTCGTTCGACCAAAAATTAGCCTAGAAATTGGCGGAGGTTTAAGAGAATTGCCGCTTAGCGGTGACGATTTACAGAATGGATTTCTTTTAGGAGGACGGTATCATTTCTTTGGCAATACACCTTTGAATATAACGCCATATATAGGTGTTTTTTCTGCATTTGAGTTTACGGGATCTGATGTTAGAAATTATAACCTTTATGTGCCAATTGGTTTGCAGCGCATTAAAAGGAACAAACTTTCTTGGTCGGTCGAAGTTGCATATCAAAATAATATTTATCAGCCCAATACTCATTTTTATGGTGGGGCCAAGTTAGGGTTCCGCTTTTAAAAATAAAGATTTCCTTTACATACAAGGGCTGTAGAGTAATCTTGCTATAAGGTTTCCAGTTGACCTTCATGTGATGTGAAAAATTATCCAAAAATTCTTGTGAAAACCGGCGCCTGAAAGGTTGATTATTTCGTATATTTGCTTATTGATAATCATTCTAAATAAGCAATGGTAAACTTGATTTTAGCAGAGAGTAATGAATTGGTTCGGATAGGTCTCCGAACTGTCTTTAGAAATGCTGAAGTTCAAGTTATTGGTGAGGCCTCTAATGAAGACGAATTGCTGAGTCAAATCAAGTCTTTTGATCCAGATGTTGTATTAATTGATTATACATCTGGCAGCTTTTCAATAGATGTTATACCCAAAGCTTTGACCTTATCGAATAAGGTTAGATTTGTTGCCATAACACCAGAACAGTCAGGCACGACAGTTGTAAATGCGCTTAAAAGCGGTGTTACTTCTCACGTAAAGAAAGATTGTAGTATTACAGAGATTATCGATTCGGTAAAAGAGACTAGCAAAGGCAAAAAATTCTTTTGCGGACAAGTTTTGGATACCATTCATCAAGAAGGAATAGATGTCGAGGAGTTGAGTGATTTTGAATTCACTTGCGAACCGATTGTTTTGTCCAGTAGAGAAGTTGAAGTGATCACCTTAATTGCAGAGGGGTTTACGAACTTAGAAATCAGCGAGAAGTTGTTTTTAAGTAAGCATACCGTCAATACACATCGAAAGAACATCATGAATAAATTGGGTGTTAAAAATACCGCTGGTATTGTAATGTTTGCAGTTAGAGAAAAATACACTTCGCCGAATAAATTCCTTTTCTCCAACGAGAATTAAATCAATAATTCTTTTTTTTAAAGCACAAAAAAAAGCCCTCCGTCATACGGAAGGCTTTTCAATATAGTTGATTGATTAGGTCTAAACCAAACCTTGATCGATCATAGCGTCTGCTACTTTTACGAATCCAGCAATGTTAGCACCTTTTACATAATCAATGTGATCACCTTCTCGTCCATATTTCTCGCAAGCTTCGTGGATTGACTTCATAATGTTGTGTAATTTCTCATCAACCTCTTCACGTGTCCAAGACAAACGCAATGAGTTTTGAGACATTTCTAAACCTGAAGTTGCAACCCCACCAGCATTAGAAGCTTTACCTGGGGCAAATGCAATTTTTGCATCGTGGAAAACAGCAATTGCCTCTGGCGTTGAAGGCATATTCGCTCCTTCAGCAACCAATACCAAACCTTTTCCAAGTAAGTTCTTTGCATCATCCTCGTTCAACTCGTTTTGTGTTGCACATGGTAATGCTACATGAATATCACATGGTGCATTCCAAGCACGCTCTCCTGGGAAGAATTGAACATCGTCAAATTTGTCAGCCATTTCAGAAATTCGTCCACGCTTAACATTCTTTAATTCCTTAATGAAATCCAACTTATCTGAGTGAATTCCTCCAGGAACATATACATATCCAGATGAATCAGATGCAGTAACAACCTTTCCACCTAATTGTAAAATCTTTTCAATTGCGAACTGAGCAACATTACCAGAACCTGAGACAGCAACAGTCTTTCCATGAATGCTATCGTTCTTTGTTTTGAACATTTCCTCTGTGAAGTACACCGTTCCGTAACCAGTTGCTTCTGGACGAATCAATGATCCTCCCCAGTTTATTCCTTTACCAGTTAAAACACCGGTAAATTCATTTCTTAAACGCTTGTACTGACCAAACATGTATCCGATCTCACGACCACCAACACCAATATCTCCAGCAGGCACATCTGTATCAGGACCAATATGACGTTGCAACTCAGTCATGAATGATTGACAGAATTTCATCACTTCATTGTCCGATTTTCCTTTTGGATCAAAGTCAGATCCTCCTTTACCACCACCAATTGGTAGCGTAGTTAATGAATTTTTGAATACTTGCTCGAAACCTAAAAACTTTAAAATTGACAAGTTTACAGATGGGTGAAATCTTAATCCACCTTTGTAAGGTCCAATAGCAGAGTTAAATTCAACACGGTATCCACGATTGACTTGTGTTTTACCTTGGTCGTCTAACCAAGGCACGCGGAACATGATTACGCGCTCAGGCTCAACCATACGTTCAAGCAAATTGATTCCTTGGTATTTAGGATTCTCTTGAATAAAAGGGATAATTGCTTCAGCTACTTCTTCAACAGCCTGCAAGAATTCAGACTCGTGTCCGTTTTTAGCTTTTACAGCTTCCATGAACTCAGCTATCTGAGCAGTGTATTTTTCTGACATGGTTTATAGTTTAATATAGAGGGCAAATTTAGATAAATTTTAAACAGATTCGACTTCCAAGGTTTTTTTATAAAAAATTATTTCCCCTTTAGGGGATTCCCACTCACTGCTCACTCATCGAAATGGTTCTTATTACAGGATTATTTGTTAAATGGTGTCAACCTCTAACCCTTGATTTTCGTCTGATTATTACGAATGGTTTGAGAAATTTCTTAACTTGCATTTATGCCTAAATTACCGATTGTTCTTTCACTCTTATCGCTGCTCTTGTCTTTCGATGGGATCAGTCAGGAAATTGATACCCCAATCGGAAACTACACTTTCTACCAAAATAAAGGGCAATGGCCAACTGGAGTGCTTTATCGAGCTAAAACGCCGGCCGGTTCAATCTGGCTAGAACAAGGACGAATTCTCTACCACTTTTTGGATTATTCTGAAATGCATGAAAATCATGCTGCGCATAATTCAACTGTAGGTGAGGATGGGTTGATTCAGTTCCATCAGGCCGTTGTAACAGCTAATTTTGTGAATGCTAATACTGCTGTAGAGCCTGAACATGATTATCAAACAGCGCATTATCAAAATTATTTCAAGGGCAAAAATGAACAGCGATGGGCAACAGGTGTTTACGGATACCACCATGTTAGATATCCCAATCTCTATGATAAAACAGACCTGTTAGTATTCGAAGATAAAAGGCAGTTGAAGTACGAATTTCACCTTGCTCCTAACGCCGATCCCAGACAAATCCGGATCGAATACAAAGGTCAGGAGAAAATCAAATTGGATCGTTTTGGAAACCTGATTATAGCCTCATCAATCGGAGAAATATGGGAAAAAGCGCCATACGCGTATCAAGTTAAAAACGGTAAAATAGTTGAAGTTCCATGTGAATTCCAATTAAAAGGAAATAAAGTATCTTTTCAACTTGGCGAATATGATAAAAGTGTAGAGTTGGTGATTGACCCTGAGTTGATCTTTTCAACCTATGCAGGTTCTGTTACTGATAACTTCGGAATGACAGCTACCTACGCTTATGATCGAAAAGGTTATATAGGGGGCTTGATTTATGGAGATGATTATCCTGCACCCGGACCGGCTTGGAATACAACGCCAAACATTACGGTTGATGATGTTGGAACGGTAACAACGGATGTATTTGTTTCTAAATACAACGAGGATGGCACAACCATGTTATGGACCAATTTTATTGGAGGTGGAGATAATACACAAGGTACGGAAACAGTACATAGTTTAATCTGTGATTTAGATAATAACGTCTATCTCTATGGTGCAACATCAAGTCTTGACTTCCCGGTTTTGGGCGGTATTCAAACAGATCACGCTGGAGGTGATGCATTAAATATTGCTTTTAACGGAACAAATTTTGGAACGGTGGGAACCGATATATTTGTTTCTAAATTCAGTGCCGACGGTTTGGATTTGTTGGGCTCAACATATCTGGGAGGGAGTGCAAATGATGGTGTCAATTTTAAAATATCCTCAGGTACTTATTCTTCTGCATTGGCGTACGACTCCCTAACGACAAACTACGGGGATCAATTCCGGGGAGAAATTATGGTCGATTCATTGCAAAATGTCCTGGTGATCTCCAGTTCTTGGTCAGATGATTTCCCCGTAGAAAGTGGTTTCCAAATGACTCATGGCGGTTATCAAGATGCCGTAGTCTTTAAAATTTCTGCTGACTTTACGGATTTAATGTGGTCGACTTATTTTGGAGGAAATGATAATGATGCGGGGTATTCGGTTAAGATCGATTCCAGTTACAACGTGATTTTGGCAGGCGGAACAACGTCCAATGATATTCCAGGAACAGCCGGTGGAATCTCCCCGACCTACAATGGTGGTAAAACGGATGGATATGTTGCAAAAGTTTCAGAGGATGGCACCACGATTATTCAAAGCACTTATATCGGAACAACTTCTTATGATCAGGTTTTCTTTGCGGAGGTTGATCGATGGGATAATGTCTATATCGTTGGTCAAAGTTTAGGCGATATGCCAACTTCTCCCGATGTATATTCTAACCCAGGAAGCTCTCAGTTTATATGGAAGTTAAATTCTGATCTGACGGCAACGGATTACACAACTGTTTTTGGAAATGGATCGCCTACCACAGATATTTCTCCTTCGGCTTTTTTGGTTGACTTTTGTGGAAATGTTTATGTGGCGGGATGGGGCGGAAATATTTTGCCTGGTGGTGCATCAACCACTGGAATGCCAACCACAGATGATGCCTACCTGGGAGATTCTCCTAATGGTTATGATTTTTACATGATTGTGCTGGAAAGGGAGGCGGCGAGTCTTTTATACGGAACTTACATGGGAGGACCCGACTCGAGAGAACATGTTGACGGCGGAACATCTCGTTTTGATAAGTTTGGTGTTGTTTATCAGGGCGTTTGCGCAGGCTGTGGTGGTAATAGTGATTTTCCTACGACTCCTGGTGCATGGTCTGATGTTAACCTAAGTTCGAACTGTAACAATGTGCTTTATAAATTCGATTTCGAAATCGTGCCGGTGGCTCGGTTCGAAGTTGATTTACTTGAAGGATGCGCTCCCTTGACTTTGACTTTTGAAAATGAAAGTAACGATACGACCAATTTTGACTGGGAGTTTGGACCTGGAGCTGAGATACTTGAGGATGGTCCAAGCCCTGTTGTATTATTTACCGAACCGGGAGAATATGAAGTAATTCTGACGATTACTGATACAATATGCGGATTAACAGATACAGCCGTGAAGGTTATTACGGTTTATGAAGAATTAGAATTAGAAGTGCCAAACGACACTGTAGTGTGTGATGAATTTACCACAGAATTAATTGCAAATTCAAATGGGTCAGCCATTTCATTCCATTGGTCTGATGATCCCGATTTTGGAACCATGCTTAACGATGACGATATGGATTCAACGATCGTTGTGATTCCAACTGAAACAACAACTTATTACATTCATGCATCCAATGGATGGGAGCTTTGTGACTTGGTTGATTCGGTAACGATAACATTTGTAGACGGTGCAATCGAGGTGATGAATGATACTATCATTTGTTTGGAGGATACGGTTTACTTATCCGCCAATAACCTCTTTCCGGAAATAGAAATGACCTTTGATTGGGCGCCGAACGAACATCTCTTGTTTGAGGATGATAACCTAGCAGCAGGAGTAACTCCCTCTTCAATGTATTATTACCTCACTGCAGAAACGGACTTAGGATGCGTTATTGAAGATTCTGTTTGGGTCGAAGTTCGTGAAATTGATCCTGCTTCGGTTTATGCAACGGCCACACCTGATTTGGTTCCAGAGGGAGGCACAACAGTTTTAGAGGCTTTCCCAGATGATCCCGGGTTTGAGTATTATTGGCTACCAGATGCCGGAGTAGCAAATCCGACTGAACAAACAACAGAAGCAACACTTTATGAAACAAAAACCTACACCGTAATTATGTCAGATGGTATCTGTCAAACCGGGACTACTGTCACGGTAACAACTTATGAATACGTTTGTGGTGACGTTTATATTTTCGTTCCTAACGCATTTTCGCCTAATGGGGATGGAGAGAATGATGTGCTCTACGTTCGAGGACAAAATTTAGAATCAATTAATTTGAAAATATTTGATCGTTGGGGCGAATTGGTTTTTGAATCAACCGATCAAGGAGAAGAATGGGACGGTACGTTTAGAGATAAACCATTGGATCCGGATGTATATGTGTACCACCTTCGTGTAATTTGCTTTGACCAACAAGAAAATTTGATAAAAGGCAACATCACCCTGCTTCGATAAATGGTAAATTGGAAAACTTATATGATAGTTTTATGCTGTTGGATATCGTTTTCAGCAACATCTCAAGATGTGCACTTTTCCCAGTTTTATATGAATCCGGTTTATCTAAATCCGGCCTTAACTGGAAATTTTGATGGTGACTGGCGTTTTTCTGCTAATCAAAGAAGTCAATGGCGATCGGTTTCTCGGCCGTTTAACACAATAGCTATTTCTGCTGAGAATAAAGAAGAATTGTTTTTGCCAGGCTTATACCATGGTATCAATCTTTTCCACGACGCTGCTGGGGATGGTAATTTCCGTACAATTGAAATGAATATTTCGACGGCATACGATGTGCCAATCGATGCTGATTCGGCGCACATCATAACGCCTGCTCTTCAAATTGGATTTAATCACCGAAGAATCGATTTTTCGCAATTGAATTTTAATAATCAATTCAACGGATTTTATTATGACCCTACCTTACCAACAATGGAGACGTTCGAAACGGCTAGTCGCACTGGGATGAGTTTGGCGCTAGGGTTAGCCTATAAATGGCAGAAAGAGCCTCGTAAAAGGCTTGTAGCTGGGCTGGGTTGGTTCAATATACCACAAGCAAAACAAAGTTTTTACGGAAATGAGCTGATCGAAAGAGATAGGAGATTAGCAATCCATGCCAAAGCTGATTATGATTTAAACTTTGAATGGGATCTGCAACCTGCCTTATTTATGCAATTTCAAGGGACCTATCGAGAGATTGTTTTTGGTTCCAATGTCAGATATATATATAAGGATAAAAAGGGTGAGTATATTGCTCCATACGCAGGATTATGGTTCCGGAACAAAGATGCGATTTATGCAGTGACGGGAGCATATTACAACAATTGGATCGCCGGAGTGAGCTACGATGTCAACCTTTCTCAATTGGCACCTGCCAGTAATGTAAGAGGGGGGTTGGAATTTTCTGTGCAATACATCCTCCACGTTTTTAAACCAAAAGACATTCAACATCGAATATGCCCAGATTATCTCTAGGAATGCCTAAAATAGTTCTTAGCTTTTTTTTGATTTGCGGATGGGCAAGTTCCCATGTCCTTGGACAATCTTTTGTTCAAATGATGGAGTTTGCTGATCAGAAAATGGAGGAAGGCGATTTCTATTATGCCATCATGTATTACGAAAAAGCAATGGAACTTGATTCAAATTCCGTAGAGGTTAACTGGAAAATGGCAGAAGCACAAAGACGTTACAAGGATTATGAAAAGGCGGCCTATTATTACAAGAAAGTATATGCAAAAGAGAATGCTTTGATCTATCCCAAAAGTATTTTTTGGTTAGCAACGATGGAGCAGTACAATGGTGAATACGGATCCGCTTTAGAACATTGGAAATTGGCTAAGAAAACCTTCAAAAAGCAGAAAAAGGAGTATCCGTATAAAAAGGCACAGCAATCCATGAAGAGCTGTCTTTGGGCTATGAAAGCAATTCGAGATACTTCGGACCACGTTGTGGGTCCTTTACCTTCTCCGGTAAATACTCCAGATGCAGAGTTGGCCCCATTTTTTTGGTCGGAGGGAATGGGATTCACTTCTTTAAAAGCAGATTCAATTAATTATCAGGAGGAGGTTTTTTCTGAAGAGTACCACTTGCAAATTTACACAGCTCAGCAGGAAGACAGTATTTTTTCAAATGTGGCTTTGATAAAAGGGGTAAAAGATAAAGGAATGAACAGCGCGAACGGTTCAATGAGTCCGGATGGAAAACGCTTTTATTTTTCGAGATGTGACCAGAATTATAGCTGCAAAATATACGTGGGTGAAATCAAGAATGGTCGTATCGTAAATGTCGACAGTTTAGGTGAGATCATTAACGAGCCCGGAGCGATTACTACCATGCCGCATTCAACTAGAATTGACGGTCAAGAATACCTATTCTTTGTTTCTAATCGTAATAAAACCATTGGCGGACTTGATATTTGGTACAGTATGGTGACGCAGGATGGGAATAAGTATAGCAAAGCTCGTAATCTGGGTCGCGGTGTCAATTCTTTAGATGATGATATTAGTCCATTCTATGATACTTTAAATAATCAGCTCTATTTTAGTTCTGCATGGCATGAAGGGTTCGGAGGTCAAGATATCTTTGTGGCAAAAAATGAAAGCATGAGGTTCATGTCGGCTGACAATCTCGGCTTACCCATTAATTCAAGTCAGAACGACACGTATTTTGTGATTGATCATAAGCAAGATCGCTATTATTTTTCATCCAATCGAGTTGGGGTTAATTATGCAAAGAACCCGACATGTTGTAATGATATTTTTACAGCGTTTTTACCAAAAGTTCCACCTCCAACTCGTTTTGAGTCGCTCACAGATTTGAATAAGAAACTTCCTGTAACGCTTTATTTCCATAATGACGAACCCGATCCAAGAACGAGAGATACAACAACACAACTGACTTATATGGAATCTTATGATGACTATGTCAAAATGGAGGATCGCTATAAAAAGGAATATTCAAACGGATTGTCAGGAGACGCTGCTGAGGAAGCCAAAGAGGATATCGACGACTTCTTTACACAATATGTAGAACAAGGCGTTATCGATTTAGAAGAGTTTTTACGTCTCTTGAAATTAGAACTGGCAAAAGGATATGCAATCGAGGTAACAGTAAGAGGATTTGCCAGTCCTTTGGCTAAGACGGATTATAATGTCAATCTTACTAAAAGAAGGATCAACAGCTTGATTAATTACTTGTATGGAATCGAAGACGGTTATTTTGCGCCTTACCTTGATCAAAATGCAGATAATGGAGGAGCACTAACTTTTGTTCAAATACCTTTCGGTGAATATTCTGCAGATGCTTTAATTAGCGACAATATAAATGATCAAAAGAATTCCGTTTACAGTCGCAAAGCTGCATTGGAACGTAAAATTGAAATACAAAGTGTTAGCTTTTCCCGAACCGACACTACCTATGCTAAGCTATTTTTTGCGAAGCAAATTCACGACTTCGGCAGTGTAAAAGCAGGTGTCGGTTTAACGCAGACCTTTAATTATCAAAATACGGGTGATCAGGTGTTGGTAATTGACAGTCTTTCTTCAAGTTGTGATTGTATGCGTGCTTCGGTTGACAAAATGAAATTGAATCCAGGAGAGTCTGGTACGCTCACGGTTGAGATGGATACAAGAGATAAGCAAGGATTAACAGTTGAACACATTCAAATCTTTGCAAACATCGAAAACAAATCAAAAGAAGTGACGATAACTACTGAAGTTACCCCGGAGTAAATCAATACTCCTCCGTCTGTCGCTCAACAACCGACTCGTCAGAATCCATAAAAACAGCCAATACTTTATAGCCTCCGCCTCGTTCAATCAAGATGATGCGTTCGTGGATTAAGCCATAAGTTTCTGTTTCAAAAGTATAGTTCAATTTTACGGTTTTAATACCGTTATTTATTTTATTACTAAATCCAATTTTTTTCTATCGATTTGTTTGTGGTCCCCAGCTACTTACTAATTCAAGAAATGAACGCCATTCTTCTTCTGTAGCATTCCCATCCTTATCCGATAAGTTGTTGATGATATAGTCATGATCGCCTTCATCTAGTTTTTGGTGAAATTCATCCGCAATTTTTTCAGCTCCTTCAGTTGAACAGCCCGTGAATAAAAGGGATAATAAAAAAATAAGAATTAGTGGAGATCGCTTCATTTTATTATGGTTTAGGTTTGTCTAAATGTACAAATAATCTCGTATTTTTAACAAGAAGACTATTGATAGTTAGAAAGATTGAACCTATCCGAACAATAATTGTACGGATGTTAGAGAAGGTGTATTTTAAATACCTCTATTTGAAGAACAGAATAAAGCGATCATTTTGAAAAAGATCAAATATATATGGAGTTTGGGGATCATCCTTTTGTTGAATGTTTCCGTATTCGGACAAGGGCCGAGCATGTCTCCTTACGACCTAAAGGAGAGTTACATTGAAAAAAGAGCAGCCTTTAAACGAATCAATACAAAGGGTGTGTCAACAGATGAACAAGCACAGCTCGACCGCATTGTTGACATACTTGAAAAGAACGCCCCAAATTCATTCGAATACCACTTTGTAAAGTATTCAAATGGCAGATACGATCTATCTCTGGCTGATCATCTTATGGAGGCAAAACGTCTACAACCAGATAATGTCGATCTGATTCCTGAATTATTTGCCTACTATCTACTGATAGGAGACGACAAGCAAGCGAGTGTTTATGGGAAACAAGTTTTAAGGGGAGTAAGCAAGAATACGCAGAACTATTATAAGGCTGTACTCGAGGATAAAACCATTACAACGCTGCTGGCAGGTGGAGTCGAAGATGCCTTGCCATTGCTTGCGTTGCAAGCTAGTGGTCAAATCCGCTCGAACGTTGAAATTATCAATTTTGATTTTCTACTGAATGATGATTACCTCAATAAAATTAATGCAAAGTATGGCCTTGGAAGTCTACAGTTTTTGAACAATGAAAAAGCATATTTGCTCAAGTTGTTGCCAAAAGCAGGAGGAGGATTGGCTTTGAGTACTACTATTAATCAGGCTTATTTCACTTTGGTTGCCGATAAGATGTTTATTACTGGCTTGACTTACAGATATGGCTCAGAAAATCAAATTATTCATCTGCAAAATTTTTGGAATCGAGCAAAAAATGAATTAGACGGACTCACTTTAAATAATCGTTCAGAACGTTTGCTTTATCGGAATTATCTACCCCCTTTAATGACCTATTATCAATTGATCCCAAAAGGTTCAGCAATCAGAAAAGAAATAAAAGAAGTTATTACAAAACTAACAGAGCAAACAGGAAAGAAAGAGGAAGTATTGGCCATCATAAAAGCTTATGATCAGATCGAATGAAGCTATTTAAAAAGCGATATGAGACATATAGTGACGAAGATTTAATGCGCTTTTTTATAAAGGGTGACAAGAAGGCTTTTGAAGAAATTTACGATCGGTATGAGGCATTTATGGTGAATTACTTTTACCGGAAATTATGGCAAGATAGAGAGAAGGCCGAAGATTTTACACATGATTTGTTTACAAGGATTATTAAAAAGCCAACCTACTATGACCCATCGAGGCCATTTAAAACTTGGTTGTTTTCAGTGGCAAATAACATGTGTAAAAATGAATATAAAAAACAAGAAGTAAGGAAACCGACAAGCTATGAGATGCCCGAAGGATTTAGTGGTGCTGATCAAGAAAATTTACAAGATGTAAAACTGGAGGCGGCTAATTTCAGTGAGGCTTTAAAAGTAGAATTAGAAAAGTTAAGTGATAAACACAAAGAAGTATTTATGATTCGACATTTTGAAGGGCTCTCGCTAAAAGAAATTGCAGAAATAATGGATGTAAGTACGGGTACAATCAAATCGCGCTTGCATTTTGCAACAAAAACATTGGCTTCGAAATTAGAAGTTTATAGAAAAACAAAGGTATGACAAAGGAAGTGGAAGATATCATCAGGTATAAATCCTGGGAGGAGTTGACGAAAGAGGAACGGGAACTTATTGCCGATTTTGCGAATAGTGCTGAGGATTATGGTCAAATGCGTTGGTTTTTAACTGAGACCAAGACCGTATTTCAAAAAAGCAAAATTATAGCTTCACCCGATTTGAAAAAGGGTGTCATGGCTGCTTTAGATGAAGAGGGCAAAAAACCGGTGATATGGTTAAATTCGGTAGGCGCATTCCTGTTGCCAGAAGGGAAAAGAATTTACGAAAAACCGGGATTTCAGTTAGCAGTTGCAGCTTTACTTGTGGTTGGTTTTCTATGGATGTTTCAGATGGATTGGAAGCAACCTGAGATTGCTCAGAACATCGAAAATGATCTCAATACACCAATTGTTACAAATGAGCATTTAGAAGAGGAAAAATCATCGAGCAACGATCAGGAGGAAAAGGATCTGCTAAATGAACAAAGAAATTCAGATCTTATTAGTCAGCCAGCAGCACCCCAAGAAGGTGAAATTGTAGGAGACATGGTTGATGAAAAACCAGTTGCACATTATGATGAGACCATGTCAGGAAGCGGTTTAGCGGAAATGGCTGATGAGGTGATGGCTGTGCCTGAGATCGAAGAACAAGAAATCCTATTCACAGAGCATTTAGCAAATGATGATAAGCTTGCAGATGCACTAGAAGATGAAAAGAAAGATCGTAAAAGAAGAGAAATGGAGTCCCCGGGTTATGCCGATGTGGATATGGTTGATGCAGAGGAAATGAAGGAGGCGGATAATGCCGCTGGTGTCACTAGAAGTAGTTCTAACAATTTAGGTCGAAATCTATTTTCTAAAAAAGAGAAAGCTAGTGCTGTGGTTGCTGAACCACTCGCTGTAACTGAGGAAGCGGAGGCAACAGAGGAAATTTTACCGAAGACCCTTCACATTAATCAAACAAAAGAATTGAAAAGCTTGTTCTTTACCGTGAAATGACCCTCCTGAACAAACAATTTATTTTATCACTTGGAGCATGCATAATGTCCTGTTTTCTGATTTCTTGTGATGGTGAATCAAATAGAGCGGCAGAGAGACTTAGCTTGGATAATGATACAATATATCAGCAAGGAGGGTACCGTGTTGAGGTTGTTGATTTTGAAGCTTTGCAGCCGCTACTACACCAAGAAAACGATAAAATTCAAGTCATCAATTTTTGGGCAACTTGGTGCGTGCCATGCGTGGCGGAATTACCGTATTTTCAGAAGTTGGAAGAAAATTTCCCTGAGGTTGAACTGACCCTGATTAGTTTAGATTTTTCCACAAAAGTCGAATCAGATTTATTGCCCTTCATGAAAGAACGGTCATTGTCTAGTCGCGTAATCTTGCTTAATGAGCCTGATGCGAATCGTTGGATTCCTGAAATTGATCCAGACTGGACAGGCGCAATACCGGCTACAATAATTTATCGTGGCGAAAAACGTGAATTTTACCAGCAATCCTTTACCTTTGAATCACTATCGAAAGAAGTGAAAACATTTCAAAATCAATAAAAACTCACAACATGAAACTGACTTATAGCCTTGTCATTGTGGCACTTAGTTTGACTCTTTTTGCTTGCGGTGGCTCAGAAACAGCTGACAATACAGAAAATGCAGATTTGACTATTGCAGAGACAGACGCATTGTCTGCAACGGAAAACCTAGAAAAGGAGGAAGAAGCAGTAGTGGAAGGTTATCAAGTTGGCGATATGGCCACTGATTTTTCTTTAAAAAATATTGATGGGGAAATGGTTTCCCTAGGGGATTTTGCAGAGGCAAAAGGTTTTATTTTGACCTTTACCTGTAACCATTGTCCTTACGCCGTTGCTTATGAAGATCGTATCATCGCACTGGATGAAAAATACAAATCACAAGGTTATCCAGTCATAGCCATTAATCCAAATAACCCGGAAATTGTAGAGGAAGATAGTTATGAAAATATGCAGGTTAGAGCAGAAGAAAAAGGGTTTACTTTTCCATATTTAATGGATGAAGGACAAGCCATCTTTCCACAGTATGGAGCTACGAAAACACCTCATATCTATGTGCTAGAAAAAACGGAACAAGGAAATCGCGTTGCGTTTATAGGAGCAATTGACGATAATCACGAAGATGCATCAGCAGTGACCAAAAAATACGTAGAAGAGGCAGTAGATGCATTATTAAGAGGTGAGCAACCTGAGGTTTCAGAAACAAAGGCGATTGGTTGTTCGATAAAAGTTTAATATTCAGGATATGGATTATGTTTTACTCATTATAGGATTACTTGTTGGAGTTGTTATTGGTTATTTATTGGCCAAGAGTATGAAATCTGCCAACTCAGAAATCGAGCAAGAAAAGCAAAGGCTATTAGTTGAAAACGCACAATTAAAATCTACGCTCGAACGAACAGAGTCAGAAATCAAATCGAGTAAGGAACAAAATGTCCATCTCGAAGAGCGATATCGTCAGGAGTTACAGTTATCTACCGAATGGAAAAGTAAGTTCCACAATATGGAGGAAAAGCTTCAATCCCAGGAGCAAAATTTAAAAGATTTACAAACGAAGTTTACTAAAGACTTTGAGCTGGTCGCAAACAAGATTTTGGAAGAAAAGACCAATAAGTTTACCGATCAAAACAAAAAAAATCTGGATGCGATCCTCTCTCCACTAAAGGAAAAGATTACTGATTTTCAGAAAAAGGTGGAGGACACCAACGAGAAGAACGTAGAACGCTCGGCGAGTTTAGATAAGCATCTTAGAATGCTGCATGACCTCAATAAAGAAATTACGCAAGAAACACGAACGCTAACGCAAGCGCTAAGAGGGGATTCTAAAACACAAGGAAATTGGGGTGAGTTTCAATTGGAGGCGATCCTCGAAAAAGCCGGATTGCAAAAAGAGATCCATTATACAAAGGAGACCAATTTAAAGACGGAAGATGGGGCCAATCAACGTCTTGATTATATCATCAATCTACCAGATGGCAAAAAACTGATTCTTGATTCTAAGGTATCCTTAACAGCTTACAGCAAATATCACGAGGCACAAGATGATGCGGAAAAGGCGACTTATTTGAAGGAGCATCTTTTGAGTGTAAACTCTCATTTAAAAGTGCTCGGAGAAAAAGACTATCAGAAACTTCATGGAATAAATACACCGGATTATGTACTGATGTTTGTTGCCAATGAACCTGCTTTGACACTTGCTCTAAAGGAAGATATGGGGTTGTTTGAAAAGGCCCTGGATAAGAATATCGTTTTAGTTTCAGTATCAACATTGTTGGCTACATTGAGAACTATCTCGTTTATCTGGAAACAGGATTTGCAAAACAAAAATGCTGAGGAAATCGCAACCCAAGCGGGTAATTTGTATGATAAATTTGTTGGTTTTGCGGAGGACTTAAAGAAACTTGGCAGTCAAATGGAAACAGCAAACAAGACCTATCAAGCTGCAATGAATAAGATGTCAGAAGGTTCGGGAAATCTTGTTCGACGCGTAGAGAAATTGAAAAAATTGGGTGTCAACCCATCGAAGAACATCGATCAAAAGTTACTGGATCAAGCTCAAGCTGATGATGAGTAATACTATCGTCTGACCTCTTTAAGGACTAGTTTATCCATAAAACTCATCACGTTTTCAAGATCATCGAATCGCTCTTGCTTATTAGTTGCTCCAACAACTGTGTAGGTTAAAAGACCATCCTTATTTTCAATTGTACCACGAATGCTCTTTTCAATTCCCTCAAGATCATGCAAGAGTTTATAGTCCATTACCGAACGAAATTGATCTTCGTCTTTAGATTTGAAAAGGAACGTTTTATCTAATTCCATATTATCAAATTCAATATCCTTGAAGCCCATTTTTTTTCCAACTTTCGTAAAAAAGTTTTCTTTACCAATTCTAAACTGAAAGTTGTGCGGCGATTTATGATAACGTATGGCAGTGTATACCGTCTGATTTTTCCCTGAGCCTACGATATACTCATAGATTTCGAATAAACGATCATTTCTTGTGCCTGATAGATGGGGTACTTTTACGAGCATATGCTTCGTTTCGGAATAATTCATGTCCAACTTAAGTCCTAAAGCTCGATACATGTCATTCTTTTTCTTACTCTGCTTTCTCGCATATCGAATAGCCCAGACAATTACCCCAATGAACAGCGCCAATGCACCAAATAAAACCACAAATTCCATGACATGAATATACAAATAATTTGGGATGGCCACATTGAGCAAAAAAATTAATAAGCAATAACTTTTTATGCAATTAACATCACTAACATTATCGTAACATTCTCTTTCCCTTTTAGATACAAAGTACCTATAAATTTGTCTTAAATGATAAAAGATAATAACATGGCACTTCGTGGAACAGTTCTTAAGAATGCAACCAAGTATGTTTCAAAGTTTACACCGCCGGTTTCTCTTGAAGGCGAACGTCAGCAGGTAAAACAACTGAAGAAATTATTAAACAAAGCGAAGTCGACAGCGTTTGGTAGGACTTATGGGTTTAGTAAAATATTAAAATCGGAAGATATCATAAAAACTTATCGCGAAGCGGTTCCAATTTATGATTATAACCAGATGTTCAATAAGTTCTGGCATAAGACCTTGAGTGGAATGTCTGACGTGACTTGGCCTGGGAAAATTGAAAACTTCGCTTTGACCTCGGGTACAACTGGTTCAGCAAGCAAACGAATTCCGGTATCAAAGCAAATGATCAAAACGATCAAAAAAGTGAGTGTTCGACAATTGTTGGGCTTGTCTCGATTGAATCTACCTACTGATTTTTATGAAAATCAAATCCTATTTCTAGGAGGTTCAACAAGTTTACAGAACATCAACGATCAATTCGAAGGTGATTTAAGCGGTATAGTTACAGGTAAAGTACCGAACTGGATTGCTCCGTTTTCGAAGCCGGAAAAAGAAATTCGAGCACTGAAGGATTGGAACAAGAAAATTGATGAGATTGTTAAGAAGGCACCTCAGTGGGATTTAGGAATCATTTGTGGCGTTCCTTCTTGGGTCCAGATATTGATTGAGCGTATCTTGGATCATTATGGATTAGAGTCAATTCATCAGATATGGCCAAATTTAAGAATATACGTCCATGGTGGAGTCAATTTTGACCCATATATGACAAAATTCAACGAGCTATTTAATTCTCAGGTCATTTATCTGGATACTTATTTGTGTTCTGAAGGTTTTTTTGCATTTCAACCAATAGATTCTGATGGACTTCATTTACTTACGAAGTCGAATACCTATTACGAATTTATTCCATTTGACACTGCGCATTTCAACGCCGATGGTGAACTCATCAAAGATGAATCACTGTCATTAACAGAAGTAAAAGAAGGGGTGGATTATGCACTCGTGATTTCCACTTGCGCTGGCGCCTGGCGATACCTGATTGGCGATACGATTCAATTTGTTGATTTGGAAACGTATAAGATTAAGATTACTGGAAGAACAAAACATTTTCTGAACCTCTGTGGAGAGCATTTATCCGTTGATAATATGACGGATGCGCTGACCCGAGTGTCCTATCGAAACAAATTGGACATACGAGAATTTGCTGTGATTGGAACCAAGACTGAAACAGATAATTTTAAGCACGTTTGGTATTTAGGTTGTGATCAGGAATTAACACGAATCAAGAATTTGCGAGAAGAATTAGACTATGAATTATCGATGTTAAATACAGATTATTTGATAGAAAGAAACTCTGCATTGGAGGAAATTGAGCTTAATGTTTTGCCAAATAAAGTGTTCTATGATTTTATGAAAATCAAAAATAAATATGGTGCCCAACACAAGTTTCCGAGAGTATTAAAAGGCGAGATGGCTGAAGATTGGGTCAAGTACTTACAGTATACCGAGGAGGATAAAGTTGGAAGATGATTTTTGTCAGGATAGCGCTTTCGGTGTAACCTATCAGGTAGAAAATACGTTTTTTAGAAGAAACTTAATTATAGAATTATGAAAAAATTATTGATGATCGCTGCTGTTGGATTAATAGCTGTAGCATGTAACAAAAATCAAGCAGCTGTTAAGAAATTAGATGGTACTTGGAATGTGACAGAATTAAAAGTGACTGAAGATGGTGTTACTTTAGATTTAATTGAATCAGGATGGGTTAACTCTGCTACAATCATGTTTGATGGTTGTAAATTAAAGGATGATGAGTTCTGTACAATGACAACAACTACAACAACAGATTTTGGAGATGATACGGAGTCTGACGTTTATGCTGTTGCAGATGATGGAACAACATTACAGACAAAGGATGATATGGCTTCGACTACAATCGAATCTATTGAAATAGTAGAATTATCGAAAACGGATTGTAAATTGAAACAAACGGATGACGGTACAATTACGGAAATGACATTGGTTAAACAATAGATTTTAACCATTTCAAAAAATGGAGCCTATAACTCACTTTAAAAGAGA
>JBMZAY010000021.1:0-49469 GCA_049611865.1 Crocinitomicaceae bacterium | reverse complement strand
TTCTTGCCGATATTTTCCATACAAAGCGTTTAATGTCATAAAATGAGACCTTAAAAAACTATGACTCTCAAAAAAAACAGACCTTTCGGTCTCTATGAAAAAAAATAATCCTATGCTAAATCAACAATTAAAACAACTGCAAGACAAACTGAAAAGACTCAAGGCGAAAAAAGTACTTTCTGATTCAGATAAAAAAGAAATAAAGATTCTGTCGCATTAAACTAAAACCTCATGATTTTTGTCATTTTTGATAAAAATTGAAAAACCTATATCTTTGTTTATTAGTGATTTAACTTTTTGAAGAAAGTGAAAATCTACTGAACAACATTTGAAAAATAATTAATGCGACAGAACCTGATAAGTGTTCCAGTACCGCTGCACCCATTCATCATCATTTTCACTTTTCGCAACATCAACCAGTGAAAGAATCATTGCACGTGAGATGGTCTTTCGTTTTGCTCGCTGAGGTAAAGATTTGTTGTTTTCGATTTGAGTTCCCTCGCCCTTTATTATTGCGATTGAGCCATTTTTTGCTTTGGGCGGTGTTCCACTTTGTGCTAATGTATCAAGTACGCGCACGTACGCGAGAAAATTCGTTTTAGGAATTCAACTCAAGGTACTTTTTAACCGTCTTTACAAGTGCTGATTTAACTCCATCAGTTAATGCATAGTCATGTTTGTACTTCCCTACTAATCTAATTTTAACAACTGAATTTTGAGTTGTTTTAATTAGTGCAGAGTATAATTTTGGGTGAAAAATGACGTTTTTTAAAGATGCACTAACAAATGTACTAACAAAGCACAAAAGAAAAAACCCTAATCAATTAATAATAAACTGATTAGGGTTTTTTACAAGTACTCGAGGCGGGACTTGAACCCGCACGTCCTAATGGACACAAGATTTTAAGTCTTGCGTGTCTACCAATTCCACCACTCGAGCAACAATTTTTTAATTGACATTCAGATTCGATAACCTGAAAAATTAGAGCGGGAGACGGGATTCGAACCCGCGACCCCGACCTTGGCAAGGTCGTGCTCTACCAGCTGAGCTACTCTCGCGTTTTGTCAATTTCAAACCATACAACGTTTTGCATAGCGGGCGACAAATATAGTACTATTTGTTAAATTTTAAAAGGGAGAAAAAAAGATTTTCTCATTTTTGATTAACCCTCTCGATAATCCTCTTGGAATAAGGCTTTTGAGATTTTATTTCTTGTCCGGTTTTGCAACATTTTTATGCTCAATATCCATCAATTGAATCATCCCATCAGACAATCCGATCTTTGGAACAAACATTTCTTTGCAATCGATTTGCTTGGCGATCTTCAAATAGATGCTTGTTGCAGGCACCAATACATCAGCACGATCGGGTTTTAATTGATATTTTGAGATACGCTGACTAAGACTCATACCACGCAATTTGTCGTTTAACTTTTTCAATTCTTTTACACGAATCGGTTCGTTACCGGTTTTCCCTAGTAGTTTATGAGCTTTGTTAATGTTACCGCCTGTTGCGAAAACTAAATATTCACGCTTTTTATGGATGTTATCTTCGAGCCAGTCATTGATTTTGTCCCAAATGCCATCTGAAACTTTGCCTTTAAGCAATCGGATTGTTCCAATTTTAAAAGACTTTGAACGGGTGCGCTCGCCATCATAGAAAATCGAGATCTCAGTACTACCTCCACCAACGTCTATAACAATAAATGGTTGACTCAGATCATAATCGATTTGCAAGAAGGATGAAAATATGATCCGGGCCTCCTCATCACCGTCAATAATTTCAATATTTACGCCCGTATCCTCTTTTATGAGTTTCTGAACGGCAAGTCCGTTTTCAGCTTCTCGCATAGCCGATGTTGCACAGGCTCTTAGTGCAGCGACTTCAAATACATCCGCAATTAATCGAAAAGCTTTAATTGATTTACGAAATTCTTCAGTTTTTTTCTTTGAGAGTTTTCCGTTTTCAAAAACTTCCATACCCAAACGCAGTGGAATTCGCGTATATGAAATCTTTTTCACAAATGATGACCCGCCCTCATGAACAACTTCTCCTATTAAGAGTCGAGCGGCATTGGTTCCTATATCGATTGCACCGTATTTCATTCCTTTTTTATCGCTTTTGCTTTGGCTTTAAAATAGGAATAAATTACGTCCTGAGAATTGAATTTTTCTTTTAAGTCTGATTTTACATTCTTGTTTTTCTGCTCAATGTCAATGATTCGTGCTTTCTGGTTATCCTTTAAACACGCGTCTAGCATGAATTTCAAATCTTTTTGTAAATCTGGATCATAGACTGGGGCCGTTACTTCAATTCTTCTGTCCAAGTTTCTCGTCATCCAATCGGCAGATGAAATGTAATAAGCCTCATCACCCATATTGTTGAACCATAAAATACGTGTGTGTTCTAAATACTGTCCTACAATGCTTCTTACCGTGATATTCTCACTCTGATTTTTTATTCCAGGTACAAGTGCGCAAATACCTCTTATGATGCATTCAATTTTCACCCCAGCATTGGAGGCTTCATACAGCTTTTTGATTATTTTTCCATCAACCAAGTTGTTTAGCTTGATGATGATATGTCCTTTTTCTCCGTTTTGAGCATGTTTTATCTCCCGATCTATAAGAGCATTAATTTTCCGACGAATGTTGAATGGAGAAACAAGCAACTCCCTAAACATACTCCTGTCGAAATTATTCTTGAAGATTCGGAACACTTTTTCAACCTCTCGTGTTATGGCCTTGTCTGCAGTAAGTAATGAACAATCGGTATAAATATTTGCGGTTTTTTCATGAAAGTTACCCGTTCCGACATGCGCAATGAGTTGAGTCTTGTTGCCGCTTTTTCGTTTGATTAAAAATAGCTTTGAATGTACCTTGAGGTTTTGAACACCAAACAAAACATTAACGCCATTGTCTTCAAGGTAATTTGACCAGTCGATATTATTCTTTTCATCAAATCGGGCTTTGAGTTCGATGATCACGGTTACTTTTACACCGTTTTGAGCTGCACTAATTAAAGCATTAATTATTTGAGAATTCGATGCTACTCGATAGAGGTTGATTTTGATAGCTACTACCTTAGGATCTATCGCAGCCTCGCGAAGAACATCAATAATATGCTGAAAAGTCTGAAAAGGATAGGTTAGTAATATATCCTTGTTCAGGATGGTTTTTATCAATGGTCCTTTTTCATGAATAAGTTCTGGATGTTGCGCAGGTTTACGCTTTTTATAGGTCAATGAAGCTTTTCCAAAATCGGGAAATCCCATAAAGTCACGGAAATTGTGATAGGTTCCTCCCGGAATGATGTTTTCACCCGGTTTCAATTGCAGAGCATCCATCAAGTATTGAAGCTGATCAATAGGCATTGCAGAATCATAAACAAAACGAACAGTTTGTCCAGTTTTCCTCATCTCTACGCTTTCAGCCATTTTTTCTAAATAACTCTTTGAAATATCATCATCGACATCCAATTCTGCATCTCGAGTAATCTTGAATGAATTCGCAGTAATGGCGTCATAGTTAAAGATTGAAAAGATCTCAGGCAAGTTAAATCGAATGATGTCATCGATGAGAATTAACTTTCGCATGTGATCAGAATTCGATGGCAAAATTACAAACCGATCAGAGGTCTGAGGAATCTCAATTAATGCGTACTTTATTTTTGACTTTTCAAAATTGGTCATTTTCACAGCCAAGTAATTTCCTCCATCTTTTAATTGGGGAAAGGGCCGTTTCGATGACAACATAATCGGTACGATATGCGGTCGAATCTTTTCACGGAAGTAGGATTCTACAAACGCTGCTTCATTTGATTTCAAATGGTTTTCATCTGTTTTTAAGATGCGTTGTTCCTTTAATTCATGCAGCAATTTTTTATATGACAATTCAAACATCAATTGCTGATCTAAGACAATACGTTTGATCTCTTCAAGCAATGCTTTTGGTCCACCAGCAAATCCCTCAACTTTGCTTTTTTCGATACTTATCAGTCGTTTAACTGAAGCTACACGGACACGATAAAACTCATCCATATTATTCGAATAAATCCCAAGGAATCGTACACGTTCGACCAATGGATTGGAGGTATCTAATGATTCCTGCAAAACCCGCTCGTTAAAGGAGAGCCAACTGAGTTCGCGATTGAATAGTTTCATTAAAAAATGCTAGAAAAAAAATGATTATAACTAAAAACACCAGCCTCTAAAAAGACTGGTGTTTTCACCTCAAAAAACTATGTTTCCATGAAAAAACATACTCAAAGGTAATAGAAAATTTAGATTACGCAAGTTTTTCAATGCTAAAAAAATGTTAAATGTGTTTATTGAACCAGCAAATTGCAGCCTCTAATGTCAGCTTGATCGAAACGCCCGACAACTTCGAAATGCGAATCAAATACTTTTCCGAGATCTTGCGTGGCGATAAAAGAACAACTGTGGATATTGGCTAGATCAATAATATTCAAACCTCCGGTTTTCCCCTCGATCAATTCGAAAGGGTCAGAATATGAACGTGTAATTATTTTCATCCAAGGAGGTGTTTGAAATTTAAGACCTTTACTGTATGATTGTGACAATAATTCCGTCATGCCATACTCCGAATGAATTTCGGTATTTGGATACAATTCCCGTAAGAGTCTGTGCAGATCTGCTTTTATTAGCTCTTTCCTTCGCCCTTTCATGCCGCCAGTTTCCATAACAATCAGGTTAGGGTGAGTTGGACGAAAGGCCTCTCCAAAATCCAATAATGCATAGGCCACAGCAATAAGCATTACTTTTTTATCCCTAGTTGCTTCTAAAATGGCATTGAGATCCTCAAAATTGTGTAAGAAAAAACCACTTTCTTCATGTTTCGAAGCCCTTATCAAATGATCGACCATATAAACCAGAGAAGACGATCCTTGCTCGATGTATGAGGGTAATAATCCTAGAATGACATAATCTTCTACTGGACCATAAAAATGGTTAAACCCTTTCAGAAAGGAAGATTTATAAATGCCTACATCCTTCAAGTGATGTTCGCTTCGTTGCATACCTGTTGTTCCACTGCTCTTAAATATAACCTGAGCTGAATCGTTGAATGTTTTTACATCATGCGATTTAAAAAAGGAAATCGGAAGGAAGGGGATGGAATGGTAATCATGAATATCACTCAGTTCAACGGATAGGAGCTCGCAGTATCGTCTATAGATCTTATTTTTGGCATATTGATATTGAAAGCTCTTTAAAGCCATCTCGTTAAAATCAGCTTCAGTCTTAATCTCAAATATTTTATTCGGATCAAAAGGTAATTTATGTTGATCGTATGCGTTCACTGAAATAATTAATAACTTAGCTTACCGGTTCTGAAAAGGCAGATAATGAAAACAAAAGTAAACTTTATTTTGACGGTACTGATCATTTCGATCGGGCTATCTGCTTGTTTTAAAAACGAAGAATATCCGCCTGAACCAATTATTTCCAATCCTGTGTTTACCTTTGTTGGTGACTCGGCACAACTCGCTTTTGATTTTACGGATGGCGATGGAGATATTGGATTATTACCAAATGATACACTTGCCCCATTTAATCCGGATTCATATTATCATTACAATCTACATATTGATTATTTTGAAAAAGACGATGTAGAAGGCTGGGTTCTGGGTACCGACATCGAAGGTGATCCCGTTGTTTTCCAATACCGCATTCAACCCATTGAAGTGAAAGGTAAAGCTAAAGGTATAAAAGGAACAATCGAGGTGATTATGATTAACTATAAGAACACGTTTTCAGAAAATTCGGACACGATACGTTATTCCATCAAATTGATTGATAAAGCCCTGAATGAGAGTAATTCATTGGATTCTCCCGTCGTCGTTTCTTAGTTCAAAAAAAAGCGTATTTTTAGCAATAGGCAACGCAAGGTGCGTTAGCCAAATGATCACTTTTTCTAAGCCGCATGTTAATCTACATCCTGTCTAGAGGAGCGAGGTTATACTCAACATCCAGAATTTATAGAGCTGCTCTAAAGAATAGGCACAATGTCCGCATTTTAGATCATATGGAGTGCGACTTATTAATCGATGGAAATGATTATAAGGTGATTTACAATAATGAGATACTCCTAAAACCTGATCTTGTTATCCCAAGAATAGGTAGTTCAGCCACGGCATACGGAACTACTGTACTTAGACATTTTCAAGAAATGGGCGTCCCCGTTTTGAATGGTGTCAATGGCATTCTTAATTCAAGAGATAAATTCCGCTGTTTACAGTTGTTGTCCGCTGCGAATATCCCGATACCGGTAACCTATTTTTCCAACGATTTACACCATGCCGAAAAATTAGTAGAGCGAAAATTGGGCTATCCTTTTATCATTAAATTACTTGAGGGCACCCAAGGAGAAGGGGTCCATTTAATTCATGATGAATTTGAGGCACATGAGATTTTTAATAAATACGGATCTTCTCGAAAAAAGATTTTGCTTCAAAAATTCATAGCTGAGTTCAGCGGAAAAGATGTACGTGCTTTTGTGGTAGGAGATCGAGTTGTAGCCGCTATGATGCGAATTGCAGCCCAAGGAGATTTTCGATCAAACATTCATCGGGGAGGTAAAGGTGAAAAAATAGTGTTGTCAGAGGAAGAAAGGGAAATGGCCATTCGAGCAGTTAAAATTTTGGGTTTAAAAGTGGCTGGTGTTGACATTTTGCGATCAAAAAATGGCGCAATGATCATTGAAGTCAATTCATCCCCTGGATTAGAAGGAATTGAAGGCACAACAAAAGTTGAAATTGCAGAAGAAATTATACGATACATAGAAGAAAATTTTAAATGATTTTATACGATACTTCCATAAAAAAAGGCCAGAATGCCTTAGTTAAAATACCGGTTGCAAACTTACCCTCAGGTACAGAAATCAACTTGCATGCACATGTTTTTAGGAGCAAACAACCTGGCCCTGTAATGCTGGTAGTAGGAGGGGTTCATGGTGATGAAATCAATGGAATTGAGATTGTGAGAAGGGCCATAAAAAGTAAGATGTTTAATAACTTATCATCGGGCTCAGTCATAGCAGTTCCGCTTTTGAATGTTTATGGTTTTATTAACTTTTCAAGAGGATTACCAGATGGCAAAGACGTGAATCGAAGTTTTCCAGGGACAAAGTCGGGTTCATTAGCATCACGAGTAGCCTATAAGTTTACCAATGAAATTTTGCCTCTTGCGACTTTTTCACTCGATTTTCATACCGGAGGAAATAGCGTTTTTAATTATCCTCAAGCGAGGTATTACGATGGGGATGAGGTAAGTGCCCAGCTAGCGGCCGACATGAATCTACCATTTACCATTCAATCGGGGTTGATATCAAAATCCCTCAGAAAAACAGCTCATAATAAAGGGATACCGGTTGTGGTGTTTGAAGGAGGAGAATCGCTTCGTATGGATGAAAATTCCATTAACCAAGGTTTGCGGTCTATCCAAAATGTGCTAGTGGCACAAGAAATGTCAACTGACAAACCGAATGAAAAGCAAGAATCACGTCTAATTGTTGATCGGTACTGGATTCGGGCTAATAGGTCAGGATTAATCAATTTGTATAAGAGGTCAGGAGATTATGTTGAAAAGGGAGATATTTTGGCTAAAATCACCGATCCTTATAACACATATAAATCCAAGGTTATCGCCAAAAAAGGTGGTTACATATTCGGACACAATAATAACCCGGTAATCAACAGAGGAGATGCCTTATTTCATATTGGTACAGAAAAACTAAATGCATGAAACATTTTGTAATTAATGATATTGATCCGGTAAAGGCCAGCGATCTTGCTCTTTTCCTGAAAGAGATGAATGATTTAGCGGTTCTAATATCAGTTGCTGAAGCACCACTTGTTTCAGCAGATGACCTGACATATAACGATGATTATACAACTTGTCAACTCAAGGTAAGCGAAGGCTTTTTTGAGGCTCTGTTTAAAGCACAATTACGAGATAATAAAATTGTAAATGGTCAGTTTGATCTCCTTGAAGATGGTAAAACGATAGCCTCCGTCTTTCATTCAGTGCGTGATGATCAACCAATTGATTTGAGAGTGAAATTAAATTGCGAAGGTGAAGATTTAGCCAAGTCTGAATTGATTGATAATTTCGAAAGAGATTTTTCCTACGAGGCACACCAGGACATGAATAAATCCTTGGAGGAATTACGCGAAAAGGAAATTGATAATAATGTTTCAGAGAAACCAGAAATCGACAAGGAAGAAGTTGTGCATGTTGATGAACTAGAGATGGTTGAAGAAGAAAGTGAAGAAGAAAACTACGAAGAAGAGATACTCGAATTATCCGAAAAAGTCCGTAACTCCCTCAATGATGCAAAAGTTTTATTGGATGATCTAAGTGCATTGTGTTATGACCTCACAAGGGGTAAAACGGTTCTGTTTGCAGATAAGCCACTTAAAATGGAAACACTAGATAACGGGGCTCAAGTGGAGTTTTTAGATCTTGAATCTGATGGATATCAAATTACTTTTCGAAGAGGTTCTTTAGGGGGCTTAAGTGAAATCTCATTTTATCTTGAAAAAGAGGGTGAGTTGATCTTTAACCTTTACTTTTCCTCAACAGGGGAAGGTAAAATTGTGGTTGGAAACAGCCAGTCAGAAATAATCGCCAAGCGCGTAAAGGATAGAATTTTATAGCCTTCGTTTAGGCACCTTTCAAAAAGGTCAATACCGTATTATAAAATTCTTCTGGCGCTTCGGCATGAATCCAATGTCCTGATTCCTCAATGGTATGTATATGACCATTAGGAAACTTCTCGTAAATCATATCAAAGTCGGATGCTAATATATAATTCGACTTTCCACCACGCATAAAAAGTGTATCACAATCAATTTCATCAAAAGTGATCTCTTCAATAATTTGATGTATGGTTTGAGTCAAAACAGGCAGGTTAATGCGCCAACCTAATTTCCCTTTTTCGACCCAATAGAGATTCTTTAATAAAAACTGTCTTACTCCCCATTCTGGAATGTAAGCCGCTAATGCCTTGTCTGCAGCGCCTCTCGATTTTATAGTGTTTAAATCCAGTGCATTCAGCCCTTCCAAAATGGTTTCATGATGCATCGGATATTGCTTGTGTGAAATGTCAGCGACCACCATTTTGTTAATACGTTCAGGGTGATTTTTTGCAAATTCAATAACAGTTTTACCGCCCATGGAATGACCAATTACGTTCACTTTTTCATAGCCAAGATCATCAATTAATTCAGCAAGGTCAGTAGCCATTAATTCGTAATTAAACTGATCCGAATGGGGTGAGTGTCCATGATTGCGTTGATCAACAAAATAAACCTTAAAGTCTTCTGCAAATCGTTTCCCTAGCGTCTGCCAATTGTCTGAAGATCCAAAAAGTCCATGCAAGATGATTAGTGGTTCTCCGGCCCCTATTTCACGATAATGTAGTTTCATTTATAAAACTTTAATAATTGATTTACACATCAGCAAGTTCTTTATGATACATTCGCACTGTATTTTCTAAACCAAAATAAAGTGCATCGGAGACTAATGCGTGTCCTATAGAAACCTCCAGCAGTGACGGAATGTTCTGCTTGAAATATGCCAGGTTGTCAAGGTTTAAATCGTGACCAGCGTTGATTCCAAGTCCAATTTTGTCAGCCACTTGAGCGGCTTTAATGTACGGTTCGATGGCCTCTTCTCTATTTGTAGCATAATGATCTGCGTATGGTCCAGTGTAAAACTCTATGCGATCAGCACCCACTTTTTTGGCATGCTCAAGGATGCGTTCATCGGTGCCCACAAAAATAGAAACCCGGATCCCTAAATCTTTAATCTGTCTCACTATATCCGACAAGAAATCAAAATGGGTAACTGTATCCCAACCTGCTGATGAAGTGAGTACATTGGGTCCATCCGGAACAAGAGTAGCCTGAGTCGGTTTTACGTCCTTCATGAATTGCATGAAACGTTCATTTGGATAGCCTTCAATATTATACTCCGTTTGCACTATTCCTGCTAAATCATATACGTCTTTTTCTGTGATGTGCCTTTTGTCAGGTCTTGGATGAATTGTAATGCCATCTGCGCCGAATTGCTCACAATCCTTAGCAACTTGAACAAGGTTTGGTAGGTTTCCACCTCGGGCATTTCTCAAAGTCGCGATTTTGTTAACGTTAACGCTTAATTTTGTTGGCATAATTTCACCGAATTTATTTTTTGACAAAATTACAAAGGATGGTACAATAATTCCTTAATTTAGCACGAAATTATAGGATTATAAATCTTACATGCGCGCAGAAGAGTTAATATCGGAAATGATTCCACCATTGAAGTTCAATGAAACGGGTGAAAAGGCGTTGAATTGGATGAATGAATTTCGTGTGAGTCACCTACCCGTGGTGAGCGGTAATCAATACATTGGTCTCATTTCTGAGGACGATGTCTATGATATGCCTGACCCGACTTTGCGGCTGGATGAATGTTTTCTCAATTTACCCAAGCCTTTTGTGTACGGAAATCGGCATGTTTATGAAGTAATGAAAACGATTTCCGACGCAAACATCACAGTTGTTCCTGTATTGGATGAGAATAACGAGTACATAGGATGCACGGATGTATTGTTTTTGGTGTCTCAAATTACTTCGGTCATTTCGATCAAAGAACCTGGCGGGATTTTAGTGCTTGTCATGAATATGCATGACTATAGTTTGACTGAAATTGCGCGTATCGTTGAAGAAAACAATGCAAAGATTTTAAGTTCCTACATAACTTCCGCTCCAGACTCTACAGAGATTGAGGTTACAATTAAAATAAATACGACTGATTTAGATCGAATTATCCATACATTCAATCGCTATGATTATGTCATAAAAGCGAGTTTTGCCAAAGGCAGTTTTCATAATGATCTCAAAAGACGTTATGATGAACTAATGAATTATTTGAACATTTAGTCGTCAAAACTAAACCCATCCATTATGAAAATCGGAATTTACGGAAGGTCATTCGACGATTCTTTTATTTCAAATATTCAAGAACTATTCGATACGCTTGAATCGTTTGGGTGGGAAATAGTCATTTATCAACCCTTTAGATCTTATTTAGCTCCACGGATAAACCTTGCCAACAACGAAGCTGTTTTTAATAAATACCATGACATCAAAGATAAAGTTGATGTTTTGATCAGTATCGGTGGAGACGGAACATTTCTGGAAACAATTAATATCGTTCGTGACACTGGAATTCCGATTCTTGGTGTGAATACCGGGCGACTTGGTTTCTTAGCGTCTACCTATAAGGAAAACATCGTTGAAGTTTTAAACGATATCAAGGACGGTAATTACCGTTTGCAAACGCGATCATTGCTGAACCTACAAACAGAAGAAGGTCTTTTTGGGGAAGATAATTTTGCACTGAATGAATTAACGGTGCATAAGAAAGACAGTTCATCAATGATTACGATTCATACCTATATTGGCGACCTTTATTTAAATAGCTACTGGGCAGACGGGTTAATTGTTGCTACACCAACCGGTTCAACGGCCTACTCCTTAAGTTGCGGAGGTCCTATTATGGTGCCGGGCGCTAAAGATTACGTGATCACTCCTATTGCTCCTCATAATTTAAACGTTCGTCCAGTCGTGGTTCCTGATGATCGAACCATTCGTTTGAAAATAGAAGGTCGTGGTAGAGAGCATCTTTGTTCTTTGGATTCACGATCAGTCACTATAGACTCTTCTACCGAGCTGATAATCAAGCGTGCGGAGTTTGAATTGAACGTCATTCAAACCCAGAATCAGAACTTCTTAAACACCATTCGAAACAAGATGATGTGGGGGCTTGATCGCAGGAATTAATCGTTTTAACACAGGTTATTACATTTTTTTGTTTGCGTGTTGACTGTTAGTCGAATATTGTCTATCTTTGGACAGCAATTTAACTAACATCTTAAATACATGAAATCACTTTACAAAAAATTAGCGCTAATGTCCATCGCTTTTGTGGGATTAGCGATTACTAATCAAACACAAGCACAATGTTCAATTGTGTCATTGGCCGATGTTTATTGTTTGGATGCAGATCCTGTAGTTTTAACGGCTACACCTCCTGGAGGAACTTTCTCAGGTCCAGGTGTTATTGATGGCATTTTTTATCCAGAAGTTGCTGGTGTAGGAACGCATACCATTGATTATGAATATATCCCTGGAGGGAACAGATATTATTTGCATTCTACTGTTGGTAACCCATGGAGTAGCACATCAAACGCTGCAGCAATGAATACTGCCTTCGGTTCAGGAGAATGGGAAGAAGTATACTTCGAAACATTGGATATTGATGAAGTTTTCTCAGGAGAAACTTCTATGATTTTCATGGATGGTAGTGATGATAACGCTACAGAAATGGCTTCATTCTTAGCAGCTAACTTATCAACGATAGAAGATTGGGTTGCTGCTGGAGGCTGTATTTTGATGAACTCTGCTCCTAACGAAGGTGGGGATATTAATGTTGGATTCGACGGAACAGTCATTGACTATTCATTCTTTATGTCAACAGTTACAGTTGCTGATTTGGCACATCCAATTTATGTCGGTCCCAACACGCCAACTTCTTCTACAATGACAGGTTCTTCTTATTGTCACGCACGAGTTTTAGGAACTGGTTATACAACCATTCTTACAGGTTCTGGAAGTGTTGCTCTATGTGAAAAGGAATGGGGACTAGGTCACGTATTAGTCGGTGGAATGACAACTGCAAATTACCACAATCCTGATCCTCACGCAGAGAACTGGAGAGCAAACATTATGGTATATCTAGATGAATTAGTTGACTTTCCTCCGTGTACTGCATCTCAAGATGTTGAAGTATTGGATGAAGTTTCACCAGATGTTGTAGCATCTGCTGATGTTGAAGAAATTTGTGTTGGTGAATCTTACACAGTGACTGCTTCTGGAGCTGATGATTTTTATTGGGGAGGTGATATTGTTGATGGAGAGCCAAATACACCTGAAGTAGCAGGTACATACTCACACATTGTAACAGGTATTTCTGATGCAGGATGTTTGGGAACGGATATGGTCTCAATTGTTGTTCACCCAACTCCAATTGTTGATGCTGGTTTGGATCAAGCCCAATGTGTTGGTGAAGAATTAACACTATCTGGATCGGGAGCGGCAACTTACTCATGGGATCCTGCAGTAACAGACGGTGAGCCTTTCACAGTAATGACAGAAGACGAAACAACTTATACCGTTACAGGTACAAACGAATTCGGATGTGAGGGAACAGACGAAATGGTTGTTACGGGTATTGGAACGTTAATGATTAATGCAGTTGTTACAGATGAGTACGAGGCATTCGGTGCGTCAATTGACCTAACCATTACGGGTGGATCAGGACCTTTTGCTTATACGTGGTCGCACGGACCAACAACTGAAGATGTTTCTGGATTGTCAGAAGGTTCTTACATGGTAACTGTAAATGACTTAGGTGTAGAAGAAGGAATTTGTGCAGATGCAGATTCAATCTTTACAATCATGAGCTTCATTGGAGTTGAAGATTTAGAAGGAACTGAACTTCAAGTTTACCCTTCACCTGCAGTTGACAACATAACTATTGTTTACGCTGGACCATTCAACTACGAATTAACAACCATTACAGGTGAAATCGTATTAAAAGGCAATGCGGTTGATCAAGAAGAAATTACGGTTGCAGAATTGGCAGCAGGTACTTATATGATCAATATCATTGTTGATGAAAAAGTAACAACTGCTAAGGTTGTGAAGCAATAAGATCGTTAGTAAAATACTTTACAATAAAAAGCTACTCGAGTATTCGGGTAGCTTTTTACGTTTTATTTATATATATTTGGCGAATTGACATAACCACTTATTCTTGTTTATATGAAAAGATTTTACAATTTTAATTTAATGGCGCTCACCATTTTAGGGCTTTCCCTTGGTGTTTCTCAGAGTGCTAGCGCACAATGTTCAATTGTGTCATTGGCCGATGTTTATTGTTTGGATGCAGATCCTGTAGTTTTAACGGCTACACCTCCTGGAGGAACTTTCTCAGGTCCAGGTGTTATTGATGGCATTTTTTATCCAGAAGTTGCTGGTGTAGGAACGCATACCATTGATTATGAATATATCCCTGGAGGGAACAGATATTATTTGCATTCTACTGTTGGTAACCCATGGAGTAGCACATCAAACGCTGCAGCAATGAATACTGCCTTCGGTTCAGGAGAATGGGAAGAAGTATACTTCGAAACATTGGATATTGATGAAGTTTTCTCAGGAGAAACTTCTATGATTTTCATGGATGGTAGTGATGATAACGCTACAGAAATGGCTTCATTCTTAGCAGCTAACTTATCAACGATAGAAGATTGGGTTGCTGCTGGAGGCTGTATTTTGATGAACTCTGCTCCTAACGAAGGTGGGGATATTAATGTTGGATTCGACGGAACAGTCATTGACTATTCATTCTTTATGTCAACAGTTACAGTTGCTGATTTGGCACATCCAATTTATGTCGGTCCCAACACGCCAACTTCTTCTACAATGACAGGTTCTTCTTATTGTCACGCACGAGTTTTAGGAACTGGTTATACAACCATTCTTACAGGTTCTGGAAGTGTTGCTCTATGTGAAAAGGAATGGGGACTAGGTCACGTATTAGTCGGTGGAATGACAACTGCAAATTACCACAATCCTGATCCTCACGCAGAGAACTGGAGAGCAAACATTATGGTATATCTAGATGAATTAGTTGACTTTCCTCCGTGTACTGCATCTCAAGATGTTGAAGTATTGGATGAAGTTTCACCAGATGTTGTAGCATCTGCTGATGTTGAAGAAATTTGTGTTGGTGAATCTTACACAGTGACTGCTTCTGGAGCTGATGATTTTTATTGGGGAGGTGATATTGTTGATGGAGAGCCAAATACACCTGAAGTAGCAGGTACATACTCACACATTGTAACAGGTATTTCTGATGCAGGATGTTTGGGAACGGATATGGTCTCAATTGTTGTTCACCCAACTCCAATTGTTGATGCTGGTTTGGATCAAGCCCAATGTGTTGGTGAAGAATTAACACTATCTGGATCGGGAGCGGCAACTTACTCATGGGATCCTGCAGTAACAGACGGTGAGCCTTTCACAGTAATGACAGAAGACGAAACAACTTATACCGTTACAGGTACAAACGAATTCGGATGTGAGGGAACAGACGAAATGGTTGTTACGGGTATTGGAACGTTAATGATTAATGCAGTTGTTACAGATGAGTACGAGGCATTCGGTGCGTCAATTGACCTAACCATTACGGGTGGATCAGGACCTTTTGCTTATACGTGGTCGCACGGACCAACAACTGAAGATGTTTCTGGATTGTCAGAAGGTTCTTACATGGTAACTGTAAATGACTTAGGTGTAGAAGAAGGAATTTGTGCAGATGCAGATTCAATCTTTACAATCATGAGCTTCATTGGAGTTGAAGATTTAGAAGGAACTGAACTTCAAGTTTACCCTTCACCTGCAGTTGACAACATAACTATTGTTTACGCTGGACCATTCAACTACGAATTAACAACCATTACAGGTGAAATCGTATTAAAAGGCAATGCGGTTGATCAAGAAGAAATTACGGTTGCAGAATTGGCAGCAGGTACTTATATGATCAATATCATTGTTGATGAAAAAGTAACAACTGCTAAAGTTGTGAAGCAGTAGTCTTATAGAAATTAGAAATAATATAAAAAAAGCCCTTCGCATTTGCGAAGGGCTTTTTTATTAAAATCTCACCAAAACTGACATTTATCTTATTTTATATACAGTTGACATGGTAATTTTGTTGTGGGAAGGTAGCCCTACGCAAGATGATGCTGTTGATAAAATAAACAGGCCTATTCCTGAGAAAAGCGACTATTGAAATGTTCAAAGTCTCGTATTTGCGACATTAATTAATACTTAAACAATAGCTATGAAAAAAACAAACTTTTTAAAACGCTCATTGCTCAGTGCGGTTTTACTCGCTGGAGGATGGGCTTTCGGACAATGTGAGTTGTCTGGACTTGATTCCGTATACTGTGCAGACGACGCAGCGGTTACCATGATGGGTACACCAGTGGGTGGTATATTTTCTGGTACTGGAGTAACTGGAGATCAATTTGATCCTGTTGCTGCTGGACCGGGCGATTATACAATTACCTATGATACAGACGGAACAGGTGACAAATATTATTTAAGAGCGGCTGCTGGGGAACCATGGAGTTCTTCAAGCAACACAGATGCAATGGATGCCGCTTTCGGACCTGAAGAATGGACGCTAGGTGAATTTGAAACAGTAGATGTGGCAGAAGTATTTTCTGAAACAACAAAGTTTGTATTCATTGATGGCAGTGACAACGGAGCTGTTGAATTGGATGCTTTTTTAGCTTTACACATCACGGCAATCGAAGATTGGGTTGAAGCTGGTGGTCATTTATTGATGAATGCAGCTCCTAACGAAGGAGGTGATATGAATTTTGGATTCGGTGGAACAAGTTTAGAATACGATAGTCCTTCTGGATCAGTAGATGTTGTAAATACTTTTCACCCTGCTTATCTTGGTCCTTTAACGCCAACAGCAGCGACTATGACAGGTTCTAGTTATAGCCACGCTCACATCACAGGAACAGGTTATTCTAGCGTACTGGTAAATTCTTCAGACCCTACAAATATTGTGCTTTGTGAAAAGCCATGGGGTGCAGGATGGGTTATGATGGGAGGAATGACGACAAGCAACTTCCACAGTCCATCACCGCAAGGAGATAACTGGAGAGCGAACATTGTTACGTATGTGGCAAATGTTAAAAGTAGATATTACTTGCGTGCTGCTGCTGGAGATCCTTGGGGATCACCGAGTAATTCAAACGCAATGGATGCTGCTTTCGGAACAGGTGCATGGTCTTTAGGTCTTATTGAAGATGTTGATCCGGCTGAGGTATTCCGTTATACAACAGGATTTGTTTTTATAGATGGTAGTGATAATGGTGCTGAAGAGTTGGCCGTATTTTTGGAGGATAATATGGAGTTAATCGAAGCTTGGGTACATTCAGGCGGTAGCTTATTGCTAAATTCGGCACCAAACGAAGGAGGAGATATTGATTTTGGATTTGATGGTTCAACGCTAGTATATGCTGATGCTTCCTCATCTGTGAATGTTGTTGATTTAACGCATCCTGCATATCTCGGACCATTAACACCTACGGCTTCTACAATGATAGGAAGTTCTTATAGCCATGCACACATTACAGGAACTGGCTTTACAAATGTATTGGTAAACTCGGACCATTAACACCTACGGCTTCTACAATGATAGGAAGTTCTTATAGCCATGCACACATTACAGGAACTGGCTTTACAAATGTATTGGTAAACTCAGGTGACCCGACAAATATAGTGCTTTGTGAAAAAGCTTGGGGTGAAGGTTTAGTGATGATGGGAGGAATGACGACAAGTAATTACCATAGCCCATCTCCTCAAGGAGACAACTGGAGAGCTAACTTGATGAGTTATATGTATGTCCAGTACGATGGTTTCTCTTGCTCTGATGAAGTTGAGGTAACTCTACTTGAACCAATTACGATTGATTATACCATCACAACCGCATTTGAAGGAGCTGGTGGTGCTATCGACGCAACGGTTGCGGGTGGATGGCCTGATTATATTTACGATTGGGATAATGATGGAACAGGAGATTTCGATGATACTGAAGATTTAACTGATCTTGCTCCTGGAACATATACATTAGTTGTGGAAGATGAGGCTGGTTGTCAAATGACAGCTGATGCAGAGGTTGGTGAAACAATGGTAAGTATAGCAGAAGACACTGCATCAGAAGTTGCCGTATATCCAAATCCAACAGACGGTTTATTAACTGTGTCATGTTCTGGTCAGTTTACAGCTCAAGTAATTGATTTGAATGGACGTATTTTAAGTAATGTAGTAGGTACAGATTTACTACAGTTAAATCTCGATACAGTTGAATCAGGTGTTTACTTTGTGGTTGTAAAATCAGGTGAACTATCTAGAACAGTTAAAGTCATGAAGAACTAAGTAACAGTTCATTAAATATACGAGCCCTGTTTCCGTCTCAGACGGAAACAGGGCTTTTTTATTTTTTTAATTTGTTTATGATCAAATTGTTAAGTCAAAATTAATCCAATATTATCGGTTTTTGCTAACGTATTTAGAATGAGATTCAAGACTTTTTAGTTAAGAAAAAAGCGTTAATAACTCTGGTTGTCATTTCGTGAGAACCGAAGGAATTAAAGTTATATTCAAGAAAGCAAATTCCAGATATGGCGAAAAAATCCACGAAGAAAATCTTTGTACTAGACACTTCAGTACTTTTATTTGACCACGGTGCAATTTTTAATTTTAAAACGCACGACGTTGCAATTCCAATCACCGTCCTCGAAGAATTGGATAATTTTAAAGTTGGTAACGATTCCAAGAATTATCAGGCCAGAGAAATCATACGTACATTAGATAAACTATCCGAAAAGGGTCTGAATGATTGGGTCAGTTTAGGAAAAGGAAAAGGCAAGTTGCGAGTGGTTATGGCCAATTTGGTAAACGGAAGAGATGCTGAAGCCATTTACGGTCAAGGGAAAAATGATCACAAGATTATTAACTCTGCCATTACATTAGCAGATACCAATAAGGACCGTTCTGTTGTACTTGTAACTAAGGATATAAATCTCCGCTTAAAAGCAAAGGGGATTGGACTTTTGTCCGAAGATTATGAGACAGGAAAAGTGAAGGATGTCGAAAAATTTTCAGAGGGGTTTCCTGTTATTGAAAATGTCGATTCAAAAATTATCAATGAGTTATATAAAAAGGGTAATATTCCAGCCGATACGGTATTAACAGATAACAAAACGGCCAATGGTTATTACATTCTTAAAAGTGGTGGTAGCGAGTCTATAATGGCGTGTTACAACAAAAAGCTTGACGTAATTGAGCGGGTAGAAAAAAATTATGTCTACAATATCAAGCCACGAAATGCTGAGCAAACCTTTGCAGTCGACGCGTTGACGAATCCAAATATTAAATTGGTTTGTCTGCAGGGTGTAGCAGGTACAGGCAAAACGCTTTTGGCTTTAGCATCCGCCTTGGAACAAAGGAACCTGTACAACCAAATTATACTAGCTCGTCCAATAATCCCATTAAGCAACAGGGATATAGGTTTTTTACCAGGAAGTGCAGAAGACAAGATATCACCATATATGCAACCCCTTTGGGATAATTTAAAATTCATAAAAAGTCAATTTAAACCAGGAGAAAGAAAACACAAAGTGTTGGACGACATGGAGGAGTCAGGGGAGCTTTCCATTACTGCACTTGCTTTTATTCGCGGTAGAAGTTTATCAAATGTGATGTTCATTATTGACGAAGCGCAAAATCTTAGTCCGCATGAAGTGAAAACGATTATTACACGCGCTGGCGAAGGGACAAAAGTTGTCTTTACGGGTGATATTAAACAAATTGACACGCCATATATGGACGAAGAAAGTAACGGTTTAACGTATCTTATTGATCGACTTAAAGGTCATGAATTGTTTGCGCATATCAAGCTTGAGAAGGGAGAACGCTCAGAACTAGCTAATTTGGCCAACGAGCTTCTGTAATCATCGAAATCAAACAATGGCAGTCCGCCTCAGACGGACTGCTGTTTTTTGTGCCTACCTTTTTTGCGCCCATCAAAAAAAACTATCTTTACGTCTTGAAAAAAAACATTGGAATGCCTAAGAACTTTGTAGAAGAATTGAAATGGAGAGGGATGTTGCAAGACATCATGCCCGGTACAGAAGAATTATTGGAAAAAGAGATCGTTACAGGATATTGTGGATTTGATCCCACAGCAGACTCCTTGCACGTTGGCTCTTTGATACCGATTATGATGTTAAAACACATGCAACGCGCAGGTCATAAGCCTATTGCTTTGGTTGGAGGCGCTACCGGAATGGTCGGAGATCCTTCTGGTAAATCCGATGAAAGAAACTTGTTAGACGAAGAGACACTTGCTAAGAATATAAAAGGAGTAGAAGGTGTTTTAAGACGTTTTCTCGATTTTGAGGATAGCGAAACAGGTGCTGAGTTGGTGAACAATTATGATTGGATGAAGAATTTTTCGTTCATCGAATTCATTCGTGATGTAGGTAAACACATTACCGTTAACTATATGAGCGCTAAGGACTCGGTGAAGAAGCGTATCCAAACTGGTATTTCCTTTACTGAGTTTTCGTATCAGCTTTTGCAAGGTTATGATTTCTTGCATCTCTATCGTGAGAAAGGTTGCAAGATTCAAATGGGAGGTAGCGATCAATGGGGTAATATAACAACCGGAACAGAACTGATTCGTCGTATTGCTGGAGGTGAAGGCTTTGCCTTTACATGTCCATTGATGACGAAGGCAGATGGCAGCAAATTTGGGAAAACAGAAAGTGGTGCCGTTTGGTTAGATACTGATCGAACATCTGAATACGGATTTTATCAGTTTTGGATCAATGCGACTGACGAAGATGCGCCCAAATACATTCGCACGTTTACATTCTTAAGTAAAGATGAAATTGAAGCTATAGAGGCAGAGCACGCGGAGGATCCTGGTAGAAGAATTTTGCAAAACCGTTTGGCAGAGGAAGTCACCAAAATGGTTCATGGCGAAGAGGGCCTAGAAAAAGCGAAAACAACAACAGCTATTCTATTTGGAAAACAATCTACAATTGATGATCTCCGCAAGCTAAGTGATCAAGAGATTTTGGATGCTTTGGACGGTATGCCTCAGGCATCTGTTCCGGCAAGCGAAATTGAATCCGGATTGGGTATTATAGACGCCATGGGCGCCAAAACAGGATTTATGGCTTCCAATGGTGAAGCGCGCAGAGCTATTAAGCAAAATGCGGTTTCGGTGAATAAAGCAAAAGTTAAAGAAGACTACTTGCTCACAAAAGATGATTTGATCAACGATAAATTTGTAATTTTAGCCAAAGGAAAGAAAAACAAATTTTTGCTGATTGCAGAATAATAATTGTAATACAACAACCATGAAAAGATTATTAATGCTATTTGCTGCAATTGCTGTATTAACGGCATGCAATACAATAGAAATCATTCAATACGAATACAAGTCAACAACCATGTTGGGCTCTAGAACTTTGACCATTACCAAAGATTCGGTAATTAGTTCTTATTCTGGTCGTATGGAGGCAAATCGTCAAGCGCGTAAAACAACCCCAGAGGAATGGGAAGCACTGAAGAACAGCGCAAAGACCATCAAGCTCGAAGAAATCCGTGATCTTAAGTCACCTACCAATAAAAGAGCTACGGATGCGGCGCCGTTTGGAAAGGTGCTGTTGACCACTGCCGATAGCACCTATCGCTCTGCTTCTTTTGATGGTTTTGATTCACATGAAATGCTCAAGCCATTGATGGAAGTGATTAAAGAAATTGCCAACACGGTGGAACAGTAGGATATAAAAGACAATTTGTTTTAAAAAGGGTGCTAAATAAGTTTTTAGAGCCCTTTTTTATTATGGAATAATGTTTAACTTAACAGACATAACATTAAAAATAATAGCTATGAAGAAAAAATTACTATTGAGCATTTTTGGCTTGATATTAGGTGCAGTAGGAGCTTTATATGCTCAAGTAACGACCTATGACTATACAGGTTCACCTGACACCTATGAAGTTCCTCCGGGAGTTTATGAAATTAGCATTGAATGTTACGGAGCCGAGGGAGCAATAGGACTTGGAGCAGCGGGTGGAGCTGGTGGACTGGGAGGATATGCCTATGGTGAATTGTCAGTTACTCCTGGTCAGATATTAAATATCTATGTTGGAGGTCAAGATGGCTATAACGGAGGAGGAGACGGAGGTCTCATTGGAGCAGGCAATGGAGGCGGAGCCTCTGACGTGCGTAGTGGAGGAGTAACTCTTGGAGATCGCATCATCATTGCCGGTGGCGGTGGTGGAGGAGGATCCACTGGTTGTGTAGCAGCTTGGGCTGGAGGAGTTGGAGGTGCTGGAGGCGGAGGTGCTGGAGCCGCTGGAGCAGATAGTCCGAATGGAGGTGGAGGATTCGGTGGAACCTCAGGCACTGGCGGAGCAGAAGGTATTGGATGTGATTATGCCCTCGGAACTCCAGGTCTAGACGATGGAACAGGAGGTGACGGCCAAGGATGTTGTTGTCCGACTACGCCAGGAGGCGGTGGAGGCGGTGGTGGTTTCGTCATCGGTGGCGGAGGCGGTGGAGCTTCTGCTGGCACGACTGGTTGTTCAGGAAATGACAAAGGCGGCGGAGGCGGCGGAGCTGGAGGAACATCATTTACAGGTGGTGATTTGACAGCTACTGTTGTTACTGACGGCATCCGATCTGGAGATGGTCAGATTATTATTACGGAATTGTGTGCTGCACTCACCGTATCGGTTACAGAAACAGAGATTTGTCTTGGCGAATCCTTCACAGTTGATGCTGTAGGTACTGGTTCAATCTCATGGGATGGAGGCGTAATAAATGGTGAACCGTTTACACCTGAAACGGCTGGAGAATTTTCATATACAGCAACCAGTGATGCAGATGGAGATTGTGGTTATGTTCTGGATATCTTGGTTAATGAATTGCCAGAAGTAACTTTAAGTTCAGATATATCTGAGATTTGCTTAGGAGAAGAAATTGTCTTCACTGCTGGTGGTGCAGACACTTATGAATTCGATCCAGTTGATATAGTGGATGGAGTGGCATATACTCCAATGGATGCTGGAGAATTAACATATTCAGTTGTAGGAACCGAAGAATTAACGGGCTGTAAAAATGAAGCTACAGTAGATATTATTGTTAATGCATTGCCAGAAGTCGTTGCCAATGCATCAAGCGAAGATATTTGCGAAGGAGATGAATTGATCTTAACAGGTTCAGGTGCGACAGATTATGAATGGGATCTTGGTGTTGAGGATGGTGTTGCATTTACACCGTCTCTTGGAACTGAAACTTATACAGTAACCGGCACAGATGATAACGGATGTGTGAATACAGCATCGGTTGAGGTAACTGTGCACGAAGCCTTAGACATTACATTTGTTACTGAAGATGAAATGATGGGTGACGATGGATCTATTGATATCACTGTGACAGGAGGTACTGCTCCATATAGCTTTGATTGGGATAATGACGGTGCTGGAGATTTTGATGATTCTGAAGATTTAACCGGTGTTTCTGGTGGAACTTATACTGTTGTTGTAATGGACGAGAATGGTTGTGAAATAAGCATCGAAATTGGTGTAGATAGCCAATTGAATATTGATGAACTGAGCAGCCTTGGATTAAACATTTACCCGAACCCGACAATGGGTGAAGTTAATGTGAATGTTGAAGGAACCTTCATCTACACATTGAAATCGGTGAAAGGAGATGTACTATTGAGAGATTCTGCTATCAACAGTGCTCTATTAGATTTGGAGTCATTTGAAAATGGCGTTTATTTCATTACAGTTGAGTGGGATAATCACTCAGAGATAATTAAAATCGTCAAACAATAATGTATTTTATATAAAACCAAAAAGGGTGAGCTGTTCTTGACGGCTCACCCTTTTTTATTACTCATAAATGAATATTATCCACCCACGTACTTCTTAATTTCGTTCAACTTCATCAAAGCTTCCACCGGTGTTAAGGTATTGATGTCAATGTTTTCAATTTCGTCCTTGATTTGCATGAGTACAGGGTCATCCAATTGAAAGAAACTTAACTGCAGATCTGCTTCTTTTGCGATTTCCTTTACCTCCGATTTTAAATCTGAAGCATGGTTTTTCTCTAATTGTGCTAGAATTTGATCTGCCCTTTTTAAAACGGGTTTTGGCATACCGGCCATTTTTGCCACGTGTATTCCAAAGCTGTGTGCACTTCCACCCGGCACCAACTTGCGCATAAAAATCACTTTATTCCCCATTTCTTTAACAGACACATTAAAGTTTTTAATGCGCTCAAATGTATTGCACATCTCGTTGAGTTCATGATAATGCGTTGCGAACAAAGTTTTGGGTTGAGTTTGCCCATTTTGGTGCAGGTATTCTGTAATTGACCAAGCAATAGAGATACCGTCATAAGTACTCGTCCCCCGACCAATCTCATCAAGAATAATGAGGCTGCGATTGGACAAGTTATTTAAAATACTTGCCGTCTCATTCATCTCTACCATAAATGTTGATTCACCAGAAGAGATATTATCCGATGCACCTACGCGCGTAAAGACTTTATCAAGTATGCCCAATCTGGCAGAAGTAGCGGGCACAAAACTACCCATTTGTGCCATTAATGAAATCAAAGCGGTTTGTCTAAGCAAGGCTGATTTACCGGACATGTTTGGCCCTGTAATCATAATAATTTGCTGCGAATCATTGTCCAAGAATACATCATTCGCTACATACATTTCACCCGGAGGTAATTTTTTTTCAATCACAGGATGGCGCCCTTCCTTAATGTCAATGACAAAAGAATCATCCATTTCTGGACAGACATAATCATTCGATTGAGCAACTTGCGCAAAGGAATGCAAACAATCTAATTTGGCTAATTGAAATGCATTGTGTTGTATCGGGCTGATATAATCTGCTATGGATAAAACCAAATCATTCAACAGTTGGCTTTCCAGTTGATGAATTTTTTCTTCAGCACCCAAAATTTTGGATTCGTATTCTTTGAGTTCTTCAGTAATATAGCGTTCAGCATTAACCAATGTTTGTTTTCGAATCCATTCTTCAGGAACCTTATCCTTGTGCGTGTTGCGCACTTCGATATAATAACCAAAGACATTATTGAATGCGATTTTAATACTCGGTATACCCGTGCGCTCTGCCTCGCGCTCTTTCATGGCTTCGAGGTAATCTTTACCCGAATTTAGTATGGATCGCAGTTCATCCAATTCATCGTTAACACCATCGGCAATTACCTCTCCCTTGCCAACTGAAATCGCTGGATCTTCTTTAATCCCTCTTGAAATTCGTTCACGCAGCCCTTCACATGGGTTTAATTGATCACCAATCTTAATTAACGCATCAGCATCTGTCTTAGCACAAGCCAGCTTAATGGGCTCAATCGCAGTTAATGCTCGTTTTAGCTGAATGATCTCCTTTGGATTAATCCGTGTAGTGGCGACCTTTGAAATGATGCGTTCCAAATCACCCACCTCCCGCAACTGTTCTTCAACTACCGATTTAAACGCGGGGTGATTCATAAAATAATGGACAATCTGATGACGTTCCTTAATTGGGTGCAAATCCTTTAATGGAAGAACCGTCCAACGCCTCATCATTCGGCTTCCGGGGGGTGTAATGGTTTGATCAATAATGTCAATTAATGTAACAGCATTCTCGTGCTGAGAAGAAATCAATTCTAAATTGCGAATAGTAAAACGATCTAACCATACATATTTGTCCTCCTCTAAACGTGAGATATTGGAAATGTGACCTAGTTTATCATGCTGTGTTTGAGAAAGGTAATATAAGACTGCACTCGCTGCGATAATGGCCAATTCCATTTTGTCAATTCCAAAACCTTTCAGTGATTTTACTTCAAATTGTTTCTCGAGGTTCTCATGAGCAAACTCTCCAGTAAAAACCCAATCCTCCAGTTTATAGGTGTAAAATTTATCGCTGAAATGTTCGAGGTAGAGTTTTTGCTTTCCTTTTTGAAATAGGATTTCTTTAGGTTGAAAACTCTGAATCAACTTGTCAATGTATTCGAAATTTCCCTCAGCCACCAGAAACTCTCCTGTCGAGACATCCAAGAAGGAGACCCCCGCTTTTTTGCCGTCAAAATGAATGGCCGCTAAAAAATTATTCTCACTGCCATTTAAAATTTTGTCATTGTATGAAACTCCGGGCGTTACCAATTCAGTCACCCCACGTTTCACAATTTTTTTAGTCAATTTCGGATCTTCTAATTGATCGCATATTGCAACACGCATTCCAGCGCGAACTAATTTCGGTAAATACGTGTCTAAGGAATGATGCGGGAATCCCGCCAATTCCGTTTCAGAAGGACTGTCTTTGCCTCTTTTCGTTAAAATAATGTTGAGAATATTGGAAGCCTTGATCGCATCCTCACCAAAGGTTTCATAAAAATCACCCACACGAAACAAGAGCATCGCGTCGGGATACTTTGCTTTGATCTGATTGTATTGTTTCATTAACGGAGTTTCCCCCGATTTTTTCTTCGCTGTCTTCTTCGCCACTTGGATGAATTTTGGAAAAACGAATTTAGAGGATTGTCTCGCATTTCAAAAATTTGTGCGTCGAGACTTTTCAATACTTGTTAACAGGTTATACAACCTCACAATATTGTCTAAACATCAAATGAGAAAAATACAGATGTTTCAGAATCACTACCAGAATTAAACCAAATCTTTCCGTTGAGCTGTTCTACCAATGAACTAACTATTTCGAAGCCTAATGAATCCGTCTGTTCTATCGAAAAATTATCGGGAAGTCCAATTCCGTTGTCCTTAACTGCTATTTGATAGTGTTGATCAGATTCTTCTATTTGAATGAGAATTTGTTGATGTTCAGTCTCAAAATTAGCGGGAAAAGCATATTTGATCGCATTCGAAATCAACTCACTAAATATTAGGCCGCATGGCAAAGCTGTGTCGATTGGAATTCGATTGTTGACAACTGATGAGATATCCATCTCAATAATATGATCCATTCCAATGGAATCTGATAATAGGTCAATAATAGATTGTAAATATTCTTTTAGGTTAACATGTTCGACATCCGAAGATTGGTAAAGTTTTTCATGCACCAATGCAATTGCTTTGATACGATTTTTGTTTTCATCAAACATTTCGATATAAACCTGATCATTTAAATGGTGTGACTGGAGGTTTAAAAGGCTAGAAATAAGTTGAAGGTTGTTTTTTACCCGATGATGAATTTCTTTTAGAAGAATCGACTTTTCTTCAATGGATTTTATTAGTTCTTGCTCTATAATTTTGCGTTCGAAAAATTGAGGAATATCCTGATGTGATTCATCCGGAATATCTGTGGCTGATTTTTTCAGGTGTTCGGATATCCGGATAGGATGAGCCATAATAAATGAACAAGAATCATCTCCTTTAGCACGACAACTGGTTTCAATTGCGGTAAGTGGTATGCTAAAGCTCTCTTCACACCAACCAGAAGAATAGCCAGCATTCATAATACAGACAGGTCGATCAGACTTGTTGTTATTTTGTATCCATGACTCAACTTCGAATGAATGAGGATGTTTATACTTCAAAAAGAAATTTTCGTCCGGACTCGGATTACCCTCAATAATCTCAACAGTTGCCCAACCACTATAAGCAAAATGAACAGGGCCAGCTGATAGTTTTGATACCGGATCTGTTAAATTCATTTTTTTATGAAAAGTACGAGCATCTTCTAATCCAATCACATGTGAAATATCAAATAAGAAATTCTGACCAATACGTATCGCCTCATCATCACCCTTGTCAGAATAAAGCCCTTTTATTTTGTTCAAAAAATCAATCGACAGGGAAGATGCGCGCATCAAAACGTAGCGTTCGTCGTCGATCATTATGGATGCTGATGGAGGATCCATTTTTAGTTTTGAAAAATAATTAGAAACAAGTTCTTCCGCCTTATCAAATATGGGTTTGAGCGGCGGGGGGATGGCAACGACACGCTTGTTCTCAACATTGTCTTTAGCTTTTTTCAAAGCCATATTTTCTGCCTCGAGTTCCTCGATTCGTCTTTTCAGTTGGTCTATTTCTGATGTTTTCATTTTTCTCATCATTCGTCAAATGAAAACGTAGGGTCGCTTCCTTCCTGACTCCAAACGATTTAATTTAAAAGTGCAGGCGGTCTTGCTAGTAGATCTATAGTTGGACTGTATGAATATAGTTATTTTATCTGTGTTCTGATTCAAAAACCGTATGAACTGATGGTTAAATTTCATGATTTTACACGCATAACAATGTCGCGGGAGTTTTACGTGATTTAAATTTCAGAAATTATTGAAAGTTTAAAAAAGTTTATTATATTTGAGGTATGAAACTAGAAGAAGCGAAAATGGAATTTGTACAAACCTGGGGCTCAATTGGTAGTTCTTGGGGAATACCGCGCTCCATGGCACAGATCCATGCTTTGCTTTTAGCTAGTAATGAAGCCTTGAGCACAGAGGATGTAATGGAGACGATTCAACTTTCGCGTGGAAATGTAAATACAAACTTGCGCGAATTGATCAATTGGCGCTTGGTCAACAAACAGACAAAAATTGGTGAGCGAAAAGAATTTTTTACAGCGCAAACTGATATCATGACCGTAGCGCAGAACATTGTTGAGGAGCGAAAAAGACGAGAGTTAAATCCGGTACAGGAGTTATTAATCCGCTTAAAAAACGAGGAACTTGAAGGTAGCGAAGAAGAAGTAGCACATTTTAGAAAACTTATGGCTGACCTGGATGATTTTATCCAACAGTTGGATCAATTATCTGAAATCTGGCTGAAATTAAAAGACAATTTTTTCTTCAAGAAGATGATAAAATCGTTAACCTAATTTTTTTAATATAAAGTTTCAGAAATTATTGAAAGTATAATATGTTTAAAAATATAGAAATATCGGAAGTGAATAAAGGGTTTGTGCTCAACACCCTTTGGAACGAATTTGCCGCTTTATGTCTACTGACTTATGTGGTGATTTTAATCTTTTTTATTCCAGCTGTTGCGGAACAAGGAAATGTATCTCTTTTGAATACGGTCTTTGTTAGTTTAATAGCCCTGGTCTATTTTATGTACATCTCTTTTTTTCATTGGGCTTCCTTACTGCTGATTTCTTGGTTGCTGGAACGCTTCCTCTTTACAAAACCGGCTGGTGAAAAACGGGTTTATTTATTGCTGGCCATTGAATTAAGTATTGGTTCGATCATGGTCATATTCAGTCAGAATCATACGGTATTAGGAGATTATTTGCCATGGATGATGGCGATTTTATTCGGGTCAAAACTCATTCGACTCTTTATACTCAAAAGAAAAAATAACCTTTTGAACAAATGGACTAAAAACTAAAACGATGAACACAAAAGTTGTAAAAAAAAGTATTTGGCTGATGTTGCCAGTTTCAATTGTACTCGTGTACATAATGGTATTATTTCAAGGTGTTATGACTTGGGAAACCTTATGGGTGGTTCCTTTTGGAATACTGACTTATGGTGCAATTATTTGGATCCCATCAATGATTATGACCCACAGTTTGGAAACTTTCTTCATTGATGAATCTTCTGATTTGCTACGCGTAATATTAATTTTTGCCTTGGAAACGCTACTAACTTTCTTAATCATGGCGGGTCTGTTTGGGTTTGCCTTCTATTCCGTTCCGCTGCTGGCGCTTGGAATGAGTGTTGTTATTCAAGCTGTTAGGATTTTAATTATCTGGCAAAATCAAAACCGTAAACAACAGAAAAGCGAGAAACATTTGAGGGTGATTCATTAGATAAGTTACCAACTTTTCACTGGCTAATTTGTTAATAGAAAAGAGAAATGAAAGAACAAAAAAACATACTTATAGCGGGAGGCTCTGGATTTTTAGGGCAGGCCTTACAAGATCACTTTCTGGATAAGGGGCACCGCGTTCAAATTCTGTCAAGAAATCCTAAAGCGTCTAATGAGGTTAAATGGGACGGGAAAACAATGGGAGAATGGGTTTTGGCTGTTGAGTGGGCCGATGTTGTAATTAACCTCGCTGGTAAAAGCGTTGATTGCCGATATACCAAATCCAATAAGGAGAAAATTTTGAACTCCAGGATAGATAGCACAACCGTTTTGAGAAAAGCCATACAGCATGTAGAGACAAAACCTGAGGTCTGGATCAACTCGAGCAGTGCAACCATTTACATTCACGCCTAAAAAGAGCAAATGACCGAGGATGAGGGGGTGATTGGAGACGATTTTTCGATGAATGTGTGCAAGGAATGGGAATCTCTATTTTTTTCAGAGACCTTGGATATTACAAGAAGGGTGGCGATACGATCAAGCATTGTTTTGGGAAATGAAGGTGGTGCCTTTCCAAAATTAAAGCAATTGACGAAATGGGGAATGGGTGGTACTCAGGGAGAGGGTGAACAATATATGAGTTGGATTCATGTGTCAGACTTTTGTCGAGCAGTCAATTTTGTTATTGATCATCAGGAGATTGTTGGCCCGATCAATATCACGGCTCCTAATCCTGTGCGCAACAAATACTTTATGAAGGTTATGCGATCAGCCATCGTTAGAAAATGGGGAATGAATCAGCCAAAATGGTTGTTGGAAATTGGCGCACGTTTGATAGGAACTGAGACCGAATTGCTTTTAAAAAGTAGAAATGTCATTCCGGAACGACTAACGGAGTGCGGTTTTCATTTTGACTACGCAAATAGCGAAGATGCCATACAAGGGCTGATTGGAAATAAAAAATCAAATCCAGTAGTTCGTGAGCAAAAAGGGATAATGGTCTCGCAAACGAGCAAATAATCAGGCTTAGACAAACAAAAGGCAAAGTTTCTGATTACGGTAGGTTCTTATCAAATTTAAGTTTATTAACTTCAAACGTTCTTGAAACCAGCTGTATGAAATTTGCATTTATAAAACGAAAAAAGTTCTGGAAGCGGCTCATTATCTTGACCGCACTTTTGCCTGTGCTTTTATTCGCAGCTGTCGTTGGAATCGTCTATTGGAAACAAGATGCCATTGTACAAGAAGTCATTAGTACATTTAATGAAGATTTCCGAGGTGAAATTGAGATTTTAGACAGTCATGTTTCTCCTTTTGAGAATTTCCCTTACATCAGCGTGGACCTCGATCATGTCAAAATTTATGAAACAAAAGAAGATCATGCCGAACCTGTTTTGGCCATCGATGATGTTTATGTCGGGTTTGATCTTTTCACACTATTATCAGGGGATTATGATATCAAAGCCATTGAATTAAAGGAAGGTTTTGTTCATGTAATACAGCATGCTGATGGTGAAATTAACTTGCTCAAAGCGCTTTCACCCGTTAAGGAAATTGAAGACCCGGCAGAGGAGTTTCACATTCACCTCAAGTCTATTGAGTTGATCAATATTGACATCTATAAACTCAACGAGGCGAATAACCTGATGGTCGAGTCATTTATCGATCACGCAGAGATGAATATCAAAACAGATGATAAAAGCGTCTTAGCCGGGCTAGAGGCTGAAATGGAACTTAACGTCATTGTGGATGGTGACACTACATTCTTCAAACATAAAGAGCTCATTGTAAACAGTGAGATGGAATACCGAAAGGAGGATGAACAGTTGGTGATCAGTCCTTCTGATTTGGAATTGGAACATGCGCTGTTTGAGGGTGATGGAGTGGTTGATATCGCAGACGATTTTAACCTCAATCTAAATGTACGTGGTTCAAAAAAGAATTTTGATATGTTCATGGCTTTTGCGCCAGAAGAAATGCAACCGGTTTTTGACCGTTACGATAATGCTGGAGAAATAGCATTTCTATTGCGAATCGTCGGTAAATCTACAGTAGAAGAAATGCCAATGGTCTATGCCACTTTTAGTTGTAAGGATGCGCATTTTACCAATAACCGATCCAATAAAAAATTAGATGATCTGAATTTTTCTGGGGTTTTTACCAATAATGGATTACCCGGGATTGAAAACCTAGAATTTACGCTGAGTGATTTTAGTGCTAGACCAGAGGCGGGTAATTTTAAGGCCAACTTGCATGTGGTTGATTTTGGATCACCGGATATAGAAATGACGCTGGATTCGGACTTTGACCTAGGTTTTTTAGCCAATTTCCTTGACTTAGACGGCTTGTCAGACATGCACGGAAAAGTCGGTATGTATATGAAGTTTCATGACATTATTGACTTGGAGCGTCCAGAACGGTCAATCGCAAAATTGAACGAAGCCTATTATGCTGAATTAACCGTCGAAGATCTTGGATTTGCCTCTGCGAGTTTAAATGTACCACTGGATGAACTCAACACCCATGTCGTCATGGACGGTCATGAGGCAGAAGTAGAATATTTGAACATCAAAATGGGAAAATCGGATGTGGCGCTTTCGGGTCATATCTCAGATTTACCAGCCATTTTACACCATACCGAAAAAGAGGTGGTTGCTGATTTAGCCGTATCCTCTAAACGTATAGACATCAAAGAACTGACAACTTCCACGGACACTTCAAGCAAGCCGTTAGACGAACAAATTGATAACTTTAAAATGAATCTCAAATTTGTGAGTTCCGCAAAAAATTTCACAGAAAGTCCAAACTTACCGCGTGGTGAATTTTTTATCGAAGATATGTATGCAAAATTGCAGCATTACCCGCATACCTTTCATGATTTTCATGCCGACCTTTTTGTCGAAGATTCAAATTTTCGAATCGTCGATTTTTCTGGATTTATAGATGAAACGGATTTTCATTTTGATGGTAAATTGTACGAATACGTTCGTTGGATGGAGGAACATCCTAAAGGGGATACGCGGGTTGATTTTGATTTGACCTCCAGCAAGTTTCAGTTAGAAGACATCTTCTCCTATAAAGGTGAAAACTATGTCCCGGAAGATTATCGACATGAGGTTTTAAATGGATTAAAATTACACGGAACTGTTGAATTACACTATAATGATGGTTTCCGATCTGCCGATTTACGATTAACAGAGGTTGGCGCCAAAATGAAAATGCATCCATTTAAGGTAGAGAAAGTCAATGGGCGGTTCCATTATGAAGACGACCACATTGTAATGGAAGAAATGGCGGGTAAAATAGGTAGAAGTGTATTTGAAGTGGACATGAATTATTACCTAGGCGAGGATGAGACCATTAAAAAGCGTGACAATCACTTCGGCATTCGTGCAAAACGTCTGGACTTTGATCAGTTGTTCAGTTATGAAGGAGATCCGCACGACTTGGCAGATAGTCCAGAAGAACACGAAGATGTATTCAATATTTACACCCTTCCTTTCACCGATATGACGATAGATATTGATATCGACAACTTAAACTATCATCGTTATTTGCTGTCTGATTTACACGGTCGTTTGAGAACAACGCCAGACCATTATATTCATGTAGATACGTTACGACTAAGAGCAGCAGGCGGAAAAATGATGCTCTCGGGTTATTTTAATGGTTCAAACAAAGATGCCATCTATTTCAGTCCGAACATGCAAGTGAAAGGAATGGATTTGGATAAGCTTTTGTTTAAGTTCGAAAATTTTGGACAAGATTATTTGGTTTCTGAAAACTTACACGGTTCGTTGACCGCTAAAATTACAGGTAAGATTCATATGCATGCTGACTTGGTGCCAATCATTGATGACTCTGAAATACACATGGATGTTGAAGTCTTGAATGGCCGATTGGTCAACTATGCACCTATTGTTGACCTCAAAGAATATTTTGTGGACAAGAATGTTTACGATGTCAGTTTTGATACACTTCAGAATCACATGGATATTGTCAATGGTGAGATCGTTATACCAAGCATGACCATTAATTCTACACTAGGTTTTATGATCATCTCTGGAAATCAGAATATGATGGATTATAATATGGATTATTATATCCGTGTGCCTTTAAAATTAATTGCCGGAACCGGGTTTAAAACACTGTTCGGAAAAAACAAAGAAGAAGTTGACCCAGAACAAGTCGATGAAATCGAATATCGCGATGCCGATAAACGAACTCCTTATCTCAATTTGCACATTGTTGGGGACGATGAAGATTATAAAGTTTCTGTAGGCAAAGACAAAAAGAAATAGGAAAACAAGCCTATCTTTGTTTCTATGAGTCAGGATCGAAAAAAACTCAAGCTGGAAGAACTCAACAGAATTTCTGTAGAAGAATTCAAGGAAGCTCCAAAAACGCCAATCATTATTATTCTCGACAACATCCGTAGCCTCAATAATATTGGTTCCGTTTTTCGTACCGCTGATGCGTTTCGTATTGAAAAAATATACCTCTGTGGCATCACGGCACAGCCTCCTCATCGTGATATCCATAAAACAGCATTGGGAGCAACTGACTCAGTGGAGTGGGAGCATCTCGAAGATACCGTTGACTTGATTCTTAGGTTAAATGAAGAGGGGATAGAAACCTACGCGATCGAGCAAGCAGAAAATAGCATCATGCTCGATGTTTTTCAACCGGCACCCGGCAAAAAAACGGCAATCGTTATGGGTAATGAAGTAAAAGGTGTGCAACAAGATGCCATTTATGCTTGTACCGGGGTAATAGAGATACCGCAAATAGGTACCAAGCATTCATTGAATATTTCGGTTTGCACGGGGGTAGTGGTATGGGATTTGTTTTCAAAAATGAATCGAAGAAATTAATAGACTAAAGATAATGACACTCATCAAGTTCAAAAGTAACGGCTATTCGGCTCATGATTTTTTGCAGGATGAATCATTAAAGGCTATTGCATTCGAATATTTGATTCCGTTGCCTTTCGCGTGGCCTTTAAGGCTTGAGACAAAGGTGGAAATTGTTGATCCGAAACAAGAAGCTAAGCTTCGTCGGAGAGTCAATACTCGTAATTTTGTTTTTTCGATTGTAGGTTTACCATTTGCACCTTTTTTTGCCGCTATGGCTCGCAAAATAAATAAAGATGGATTCGATCGTACTTTAGATCTTAGGGAGAACGCTATTCCTGATGATTTTAATGCTGGAAGAATATATATCGAGCGAATTGTTGAGCATTTCTTTTCACCAGATAAGGCAGTAATTAGAGGTGTCAAAAAGTCAATCAAAAGATATTTTGAGCATCAGCATACATCTTTTTTCGAGATTTACTTGGGTGAATATGTTTATGGAGGTGCAAATAACTATTATATCGGACTTCCTTCGCGATTAATGACGGATATGGAAACAATCAGAAATTATTTGTCAAAGGAATTTATGAAGAACATTCATTTTACATTTATTGATCTAGATAATGATGCACAATATGCTGATCATATTCGGCAACAAGGAGTAAGAATGTTCGAAGGCAAAAAACGAAATAGATGAAAGCTATAATAATTGGTGCAACAGGATTAATCGGTAATGCATTGGTCGATGTGTTATTAGCAGATGAAAAATTCGAATCTGTTTTGGTCGTCGCACGCCGTTCAACGGGAAAAAAACACGCAAAATTAAAGGAAGCATTAGTTGATTTTGATCGGCTCGACCAATCAGCCTCGGTCTTTCAAGGTGACGTCTTGTTTTCGACCCTAGGCACAACAATAAAAACAGCGGGCAGTCAAGAACGACAATGGGAAATTGATTATGATATGCAGTTTAATGCGGCTAAACATGCTGTAGCCAATTGTGTGAAACAGCTGGTGCTATTATCTAGTGCGGGAGCAGATGCAAAGTCACGTATTTTCTATTCCCGAATGAAAGGGCAATTGGACGAAGATGTTCAGACATTAGGATTTGAGCAAGTCAAAATTATTCGCCCATCCATGTTGGCGGGTGATCGTAAAGAATTTCGCTGGTCAGAGAAGATTTTCACTCCAATTATGTACGCATTTTCGTGGATTCCGGGTATTCGAAAATACCGCCCCATAAAGGATGTAATCGTTGCCAAAGCCATGCGAAATGCCGCCTTTTTGAAATCAGATCAATCTCAAATAATTGAACTGGAAGATATCTTTCGATTAGCGAAAAACGAACCGCTTAAATCAAGCCATTAAGGACATCATCCTCAACGATATTCGGTAAGGTCACTTTTAAAGATGGTGTACGTTCCATTTCACGTTTAATGGCAAAAATAGCACCTTCATTTCGTGCCCAGCTTCTTCTCGCAATACCATTGTTGACATCCCAATGCAACATCATTTTCAAGCGACGATCAGAATCTTCAGAGCCATCTAATAACATACCAAAGCCGCCATTGATCACTTCGCCCCAACCAACGCCACCGCCGTTGTGAATGGAAATCCATGTAGCTCCTCTGAATCCATCTCCAATCACATTGTGAATAGCCATGTCTGCCGTAAATTTTGATCCATCATAGATATTCGAAGTTTCACGGAATGGTGAATCAGTTCCAGACACATCGTGATGATCACGACCTAAAACAACCGGTCCGATTTTTCCTTCTTTTATAGCTTTATTGAATGCTTCAGCAATTTTAATACGCCCTTCTGAATCGGCATAAAGGATGCGTGCTTGTGAACCAACCACTAATTTATTCTCCTGTGCCCCTTTAATCCATTGGATATTGTCAGCCATTTGCTGCTGAATTTCAGCAGGTGAATTTTGACGGATCTCTTCTAAGACATCACAAGCAATTTGATCCGTCATGGCCAAATCTTCAGGTTTTTCTGACATACAAACCCAGCGAAAAGGACCAAAACCATAATCAAAACACATTGGTCCCATAATATCTTGCACATAAGAAGGATACTTAAAGTCGATTCCATTCTCGGCCATGACATCCGCTCCGGCACGACTTGCTTCTAGCAAGAATGCATTTCCATAATCAAAGAAATAGGTGCCTTTTGCACTATGATTGTTCACCGAAGCAGCGTGTCTTCCGAGTGATTCTTGAACGTAGGTCTTGAATTTTTCCGGATCATTAGCCATCATATCGTTGGCCTCTTCAAACGTCAAACCAACTGGATAATATCCGCCTGCCCAAGGGTTGTGTAATGAGGTTTGATCTGAACCGAGTTCAATAAAAATATCTTCTTTGTCGAACTTCTCCCAAACATCTACCACATTTCCTTGGTAGGCAATGGAAACAGTTTCTTTATTTGCTTTTGCTTCTCTTACGCGGGTCGATAATTCATCCAAATCACTGATGACTTCATCTACCCACCCTTGCGAATGACGGGTATGTGTCGCTTTTGGATTGACCTCGGCAGTAACCGAAACAACACCCGCAATATTACCTGCTTTTGGCTGCGCTCCACTCATTCCTCCTAATCCAGCAGTGACAAATAATTTACCTGCCGTACCACCGTTTGGATCTAATTTTCGACAGGCATTCAGCACGGTAATCGTTGTTCCATGCACAATGCCCTGTGGGCCAATGTACATATATGAACCTGCAGTCATTTGGCCGTATTGACTCACACCTAAGGCGTTCATTTTTTCCCAATCATCCGGTTTTGAATAGTTCGGAATGACCATACCATTCGTAACAACTACGCGCGGTGCATCTTTGTGCGACGGAAATAACCCCATTGGATGTCCAGAATACATCACCAAGGTTTGTTCATCTGTCATTTCAGCCAAATATTGCATGGCTAGGCGATACTGTGCCCAGTTTTGAAAAACAGCGCCATTTCCACCATAAGTGATCAATTCATGAGGATGTTGCGCAACGGCATAGTCCAAATTGTTTTGAATCATTGCCATGATTGATTTGGCTTGATCACATTTTCCTGGATATTCAGAAATTGGACGTGCGTACATTTTATAATCCGGACGATAACGATACATGTATATGCGCCCGTATGCTTTTAATTCTTCAGCGAATTCTTTGGCCAATTCAGCATGTTGTGCTTTAGGGAAATAACGCAAAGCATTTTTAAGTGCTAGTTTTTTCTCTTCAACACTCAATATCTCCTTTCGCTTAGGCGCATGATTGATGTTGGGATCGTACGCTTTTGCTGGTGGAATTTGATTGGGGATTCCGTTCAAAATATCGGCATTCATGGCTTCATTCGTCATACTGAAAAATTTTCTGCAAAATTAAAAAAAATACCCTGCTCAATTTGAAAAGGGTATTACAATTTTTGTTCAGGTTTTACCGTCGATTGAGCAAGACAAAAATCCAGTAGATTAATGTCGCTATTGCTGATAAGGCAGCTACAACGTATGTCATGGCTGCCCATTTGAGGGCATCCTTGGCACCGTCATATTCATCAACTGTTACGATACCGTTTGCGTCGATCCACTGTAAGGCACGTTTACTCGCATCAAATTCAACCGGCAAGGTAATTACAGCGAATAAAGTGATCATCGCCTGTGCACCAATAATTACGTAAATCATAAAAGGTGCAATTCCCCCTAAAGCTCCTCCCAAGACAGCCATTCCAAATACGACCATGTTTAAGATCATACCGCTGGCATTTTGAATCGGGACTAATTTAGAGCGCATCTCCAATGGCTTATACGCATTGGCGTGTTGCACGGCATGGCCAACCTCGTGCGCTGCAACAGCGACTGCCGCAGCATTTGCATGATTGTATACTGACTCGCTTAGGTTAACTGTTTTGTTCAGTGGATTGTAATGGTCTGTTAATTGCCCTTGGGTTGAAATTACTTTCACATCGTAAATCCCATTGTCTTTTAACATACGCTCCGCAACCTCACGACCGGTCATGCCGTTCGCCATTCTCAGCTTCGAATACTTAGCAAATTTGCTCTTGAGCGTACTTCCTACAATCCAGCTGATTAACATGAAGACCCCACCAATCAGCATCGGTCCCCAATAATATGTCATCATTCCTCCGTTCATAATTTCAAAAAATTGTTTTTAATCTCTTCCGCCCATAAATTGGAGCATGAATAAGAATAGATTGACAAAATCCAAATACAATGTCAAAGCACCCATCACAACCATTTTTTGCGCCATTTCTGACTGCGTTCCCATGGTTAAGGCAATGTGTTTCAATTTCTGCGTATCATAGGCCGTTAATCCTGTAAAGATTAAAACCCCAATTCCGCTGATAACATAAGCCATCGCAGAACTTTGCATAAACCAGTTCACCACCATTGCGATTACCAATCCGATTAATGCCATTTAGAGGATCGACCCCATTTTTGATAAATCCGTTGAAGTACGATATCCTACTAGTGCCATTATCCCGAACGTTGCAGCCGAAATGAAGAATGTTTGAAATAAATGAGCATCCGAATAAAAACGGAAGATATAACTCGTACTAGCACCGAAGAATACGGAGAAGAGGAAGAACGTCAATAGCAGCCCGTTCGCACTCATTTTGTTAAGGCGCGCCGACATCAGAATAACCAATGCCAAAGGTGATAACATGACGATCCATCCCAATAACGTTCTCGAAACTCCTGTTGCCGGATCATAACTTATGAGTAGTGAAAAAAGTTCATCTGACGTTCCAAACAGGTATGCAACCGCACCTGATATTAGCAATGCAATAAACATGTATCCAAATACTTTTGACATAAATGCTGAAACATCAACTTTTGTTTCTGCTCCTGAGTATCCGTCTATGATTTCGTAGTCACTGTAATTTTCTTGATTCATTTGAATTATTTTAGTCAATCAAAATTAATAAAAATATAGTTCTAATTTTGTTAAATAAAGTGAAGCAAAAACCTTTCCAATGGGGAGTTTCATGACAAAATGTCAAAAAGAAGAAAAATGATTGTAGTTACAGGAGCAGCAGGTTTTATTTCGTCATGCCTGGTCAGTGAATTGAATCGAAATGGTTTTGAGCAAGTTGTCGTTGTTGACGACTTTTCAAAAACGGAAAAAGATGAGAACTTAAATGGAAAAACCATTGTTGCCAAAGTGCCGCGAAATCAGTTTTTCTCTTGGGCAAAAGGTTTTGTCAATGAGATTGATTTCATTTTCCACCTAGGAGCACGCACCGACACAACGGAATTTGACCAATCGATTTTTGACGAACTCAATCTGAATTATTCAAAAGACATGTGGAATCTCTGTGTGGAGCATAATATACCACTTGTGTACGCAAGTTCAGGTGCAACCTATGGATTGGGCGAACACGGATATTCTGATAGTCATGAAGTGGTGTCTAAATTAAAACCGCTGAATCCTTACGGTGATTCAAAAAATGATTTTGATAAATGGGTCTTGGAACAAGATAAAGCGCCTGCGTTTTGGGCTGGGTTGAAGTTTTTTAATGTATATGGCCCCAATGAATACCATAAAGGTCGGATGGCCTCGGTAATTTTTCATGCTTTTAACCAAATCAACCAGACAGGGGGCATGAAACTTTTTTCTTCGCACAATCCGGATTATAGGGATGGCGAGCAATTGCGAGATTTTGTTTATGTCAAAGATGTGGTGTCTGTTTGTCTATTCTTAATGAATAAAAGACCGGAAAGCGGATTGTACAACTTAGGAACCGGACAAGCCAGAACCTTCCTCGACTTGACAAGAGCTACGTTTAAGGCAATGGGTAAGGAGGAGAACATCAGCTTTGTTCCGACTCCAGAAGATATCCGCGACAAATACCAGTACTTCACAGAGGCAGACATGACAAAATTGCTGAATGTTGGTTATGACAAACCATTCCAATCACTTGAAGAAGGAGTTGCTGACTATGTCACCAATTATTTGACAGGTCAGAATTATTATTAATTTTAGAACTATGGAAATAGTTCAGGACGTACAGCAAAGGATCTTTGATACCATCCGTAAGCAATTGCCGAAGGACGAAAAAATCGCAGCCGTTTTAATGAATACATTGCATCTCAGTCAAGATGCTGTTTACCGCCGATTAAGAGGCGATGTGCCGTTAACGATATACGAGACAAAGACGCTTTGTAATGCCTATAATATCTCGTTTGATGAGATTGATGCATACAAAAAAGGGGTGGTCAGCTTTAATTATATGCCCCTTGATCGGATCGGACTGAATTTTGAATCTTGGCTCACTGGTTTGAGAGATGGTTTGAAACAAATGAAACACATGGAAAACACCAAGATGATCATGAGTATCAACGATACACCGATTTTCCAGTTATTCAACTTGCCACATTTAACGCGATTTAAATTTTTCTTTTGGGCCAAAACATACCTTAAGATTCCAGCTTATGAGCACGAATTGTTCAAAAGAGAGAAGATCGATAAAGCAGTCCTTTCGATTGGTATAGAGGCGCATAATATTTACAACTCAATTCCAACCACTGAAATCTATTCAATTGAAACCTTGCGCGGTACCATGCGCCAAATTCAATATTATTTGGATGCACATTTGTTCGAGGATCCAACGTATGCATTAGAACTTTGCGACAACCTCACCGATTTGGTGCGACACATGAAGGCACAGGCTGAGGTAGGACGAAAATTTGCGCGAGGCAATGAAGCGCCTTCTGCAGGGAATCCAATAGCCATGTATTTCAATGAAACATACATCGCTGACAATACTTACCTCATTCAGTCTGATTCGGGTTCAGCAGTTTATTTGACCCATAATATCATGAATTACCTCAATACAACTGATCCGTATTATATTCAAGAATCGGAATTTGTATTAGAGAAGCTGATCAATAATTCCAACCTCATTTCAGAAGTCAATGTAAAAGATCGGAACCGCTTTTTTGCAGAGCTAGAAGGCAATGTGCGCAATTTCCGCAAGAAAGTTGAAGCACAAATCAGTTAACAATACAGCAACCACCCTTAGAAGGATGGTGCTGATATCGTACGGTATTTTTTAACCCTGATCTGTCTGTCTTTTGGATACTTTATTGTAAAGGACAAACTATACGATTTACTTTCGCCCGGCTGGAGGTTCAATAACCACGTTAGTTTTCCGGTTGTTTCATTGTAGTCGGCGTCCGAAATTTCATTGATCGTAACGGAAATATCACTGTCTTGTGAAATTGGAATTTGATCATAGAGATTCAGACGAACAGGAATATCACGGTTATTTTTTGCAATGATTTTATACGTATAGGTATCCTTGCGATTACTGCCGACAACCTTTTTGTCGCTGTACTCTTTCACCAACTTTCGAGTTACTGGGATTTTAGTATCTCGTCCGAAAGACAGGCGCAGTGTATCTTGCACATTGCTGGTGTTGATGTATGACTGTCCTACAAAAGCATCCGCATAATAAACACGTGTCGGACCAGGTACTAAATCCAATTGCTCCCACCCGACAATATTGGCCAATAAAAAGGCGTCTTTATCCAATTTTGGAACAGCTTTGTGTGAGTAGATCGCATCCAATTCATAGGCCGTTATTTCTACCAAATACGGTTTGGCATCACTCGGAATCGAATAATCTTTTTCAATTTCAAAAGTGGTGGACAATTGCGATACTTCTATGTTTTGAAAACGGATATTAGCCTCGGCATTGCTCGCATTTCCATTATTGGCAAAACCTTGGTCAAATGATAAACCGTCGAGGTTCTGATTCATTTGTGGTGCACTATTTTGGTAATACTTCGTGAATGCTCTGTTTTGTGGAACCACATAACCCCCTTCATAATCATCATTCACCTCATTTTTCATTGACCATTGGTTTAAAAACCATGGTTTAAGCTCTGGTGCTGAAGCTGTAATGTTCGGATCTGATGTCGATAAAAAGAGTTGCACACCTTTCCAATCGTTACCTGTATTATTATAGACTTTAGCCTTGTACTTGAGGTTGATTTTTTCCGTGATGTTGTTCGTCATTAAATCATAATTCGCTTGCCACCCACAGTTTGAAACCACATAACGCAAATCAAAATCCATCGTTTGGTTGGCTTCAGCGTCTACCAGGATAATGATTTGATTGCTCTTGACCGTCTCTTTATAATTCAACTCAGTCAACTGATTTTGATAACGCATTTTTTGCAAATTCTGCTTACTGATGTCCTGATCCAGTTCGGTCAATGCATTATTGATTTCTAATGTTTTTTTGCGGTAGAAGGTTGCCATGGCACTTAATTCTTCTACCGTCAAGTTAGCCTGCTGTCCTTTAATGGATCTGTTTTGATCCAAAATCTGTTTCTCTGCTTGATAAGCCGATTGCGTATTAATCAGTCCATTAATCGAATTTTGCAAGATGTCAATCGAATCTTTAATCGTCTTGATGTGTGGATTTTGCTCAACAATGTTTAGGTAATCAATCTCCGAACTTACCGATACCAAATTGATAGGCTGTTCGCTTGAAAACTGTATACTCTTATTATCTGCAACGGTACTAATCTTCGTAAACACCAATTTGTTTCGTCCCTTTTTTATGGGTACAGATGCCTGACGGTGAATTTCACCACCGGTTAGAAAAACGGTAACATCTTTTATTTCACTTTCAATGCGATGCTCGTGAATTTCTTGTCCAACTAACCGCGCTGAAAGGATCAGCGAAAAGAAAAAAATCAATTGTTTCATAAGTCAAATTTTAAAACCGAGAGGGTCATTTATGATTGATACCCTATAAATCCTACAACAGAACTAAAGTTACGATAATTCGGATGCCATTTTTATTAGAATGCGTCAAAGTGGATTTTGGGTGAGGGAAGGTTTTTTTGCGTTGAGTATAATCTACACCCAAACCTTAGAACCTTCCGAACAATTCTTGCAAATCTCGATGTCTTTGCGGTTGGTCATCACCTTGCTGCGGAAGTTTTTATAGACCGATGATTTCCAAATCTCTTGAAAGCTCCGATTTTCCAATTCACCCATTTCATGGGTGGCATCCTTGTCGAAACAGCAGGGTACAATTTTTCCATCCCAGGTGAAAACGCAAGAGCTCCACATACGCCAGCATTTGTTTTTAAAGCTGTTTTTGAGTGTGTAGGTACCGTCTTTACGTTTTTTGTAGCGGGAATAAGCTTCGTTTTTCGGCAAGAAATCAGCCCCATTTTCGAGGTCATACATTTGCACGGTTTTTAGGCGCACTTCATCCACTTGCATTTCTTTGGCCAGCTGATGCAGGTCGTCAATTTCATGCTCATTAGCTTTGTTTACCAGAAACTGAAAAACAAGGTGTGGATTTGATTTCCCCAATCTTTTTTTGGCAGCAACCAACTGCTTTGTTCCTTCAATGACCTTATCTAATTTTCCCTCTATGCGGTAGCTAGAATAGGTTTCTTGGGTTAAACCATCAATGGAAATGATCAATTCACTTAAGCCAGAGTCGATGATTTTCGCTGCCATTTTATCATCAATAAAATGGGCGTTGGTAGAAGTAACCGTGTAGATTTTCCGTTTCGCGGCCGCCTTGATCAAGTCATTGAATTGCGGATGAATGTAGGGTTCTCCCTGAAAATAATAATTGACATAATAAAGTTGCGATCCAACGGCGTCTAGAATCTCCTCGTTGAGGTTCGTTTTTAGGTTTCCCGTTGGTCGGGTGAATTGTCTGAGCCCACTAGGGCATTGAGGACAACGCAGATTGCAAGCAGTTGTCGGTTCAATGGAAATGGCCATCGGTTTACCCCAATGAATCGTTTTTCCTGTACTTTGAGAGAGGTAATAGGAAGATCGTAACAGCAATCCGTTCCAGATTCTGCCCAGCGTTAAGCGCTTAATGAGTTCTTTTTTGCGTGAATTTCCCACCTGATTCACACAAAATTACGGAATTATTTTTCCTGATGTGATTCGGGGATGGCCTTCCCGCGGTAATGTTCGAAAAAATTCATCCAAACCACCCGACTTAAGCGATACGATAAAGGGAATAATACGACCAAGCCAATCAGGATGGAAAACATATAAACCTTGTAAGAAGATGACGGGGATAAAACAAAAATAGCCACACCAATTGCAACCGAAAATGCCACAGTTAAAGCATAGCTCACATACATGGCGCCATAGAAAAATCCGGGCTCTTTTTCATACTTAAAATCACAAACACTGCAACGTTCATGCATTTTACCAAAATCTTTCATTTGATAAGCGTGCTTTGAAGGGTATACATCACCTTCATGACATCTTGGGCATTTTGAGTTCAAAATGCTATACATTCGTTTACCTTTTAAAAAAGAGAACATTTTTGCTAGTTTTTATAATGCGAAGTTAAGAAGAACCATGTTTTAAATAAGTGACGAAAATCACATTTTCTCTTATTTTTGTCATGTGAAGACAATTGCGCTTTCTCTTGGTAAACTATTGGTGTTTTGGCTCTTGTTTTTTTTAGCCCAACGATTATTGTTTATTCTGCATTTTGCTGGTGACTTTCAAGGTAGTTATGGTGAACTTTTGATCATGCCTTTTCATGGGTTGCGGCTCGATTTATCTGCATTTGGTTATCTGAATGGTCTTGCGCTCCTATTGTCGCTTCCAGGTTTTTTTATCAAAACGGATCGCGGCATGAGGATATTAAATGGGATATTATCTGTCTATTTTTGGGTTATCATCGTACTGGTTTCAATCATGATGAGTGCAGAAATAGTTACTTACATTGAATGGAAAACCAAACTTTCATCCAAGATATTTATTCACTTCGAAACACCCGACGAAATTTTTAGGACGGGATCAGGAGAATACACGATATGGTATTTTCTTTACTTCATCATTCAACTGGTTATTGCTTGGGTTATCTGGAAATGGGTGATTAGAAAGAATAAATTGCGACCGTTTTTCACAACATGGCTTAAACAATCCCTTTATGCGATCTCGTATTTAGTGATTTTTGCTGGGCTTTTTGTGTTGATGATAAGGGGGGGGTGGCAGCAAATTCCGGTTACAACAACTGATGCCTATCATTCAGAAAAACAAATAGTAAACGATGTTTCCGTCAATCCAGTTTGGAATTTTATTCATACTTGTTATGTCTATTTTAAGGTGGATTTATCGGAATATTATAAAAATCTAGACCCCAAAACGGCAGATCAAATTGTGGAGGACCTTTATGCGAGTGATGGCATTGACACCGTTCAAATTTTTACTAATCCAAGGCCTAATATTATTCTCGTGACATTAGAAGGTTGGTCCGGTCAGATGATCGAGCCATTAGGGGGTGAACCAGGCGTTACACCTCATTTCAACGGGCTTTGTAAAGAAGGACTGCTGTTCACAGAAATGTATGCAACTGGAGGCACCTCAGAAACAGGTCATTCATCCATCATAAGCGGGTATCCGACGATTGCAGGAATATCCATCTCCACAGAATCCGCAAAATGCAGACAATTACCGTCTATTAATCAAACCCTAGAAGACTTGGGGTATTCTTCTTTTTATACTTTCGGAGGATCTCTTTCTTATGGCAATATTGGAGGTTACTTGACGGATGTCGGCTTTGATCGTATAGTGGATGAGAACGATCTTGATCTAAAACCTTCAGGCAAACTAGGGATTCACGATGAGGCCATGTTTCCATATTTTTTATCAGAAATACAAACAGCGAAGCTCCCTTATTTCTATGGACTTTTTACACAGAGTACCCATGCACCTTATGACATGCCTGCCGAACCCTTTGGGGATTACAATGATCCATATACCACCAGTATGCATTATGCGGATGAACATTTAGGGAAATTTGTAGAAGGTATTCGCCAATTGCCGGATTTTGAAAATACAATCGTCTTATTTATCGCTGATCATGGACGCGCAAATATTTACAATCAGGACACCTACAGCGAGAAATACTTCCACATTCCATTTCTGATTTGGGGCGGGGCTCTAAAATCAGAATTCATGGGTACAACGATAGACAAAGTTGGCGCACAATCAGACGTTGCCAAAACCCTGTTGAGACAAATGAACCTAGACACAAACCCTTTTCATTGGAGCAAAGATTTATTGGACCCTTCAACGAAAGATTGGGCGATTTGCACTTCAACCCTTTCTTATGGACTAAAGAACAGAGATGGTTATACTGTGTATCATATGATCGACGATCGTCTTGTCCATTCTGCGTACAGTGATGAGGATAAAACGGCATTGATTTTAAAAAAATGTCGAGCAGTGTTAGAATCGATGTATCGCGAATTTGTTGAACTTTAATTGATTTTGAGCCGAAAGTACAAAGAATTGCACTGTACACCATTTTGTTTTCGATTAATAAGGATTTTTTGTATTTTTGGAGAATACGCAAATTTTAAAAAACAGAACATGAAAAAAATTGTACTATCGTTGAGCTTATGCCTGCTTGCTTCTTTAGGTATGGCTCAAGTTACTTTCTACGTTCAGGCGCCATCGCCAAACGAAGGAAGTTATGAATTTACTTATGCAGAACCAGGTACTTGGGGTGTTGCGGATTTAACAGATCCTGTTAACTCTGTACTTGCTCCTATGATGTTAATCGAGGACGGAACTGGGGACACAAATCCAGAAGGATGCACTGGTGGCGGATGGTCAGATATGACTGGAATGATCGCCGTATTGTATCGTGGGACATGTGAATTCGGAACAAAAGCTTTGAATGCACAAAACGCAGGTGCAGAAGCAGTTATCATCATTAACTCACTTCCTGGTGCTCCTGTAGCAATGGGTGCTGGTGCTGACGGTGGTTCAGTAACGATTCCAGTTGTAATGATTTCAGCTATCGACGGAGAATTGTTGAGAGACGAAATCGAGGCTGGAGAAACTGAAGTATTCGTCGGTTCAAAAGAAGGATTGTATGCAAATGACATGGGATTCTCAACTTCTGATTACTTGAGAGCTCAAGCTTTTGGTCACTTACAATTATTGTCTCAAGATGATACTGAATTCTCAGTAGACATGGGATCATGGGTAAGAAACCACGGAACAAACGAGCAAACAGGTGTTGTATTGAATGCTACTGTTACTTTAGACGGTACTGAATTGTACAATGAAAGTTCAGATCCTGCAACAGTAGCTCCTGGTGATAGCCTTTGGGTACCACTTCCAACTTTCTCACAGCCTTCTTACGCTAACGGATACTACGAAGTAGTTTACACCGTAAGTGCTACTGCTGATGATGAAGCGGATTATGATAACTCAGGAAATGCTGATTTCGTAATCAATGACGACGTTTATTCATTGGCAGCGTTAGATGCTGAAACAAATATTCCAGTTAACAATACCAACCAATTTAATGGTACTACTGACAACCTATACTCTTGTATCTTCTTCCAAGATGAGAATGCAAGCCGTGTTGGTGTTCAAGGTATGAACTTCTCAGCAGGTACGTCTCAAGTTCCAGATGAGACTTCATTGGACGGAATGTTAATTGAGTTTTACGTATACGAGTGGTTAGACGAGTGGGTTGATCTTGATGATCCTGCTTTCAACATTACGGCGTTAAACGACATTGCTGATGCTGAGTACATCTACACAGACAACTTACAGTCAGAGAATATCTATGTTGAGTTCGAAGAGCCTGTTGTATTAGAAGATAATGTTAAATATATGTTCTGTGCTCAAATGTACGGATCGGATATCTATCCTGGATATGACACGAGAACAAACTACAACTGGAACGTTGAAGAATACAGAATGCCTACTTCTCCACTTTACTTAAGCGGTCAGTGGTATGCACTTGGATTCGGTGGTGACAGAAACCCTTCATTATCAGTTCAAATGTTTAACTCAAACGGTGCTTCATTGGTTGAGTACAATGATGTTGAATTACAAGCATATCCAAACCCTGCAACTGAGATCATGAATATCCCAGTTTTTCAGAAAGAAGGAAACATCGACTTAACAATCGTTGACATTAACGGACGTGTTGTTTCACAACAAACTGTTTCAATGACAACAAACAGATTAGAAGTTGACGTTACTATTTTGCCTGCTGGTACTTACATCGCAAACTTAGAGTTTGAAGATGGTGAGCGTGGAACATTAAACTTCGTTGTTTCTAGATAAGAAACGACTTAATAATACTTACTTGAAAGGCCCTCCGTTTTGCGGAGGGCTTTTTTTGTCCGTGTATTGATGAAATTTCGTACCTTAAATCGTCCTAATCGAAGCATCAAATGAAACGAAGTATTGCTCTACTTTTCTTTATTGTTTTTAGCCTAACGGGTTATTCACAAGTCAAAGTTACAGGGGTAGTGGTAAACAGCAGAAACAAACCATTGTCTGGTGCTACCGTTTTTGAGAAAGGCACCTTGAACGGTACTTTTACAGACGAGCAGGGCAGGTTTAATATAGAGGCAGATTCGAGTAATCCAGTAATTGTTGCTGAGTACGTGGGTTATGATTCCATAGAAGTAATGCCTTCTGATTATTCGAATGTGAAAATCGTCCTAAAAAGAAAGCTTCTTAATGGTGGAGGTCCCTATGTAGGAATGACCATCCCATATGGAGAAGGAGTAGGGTTTGGAATAAACGCTGGCGCTAATATCCCCATTCAAAAAATACTGACCGTTGTTGATGTAAGAACAGAATATTATTGGAAAAATTCCGTATGCTGGTTGAGCTTTTCTGGAGGTTTATATAAAGAAGTATATGATCGTTATTGTTTGCATTTAAACGTTGGCCCACAGTTTAGAGATGTTGATTTCTCGCAACCGCTTTTGCATTTCACACCAGAAGTCTCCATGCGGTATTATATCATCAAGAAAATCGATCTGCGTATTGCATACGGCTACCGTTGGGTGCCCTGTGATAAAGAAAGTAGCATGTTCCAATTGCGCATCACAAATACGTTTAATTGATCAATCTTCCATCGAATTTAAAGTGCGTATGGATTTTGCGTAAAATTCATATTTTTATCCTGTAAACCAACCCTTTATCAAATGAAACGAATACTATCCCTGATTTTGGATCTGTTGCATTAACTTCATTAAAGATAATAAATTGAATTTTTAATACATTGTTAAGCAACTAA
>JBMZAY010000020.1:0-50411 GCA_049611865.1 Crocinitomicaceae bacterium | reverse complement strand
AAACTGTTACTTAACTTTATCTCTTAAGTGGTAAACATTCCTTTGACGGTTTACATTGCGGTTATTTTTTCATGACACCAAAAAGGATATAGCGCCATTTTTTTGGAGCAAGTGGTGTTATAACACGATCGATACTAGCAAATTTTTTGCGTTGATTCTCTGAGCGACCAAAAAGTCCAATGACACCGAATGCATTTGTTTCTTTTGATCTAAATTTGTTCCCCCAATGAAGCATTTCGGAGTTTTTGATATATCTCCAGCGCTTGCCCCAATTCACAAATTTCTTTCTCAAATAACGATGTAATCCAGAGCCTGTGAGGTTTTCGGCAAAAAGAAATGTTCCGTCTTTTTTTAGAACGCGATGAATTTCTGCAATGGCTTTTTCCTGGTCTTCGGCATTTCCTAAGGCTCCAAGCACAGATTTAAATACAACAATATCTACCGATTCATCAGGTAGGTCTATTGAAGTCATGTTTATATTTTTATAGGATATGCGATCAGCAACTTTATATTGCTCATGGAGTTCTTTAGTAGAATCCGGCATTGGGTTGAAATCTGAGCAGATAACGTCATGACCATTTAGCGCAAAATATAGACTTAAACCGCCTTCTCTTTCACCAAGCGCTAACACCTTTTTGGGTTGATCATGATCGATAAATTGCTCCCAATACGGGAGACATCGCGACCAGTTTTTAATATCCCATTGGATAATATCTTTTAAGGCAGTGTTATTGAGGGAGCTTGATGTCATATTTAGGGTCTTCGTTTTTTTCAACGAAGAATAAACTTACAGTTGCATTTCAGGCACGTGATCTGGAATTACCAAGTCGCCTTCCGTTGCCGCAGCAATTTCTTCCACGGATACTCCAGGTGCTCGTTCAAGTAAATGAAACTTTTCGTCTTTTATTTCTAACAAAGCTAAATTGGTAACAATTCGTGTTACACAACCTACTCCCGTAAGCGGAAGAGAACATTTCTTAAGTAATTTAGATTCACCTTTTTTGTTCGTATGCATCATGGCAACAATAATGTTTTCAGCAGAGGCAACTAAATCCATTGCGCCTCCCATTCCTTTTACCATTCTGCCCGGTATTTTCCAGTTAGCGATATCACCATTTTGCGCTACTTCCATTGCACCCAACACCGTTAATTGAACGTGCTGTCCACGAATCATTGCAAATGAAGTTGATGAATCAAAAATAACACCTCCATCTTTAACCGTAACAGTTTGTTTACCAGCATTAATTAGGTCAGCATCTTCTTCTCCTTCAAATGGAAAAGGCCCCATTCCAAGAAGTCCATTTTCTGATTGAAATTCAACTTGAATTCCATCAGGAATATAGTTAGCTACAAGTGTTGGAATACCAATTCCGAGGTTCACATACCAACCATCTTCTAATTCTTGAGCAATTCGTTTTGCAATGCCTATTTTATCAAGTGCCATACTAATCTTTATATCGGTTAGGAAAATCTCTTTTCAATTCATAAATATAACACTTTCCATCTGGAATTGAGTAGTCCTCTTCCTCTATGTTCCAGAGATAGAATTTTAGTGTTACTGCTTGTTTAGGAACCTGATGGATCAGTATTCCTTGTTTGACATTATTTTTTTCGCCTTTCCAATGTTTTCTGATCCAGTCCAATGGAATATAATCTGAATACAATGATTCACCATTTTTATCATTAAGCGTAATGGCAAGCCATGAAATGAATGGGCTATCTGCAGCATGTAAAGTTATTTCTGCACCAGCGTACAAGGTCGTATTTTGATAATGACTGATATCCATTTTAAGGATATTGTGGTATGCATGATTGATAACACCCGGTGTCGGCACAGCAAGTGTATCAAAGATTAAATTTCTAGGAAGAGGTGATTTTCGTTGAAACAAGGTTAGGTCAGCATATGGGTCTTCAAGCACTGGTTTATAATATTCGAAAAGGGTTGAGTCGTCTATTTTACCGTTTCGTACAATTTGGAAATCGGTATCGAGCGTAATGTGATTTTTTGTGTGAATTTTACCTTGATGACCGCCTGCTCTTGAATTCAAATAATACCAACAAAATTCTTGTGTTTTATAGCCTCCAACCGTAAGTGGAAAACGCTCTTGATTTGGTGTGTCTACAATGTATTGGAATATACGAGGAGAGGTTCTCTCCTGAGTCGAAAAGACAGAATGCTTTGGATGTAAATGAAAAAGAAATAATATCGGAAAAACATAAAGTAAAAGTCCCACCCATTGCATCCATTTTTTATGTGCGCTGATCTGATGAATGGCATATCCAACTGCCAAGATAAAGATGGGATACAAGTGCATTGCTACTCGATCTTCCGGAAAATTAATACCTAAGACATAATACAAGGCAAATATTCCAATCAAAAGCATTGTATATACAAAGGCGTAAATTCCGTTGCTCGAAAGTAGGTATGTCCATCTGTCTTTCTTTTTGATCAAATTGAATGTTAATAGGCCAATGACACCTGCAGTTACTATTGTCAATGCAATGGCAATCCCATAGTTGTATGTTCCCAGAATATATTGGCTTAACGTTTTGACAGTAACCTCGTAAAAACCCTTGTCACTCCCATAATAAAAAGCACCTCTTTTTTTAAATGCAAATGATATTTTAATCAATAAAACAAGGGGTACCGCGGCAACAATAATTATCCTTAGAGGAATCGACCAAGATTTTGCTCGTCTAATTAGTATCAGATGCAAAAAGACCAAAGCAAAAATGAGCAATGCTGGGATTACCAATGTTAAGTTAGCCGCCGCCGCCAATATGATAAAAAAGCTCAATCCAAGATAATCCAGTGCACGATTTGAGTTTCTGATCCGAAAGAAAAAGTAGAGGGCCATCATTAAAAAAGCGATAGATATGCCATACCCTCTTGACTCAGCAAAGTACTCGAATAGATAATGTGACGAAATAACTGCCAACAGTGTACCCCAGCGTAATATTCCGTTTTTCAAACCTTTTGTTAAGTGATAGGCAGCAAAGAGATAAAAGGCATAACTCACAACATTTGGCAAACGAAGTGCGATAGGGGAGTTCCCAAAAAGATGGTAGCTGATATTCGTAAGAAACGAGTTAAGAATATGATTATTTGCATCCCAATGCGCGTTGGGTGGCAGGTAGTTGTCCGACTGCACATAGTAAAAGAAAGTAGCAATTTCATCATGCAATAAGGGCATGTTGATTGCCTTTATAATGAGGAAAACAAATAGTGATACGAACAGAACAAGAACACTTTTTCTCTCCACCGATCCATAATAGTTATCGGCTTGTAAAGCTATTCCTTTCGTTGACATAGATGTGATTCCAACAGTGATCGATGGATCGCGAATAATTAACCTCTAGGGCGAGTGGTGCGCTGTTCGATACGCTTCTCAAACTTTTCACCTTTAAAAATGCGTTGAACAAAAATACCTGGTGTATGAATGAAGTTTGGATCTAATTCTCCTGCCGGAACTAGCTCTTCAACTTCTGCAATTGTAATTTTACCAGCTGTAGCCATGACGGGATTGAAATTACGAGCTGTCGATTTATAAACAAGGTTTCCAGCAGTGTCGCCCTTCCAAGCTTTGACAATTGCAAAATCTGCGTGTAATGCTGATTCAAGAATGTGGGGCTTTCCATTAAAAACTTGGACCTCTTTTCCTTCGGCAACCTCAGTACCGTATCCTGCAGGAGTATAGAAAGCTGGAATTCCGGCTCCACCTGCTCTGCAACGCTCAGCAAGTGAACCTTGAGGGATCAAGTCAACCTCTAACTCTCCACTTAACATTTGTCGCTCAAATTCATCATTCTCCCCAACGTATGAAGAGATCATTTTTTTGATCTGTTTTTTCTGTAATAAAAGGCCGAGACCAAAATCATCTACCCCCGCATTATTAGATATGCAGGTTAAATCTTTGACGCCCATTTTTACCAATTCAGCAATACTGTTCTCTGGGATACCACATAATCCAAATCCTCCGAGCATGATGGTCATGCCATCAGTGATTCCAGTCAAAGCTTCGCTTACGTTATCTACTACCTTGTTCATTTTTATTGCTTATTGGTTTATATTCCAGGCTCTTCCATCTGAACTGTGCATTTAAAAATGCTAGCGTCATAATTTGGAGGAGCTTCAAAATCTTCTTTCGAAATATCTAATGTTTTGTCTTTGTATACTCGTTGCATGTAGTATCCATAAATTGGGAGTGCCATTCGAGCACCTTGTCCCCAAGGATAACTTCTGAAGTGGATAAACTTATCATCAGCTCCTACCCATACACCAGTCACTAAATCAGGCGTTAGACCCATGAACCAGCCATCCGCGGCAGAGTTAGTCGTCCCTGTCTTACCAGCTGTTGGATATTTAATTCCGCCCCAAGGTCTACTGCTACGCAATGAGCTACTCGTTGCGTATACTTTTCCTTGATGGACATTATCAGCTCCATTCACGGCACCTTTCATCATGTTAATCATGGTATATGAAAGCTCCTCACTCATCGCTTCTCTGATATCATACTCTAAATCTATGATCACGTTTCCATTGCGATCCTCGACACGCATTACATAAATCGGTTTGATATAAACGCCCTTATTTGCAAAAGTACTTTGAGCACCTACCATTTCGTAGAGCGATAAATCCATTGGTCCTAAACACATCGCCGGTACCACATCTTCTTGACGGAGATTAATCCCCACGTTTTTCAAGATTTTACCCATTCGTGCTGGGCCAGCTGTAGCGCCCATGTCTTTCATTATAGCAACCGTAATATTATTGAGTGACCCGGCAAGCGCTGCTTTCGATACAATGTCTTCTCCTGTATTCTTAGTTCCCGTTTTTGGACACCATGATTTATCGCGTGTAGGACTCACCGGAACGTCGATACAGTATTCCATATCTGCATAAGCTTTACAAGGCGTAATAACACCTATATCAAGAGCAGCGGCGTAGACAAATGGTTTGATCGTTGATCCCACTTGTCGCTTCGCTTGTTTTACATGATCGTAGGCGAAATGATTAAAGTCAGGACCACCAACCCATGCCTTTACAAATCCTGTTTTTGGATCCATTGACATAAGACCCGCTTGTAAAATGCCTTTATAATATTTAATCGAATCGTAGGGTGACATAATTGTGTCGAAATCTCCTCTATAAGCAAAGACTTTCATCTTTATTGGTTTTTTGAAGTTTTCCTGAATCTCAGACTCTGTTTTCCCTGAATTTTTCAGTGAGCGATAGCGGTCAGAATTTTTTACCGCACGACTCATCAAAGCTTCTATTTGTGCATCGTCAGTGTCGTTTGCAAACGGAGGTCGCTTATTCTTTTTATTGTTTTTGTCAAACTCATATTGCAAGGTCGTTTCCATGTGCTCCTGCACGGCCGCTTCTGCATATCGCTGCATACGAGAATCGATTGTTGTATATATGCGCAAACCGTCAAGGTAGATATTGTAAGGGCTCCCGTCCTGCTTGTGATATTTGTAGGTTCCATCCTCGTTCAATTCATTAAACTTAGCAGTCAACTCCTTACGTAACTCTTCCCTAAAATGCGGCGCTAGTCCTTCTTTGTGATCTACAATTTGATAATCTACCTCAATCGGCAATTCCACAAGCGAATCTCTTTGCGCTTGAGTGAGTGAAACTAGCATGGCTTCATTACCTTTATTACTGCTTTTTAACCATTGATCAAGCACTGTTTCACGGCGACCGTATGCTCTCAAACTGTCCTTTTCATATTGTGCACGTCCCTCTTCGGTGTCTGCATATTCTTTATACTGAAATTTAAGTGGATTATACATCCCAGGATTTTTACACATACCAACCAACATGGCTGCTTCTTGCATATTTAAGTCCGAAGGTTTCTTATTAAAATATACCTGCGCAGCTGAAGAAATTCCGACAGCGTTGTACAAGAAGTCAAAATTGTTCAGGTACATGGTGATAATTTCTTCTTTTGTGTATTGCGCCTCCAAACGGACGGCTAATATGTTTTCACCAAATTTTTGTTTAAGACGATCCCATTTATTTCTTGCTACGCCGCCATTAGCCGTATCTTGAGCCGTATAGAGCAACTTGGCTAATTGTTGAGATATGGTACTTGCTCCTCCGCCATCTTTACCCACAGCAGCATACGTAACCGCTCGGCCAAGCCCTTCTGCATCGACCCCAGCATGTTCGTAGAATCGTTCGTCCTCTGTGGCAATTAATGCAGAAATGACATAAGGCGAAATTTCATTGTAGTCTACACTTTTACGGTTGACACTCCAAAAACGACCCATTTCTTCCCCGTCAGACGTATAAATGATGGATGCTTGTTTATCAGGTGGACTCGCCAATTCTTTGTGAGACGGAATGCCAGGTCTTGCTTGATCCAACATGAAAAGAATAGCAAATAATGGGACAAATGCCATTAACCAAACGATGATTAGAATAAACCGTCGTGTCCGTTTTGAGAGTTTTTCACTGCTCTCCAATGCATTTTTCTTTTCTTTACTCACAGTGGGTAAAATTAAAAAAATTAACCGCAATGCGAAAGAATCGAATGACGATAATGTTGAATTTTTGATTATTCCCAATAAGCGGTCTATTTTTCGCTCTGAACCTCTCTTAATTCGCAGTTTTGAGAAAATAGATTATATGAAAGGAATTAAAAATGCACTGTTCAAAGCCTTTTTAGGTAACTGTTTTTTCGAGCTATTCTTTCTTTAATTTCGAACACAAAGAATAAAATTCACAACTTATGGATGCGTTTTTTAGTACCAAATATTACGGTAATACAGTTTTAGAATATTTAATTGCCTTCGGCATTGTCCTCGGCACGATCATCGGAGGTAAGATTTTGTATTGGATATCGAAAAAATTTATTTCGAAATTAACGGAGCGAATGAAAACTAATCTAGATGACATTATCGTTGATAAGGTAGAAGAGCCAGTCGTATTTGGCTTGGTTCTCGGGACATCTTGGTGGGCCATAAATCGCTTAAACTTTTCTGATGACGGTGCTTTTATTGGACATGTTTTTGGTTTTATGATCGTCATTAATGTGACTTGGCTGATTGCTCGTTTGTCAGATGCACTCATAGAGGAATATATCGTTCCAATGACCGAGAAAACAGAATCTGATTTAGATGATCAATTATTGCCAATTTTTAGGAAAGGATTACGTGTTATTATTTGGGTTTTGGGTGTAGTTGTTGGACTTAACAATGCCGGTTCCGATGTGGGAGCAGTAATCGCCGGGTTGGGAATTGGAGGTTTAGCTTTTGCTCTGGCAGCTCAGGATACGGTCAAGAATTTCTTTGGCGGAATAATGATTTTTGCCGACAAACCATTTAAGATCGGAGATCGCATTCAAATTGGTGATATCGACGGTTTTGTAAAAGAGATTGGAATTAGAAGTACTAGAATTGAAACTCTTGCCGGAAGAATTGTTACCGTGCCAAATTCAATGTTCTCGCTTGATGAAGTTGAGAATGTGGATCTCGAACCAAAGCGAAAAATCACCTTAAACCTAGGTTTGACTTATGATACAACTGCTGATCAAATTGAGGAGGGCATTCAAATCCTCCGCGACATTGCCAAGGAAAAGCAGCATCTTATTGATGAGGAAGTCTTTATCAGTTTCAATTCTTTTGGAGATTTTTCTCTCGGAATTTTGTTCATTTATTTCATTCGAAAAGAAGCAGATATTTTGGAAACACAGACTGAAATGAATCTTGCCATTCTAAGACGATTTAATGAGCATGCGCTAGAGGTGGCATTTCCGACGCAAACTGTCTATCATCAACCAATTACTGCGTAGTTTAATTCAAGAGGATTGCTTATTTTTGCCACCACTTCTTTTAGAAGTGATGAATGCCATGAAACGACTTTTATATATACCCATTATTACCCTCATTATCGTTGCTTGCAAAGAGGATGAGCCAACAACTTATTTTTGTGGTGCCGAAGAAACTTTTGAGGAATGGGATGGTGATCTTATCTTTGAGGATCGCGGGGTTGAATTTTTCGGTGGCCATCTTCAGACCGATGAAACTGCTTTCGAGGGAAAATATTCCGTGCGTTTAGATAGTGTCAACAAGTACGGCATGTCGGTCACTTTTTTCGATGTTAAAAAGGGTGAGTATTTCAGTGCCTCGGTTTGGCAAAAAGAAGCGGATGAACCTGGAGCACTTATTTGCAAGGTTGAGGGGGACTATACATTCAATTTTAATTCATTAGAGAACGGGTTTTATGCTCGTAAAAATGGGTGGTTTAAACATGTCATTCAGTTTAGAGCTATTGCCGACTATGAATATGTTTCTTTTTTTGCATTTGTGGGCGGACATGGAAAGACTTCTTACTTCGATAATTTCGAAGTTTCACGACAAGAAACAAGGCCTCAAGAAATAGTTGGAGATGAATTGTTGGTGCTGGAATTACCCGATAGCTCAGTTCAAAAGTTGGACAAGAACGTTCGAAAAGCAGCAAAAAAGGAAATCATTAAAAATAAATACAAAGATTATGTTGCAGGTACTATTTTGCAGGAAGGAAAGCGTCTTCCTGTTGAATTGAGGTTAAAAGGAGATTGGACTGATCATTTATTATCGGGAAACCCTTCGTATAGAATAAAAACTGAATCAGAATACGCTTATAAAGGCCTCAGAAGTTTTTCAATTCAGCATCCAAAAACAAGAAATTATATGCATGAATGGTTTGTGCATCAGCTTTGTGAAAGTGAAGATATACTCTCTACTCATTACTCATTCTTGGAAGTTGAACGCAATGACGAGTATCAGGGTGTATATGCGCTTGAAGAGCATTTCGACAAACAACTTTTAGAGTCCCGAAAAAGGCGTGAGGGTCCAATTCTCAAGATGGATGAAACTGGGTTTTGGAAATTGGCTATTTACGCTAGGAAACATAATTTAGATCGAATTCCGGCACCTTATTACGAGTCTTCGTTGGTAACGGTATTCAAGGAAAGCAGAACATTAAAATCTGAAAATTTACGTGGTCAATTTGAGAATGGTATGCTCTTATTGGATGTATTCAAGTATGGCTATGATCGACCTGAATTGATTTTTGATCTCGAACGGATTGCTACTTATTATGCGTTGATGGATTTGGGTAACGTTCATCACTCATTGGCCTGGCATAACAGACGTTTTTATTATAATCCGGTTACAGCAAAATTAGAACATGTTGGCTTTGATATGATTCCGATGATCTTGCCGTTTAATTCTACGTTAGCGGTTCGAGAATTTAAAAAGAAAAAAGAAACACTCTCACAGGAGGATGGCCTAAATCATGCGCTATTCAAAAACGAAAAGTTTAGAAGGTTGTATACGGAGAAATTGAAGATGTACTCTAATGAAACGTATTTGGACAGCGTTTTTAAGGTTTATGATCAAGAAATCATTCGCTTAGAAAGATTGATGCAGCAAGAGTTGCCCGATTATAAGTTTGATCGTGACTTGTACTACCAAAAAGCAGCACTAATTCGCAGTGAACTGAAAACTTTAGATAAAAACTGGGATGCTTTTATAGCTTCTGACGAGGAATTCAATTTGCTCCAAAATCAAAAGGGAAAACATGAATTAGATGATGAGCTTTATTTCCTAGAGGGCATTTCGGTTAATGCGTATCGCTCTAAAATTGACTCGTCTATTTATCGCATTGAGTTCGAAAACTTTCACTTCGATTCTGTGTCTATTTTAGGTTATGCACTTAATGTAAATAAGGATTCTTTGATTCCATTCAACAGAGATATTAGGCTGGCTGGATACAAAGGAGGAGTTGATCCTGATACAACTGCGATAATTCTGCACGAAAAGCCGTCAAGATTCTATTTTTATCCGCACAATCAAAGAAACGAGATAGCAAGGAAGAAATTTATTAAATGGGCAAAACCAAAAGGAGTGCACCCACGTATTGCTTTGTTTGATGGTTTTAGAAAACAATCACCCTATTATACGGTAAAAGGAAATCAACTGAAATTCAAGGCTGGAAATTATAGTATTAGCGAGTTGATTTATATCCCTTCTGATTATGATGTCATTGTTGAGGCAGGTACAGCGATTGATTTTCTAAATGGAGCTGGGCTAATCATAAATTCAAACACGCAATTTAATGGTAAACCAGAAGCTCCTATTCATTTTACATCTTCGGATAGTTCTGCACGTGGTATCACGATTCTGCAAGCGGATACAGTTATTGTTAATCATCTTGAAATTGAGAATTTTAATACACTTAACTATAAAGGTTGGGTGTTGACGGGAGCTTTTTCGATCTATGAATCAGAAGTTTTTATTGACGAATTAAATATACATCACAACCATTGCGAGGATGCGCTAAATGTGATTCGTTCAAATTTTAATATTCAAAATTGCTCCATCAGTCATACATATAGTGATGGATTTGATGCTGACTTCTGTACAGGTAATTTTAGTAAATCAACTTTTCACAATACTGGTAATGATTGTATTGACTTTTCAGGAAGTGAAGTTCACGTTTCGAATATTGACATTGTCAATTCAGGTGATAAAGGGGTTTCTGCAGGTGAACGCTCCAACCTTTTGGTGGAGAATATTACAATCAAAGGGGCGATCACTGCATTTGCATCAAAAGATGATTCAGATCTCGAAGTGAAAAATGCGACTGTAGAAGGGACTGAGGTTGGAGTAGCAGCATTCCAAAAGAAACCAGAGTATGGTCCAGGTAGAATGACGCTAACAGACGTTGAGTTTTCGAAAATAGGAGAACTCGGACTAATTGAGCGTTATTCACTAGTCAACTATAAGGGCAGGACCTACTCGGGAACTGAGAAATTAGATATCGACCGACTTTATGCTCGGTTTGAAAAGAAATAATCCTTCGACAAGCTCAGGATGATTACTTCGACAAGCTCAGGATGATTACTTCGGCAAGCTCAGGATTGATTGCTTCGGCAAGCTCAGGAAAGGTCCTTATCAAGTATCAGGGTCTGTCAGCTTAGAGCTTACTTCTTCTTAACTTCAGTCTTAATGTATTGCTCAATCGCCATGGTCATACTCGGAGCCTGGGGCATTGGTGCGTGAATATCAAGTCTGAGATTATTCTTTTTAACGGCATTTGCAGTTGTTGGCCCAAAAGCAGCAATGCGTGTTCCGTTTTGTTTAAAATCCGGGAAGTTTTTTAATAATGATTCAATTCCTGATGGACTGAAAAATACAAGTACATCGTATTTCACATCTTCCAAATCTGATAAATCAGATGCTACCGTACGGTACAAAACCAATTTTTCAAAATTGATATCATTCTCTTCAAGGGTATTCGGAATACGTTCTCTCAAAATATCGGAACAAGGCAATAAGAACTTTTCGTTTTTATGCTTTTTTAAAACCTCTACTAAATCATCGATGTTTTGCCTACCATAGAAGATTTTACGCTTACGGTATACCACGTACTTTTGCAAGTAATACGCAACAGCTTCTGACATACAAAAGTATTTCATTGCGTCAGGAACTTTAAATCTTGTTTCTTCAGCAATTCTGAAAAAATGATCAACGGCAGTTTTACTGGTTAAAATAACACCAGTTTGCTTCGATAAATCAACTTTTTGCTCACGAAATTCACGAGTTGAAACACCTTCAACATTAATGAAAGGTCTAAAGTCGATTGTTAATTTATATTTCTCCGCCAAATCGAAATAAGGCGATCGTTCTGACTCAGGTTTTGGTTGCGAAACCAGTATTGTTTTAACGCTCATATATCCAACCCATTTTTAGTTTAAAGCCCCAATCTATAGGACGAAAACACGAAGTCCAACCATTAACGGTATGATTTCGAGCGTGCAAAGATACAAAATAATATAGAAAATGGAAATCCTAAACTGAATTGCCCGGATTAAGGATTGAATTTCTCTAACAAATACTAACAATGCTAATATTCCACTAAGAATCAATAACGTTAAATTAACATAATCATCAGATACATAGTGGGTAAAGATCAGTAGAGGCGTTAAAATTATACCGCCAATTTGGAAAAATATGAGGTGGTTAAGCCGATGCTCCTGTAATCCTCTTTTGTCGTAAAAAATAAATTCTAAAAAAGCGATCAAACCTAACTTTGCCAATGCCATCGCCAAAAGTATCAGTGCTAAATAGAGCATGTATATATCGTCCTGAACGTGCATCGCCATCCAAATAATTGGCGCCAAAACATGAAAATAAGTTAACGTAAGGAGTATTGATGAAAAGTGACTCAGATCTAGCCTTTCACTCAGGTTATTGTTGAGTGGACGGTTGTATAATGCAGTCATAAAAAGACTTCTGATGTATCCGCTGTTCGTAGAACGAACGATCGCAAATATGACCAGGTTTACACCCATTAAAATCCAGAAAATCAAATTGAAGGAGTTTGCTAACTGCGTTGGTTGACGCAGTTCATTTACTTGATTTACAATCTCCATTGGCTCCACAGAGCAAAGATATTATTTTCATAGGATTTTTATTCTATAAAAAACCATCCTCATTTTATAACATTTCTATCCCTTTCTTGTTAAATTATATACTTTTGTACCTATTCTATACTGATAACAAATTAATATGGCTACTGATTTATATACACATCCAGATTATTACAACATGGATGACCTCTTGTCTGAAGAACATAAACTCGTTAGAGACACGACAAGGGCATGGGTGAAACAAAATGTGTCACCAATCATTGAAGACTATTATGAGCAAGCAGCTTTTCCAGATCATCTCGTAAAACAATTAGGAGAAATTGGTGCTTTTGGACCATATATCCCGGAAGAATACGGAGGACCTGGCCTTGATCAGATTTCGTATGGTTTAATTATGCAGGAATTAGAGCGCTGTGATTCAGGTTTGCGTTCAACATCTTCTGTGCAAAGTTCATTGGTCATGTATCCAATTTGGAGATATGGATCAGAGGAGCAGAAACAAAAGTTCTTACCAAAATTGGCATCTGGAGAATTTCTTGGATGTTTTGGATTAACTGAGCCAGATCATGGGTCGAATCCAGGCGGAATGATCACCAACTTCAAAGACGCAGGTGACCATTATGTTTTAAATGGTGCAAAAATGTGGATCTCAAATGCTCCATTGGCGGATGTCGCTGTGGTTTGGGCAAAGAATGAAGAAGGCAGAATTCACGGATTATTAGTGGAGAAAGGAATGGAAGGCTTTTCCGCTCCTGAAATGAAAGGAAAACACTCCCTACGTGCTTCCATTACGGGAGAGTTAATCTTTGACAACGTCAAGATACCTAAAGAAAATCTATTACCTGGTCGAAGTGGGTTAGGAGCTCCTTTGAGTTGTCTAGATTCGGCACGTTTTGGGATCGCATGGGGTGCTCTAGGTGCTGCCATGGATTGTTATGATCAAGCTTTGCGTTACTCAAAAGAGCGTATTCAATTCGATGTACCAATTGGGGCTTTCCAATTAACGCAAAAGAAATTGGCTGAAATGATTACTGAAATTACAAAGGCTCAATTATTAACATTCAGACTCGGTCAATTGCGCAATGAAGGTAAAGCAACTTCTGCGCAAATTTCAATGGCTAAAAGAAATAATGTTGAGATCGCGTTGAATATTGCGCGTGAAGCAAGACAGATATTAGGTGGAATGGGGATTACAAATGAGTATTCTATCATGCGCCACATGGCAAATTTAGAATCGGTTGTGACTTATGAAGGAACACACGACATCCATTTACTTATTACAGGTATGGATATCACAGGTATTCCCGCTTTTACAAGAACCGCTCCGAATTTGGATAATATGTAATAAGAGCAACGATTATTATAAAACAAAAAAGACTTCTTCGGAAGTCTTTTTTGTTTTTATCCCGTTTTACGACCGTTAACGTAAAAAGATCCCTCTTAATTAGTGATTTGTCTGTAATTTTGTACCGTATGCGACGCTTAATCTTGACTTTATCGCTATTAATTGCCCTCCCACTGGTGGCGAAAAAAGAATTTTCCGTTTCGCCAACCAATGAATCCATTGAGTTGGATGGTTTGCTTCGTGAATCAATTTGGAAGACATCGGTACCCGTACAAAACTTCATTCAAAATACACCTAAAGCCGGAGAAGCTGCTTCAAGACAAACAGAAGTCTTTATGTCTTACGACAATGCAGCTATATATATTGGAGCAAAGATGTACGATGAACGTGACAGTATGTCTTTAACGCTCTCTCAGCGAGATGATGTTGGTAATGCAGATTTTTTTGGGGTGATCTTTGATCCATATAATGCAGGTACTATTGGGTTTTCATTTGTGGTAACAAGTGCAGGTGTTCAGGTTGATGAATTACATAATACAAATGACCAAGATAAAAACTGGAATGCAGTTTGGCAGAGCGCCGTTTTTGTAGGTCAAGGTTATTGGTCGGTTGAAATGAGAATTCCATTTTCAGCTATTCGTTTTCCAAAAGTTTCAGAACAACAATGGGGCATCAATTTTATGCGTACAATTAGAAGACATAGAGAGACTTCGCATTGGAATTATTATGACCCTAAAGGTGTAAACCTCATTAGTCAATTAGGGGAGGTTGACGGTATCGTTAATATTGAGACTCCGGTAAGATTGTCCTTATCGCCATATATATCCGGGTATGTTGAAAATTTTAATGGTTCAACCGGTTATTCTGCAAATGGTGGCGCAGATATCAAATATGGTTTAAATGACGCTTTCACTTTAGACATGACTTTGATTCCCGATTTTGGTCAGGTTCAGTTCGATCAACAAGTGCTTAACTTGTCGCCTTTTGAAGTACAATTCAATGAAAACAGACAATTTTTTACTGAGGGAACAGAGCTATTTAACAAGGCGGGATTGTTTTATTCGAGAAGAGTAGGTGGTAGACCCATAAACCGGGGTGAGGCTTCAAATCAACTTGAAGAAAACGAGGTGATAGAAGAATTGCCAGATGTCACCCAGTTATTTAATGCCAGTAAATTATCAGGACGGACAAAATCTGGATTAGGCATTGGTTTTTTTAACGCAGTTACAGCAGTTACAGATGCCACCTTGAGAGATACAATGACAGGTGCAGAAAGACCGGTTGAGATTGGGCCGTTAAGTAATTACAATGTTTTCGTGTTAGATCAAAATCTAAAGAATAATTCGTCAGTGACATTAACGAATACAAATGTTTGGAGAAGCGGTTATACGTATGATTCAAACGTCACGGCACTTGGTACCAATCTATTTACAAAAGGGCAGTTGTATAACGCTGCAGCTTCGATGGCGGTGTCTCAAAAATATTATGAAACGCAAAGTGTTTTTGGTTATAAACTCAATTCAGGAATAGGTAAATCAAGTGGCAATTTTCAATGGCGTTTGGGGTATAGCGAATTAAACGATACTTATGATCAAAATGATTTAGGTTTTCAAACCATCAACAATACGCGCACAGCATCCCTCCGTTTGAATTATAATTATTTCAAGCCGTTTTGGCGTTTATATCGCATAAGGACATCTGCAGGTGCAAGTTATGGCAGAATTGTTAGTCCAAATGCCTTTTCTGATTTCTCAATTAACATGAGTGCTAATGGAACATTTCGAAATTTTATGACAGCTGGATTTGGCTTTAATGGTGCTCCTGTCAGAAATCTTAATTGGTTTGAACCTAGAACCCCAAATCGTTTTTATGAAAATGATCAATACTTCAGAGGAAATGGTTTTATCTCTTCTGACTATTCTAAGCCTTTTGCCTTGGATATGAACACGGATTTCACTGTATTTAACGATGTAAATCGATATAATGTAAGTCTAAGTGTGAGTCCGCGTTTTCGATTGAATGATCAGGTTATGCTAATTCTACGTTCAGCTTGGTCAGAGAATCGAAATGAGGAAGGAGCTGCCTTGACAGCATCATTTATTTTACCCTATGAGGGTGAAGATCCAATATTCGCTAAACGAGATCGAAAAACAATTACCAATACAATCTCAGCAGATTATATTTTTACTAATCGTATGGGATTGACGTTCAGTTTACGCCACTATTGGTCAGAGGTAGACTATAATGAGTTTTTCCGCCTCGATGAAAACGGTCGTTTTTCTGACACAGAATACAATGGCATTGACGAGGTTGGTAACTCACTGCATAACAATCGATACAACGCCTTTACAATTGATATGGTTTACCGTTGGGTATTTGCACCTGGCAGTGAAATCAATCTCGTATGGAAGAATTCTATTTTTAGCTTTGATGGTGTTGTTGGAGAAAATTATTTTGAAAATGTCAATTCAATGGTTCAAAATCCAGCGACAAATGGATTGTCGTTTAAACTTATTTACTTCATTGATTATTGGGAGACAAAAGAGCGATTGAAAGGGTAGATGGTCTTGTTGGATCAAGTTGAAAAAACACCTATCGCCGTCGTTTGATGCTTTTCACAAGCTCTAATCGATCAATTTTTTTAATGTTGAGAGAGCTACTTACTGTGTTTAACAAGTTCACCGCCTTTTGATAGTCTGTAAACTCCTGTAGTTCGATTTTTGATTTATCCTTTCTAACTAATGATATATGATAAGAACGGACTTTAATGGTATTGCTTACGCCCCTGGCATTTAAAGTTTGCGACTGGTTATTTAATACAAGTTCTACACGATCAAAATCATTCGTTTGATCATGTCAAGTGCAATAACAAGTTTTATAGTGGTTATTTTCTTTTTTGAATAATTGATAATTGTAATAGAAATGCATAAAGCATAGGATATAGCAATGAATATACCCAGTCCACCCAACCAACGATGGGTATCATCATTTGTTAACCAAATGACACTAACAAAAGCAATGATAGCTCCTAAATAAAAATACTTAAAGGTAAATCCGTTATATATGATTTGTTTTCCCAAAAAATGTCCTTTTGTTTATCTGTGAATACAATTTATTTAAGCCTTTTTGTCAAGGTGTTGGTTTTTATCACTTTTGCCTATTGACATCAACAAGAAAATAAGAGCCAATACTGTGAGTACTGTAAAGAATAGGTTCCCTCCTGGACCGAAAATATTCATTTCCCATACAAAGAGATAGTAAATAATGAGGGTTATTGGGATCAGAATAATAGCTGTGGTTCTAGACATAAACTGTGATTTTTTTGTTTGGTTTGAAGATGTTAATCGTAAATAGATAAATATACATTCTAATTGGGGATTCCCAATAAATTAAAGGTTCTGTACTAACACCTCATATTGATTTGGCTTAGACTGTTTTGGTCAAAAACTAAATCTACACGATTTAAACTAATTGTGTTCGTTGGTTTTTCATAAGTGTCCTGATTAGTGCTGTCTTTGAGATAAGTAATCACATTATTTTTGGTTAGATCGGTATGATTCACAATTCCACAAATGGTAACCAAATCTTGTTTTGTATCTGCATAACCATCCCCCATGTAGTCAATAGTAACCCCTTTGTCGAAATTGTCAAAGAAAAGATAGATACAACCCGTGAATAGGAGGATATAAGTTAGGCTAATGATGAATACGTATTTCTTTTGCATATCTTTAAAACTCAATATCTACATGATACCCCGTATGCTTTCTAATATTTAGAACACGATCACCATCGAGTAACAGATACTGTCCTTTTATTCCAAGCAGCCGTCCTTCAATAAGGGGTTGTTTATCAAACCCAATACTTTTTACCTTGTCCGGATAATCTAAAACAGGATAATTGATTTCTTTAATATCATCATCTTCGGTCATGTATTGGGCTAGTTCAGCAGGTAATAACTCTTCGATTTGCCATTTTTCTTCTTCCAAATCGTAATCACCAATTTCATTTTTGAGCATTCTTCGCCAATTCGTCTTGTCTGTAAAGACATTTTTTAAAGCAACCTCAATTTCACCTGCTAATTGCCGATAAGGTGTTTCCGCCACTTTTATGCAATACGAAGCACCCTGATCAATCCATCTCGTAGGAACTTGAGAAGCCCGCGTAACGCCTACTTTTAAACCCGATGCCACTGCTAAATAGACCACATGTGGCTGCACGTGATTTCGTTTTTCCCACTCAATATCTCGACCTTTACCAAGATGCCCTTCACACAATTCGGGTTTAATAATGCACGGGCTGGATTCTGGTGCATCGGTAAAACAACTGTAACAAAATCCTTGTGCAAAGATTTTTTTCATCTTGCCGCAGGCAGTACATTGCATTTTGCCGTCATATTGCATGCGAATGGTCTTGCCCAATAAATCATTCATAGGGATCACGGCTTTCTCATCACTAACAGGATGGCTTTCAAGGGTGTAACTGACTGGTTCGTCCAGCAGTACTTTCATTTTTTGAATTAGCATAAAATTGGTGGATTTTGATTTGCCACGACGCTTAAGAAAAGCCCTTTTTTAGGAGGGATTTTCTGCGATTAGCATATAAATCTAACACGAAGGCAAATATAGCTTTTTAAGACCAAAATATTACTTATTTTAGCGGTGTAATGAATCTATTTGAACACATAGGTCGATATTTTGTAATGCTTGGGTCGATATTTTCCCGCCCCGAGAAAGGAAAAGTATTTCGTAAGATGTTTTTCAATGAAATCGACGCGATTGTGATCAATTCGATTCCACTAGTAGCTTTCTTGTCCGTTTTTATGGGGGGAGTAATTTCCTTACAGACGGCTGCGAATATGTCCTCACCATTATTGCCCGATTATACGATTGGATACATTACGCGTTCATCGACAATCCTAGAGTTTTCTCCAACAATTATATCCTTGATTTTGGCGGGTAAGGTTGGGTCAAATATTGCTTCTGAAGTCGGAACCATGCGCGTTACAGAACAAATTGATGCGCTTGAAATTATGGGGGTCAATTCCATGAGTTATTTGATGTTGCCAAAGATTTTATCAACGACTTTGTTTTTACCTTTTGTTGTCATCATCTCAATGGCGTTGAGCTTAATCGGAGGATGGGTGGCTGGTGTTCAATCTGGTTTGTATTCAACAGAAACCTATTTGATTGGTATCAAGGCATTTTGGCATACTGATCAGTTTTATCTTTATTACGCATTGGTTAAAACAATGGCATTCGGTTTTATTATCACTTCGATTCCAGGATATTTTGGTTATTATACAAGAGGCGGATCTTTGGAAGTTGGTCGTTCGAGTACAAGAGCAGTTGTAGCATCTTCAGTTGCCATACTTTTAGCTAATTATATACTCACACAATTGATTTTGGTGTAATGATCGTTGTCGCTAACATATCAAAGTCGTTTGGGGATACACAAATACTTTTTGATGTATCGGCAACTTTCGCAGAAGGACAAGTGAATTTAATTATCGGTGCTTCTGGTCAAGGTAAATCAGTATTAACAAAATGTATTGTTGGTTTACATGAGGTTGATCAGGGTGCAGTGATTTACGACGGGAGAGATTTCTCTGCAATGACCCGCAAAGAACGCATAGAGATTAGAAAAGAGATTGGAATGCTATTCCAAGGTAGCGCGTTGTTTGATTCCCTGACCGTCGAGGAAAATGTGATTTTTCCTTTGCGTATGTTTACAGATATGAGCGAAGAAGAAATGCGTGATCGCGCTAACTTTTGCTTGAATCGTGTGAACATTGTCAATAAAAATGATCTCTTGCCAGCAGAAACCAGTGGAGGCATGCAGAAAAGGATTGCTATCGCTAGGGCGATTGCAATGAATCCACGCTATCTTTTTTGTGATGAACCTAATTCTGGACTAGACCCTAAAACGTCAATTGTCATTGATAACTTGATCAAGGAGATTACGTATGAATACAATATGACTACGGTTGTTATAACGCACGACATGAATTCTGTTATGGAGATAGGTGATCATATCATTTTTATCAACCAAGGAAGAAAATGGTGGCAAGGAGACAATAAAGAGATCATAAAAACCGATAATAAAGAGGTGGTTGATTTTGTTTATGCCTCCAGCTTTATGAAAAACTTAAGGGAAAAATTAATTAATAGTTAATACGAGGACTATGAGTGACGAAGGAAAAACATTTATCGACACTTCGAAAAAGGATGAGCAACCAATTGTTCCGCCTACACAGAAGGAAGGTAAAAAGCGTGATGGTTTGTATATCCTAATTATCATTCTACTACTAATTGGAGGTGGTTATATGGGATATATGATTTCGGAAAAGAATAAATCATTGAATGAATGCAGCATTCAATCGGCTGACCTTGAAAATGAATTGGCCAATCTGAATGAAATGATGTATGATACAGGATTGGAGATGGGTGATGATGTAAAACAAAATTTACAGAATATGTTAACCATGTACGACAAAATGGAGTCGGACAACCAAGGGATGAATGACAGCATTATGGCTCAGAAAGAGAAGATCAACACTTTATTGGCTGAGTTAGAAGATGCTAAAGGGGATAAACGTTACTATATGAGTAAGGTTTATAAACTTGAAAAGGAAACGCAAACCTTGCGTTCGATCATGAAAGATTATATCCGAACAATTGATTCATTAAATACAGCCAACGGTGTCTTGACTGAAAACCTAAATCAGACATTGACCGATTTAGAGGACATGACCGAATCACGTGATTCGTATCAAACGGCTGCTGAAGAACTGTCTGATAAAGTGAATAAAGGATCTAAGCTTACAGCTTTTGATTTCTTGTCTGAAGGAATAAAAGAAAAAAGCTCAGGGTCATACAGAGAGTCGGATCGTGCAAAGCGTGCAACACATATTCGATCTTGTTTTACATTGGGTGAGAACGCCATAGCGAAGGCTGGAAATAAGACCGTATACATGCGGATCATTACACCAGGAGGGTCAGTGCTGAATTCAAGTAATTCGAATACCCTAAAAACTGAGGCGGGACAATCTTTGCTGTATTCAGATAAGAAGATTGTGAACTATCAAAATAAGGCAGTTGATATCTGTATCTTCTATGAGTTGACCTCGGAAATAGATGCAGGGAACTACATTGCAGAGATCTATTGTGATGGTGTTAAAATTGGTTCTGATAGTTTTGTATTGAAATAAAGACTGATTTTTTTGGAACGTATACTCTTCATATTAGTTTTGCTTTTGGGTACTAGTGTTGTTGCTCAGCAAGAGGGCGATCCTAAAATCACTGAAATCAAGACTTTTCAACAAGAGCAAAATGAGCATTATAAAGACAAGAAGCACTCACCGTTAACCAAGAAAGAAAGACGTGCGTTCGAAGGGCATCGTTTTTATCCAATTAATCTTGATTATCGGGGTGAGGCAAAATTTGAGTATATCGAGCAGGAAGATACGATAGTAATGCAAACATCTTCAGGAAGAGAAAAGTATTATCGTCCTTATGCTTATGTTCATTTTAAAATTAATGGAGACAGTTGTAAATTGACAGTATATCAGAGTTATCGATTGAGAGAAACAAAGGAGTACAAAGATTATCTTTTTATCCCTTTTAGAGATGCAACGAGTGGTAAGACATCGTACGGAGGAGGTCGCTATTTAGATATTTTGATTCCTGAAGGTAATACCGTCATCTTAAACTTTAACTTGGCTTATAACCCTTATTGTGCCTATACAATGGGTTATAATTGCACGATTCCTCCGGCTGAAAACACCTTGAATGTGGCTATAAGAGCAGGGCTCATGGCGCCGGAAGTTCACGATGAAGATCATTAATACAAGGATGTTCTATTCGGATGAGCTGAGCTTTTTCCTTTTAACAAATCTATAACAACCACAAGCCCTAAAAATTCGTTACTTTATAGGATTGGATAAAAACGAACGTTTAAAAAAGAGAAATGAAATACATTGGTTTATTGCTACTGACATTATCATTATCAATTGCACATGCCGAAACTAAAACGGATACAACAGGTTTAACTTGGTATACTGATTTAGCCGTGGCGCACAAGAAGTCGGAAGAATCAAAAAAACCAATTTTTGCTTTTTTTACTGGAAGTGATTGGTGCGGATGGTGTAAAATGTTGCAGAAAAATGTTTTCGCAAAACAAGCTTTTATTGAGTGGGCAAAAAAGGAAGTGATTTTATTAGAGTTGGATTTCCCTAAAAGAGTGCCGCAAAAACGTGAGCAACAAATTCAAAACCAAAACTTACAACGAGCGCTGGGTGTGAGCGGCTACCCAACAGTGTGGTTAATTCGGTCTCAATTGAAAGATAACGGAGGTTATCATTTAATTAAGCTCGGTAAATTGGGTTATCCACAAGGAGCTGAGCGAGGAAAAGAAGAAGTACAGTTCTTATTGCAAGCGAATACGATGCTCAAAAGAGTTGCTGAACAAGACAAGAATAAAAAGGAAGAGTAAATTTAACTCAACTTTTCACTCAAGATACGGATTTCAATCACAGGTGAAATACGCTCGTATATAATGTTGTTCACGGCTTCTAGGATAGGCATTTCAACGCCATACTCTTTATTGATCTCTACCAAACATTTCGTTGCGTAGTAACCTTCGGCAATCATGTCCATTTCCATCTGTGCAATCTTTACAGAATAACCCTTTCCGATCATATATCCAAAGGTTCTATTACGTGAGAACTTTGAATAAGCGGTAACGAGCAAATCTCCTAGATATGCTGATGAATTTACATCGCGGTGAATTGGATGAACTTCGTCGATGAAGTTTTCAATTTCTTGAATGGCATTGGAGATTAAAACCGACTGGAAATTATCTCCATAACCTAAACCAGCACAAATCCCCGAGGCAATCGAATACACGTTCTTAAGTACTGCTGAAAATTCAGTTCCGAAAATATCATCAGAAACGGTTGTTTTGATATAACGTGAACGTAATCGCTCAGCAACATACTCCGCGATATCGTCATCTTGAGCAGCAACCGTTAAGTAGGATAGTCGTTCCATTGCTACTTCTTCCGCATGACACGGACCGCAAATAATCCCAATATTATCATACGGTACGTCTAAGTGATTGTGATAAAATTGACCCGGAATTTCATTCAATTCTGGTATTATCCCTTTTACAGCAGAGAAAACAAATTTGTTTTTTAGTTTTTCCTTCGGAAAATTCTGGAACAAATCATAGAGAAATGCCGATGGCGTTGCAATGATAATAATGTCGGCTGGTTCAATAATTTCGCTCAGATCAGTGCTCACATTAATCCTTTCCAAATCAAATTCTACCGATTGCAGATATTTTGGATTGTGACGGTATTTCAGGATATGCGCTGCAGATGATTCGTTGTGCATCCACCAATTGATAACGTGCTTATTTGTGGTCAGCATTTTAACAATGGCTGTAGCCCAACTACCACCACCAATAACGGCTATTTTTTTCTCTGAATCTCCCATTCCTTGCGAGAAACAAAAATATAAAAATAAACGGATAAGCCCTTAGCCATTCATGTATTTGTCGTTTCGCGATACAGAAACATGCTATTCATAAAACAGCAATGTAACGCGAAAATGCTCAACATAAAATTTAAATGACTGACCATTCGAACAGGTTGATCCTGTTATATTTGCAAAAAAATAAAATCAATGCGATTTTTAGTCTTTTTACTTTTTCTAGCAACTTTCTCCAGCTTCGCTCAGAATTTAACTCAAACAATTCGTGGAACAGTGACTGATAAAGAGACATTCGAACCCTTGGTCGGAGCTAAAGTGATGGTGTTGAATACAGATCCACTAATTGGAAGCGTGACAGATATCAATGGAGAATTTCGCTTAGAAAACGTCCCGGTGGGTCGTCAGTCTATTCAGGTAACCTATGTTGGTTATGAGCCATACCAACGGCAAAATATTGATATTACATCGAGGGATGTTGTCCTTGAAGTTCAGATGGTCGAATCAATTAAAATGACCGAGGCAGTAGAAGTAACAGCGAATGAAAAAGGGGAGGTTGTTAACAAGATGGCTACTGTAAGTGCTCGATCCTTTTCTGTAGAGGAATCCAATCGGTTTGCAGGGAGTAAAAATGATGTAGCTCGGATGGCTCAAAATTTTGCCGGTGTGCAAGGAGCAGATGATTCAAGAAACGATATTGTTATTAGAGGAAATTCACCAACGGGTGTTTTGTTTCGAATGGAAGGGATTGATATTCCCAACCCAAATCATTTTGCTCGTTTTGGTACGACTGGTGGGCCGATAAGTATGTTGAATAATAATGTTCTATCAAATTCAGATTTCTTGACAGGCGCCTTTCCCGCTGAATATGGAAATGCGATAGCAGGAGTATTTGATTTAAAGATGCGTCCCGGAAACAATGAGGATCATGAGTTCATGTTTCAGTTTGGATTTAATGGTGCGGAGTTAATGGCTGAAGGACCTATCTCAAGAAAACGAAAATCTTCGTATTTGGTGAATTATCGCTATTCTACATTGCAATTGTTCAAGTATATGGGGATTAATTTCGGGTCTACTGCAGTACCCAATTATCAAGATGCCAGCTTTAAACTCAATTTCCCTTCGAAACGAGGCGTCACTTCGGTGTTTGGAATGGGAGGGTATTCAGCTATCAATATCCTCGCCGAGGATACGGACAGTAGTGATTTGTTCGCGATCGATTTGAGCAATACATTTTTTAATTCCAATGTTGGAGTGCTTGGCATTAATCATCGTCAGCGCATCGGATCAAAATCATATATAAACATCGCTGCTGGTGTTCAAACAGCAATCAACAGAGTTATTAACGATACAGTAGACAATAATTTTGAAAATGCATTCACCACTTATGTTAGTAATTCTGCAATTTCGAGAGCAACAAATGATTTCTATTACAACCGAAAATTTAGTGCACGACATGTATTAAAAGTCGGTCTGCATACCGATTTTTTCTTTCTTAATTTAAATGACTCAACGTATAACCGGGCAACAGCGGATTACCAAACACTGCGCGAGTTTAAAGGCAATATGTTCTTAATTCAACCTTATGCACAATATCAATATCGAGCCACAGATCGTCTAACATTTAATGTGGGACTTCATTCTCAGACATTGACCATAGAGAACCAGTCTGCAATAGAACCTAGAGCTGGAATTGCTTGGAAAGTGACCGATAAGGATCAATTGAGTATAGGTTATGGTTTGCACAGTCAAATGCAACCGATAGAGCTTTATTACATTCAAAGTACAAGTGGTGGAGTGGTGACAGAACCCAATCGGGGGTTAGATTTAAGTAAGAGTCATCATGCCGTGGTGGGCTATCAACACCGTTTTCCGTTTGGAATCAATGCCAAGCTAGAAGCTTATTATCAATACCTTTTTGATATACCTGTACAAGATATATCTTCCGCTTATTCCATTCTTAATTTTGGTGCCGATTTTGTTTCTTTTATTCCATCCAATCTTGTGTCAGATGGAACAGGTGAAAACTATGGGGTTGAATTAACACTTGAGAAATACTTGGACAAAGGCTTCTATTTTATGGTAACCGGGTCCTTGTATGAATCATTTTACACGGCGAGCAATAACGAAACGTATAACACGGCTTTTAACGGAAACTATACCTTTAATGCCTTACTGGGTTATGAATTTCGTTTTGCAGAGGATAAGTTTGCCCTGACCTTGGACGGTAATTTCACCCTAAATGGTGGTAGACGCTATACACCAATTTTATTGGAAGAAAGCATTTTGGCGGGAGAAGAGATCAGAGACATGACCCGCGTTTTTGAAAGCACGTATGCAGACTACATCCGTGGTGATTTTAGAATTGCCTTTAAAGCTATTGGCAAGAAAGTAACGCAAGAATGGGCATTGGACATGCAAAACTTCACCAATCGTCGTAATATTTTTTTCCAAGAGTATAGTCCCTCTTCAGAAGCAATACGCACCACTTTTCAAACGGGCTTTTTGCCAATTGGTCAGTACCGGATTTATTTTTAGGAAGGTTAGTGCTTTCCTTTCCTTTTGTTTTTAAGCTGATAAGTATAGCCGACGTTGAGGTAGAGGTAGTTATCGTTTGCACCATGTTTGGTTCCATCGATAAAACCGAAGCTAGTGAATTTATAGGATGGTGTATTTGCTCCATTATAATAATAATCAATAGTGTACCGATAATCATAAAAAAATGTATTTCTGGTTATATAACTAAATCCAAAATTAAGACTCGATTTTTGGCTCAATTTAAAGTTGAGTGTTGCTGATAATTCTTTCCCGAATCTTCCCGTATAGGATTTTGGTAAATTGTTCTCATACCATTTGCCATGATAAGTCGATAACGAATAAGAAAACTCGATCCAATCTTCATTTTTAAAATGTAAACCTTCCGCATATGTTTTACTTTCGTTGAAGAATTGCCTAAAAACTAGAGCCGCTCCAATATCTAGTGATGGATAATCCTTTTTCAGCGTGAACCTTTTTTTTAACCCCAAATTAAAATCGATTCTTGAAGTGTTAATAATAATATTGTCGAGATGCGTTCGGTACCGAGGTTCTGTCAACGGTTGATAGTGTGTCGCATTTGAATAATCAAATCCTGAATAGAGCCATAAGTTATACTTGTTTTGTACTCTGCGTTTATATTGAAAAGCTACTCCCATATCTCGTATGGATCTCATTTCCATAAATTTTCTTTTGGAGTCAATGATTGGATCAATAATTTGAAAGTTTGAAGTTGAAATGCCATACCTCGCATTCAAAGATAGAGCATGATCTTGAGCTCTTATAATAATCGGAGAAAGAGCAATGAAGATAATTATGTGTTTCATGAGCTGTTATTAAATGAAGGTAGCTTAACTAAATTAAACTACCTTCTATGAACATTCTTAGCACGGTGAAATATGGCCATTAAGCTCACTGAATTGTCCATCTTTGGCAAACCAGTGGGTGGATTTCACACCATCTTCAGCATCGTACCGGTAATAGCGAAAGACTTTATTTTTCACCTTTTGTGTTTTTCGGCGCCGTTTGCGCAATTTGTCACCGTATTTCTCGTCTTTGTAATCGCAAAAACGGTCGAAGAATTTTCCAGTTACGTCTGTGAAGAGCGTGCCCTTTACCAGTTCTAGAGAGCCGTCATCTTGCCATTCATAAAAGTGAGTGGATGAACCGATGTGATTGCCCAAAATATTGTCATTGATCCAAACCCGACCAACAATTTGAAAGCCGGCTTCATTGTCATGGTTGTATTCAAAGGCGTCATTTTTTCCGCACGCATTTTTAACTTCAAAAAAGATTTCAAAGCCTGTTTCTGTTTCAGTCCCATCTTCAATGATCTGTTCATTACCATATCGATCAACAAAGCTTATTTTCGTTTGAGGAAAATAATCACCGTAATCTGAAAATGTATGATGAACGAATCCATTGTTATAGTTCACATGGGTTGTATATGTTGCATCGTACCAATCAACCTCCAACGTCATTCCTCCAACCCAATAAACGGAGCTGTCTCTAACACCCCCTGCAGGTTGGAAATACTCCACTAAATGTATACTAAATCCCTTTGTAAAAGGATCACAATCAGCATCACTCGCATAGGTCAGACGCGTAACGTACCAACAAGAATCTTCTGATCCTGTCTCTACACTGATTTCACCTCGATCTTGCGAAACCAATGTCCGATTTCCATCCAGAATATCTATTTCTAAGATGTGCTGAAAAACGGGACTGGCTGGATCAAAAGGTTCATCACCCCGATCCATATCCCCGATTAGACCGATAAGGCTAACGTTTTCTTTGCTAAATCGATAGATTTCACCAAGATCATGGAAATAATAGATGGAGTCCCCAACACCAACCATTCGATTTTCATTCAAAAAGGTCTTTTTAATTTCATCTGCAATAAAATCTTCTTCGTACAGCTTCAATAAGTCCTGCGAATTTAATCGACCATTAATCCAGTTGTACTTATTAATGATGTATTGACGAAATGAAATATAATTCGGGTATTCAGCTTGAAAAATATCGAGTTGCTCGTCGATATCGCCTTGATCGGTGAATTCCGTTAAAGCTTCGTAGACCTCGGCAATGTGTGTCATATCCTCAAAAAAGAGTATGTCATTTTTTATTGACAACTCCGTGAAGCTTGGCAAAGAGTTTTGATTAGTAGATTCTTGTATGATTAGATCTGCATAAAGCGTTGTTGTTAGGCTTGATGCAATAACCTCGACTTGATCTGATCCATTTTCGGTTTGTCTGATTTGCACAATCTGGTTTGTCAGCAGTGCTCCTATGGGGTGAGGCGATGTTTTGTAGGTATTATCTGAGTTGTTTTCTTGGATAATTGAATACACGGTGGTTCCCAAAGGAATCGTTACAATAACGCGCGCTTCAATTAAACTTTTTGCAATAGTTGTAAAATTTAGGAACAAAGTCAGTGCCATCAGTAACATAAGTTTTGGTCTCATGAATAAAATGTCCCTACTTTGTTAATCGGAAGTGTTCGGGTAGTCTTCCTGTAGGGTCTTTTCTTAAATTCAGAGTAGCATTTGTTTTTCAAATTTATAGTCTTTAATAGCGATAGGCAAGCGTTTTTTATAATAACCAGTATCCGGTTGTAATATGACTGTAAAAGGTTCTTATGATGAGTATTTGGCGTCTGATAATGCGTCAAGATGAGGCAGTCTGTATCAAAAAACACCTATCTTCGCACCCATGTCGCGGATTTATACTGAACATTGGCCGGATTATGCATTGCTTGATGCAGGTAATGGTGAGAAATTAGAACGATGGGGTGAACAAATCACAATTCGACCTGATCGCAACGCCTATTTCAAACCGGTCTGGTCAAAAGAAGATTGGCTTAAAAAGGCTGATTTTATATTTCAGGAAGAGACGCATACGAAAGGCCGTTGGAAGAAATTAAATCCAGAAGCCAAGGAAAAGTGGCACATTTCATATGGGGACTTGCAATTTGGCTTGGAGTTAACAAAATTCAAACATATCGGTTTATTCCCAGAGCAGCGTACCAATTGGGATTTTATTAAGGATCATCTTCAAGAAGGGGATCGCTTTTTAAACCTTTTTGGTTACACAGGTGGCGCTTCCTTGGCTGCTCGCTCTATCGGCGCTGAAGTTTACCATTGTGATGCGGTGCGACAAGTTAATGCATGGGCAAAAACGAATATGGAAGCCTCAGGTTTATCAGATATCAGATGGGTTTTGGAAGACGCTTTGAAATTTGCACTGCGCGAGTTGAAAAGAGGAAACCGTTATAAAGGTGTGATAATGGATCCACCAGCATTTGGAATTGGAGCAAAAAAAGAACGATGGAAAATTGAGCAGAAGTTTCAGGATTTATTAGAGACAGCTCTTAGTATTACAGATCCTGGTGGATTCGTAATAATGAATACATATTCTCCGAAATTGACAGCGCCAAAAATAAAATCGGCTTTATACGAACTTGGCTTAAATGAAAGTGCTTCTGTTGATACATTAGCGATAAGATCTACAACAGGAAAAATTCTTGAATACGGTGAGTTGACTCGAATATACGTTTAGAAAAGTGCAACTTTCTGTGATGCCTGCAAGTTACCTGCATTTACATCGATGATATAAAGACCGTGTGAGTAACGACTAGTCTCTAACCAAATCTGTAAATCAGCTTCACTCGGAACTTGTTCAATTGCTTCAATTAATTGTCCTGCCGTATTGTAAACGTTGATTGAAACAAGATCATGTGTCGGAACAGTGATTCGGATGCCTTCAGCTTCGGCGTAAGGATTACTTACTAACTCAATTTGGATACTCTCATTTTTAGGAACCGCCAAAATAGTGATTGTCTCATTTTTTTCACATCCAAAAGCATCGTACATTGTCACTTCATACTCACCAGGACACAATCCAGTTCTGTAACTCATACTTGAACCATCTTCCCACTCAAAGTTGTAAGGCGAAGAACCTCCACTTGGAAGAATGTTAACAGAAGCATTGCAAAGTTTATTGTTGATGACATAAGGATCCATTTCAACAGGTGTCGGTTCGGTAATTTTCACGGTATCCATAAACAGGCATCCGTTCATGTCCAATATTGCTACTGGGTGAACACCACCCTCTAATGAAGATCGGGTTGGGCCTACAGTGCCATCTTCCCAATAAAAATCATAAGGAGGGGTTCCACCAAGTCCTGAAACTTCTGTACTTCCATCAGTAAGTCCATTACATGTCACAGGAGAACTAGTTGTTTTCAATTCGAAATCTTCAGGCTCAATAACTTCCAAATCATTCAATTCAAAAGTGCATCCAAGAGCATCAGTTACGGTTACATCGTATCGTCCAGCTCCAACGCTGAATAAACCAGAACCAGACATTCCATTCGACCATTCAAAAGTGTAAGGAGGCTCTCCATGATCAGCATTTACGAAAGCGAATCCATCTTCAAATCCTGGGCAAGTAGGATGGATGGCAAATGATTCTATTATTTCTACCGATTGATCCGGCTCTCTTACGATGATGTCCATTTTTTCAAATTCACATCCATTGTTGTCACGAACGGTAACTGAATAACTTCCAGCGGAAAGATTCTCCGCCATTGAGCCAGTTTCTCCTGTAGACCAATCGAATAAAAATCCAGGGGTTCCACCAGTTACATTAGCCGCTATTGATCCTGTTTCTTCACCTTTGCAGATAATGTCAGTAACTGAGACGGAAACATCTTCAATATTGGGAACAACTTCTTTGACAATCGTATTAGAATAAGTCCATGGTTGATGAATTTCTTCTCGCACCCCTCTTCTAAAAAAGGTCGTTTCAGACAAAGGTCCAGGTGTGTATTCAAGCAATGTGGCATCTATGATTACCTCCCAACTTCCTGAAACGGTTCTTTTCTCCCATTTAAAAATGAGCAGTCCTTCAATGTCGCCGCTTGGAGATTCGGTATTGCGAATAGTTTCTGAAGGGTTACCAAGGCAGATTGTTTCATCCTCAGAAATTAATCCTCCTGAGCCAACGCCACGATTACCCTGTGCAAATCCAATACTGAATTGAAATAGCAATGCTGCAACGATAAAAAATCGTGTCAAAAGTTGGTATAGGTTTTCCTTGGTAAACACGTGTTAACGCCGAAATATACGTTAAATTTATGTGACTACCAGCGATCTTTTTTGAAAATTTTGGATTCCTAAAATGGTCTAACGTCAAACGGACTAAATTAAATCTCAATATCGGCGTCCCATCCGTGAACTTTTTGAAGATAATTTTGAACGTATGCAGTTGTTGCTTCATCTTCAATCGTTTCCATCACTTCTCCAATAAATGCGCTCACCAAAATTTTCTCTGCTTTTTTCTTGGAGATACCTCTTGTTTGAAGATAAAATAGGGCGTTTTCGTCTAACTGTCCGGTAGTTGATCCATGAGAACATTTCACGTCGTCCGCATAGATTTCTAACTCTGGTTTAGAGTCAACCGTAGCTTGATCCGAAAGTAAAATATTGCCGTTATTTTGATAGGCATTGATGACTTGCGCATCAGGCCTAACAATTACTTTTCCATTAAAAACACCAGTTGATTGACCGTCTAAAACATACTTGTAATTTTCATTGCTAAAGCAGTTTGAGACTTTGTGATCAACAAAAGTATGATTGTCTACATGCTGCTTACCTTTCGTAACAAGCATACCGTTCATATGTGTTTCGCAATTTTGTCCATCTACCGCGATATTGATATTGTTACGTACCAATAATCCATTCAACGTGTAGGTATTAATGGCAAGACGAGAATCAACGGCTTGACTTGCATCAATTGTTGTGATGCTAAGATGATTATCATTACCCGTTTGCACATTCTGAACCGTTAGTTTCGCGTTGGCAGCTACGTCCAATTCAATCAGGTTATTACTGAATTGGGTATTTTCATCCTGACATCCAGTTGTAATAATGATCATTGCTTCTGAAGAAGCTTCTGCATTGATGAGAAGACGCGGCATATTTACAATATGTTCTCCCTCATGCAAGAAAAGGATTTGAAGCGGTGCACTTAAAATTGTGTTTTTTGGCACTGTGATTACAACTTCCTCGCGGAAGTATGCATCATTAATCGTTGAGAAAATGGTTGCTTTTTCTTCGTTACGTACACTGTTTAATCCAAATTGTCCTGGAAACGAGCGCTCTACAACAATAGAAAGGTCATTAAAACTGCTCAATTCATCTCTAACTTCACCTTGCGCAATCGTTATGATGTTATCACAAGTCTGAAATGTTGAAATATCTGAGTTAGATAGTTTCGTGCCAGGCTCAAAAGCTGAATTGGTGATTTTCCCCAAGCGCGTATACTTCCAATATTCGTCTCGTGTTGTCGGAAAATCCAAAGATTCCAAACGTTCAGCCGCTGCTTGTTGATAAGCGTTGTCTGGCGCTACTAAACGCGATGTGAATTCGGCCATTTTCTTTGAAAGGGTCACGTCCATTTTTATGCGTTTTCAGTGGTTAACCAATCATATCCTTTTTCTTCCAACTCTAATGCAAGACTTTTATCGCCTGTTTTTACGATTTTTCCATCCGCTAAAACATGAACGTAGTCAGGAACAATGTAATCTAAAAGTCTCTGATAGTGTGTGATAACAATGACAGCATTGTTTTCATTTTTCAGTTTGTTCACCCCTGAAGCAACGATGCGAAGCGCATCAATATCGAGACCTGAATCCGTTTCATCTAAAATAGCCACTTTTGGTTCAAACATGGCCATTTGAAAGATCTCGTTTCTTTTCTTTTCTCCTCCCGAGAATCCCTCGTTAACTGCTCTTGAAGCTAATTTAGCATCAAGCTCGACTAGTTTGGATTTCTCACGAACCATGTTCATAAAGTCCTTTGCAGAAACAGCCTCTTCGCCACGATATTCTTTGATTTCATTAATTGCCGTTCTCAAGAAATTGATATTTGAAACGCCAGGGATTTCTACTGGGTACTGAAATGCCAAGAATAAACCTTCTTTTGCTCTTTCGTCCGGATCTAAATCAAGCAAATCTTTACCGTCCATTTCTACACTTCCTTCAGTAACTTCGTAGCCATCTTTCCCAGAAACCACAGAAGCTAATGTTGATTTACCAGCACCATTAGGTCCCATAATCGCATGAACTTCTCCAGCTTTTACAGTAAGGTTTAAGCCTTTCAAAATTTGTTTTCCTTCATCTTCGATCTCTGCGTGAAGGTTTTTGATATCTAAAATTGTCTTGCTCATTTTTTATCGGATTTTAGACCAGATTTAAACCTGATCTAATTTCATGTTCTGTTCTTATTTTTTATCTTCTTTTCAATTTTTCAATTCGTTCAAGTACCTGCTCAATTCTGCTGAATAGCTCCTGTCGGGTGGTTCTAGATCCAATCAGTTCGAGCTTGTCGAGAACTAACCAACGCTGTTTTCCAAAGAAATAGCTAATAGTTTTTGTGCTTCAACAGCAAATTCCATCGGCAGCTTGTTCAATACTTCTTTACAGTATCCATTTACAATCAAACCAATGGCTTTTTCTTCGGACAATCCTCTTTGCTGGCAATAGAAAATTTGATCTTCACCAATTTTGGAGGTCGTAGCCTCATGTTCTAATTTTGCTGAATTATTCTTACATTCTATATATGGGAACGTATGTGCACCACATTTATCCGTCATCAACAAACTATCACACTGAGTAAAGTTTCTTGCATTGTCAGCACGTTGTCCAATTTGTACCAAACCTCTGTATGAGTTTTGAGATTCTCCAGCGGATATTCCTTTCGAGATGACGGTACTTTTTGTGTTTTTCCCTAAATGAATCATTTTCGTTCCCGTATCCGCTTGCTGGAAATTATTAGTTACAGCAACTGAATAAAACTCACCTGTTGAATTGTCTCCTTTCAGAACACATGATGGATATTTCCACGTTAATGCCGATCCTGTTTCAACTTGTGTCCACGATATTTTTGAATTCGCGTGACACATTCCGCGTTTCGTAACGAAATTAAAGACACCGCCTTTTCCATCTTTGTCGCCCGGGAACCAGTTTTGCACTGTTGAATATTTGATTTCAGCATCATCCAATGCAATCAATTCAACGACTGCAGCGTGTAACTGATTTTCGTCACGTTGAGGAGCTGTACACCCTTCTAAATATGATACATAACTTCCCTCGTCTGCCACTACCAATGTACGTTCAAATTGACCTGTTCCCGCTTCGTTGATTCTAAAATAAGTACTCAATTCCATTGGGCATCTAACGCCTTTTGGGATGTAGCAGAAGGAACCGTCTGTAAATACAGCTGAGTTCAGTGCAGCGTAAAAATTGTCTTGTGTAGGAACAACTGTTCCTAAATATTTTCTGACCAAATCAGGATGTTCTTGAACCGCTTCGCTAAATGAACAGAATATGATACCCAATTCACCAAGTTTCTCCTTAAAAGAAGTTGCAACTGAAACCGAGTCCATCACGAAGTCTACCGCTACTCCAGTTAGCTTTTTCTGTTCATCTAATGAGATTCCTAGTTTATCCATTGTCGCCTTCATTTCAGGGTCGACATCATCCCAAGTTTCATATTTCTTTTTGGGCGCTGCAAAATAGGATATTGCCTGAAAATCAGGTTTTTTATATTTAACGTGTGCCCATTCCGGTTCGTTCATTTCAGACCAAACACGGTAGGCATTTAGACGATACTCTAAAAGCCATTCCGGCTCTTCTTTTTTGGCTGAGATCATGCGAATGATGTCTTCATTCAATCCAGCCGGAATCTTATCCGATTCAATGTCTGTCGTAAAACCAAACTTGTATTCTTGGTTTTTTAACTCCTCTGCTAATTCTTCTTCTGTATATGCTGCCATCTATAAATGGTATTTTATAATGAGAAACTTTCGCCGCAACCACATGTTCTAGAGGCATTAGGATTGGCAAAAACGAATCCTTTTCCGTTCAATCCTCCGCTATAATCTAATGTAGTTCCAGCTAGGTATAAAACGCTTTTTTTATTCATGACAATCTTAATTCCATTGTGTTCGAATTCTTTGTCATCCTCGTTTATCTGATTGTCAAAAGTCAGTTGATACATGAGGCCAGAGCATCCCCCGCCCTCAACGCCTACTCGAATGAAATAACCGTCATGGCCTTCTTCTTGCATCATTCGAATAGCTGTATCTTTTGCTTTGTCTGTAACCGTAATCATTTCGTCTTGTTTAGAATTATTATAAATAAGATCTAAATACATCGCAAAAATACCGCTTTTGTGGTATTGCAACAAAGAAAACGTTTAATTTTTGCTTTTGTTCATCCAAACAAAACGCTGGACTCCTTGTTATTTCTATGATAGCGAGCAGTTGTTTATTTAGAATGGTTCTAAACAAAACCTTTAACAATAGATTCGGCGCTATCTATATGGTAATTATTGAAAACACAGTTAATTTTGTGTCTAGAAGGCGAGTGAATTTTAAGAGGGGATTGGGGTTGACTGCTTATTATCCAACTACTCAGTACACGGAAGAGGGGTTTGAAATGAACGAAACTTTTTGAACAAATTCAGCCTTAAACTGAGGTTGTAAAAAGAACTAAACAAACTAAAAAACAGATGAAAACATCAATCGCAAGAAAAGTGCTCATGGCATTATCGGGCTTGTTCTTATTGCTTTTTTTACTTCAACATTTCTTGATCAACTTCTTATCCGTCATTAGTCCTGACGCTTTTAATGAAGCATCCCATTTCATGGGTACAAATCCTTTGATCCAGTTTTTGGCACAGCCGATTTTGATTTTTGGAGTAGTTTTTCACTTGGCCATGGGAATCTACTTGGAGCGTTTAAACAATAAGGCGCGTCAAGTGAAATATGCTATGAACAAACCCGGAACAAATTCATCTTGGATGTCACGCAACATGATTTACACAGGTTTGATGTTGATGGCCTTTTTAGGGCTACATTTTTATGATTTCTGGATTCCGGAAATCACTGTTAAATATGTTGAAGGTGATATGATGGGATTACTTGCTTCCGGTGAGTACCGTTATTTCCACGAATTGCAAGAGAAATTCCAGGACCCTATTCGTACAGGTTTGTATGCGGTTTCATTTGTGTTTTTAGCTTTGCACCTGTTACACGGATTTCAATCAGCATTCCAATCAGTTGGATTCAACCACGGAAAGTATACGCCAATCATTAAAAAATTAGGAAATATTTATGCGATTCTTATTCCTTTAGGGTTTATTTTCATCGCTATTTTCCATTACGTTTCACACCAATAATATTGAGTAAGATGTCAGTTTTAGATGCAAAAATACCAGCTGGTCCTATTAAGGATAAATGGACAAATCATAAGAATAACATCAACGTTGTAAACCCGGCGAACAAGCGACTCATAGATGTGATCGTTGTGGGAACTGGACTTGCAGGAGGATCAGCTTCTGCTTCTCTGGCAGAGTTGGGGTATAATGTGAAATCATTTTGTTTCCAAGATTCTCCGCGTAGAGCGCATTCAATTGCTGCGCAAGGAGGAATCAATGCTGCAAAGAACTATCAAAATGACGGTGACTCAGTTTATCGTCTTTTTTACGATACAGTTAAAGGCGGTGATTACCGTAGTAGAGAAGCAAACGTATATCGTTTAGCAGAAGTATCGGCAAATATCATTGATCAATGTGTAGCTCAAGGAGTTCCTTTTGCGCGTGAATATGGAGGTTTGCTTGATAATAGATCTTTTGGAGGGGTTCTTGTTTCAAGAACATTCTACGCCAAAGGACAAACGGGACAACAACTATTGCTCGGTGCTTATTCTGCGATGAACCGTCAAATTGGTAAAGGGAAAATTAAGATGTATAATCGCCATGAAATGTTAGACTTGGTGATTGTAAACGGAAAAGCACGAGGAATCATCGCTCGAAATTTAATTACAGGTGAAATCGAACGTCATTCTGCACATGCTGTGGTTGTTGCTTCAGGAGGATATGGTAATGTTTTCTTTTTGTCGACAAATGCTATGGGTTCAAATGGAACAGCGGCATGGAAGATTCATAAAAAGGGGGCTTATTTTGCGAACCCTTGTTATACGCAAATTCACCCAACCTGTATTCCTCGATCTGGAGACTATCAATCTAAACTAACTTTGATGTCTGAGTCATTGCGTAATGATGGACGAATTTGGGTGCCAAAGAAAATGGAAGATGTCGAAGCGATACGTTCAGGTAAATTGAAGCCAACGCAAATCGCCGAAGAAGACAGAGATTATTATTTAGAAAGAAGATATCCTGCTTTTGGTAACTTGGTTCCGCGCGACGTGGCATCAAGAGCTGCGAAAGAAAGATGTGATGCCGGATTTGGAGTTAACCAAACAGGTGAAGCAGTTTATTTGGATTTTTCATCGGCTATCCAACGATATGGAAAAGAAGCTGCCTTGGTTCAAGGTGAAAAGAATGCTTCTGCTGAAAGAATTACTGAGTTAGGTGAGGAAGTGGTTCGATCGAAATACGGTAACCTGTTCCAAATGTATGAGAAGATTGTTGATGATAACCCATACAAAACGCCTATGATGATTTATCCGGCTGTGCATTATACAATGGGTGGAATCTGGGTTGATTATAACTTGATGACTACAATTCCTGGTTGTTATGCGGCTGGAGAAGCTAATTTCTCGGATCACGGAGCAAATAGATTGGGGGCATCTGCATTGATGCAAGGTTTGGCTGATGGATATTTTGTTCTGCCATATACAATTGGAGATTATTTGGCAGATGAAATTCGTACAGGTCCTATCTCAACAGATACGTCGGAGTTTGATGAGGCAGAAAAATCTGTCAATGAAATGATCGATAAATTGATGAGTATTCAAGGAACTAAATCAGTTGATTATTTCCACAAGGCACTCGGTAAAGTGATGTGGAATAATGTAGGGATGTCTCGAAATGAGGCCGGACTGAAAGAGGCGCAAGCAGAAATCCGAAGAATTCGAGAAGAGTTCTGGAAGGAAGTGAGAATACCAGGTGACAGAAATGAATTGAATCCAGAATTGGAAAAGGCAATTCGTGTTGCTGACTTTTTGGAGTTAGGTGAATTATTTGCAAAGGATGCTTTACATCGTAATGAGTCATGTGGTGGTCACTTCCGTGAAGAATCGGTGGAAGAGTCAGGAGAGCAAAAAGGCGAAGCTAAACGTGATGATGCTAATTATACTTACGTTGCTGCGTGGGAATGGACAGGTGATCCTGGTGAAGCAAAATTGCATAAAGAAGAATTAGAGTTTAACGATATTGAACTAAAACAACGTTCATACAAATAAGAGAGATATGTCAGAGAAAGGAATGAATTTAACATTGAAGATTTGGCGTCAAAAGAACGCTCAATCAAAAGGTAAAATGGAAACCTATAACGTTTCTGATATTTCTGAGCACATGTCATTCTTGGAAATGTTGGACGTATTAAACGAGCAGTTGATAACTGAAGGAACTGAACCGGTTGCTTTTGATCACGACTGTCGTGAAGGAATTTGCGGTATGTGCTCGTTGTACATTAATGGCGAGGCACACGGCCCGGATCGAGGTGTAACTACTTGCCAATTACACATGCGAATGTTTAACGATGGAGACACGATATACATTGAGCCATTCAGAGCAAAAGCATTCCCAGTTGTTAAGGATTTGGTAGTTGATCGTTCGGCCTTTGATCGAATTCAACATGCAGGAGGATTTGTATCCCTAAATACATCTGGAAATACACAAGATGCAAACGCAATTCCGATTCCAAAGGCAGATGCCGACAAGGCGTTTGATGCTGCAACATGCATAGGTTGTGGTGCTTGTGTCGCTTCATGTAAAAACGCTTCTGCAATGTTGTATGTTTCGGCGAAAGTTTCGCAGTTTGCGTTATTACCTCAAGGTAAGGTTGAAGCAAAAGATCGTGTATTGAACATGGTTGAGCAAATGGATAAAGAGGGATTCGGAAACTGTACCAATACTGGTGCTTGTGAAATTGAATGTCCTAAAGGAATTTCGTTGGAGAACATTGCTCGTATGAATCGTGAGTATTTGAGTGCTTCGATTTCAAAGGAGAACTAAGAATATGAATTAAGAATATAAAAGCCGTGTCCACATTGGATGCGGCTTTTTTCTTTTAAAAAAGCTTAACTTGCTAGAGAACATCTTTTCTATGTCCGTTCTGAATGATGACATACAAAATAAAACAATCCTTTTATCGGCGCTCGACTGGGGTATGGGGCATACAACTAGGTGTTACTGCGTCATTCGTGATCTTTTGACAAATGATAATACAGTTATTTTTGCGGGTGATGAAAAGCAAAGGGAATGGATAAAGCGCGAATTTCCTGAGATTCAAGCCGTAAATTTGGATGGATATCAAATCCGCTTAGATAGTCGCAAAAACACGTATTTTCAACTTGTTTCTCAATTTCACCAAATGAAGCAGGCTATTCGTTCGGAAAAGAAATGGCTGGAAAACTATTGTAAAGAGAATAAGGTTGATTTAATTATATCAGACAATCGATATGGGTTTTATCACGGTGATATTGAATCTATCATGTTGACACATCAACTTAACTTGCAAATTCCATTGGGCAGATCATTCGTAAACAAGAAAATCAAACGTTGGTTAGCGAATTTCAATTCAATTTGGCTTCCAGATTTTGAAGATCGTCGCTTAACTGGACAGCTTAGCAAGCAAGAATTGAATGTTCCAATTCATTACATCGGACCACTCAATCGATTTCAAAAAGAAAACGAACCGATTGTATTTGATTGTTTAGTCATTCTTTCCGGACCTGAACCAGAACGCTCAAATTTCCTGAAAAGTATTTTGCTGCAAACCGACCAATCGCCTGAAAAGAAATGGGCATTTGTAGGAGTTGAATTGGATCAGTTTCCTTCTTTTCAAAATCCATCAACGTCTACATTAAGTAAATTGATCGCTAAAAGCGATACTATTATTTCTCGCGCAGGTTATACGACAATTATGGAGCTGACACAATTACAGAAGAAGGGTGTACTTTATCCAACCAAAGGGCAATATGAGCAGGAATATTTGGCGAGCAAAAAGTTTGAAGGGATTACCTTTAAGAATGACATCTAAGTTGCATTTTCACTTGAAAAATTAAAGCCCACAATCGCAACCCACGTCATATTCAATTTTGACCCATGGCATCATTGCTTGCCATTTTTTTTGCTGTTCCTCACTGTAATTCATTCCTCTTAAATCAAGTGATTTGAGTCGCCTCATCTCAGACATGGTTTCTGGCAATTCTGCAATTAGATTAAACCAGGCATCCAGGACAACAAGTTCTTGCAATTGGCTGATACATGGGGGTAATGATTCTAGCTTGTTTTTCCCCAAGAATAATTGTTTCAACTTGGTTTGAGCACAAATTGCTTTTGGGAAAACCGTGAGTTTGTTTTTGGTTAAGTTCAAAACTTCCAAATTCAGAAACTCCATTGAATCGGGGAGTGTTGAAATTTTATTTCGTGATAAGTCTAAGGAGATTAAGTTTTTAAAAGTCAATACTTCTTTTGGTAATTCGGTTAACCGCTCACCACTTAGGTCAAGGTAAAAAACTGAATCAGGATGAGCCTCTAAAGCTTCTTCAAACGAATTATAAACGCGATAGTTGTCTGCACCACTCTGCGCAAATCCAGCAGTCAAAAAACTAAGCCAACATACTAATACAAGTTGCTTGATCATTTTTAAGTTGCTTTGTTAATGCCTCCAACGATTCAAATTCCTGTTCGTCTCTAATACGTTCAATAAATGTGATGTGGAGCACCTCATCATAAATGTCGTTATTAAAATCGAATAGATGCACTTCCAAACGTTGCTCTTTTTTTGATGAAACCGTAGGTCTCAAACCAATATTCATCATACCTTTCAGCTCATGATTCCCAAAATGAACCTTAACAGCATAAACACCAGAGGCTGGTATAATTTGATTCGGTGATTCTGGTTCTATATTCGCGGTAGGAAAACCAATTTTCGTTCCAATCTGATCTCCTCTAACAACCGATCCTTTAAAAGCAAAAGCTTCGCCCAAATATTTTTGAGCGGTTTTAAGGTCGCCACTATGAATAGCTTTGCGAATCTTTGTGGAACTGATGCTAATATCACCTGTTCGAAAAGCTGGAATTTCTTCAACTTGAAAATCGTAAACGATACCGAGTTCTTTCAGTAATTCTAAATTGCCCTCACGATTTCTGCCAAAATGATGATTGTATCCAATATTCATGGCGGCAACGTTGATTTTATTGACCAAGATATCGCGAACGAATTCGGTCGCTGACAACCGAGAAAACTCCTCCGTGAATGGAAATAAAATCAAATGATCTATCCCAAATCGTTCTAATTTGCTGATGCGTTCGTCAATGGATTGAATTAATTTCATGCCATGATCGTCAGGGTGAAGAACCATTCTAGGATGCGGATGAAAGGTGAATAAAACTGTTTCTCCACCAATGCGCTCGGCATTCCTTTTTAAGAAAGAAATTATTTCCTGATGACCCAAGTGTACACCATCGTATGTGCCTAGTGTGACAACTGGATTTTTAATAGAGGGTATTTCTTCGATAGAACGGTATACTTTCATAGTTCAGTCTAGACAGTTAAGCTACATGTATTTTCACTGCAGATAACGTGTGTTTTTGGTCTCAGTATGTGATGAAAAGCATCTTTGTTCATAACAATTTTTCAAAGTTATGTAAAAAACTAGCATCAAGTCCTTGCCAACGAATAAAAAGAACTAAATTTGCACCACGAAATTTAAATATTTATTCAAAAAAGTAAGGTAATGTCGACTATCAAAGGTAAGATTTCAAGGGTGATAGGTCCTGTAATTGACGTAAGTTTTGACAACGGTGGAGAGCTTCCAGAAATCATGGATGCACTAGAGGTTGTTAAAACAGACGGGACAAAAGTAGTCCTAGAAGTACAACAACATGTCGGAAACGATTCAGTAAGAAGTATTGCAATGGATTCTTCTGATGGTTTCACTCGTGGTATGGAAGTTATTGCTACAGGTGCACCAATCAGAATGCCAAAAGGAGAATCAATTAAGGGACGTTTGTTCAATGTAACTGGTGACTCTATTGATGGTATCGGCGATTTGGATAAATCGAATGGACTTCCAATTCACCGCGAAGCGCCAAAATTCGAAGACCTTTCTACTGCAACAGAAGTGTTATTTACAGGTATTAAGGTGATCGATTTGATTGAGCCTTATGCAAAAGGAGGTAAAATTGGATTGTTCGGTGGTGCCGGTGTAGGTAAAACCGTTTTGATTCAGGAATTGATTAACAATATCGCGAAAGCTTATTCAGGATTATCTGTATTTGCAGGTGTTGGTGAGCGTACGCGTGAAGGAAATGACCTTTTGAGAGAGATGTTGGAGTCTGGAATTATCACTTACGGTGACGATTTCTTGCACAACATGGAAGAAGGAGGATGGGATCTTTCTAAAGTAGATACAGAAAAATTAAAAGATTCGAAAGCGACCTTCGTTTTCGGTCAGATGAATGAGCCTCCAGGAGCACGTGCTCGTGTTGCATTGTCTGGATTGACTTTGGCAGAGTATTATCGTGATGGTGAAGGAGATGGTAAAGGTAACGATATCCTTTTCTTCGTTGATAATATCTTCCGTTTTACACAAGCAGGTTCTGAGGTGTCAGCACTTCTTGGACGTATGCCTTCAGCAGTAGGTTACCAACCAACGTTGGCAACTGAGATGGGTGCGATGCAAGAACGTATTACTTCAACTACTAACGGTTCAATTACATCTGTTCAGGCGGTATATGTGCCTGCGGATGACTTGACGGATCCAGCGCCAGCAACGACGTTTGCTCACTTGGATGCAACAACGGTATTGTCGCGTAAGATTGCTGAGCTAGGTATTTACCCTGCGGTTGATCCTTTGGATTCAACTTCACGTATTCTTACTCCGGAAATCGTTGGTGAAGAGCACTATGCATGTGCACAACGTGTTAAATTGACATTACAGCGTTATAAAGAGCTTCAGGATATCATCGCCATCTTAGGGATGGATGAATTATCTGAGGAGGATAAATTGGTTGTTCACCGTGCAAGACGTGTACAACGTTTCTTGTCACAACCTTTCCACGTAGCTGAGCAGTTTACTGGTTTGGCGGGTGTATTGGTAGACATCAAAGACACAATTAAAGGTTTCAATATGATCATGGACGGTGAAGTAGATCAGTATCCTGAATCTGCTTTCAACTTGAAAGGAAATATTGATGACGTAATTGAAGCGGGTGAAAAAATGATCGCTGAAAATTAAAAAATAAACGAAGATGTTATTAGAGGTAATCACACCTGACGAAACATTATTTAAAGGCAACGTTTCACATGTTGTTTTGCCAGGACTTGATGGTTCATTCGGTATTTTGAAAGGACATGCTCCTTTGATTTCTGCACTCGCTGCAGGGTCGGTGAAAGTAGAGCAAATTGTTGCAGAAAATACAGAAGCTGGATACGAAGGTAAATACAATGAATCACACAAAAACGACGAAACTTTCTCATTTGATATCAATGGTGGTGTCATTGAAGTAAAAGAAGATCGCGTGATTGTGCTAGCCGAATAAGTTTTATTATTAGTTACAAAAAGGGATCACCAAAATGAGGCGATCCCTTTTTTGTTTTTAGGATAGATTAAGGAAGGTGCTGTAACAAAACAGAATTGATAAACGTGATAGGAAGAGAGATGAATGAGATGCAAAAGCACAAACGAAAACGATTTACGTTCAGTACATTATGTCGTTTTGCTGTTAACCTTTGTTAAGAAAACAATTTAATGCCGCAAATGACGTTTGGTTTACGAGGAATTGTGAAAAAAATCATGCAAATTTGTGCGTCCACGTTAGAATGAATTACAAGGAAAAGCTAGATACAAACAATATTCCAGAGCACGTTGCCATTATTATGGACGGTAATGGGCGTTGGGCTAAAGAAAAAGGCGAGATGCGCCTCTTTGGTCATACGACTGGTGTGGAATCTGTGCGTGAGGCGTTGACGGCAGCTAGCGAAGTCAATGTGAAGTACTTGACCTTGTACGCCTTTTCTACAGAGAATTGGAATCGGCCAAAAGAGGAAGTAGATGGTTTAATGGACCTTTTGGTGAATACTATTGCCAATGAAATTGAATCCCTCAATAATAATGATGTCAAATTATTGACAATCGGAAACACAAGTGATTTGCCTGAGAGCTGTCGTGTGGAATTATTGAATGCCATCGAAAAAACAAAAGACAATAAGGGTACAGTTTTAGTGTTGGCTTTAAACTACAGCGCAAAATCAGAAATAAAACAAGCAATTAAAAGCATTGCAATCAAATATAAAAATGGTGATATCAACCTGGAGGAGATTGATGATGAATTAATTCATCAACATCTCTATACTGCGGGTATCCCAGATCCGGAATTGATGATTCGAACGAGCGGAGAAATACGAATAAGTAACTTTCTCTTATGGCAATTGGCTTATAGCGAATTACACTTTACTCCTGTTTTTTGGCCTGATTTCAAAAAAGAAGATTTCTATCGCGCCATCTATGAATATCAAACCCGCGAACGCCGATTTGGAATGATTGGTGAACAATTGAACGAACCAGAATAAGCATGTTGAAATATTTAATAACCTCCTTAAGCTTTTTGTGTATTACATTCGTTGGGCAAGCCCAGTTCGACGATATTAAAATTCTTGGTGGAGATGACTCTTTTCTTCAACCTAAACAATACACGATTGCTTCAGTTAAAATTGGAGGAGTAGAAAATTTAGATCATAATGCACTGAGGTTAGTCTCTGGATTAACTGTTGGTAAAGAAATTACGGTACCCGGTCAAGATATCTCTAAGGCCATTCAAACGCTTTGGGAGCAGGAAATCTTCTCTGATGTCCAAATATATGCCGAGAAAACAATTGGGGATGATATCTTTTTACTGATTCAACTTAAAGGTCGACCATTGTGTACGGGTTATCGATTTGAGAGTGAGAATGTAAGAAGAGGAGAGGAAGAAGATTTACGTGAAGCACTTAATATAAGGCCAAACGTTACGACAATTACGGAATCACTGTTGTCAAATTCAAAAAATATCATCAAGGGGTATTTCAAGGATAAAGGGTTTTTAAATACCGAAGTAGAAGTTGTACAAACGATCGATACAACAAGATATAATTCTCGAAAAATCACCTTTGTGATCGACAAAAAAGAGCGCGTAAAAATCAAGCAGATCAATATTTACGACAACGAAGTATTGCCGGATGCAGCAACGGCGACACTTTTTGAAAAGACAAAGTTGAAATTATCTTATTCTGATAAGGGAATTCGCCGTGGAATGAAGGATACCAAACAAAAAGGTATTATGCGAATCTTTAAGCGATCGAAATATAATTATACAGCTTACGAGCGGGACAAAGCGGCAATCATTGAGAAATACAATGCAATTGGATTAAGAGATGCGATTATTGTAAAAGATTCGATTTACCAAATCGACGATGAAAATATGGTGATTGATATCTATATTGATCAAGGTGATAAGTATTATTTTGGAGATATTACATGGGTTGGAAACTCAAAATTCCGTGATGGTCAGCTGGATACTTTGATGGGGATTGAGAATGGCGATATCTACAATAAAGCATTATTAGAGCAACGTCTATATTCAAGTCAAGATGGAAGAGACGTAACATCTCTATACATGGATAGAGGACACCTTTTCTTTAATATCATTCCAGTAGAGACATCGATTACGGATGACAATCGCATCAATTATGAGATGCGTATTAGTGAAGGGAAAGAAGCTAGAATTAGAAACATTGTCATCAAAGGAAATACAAAAACAAATGATCACGTTATTCTTCGTGAAATCAGAACAAAACCTGGGGATTTATTCAACCGTAATGACATCATACGTACCCAAAGAGAATTAGCTAATTTAGGATATTTCGACCCTGAGCAATTTGGTGTTAATCCAATTCCTAATCCTGCAGATGGTACGGTGGATATTGAATACACAGTGGTTGAAAAATCTTCTGATCAGATTGAGCTCTCTGGAGGTTTTGGTGCTGGTCGATTGATTGGTACATTAGGACTTTCATTCAACAATTTTTCGACAAAGAATTTCTTTAAAAAAGGAGCTTGGCAACCGCTACCAGCAGGTGATGGACAAAGGTTGAGTTTGAGAGGTCAGACTTTTGGTCGTGGGTTCCAATCGTACAACCTATCATTTACTGAACCTTGGTTGGGCGGTAAGAAACCTACCTCTTTTACGGTGTTTAGTTCATATTCTTTATTGACCAATAGCTTAAATCGTGACGATGAACTTTACAGTCAAACATCAATAACATCGATTGGTGTTGGATTAGGTTCACGATTAAAATGGCCTGATGATTATTTCCAGATCTACGGTGAATTCAATTATCAGTATTACGATCTGCAGCGATCGCAGTATTTTATTTTTACAGACGGTTATTCAAATAACGTTTCATTGAAAGGTGTTTTAACAAGAACCTCAATCAGTGACCCAATCTATCCAAGAAGTGGTTCGAAGTTTGTCTTGACTGCAAAAACAACTTTACCGTACAGTTATTTTGATGGTTTAGACGCTGCTGACTATGCAGGTATGACGGATCAGGAAAGGTTTAAATTTGCTGAATACTACAAGATCAAATTCACTGGAGAATGGTTTGCACCGCTAACTAATGATAAGAAGTTGGTATTACATCCGCGATTCGGTTTTGGATTCTTAGGAGCCTATAATTCGGCAAAGGGATATTCACCATTTGAACGTTTTTATTTAGGAGGTAGTGGGCTAAACGGAACATGGCAGTTTGACGGACGTGAAATTATTGCACTAAGAGGTTATACAGGAAATACGCCGGTTTCGGCAGAAACGGGTGGTACGGTAATTGCAAAATATTCATTGGAATTACGTTATCCAGTATCACTTAATCCGAGTGCAACAATTTACGGTTTGATGTTCGCAGAAGCAGGTAATACGTGGGACTCGTTTAACCAATTTGATCCTTTTAATGTAAAACGATCAGCTGGGTTTGGTGTTCGTCTATTCTTACCAATGTTTGGTATGTTGGGAGTTGATTTTGCATGGGGATTCGATCCTCTTGATCCAGCGGCAGCAGGTTTTGGATCGCCAGAGGCAGATCCTGGAGCAACCACAAAAGGATATACCTTCGGATTCTTCCCAATAATTGGAATGAATATTGGAGATTTATAAGAAAATAGTAAATTCGCCGTTTTCCGTTTGATGAAAATGGTTTAAATAATCACTGCATGAAAAAAGTTGTTTTAGCATTCTTCCTAATGGTGGGTATGATCTCCACTGTTTTTGGACAGCGATACGCTTATGTGGATACGGAATATATCTTGAGTCAAATGCCTGAATATGCTGAGGCACAGACTGAGTTGGATAAGATTTCAGAAGAGTGGGCAAAGGAAATTGAAATGTTGTTTGCTGACGTAGAAAAAAAGCGGAAAGATTTTGCTGCAGAAGCAATTTTGCTTCCGGCTGAAATCAAAAAGCAAAGAGAAAAAGAAATTAACGAAGCCGAAATGCGTGCAAAAGAGATGCAAAAAAAACGTTTTGGGGTAGGTGGAGATCTTTTTGCGAAGCGTGAGGAGCTTATTAAACCGATACAGGATAAGATTTTTAACGCGATCCAAGAAATTGCTTCGGATCGTAATTTAGCCTTTGTCTTTGATAAAGCTAATCAGTCAAATCTCCTCTTCGCTGAACCGAAATACGATGTCAGCGATCAGGTACTAAGAAAAATGGGCATCAAAATTGATAATAACTAATTGAAACAAGAAAACAAAGAAATGAAAAAAGGAATAATAACACTAATCGCAGTACTATTTTTAGGAGCTTTTTCTGCAACTGCGCAGAAGTTTGGACACCTGGATTATCAGGCGGTTATGGATACATTGGCGACTTATCAGAAAGCAATGAAGCTTTCAGATGACCTTCAAACTGAGTTTGAATCTGACATGAAGTATCTCGAAGGAGAGTATCAAAAAAAATACATGGAGCTTATTAATGGAGCGGACACACTTCCTAAGATCCTTATAGAACAAAAGCAAAGAGAACTTCAGCAGTTGGAGCAATTAAGTGGAGAGAAGCAGCAGAAAATTCAGAATGATTTGCAGGTTATAAATCAACGTTATTCTGGACCTATTCAAGATTGGTTTGATAAAGCTGTTGATATCGTTGGGAAAAGAAGAGGTTTAGACTATATATTTTATTATACAGAAGAAGCAGGTAACTTCTGGATCAATCCAACTAAAGGAACTGATGTTACTAACGAGATTATTACGGAGATGATTCAATTGGAAGCAGAGAATCCAATTGAATAACAACGAAAATAGATACTTGTTAAAAGCCATTCGTCATTAACGGATGGCTTTTTTATTTGTACGAGAGAAGTTTCCGTTTGCAGGATCTCAATTTTCCAATTATATTAGACAAAACCAAAACCAATAAGTGGAGCGCCCAATAGGTATATTCGATTCAGGCATCGGGGGATTAACCGTTGCAAAAGCAATTTCAGACCATCTACCCAATGAACGTTTTATTTATTTCGGAGACACCGTGCATTTGCCATATGGCGATAAATCACAGGAAGCCGTTTTACGCTATTCTCGAAACATTGTAGACTTCTTGATGGCAAACAACTGTAAAGCCATTGTAATCGCTTGTAATACGGCTTCAGCAGTTGCTTATCAGGACTTGCGTGACAAATTAAAGGGTGTTGTACCGGTAATAAATGTTATTGATCCGATTATTGAAGCTATTGTTGCGGATGGTAATCACCATAAAGTAGGCTTGATTGCAACCAAAACTACGGTTGAATCTGGCGTATATCAAGAAAAAATGAATCGCAGAAATCCAGAAATGGAAATGGCGGTTCTGCCAACACCTCTATTGGCGCCAATGATTGAAGAAGGGTTTAGCGAAGATAAAATTAGTCATGCAGTTATTGAAAATTATTTGAGTCATTCTCGCTTCAACGATATTGATGCACTTATTTTGGCTTGTACTCATTACGTTTTAATTCGTAAAGAAATCGACGCGTTTTTTCAAGGTCGTGTAAAACTCTACGATTCAACAGCAATAGTAGCGCATAAAATGAAAGCTATTTTTGAAGCCGAAAATATGCTCAGCTCAAAAAAAACTGGAGCTAATCATTTCTACGTATCTGACTTAACGGATACATTTCAAGAATCGACCTCCCGTTTTTACGAGGGCAAAATTAAATTAGAACTTATAAAATTATAGCAAATGGAAACCAATCTTGACCAAGAAGTTATCGATCAATCAATGGAGCCTGTTATCACAAAGAATGATGCAACTTTCTATTTTTCAAACATCACCGAGGAAGAGCTAGGAGCAAAACTCGAGAAATATCTATTACAAAAAGGATATAAAATTGAAGCAGGAACTCCGACAAACGCGACCTACGGAAAGGGAAGCCAAATTTTGAGAATTCTTTTTGGTGCATTTGTCAAACGTTTCGCATGGACTGTGAAGATTCAATCGAGTGTTCATGGAACAACACTTACATTTGCAAAGATGGCTAAAGGATATGCGGGTGGGATAATCGGGGTAAATCAAGTAAATGGTGAGTTTACGCAGATCGTGAACTCACTCAAGAAATTTTATGAGTCAGTAGAGAAGCCCGAAAATGTGGAATAAATTCGAAATTCAGGTAGAATTTGAAGGATTCAAATCAGTCGACCCGGAAAGTGTGGACAGTATTCGCATCCCAATTGGATATTTCTTGAAAAATAAGAATGATCTGGAAAAATCTGGATGGAAATCGAATCAAATAGTGATTGAGGTTGATGGAATAGAAGAGGTAAAGGAAATTATGACAAAACGTATCTTTTTCAAACGTTACAATGATCAAATAGAAAACTTTGTTCGATTGAATAGTGATCTCGAGGTTGGATGCATAGCTTATTCAATAGCAGATTGTAAGAACTTGGAGTTAGCGGGAGTGGACTATATTCAATATGATATCCCTTCGAATATCGAGGAAAATAGGATTAATAATATTCCAGATCTTGATGCATTGGTATGTAAAGAAACTACTTATGGATGGAACTTATTAAGTCTTAATGCGCCTGTTTTGGTTGGAAACCTCCAGGGTCTGGAGGATTTTAAAAGGCTATTTGCACAGACAGAAATAAGCGGGATACTAATGAGTTCATGGAAGGGTGATCTGAAAAACGATTTAAAACTAATCAGAAATCTGACCAAATGATGTTTTAAAAACCATATCTTAACACTTGTTGTTATATGGTTATAGCATGATAAAACTTCTTTTCACATATCCCGAAGCACTGCCTCACGAGACAAGGCTCATTAAAAACCTTATGCAGGAAGAATGGGATTTTTTACATGTAAATAAACCTGATTACAATAAAGATGAGCTGATCAATTTTCTAGAATTAATTCCAGAATTACATCATAAAGTAGTTTTGCACAACCATTTTGACTTAATCCATGATTTCGATGTTGCAGGAATTAACTTAAGTCGTTCTGATTTAAATAATCTTTCTTTTGAGGATGAATTAACCTCAGCTTGTGATTTGCGATATATATG
>JBMZAY010000019.1:0-54071 GCA_049611865.1 Crocinitomicaceae bacterium | reverse complement strand
TGCATTACGTCTTCAGTATCCTGATGATTTTTTGTATACCGTCGAATTTGCCAATAGATTCTTTCTTGAAACTTTTGGACAATTAATCGAAATCCTTTCGCCTGATCATCGCGATAGGCGTCCAATAAAGATTTGTCAGAAACATTCATTCCCATACACAAGGTTCCAGTTTTTGTGTGAGTTCGGGAAAAGGCAATTTATTTACGCAGAATTACTTTTTCTGCTGCTGCAACAATATCTGGAGTATCAATGTGATACTTTGCCATCAATTCATCACCTTTACCACTTTCTCCGAATGTATCGTTTACTGCAACCATTTCTAAAGGGGCAGGTGATTTTCTCGCCAATAATTGAGAAATTGAATCGCCTAATCCACCATTCATCATGTGTTCTTCGGCAGTAACCACACATTTTGTCTTACTCACTGAAGCTAAGACCGCTGTTTCATCCAATGGTTTAATCGTGTGGATATTTATTATTTCAGGATTGATTCCTTTTTCCAATAAAACTTGTGAAGCTTCGATCGCTTTCCAGACTAAATGTCCTGTTGCAATGATAGTTACATCTTTTCCTTCCCTAAGAATATCGGCTTTACCAATTTCAAATTTTTTGTTCGGATCGGTAAAGTTTGGCACTTTTGGTCTTCCGAATCTCAAATAAACTGGTCCTTCATGCTCAGCAATTGCTATAGTTGCAGCTTTTGTTTCGTTATAATCACAAGGTGAAATCACTGTCATGTTCGGCAACATCTTCATCAATCCAATGTCTTCTAGTATTTGATGCGTAGCCCCATCCTCACCAAGTGTTAAACCAGCATGTGACGCACATATCTTAACGTTTTTATTAGAATAGGCAATTGATTGTCGAATTTGATCATAAACGCGACCTGTTGAGAAGTTGGCAAAGGTTCCAGTAAAAGGAATTTTTCCTCCTATTGTTAAACCAGCTGCAATTCCCATCATATTTGCCTCTGCAATTCCAACTTGAAAAAATCGTTCTGGATGTGCATCCTGGAAAGCGTTCATTTTTAATGATCCCGTCAAATCAGCGCATAGCGCAACGACGTTTTCGTTTGTTTTTCCTAATTCTGATAAGCCTGCTCCAAAGCCTGAGCGGGTGTCTTTGTGATCTTGGATTTCGAATTCTTTCATCTCCATTGGTTTGTTCTCGGTTTTGAATGATCTAGAGGTTTAAAAATACATTTTCTCCTGATCGAATCATAAATTCTTTTTCTGTTGTATAATCTGTTGATACGGCAGACGCTAATCGGTATACCAATTTGTATTTTCCTGGTTGAAGGTAAATCGTTTGATTCAAGTTATTCGGATCTAAATCGCAAACCCATTCATCTTGTCGAGGAGCATCTGCAATGAATATTTGCCCAACAACTGCCTTATGACATTTTAACCGCAACATTCCGGATCCTGGTATATCGATGTAAGTAAAAGCACTTTGGTTTATGGCAACATCTTTTTTATAGATTCGCGGAAGAGTAAGTATCTCTAAGTCATATTTACCCACAATGTAATGCTGCAATTGTTCTGCGTCTTGCACGTTGAGGGTAACAGTTTTGCCAGCCTGACTAACTCTAATTTTAACCTCTGTTTTTTTTGTAGGTCCTTTGATTCTCGGCACTAACTTTCCTTGAGGACAATATGCTGGTATGGTATTGTGTGTGTATTTTTGAATCGCGATGTTTTTCACCTCTACTTGAGGTAGTGTATTGACAACCATGTCGTATTTCATTTCAGGATCAATAATCGTAATCGTATCAGGATTGTTCCGGAAATTCATGGTGTGCATGAAGGTATACTTTAAGTTTTTTGTCCCAGCCTCATATAAAAATACCGAAACATCAGTTTCTGTTGGTTGTTTATTGATATCATTTAGGTTAATCTGGACTGTTGTGTTTAATAAGGCGTCGCTGATAACAGATTTCATAACCTTTCGGAACGATTCAAACGTAGAAGCTTCGTAGGTTCTACCTATGCAATTGAAATCATTTAGATATTTTAAATCGATACCCAATCCTACTACAAAAGGAGTTACATTGATTCCCTTATTCTTAAGTTTTCGGGCCACTTCACACGGAAATTGATCACAAGCTTCTTGTCCATCTGTGATCAAGATGATAATGTTTCGTGCATTTTTATCTGGAAAATCTTCAGCCGCAGCTTCTAAAGAACGTGCAATAGGAGTTGTTCCCTTTGGCTCAACATGATCAATAAAATAGTTAATTTTACTAATGTTACCTGTTCCAAAAGGAATTTCCAATTTTGTATCGTCACAATCTTGAAAGGTAGGTGTAATAGGGGATTGATGCCCGTAAACGCGAAGAGCAATTTCGAGGTTAGGTATCCCTTCTAATTCGTTAATGGCCTCTTTTAAGATTTCTCTTGCACGAATGATTTTTGTAGCACCTTCCCATTTTCCATTCATCGAATTCGAAGCATCAAAAATGAAAAGAATTCGTGTTAAATCTTGGGCCTGACTCTGGTGTACAGTTAGACAAAAGAACAAGAATATGAGAAATCTCTTTATACCCATTTAATAATCACCCAGAGTTTCTTCTAACTGAGATAACGCGTTTTCAGCCTGTTCGTTACTTGGAGGAGAACCATGCCATTTATGTGTATGCATCATAAAATCAACTCCTTGTCCCATTACAGTAGTCATTATGATAACTACTGGCTTACCTTTACCGGTCAACTCCTTTGCCTTATTTAAGGTTTGCTTTATCTCTTCAATGTTATGTCCGTTCATTTCTAGAACATCCCAACCAAACGCTTGCCATTTTTGTGCCAAACTACCCATCGGTAGAACATCATCAATATCCCCGTCAATTTGTTTATGATTATAATCTACAGTAGCGATTATGTTATCTACCTTATTTGCAGAAGCATACATGGCTGCTTCCCAAATTTGCCCCTCTTGTAATTCGCCATCACCGTGCAGAGAGTATACGATCTTGTCATCTCCATTAAGCTTCTTGGTAAGAGCGGCACCAATCGCCACGGATAATCCCTGTCCTAGCGAGCCTGTTGCTATTCTAACACCTGGAATCCCTTTTGCCGGACTTGGGTGTCCTTGCAATCTACTTCCTAATTTTCGAAAAGTACCAAGCTCCGATTTCTCGAAAAAGCCACGATGAGCCAAAACACTGTACAGCACTGGTGAAATATGTCCATTGGATAAGAAGAACAAATCTTCATTTTTGCCATCCATTTCAAATTGTTCAGGATTAAGATCCATTGTATCAAAATAGAGTGTGGTCAAAAAATCTGCACAACCCAAAGAACCGCCTGGGTGACCAGACTGCACGGCTGCAACCATTCTAATTATGTCTCTTCTTACTTGTGAACTGATTCGTTCCAATTCTTTTGTTTCCATGAACACTTGTGTTTTTTAATGAGGCAAAAATAAGTGAATTTAGGATTAGCTAGGTCTTGATTCTATTAAAATAACCGAAAGTTTTAAACAAGGTCTTTAACATTTTTATTCTCTATCTTTTGAATTCGTAAGAAGGCTTTGAGGATGAATTGTTTCGTACTTTGTTCTGTCTGGAAAATATGTTCTCGCTGCTTTTTCAAAATTTCATTAATTCACGGTTTTATTTTTCGATGATCAATGCCTTTTCATATCACTGTTTCAAAATCCTCAACCAAGTTAAGGTTTTGCTCGAAATGTCCGCCAAATGAATTGGCAGGACTATTCGCTCAATCCCTTGTATTGGTATCAAATTTTAAAACAATAAGTATTATGAAAACAGATTATTTATCAAGCTGGGAGAAAAAGGAAATCCTTCAAGAGATTGAAAGTCTTACCAGATCCATACGATTAAATATTCAACGACTCGCTCAATTGAATTTTCAGGAGCGCAAGGAATACAATGTGTTAATCGAAAAGGATACACTCCTCCACATTCTTGAGGACTTTGATTTAATTTTGAAAGATTCTGAGCTGGGTTAGCAAATGTATGCTTTCTAAAGAACAGCCAGCAATGAGCGTTGCGGGTTGTTTTTTTGATCATGAAAAACAATGAGGCACAAAATTAAAGCTTGAATAAATAAAGGATTATCTTTGCCAAAAAAACAAAGTACATGGCTTTAAAATGCGGAATCGTTGGCTTGCCTAATGTAGGTAAATCCACTCTTTTTAATTGTTTGTCAAATGCTAAAGCGCAATCGGCGAATTTTCCATTCTGTACAATAGAACCCAATGTTGGTGTAATAACAGTTCCAGATAATCGATTGAATAAGTTAGCAGATCTTGTAAAACCTCAAAATATACTTCCAACGGTAATAGAGATTGTAGATATTGCAGGGCTAGTAAAAGGAGCGCACAAGGGTGAGGGACTTGGGAATAAGTTCTTGGCTAACATCCGGGAAACGGACGCTGTTATCCATGTACTTCGATGTTTTGATGATGACAATATTGTTCATGTCGATGGTTCTGTTGATCCTGTTCGTGATAAAGAAGTAATTGACTTTGAATTACAGCTTAAAGACTTGGAGACCGTTGAAAATAAGTTAAGTTCTTTAAAAAGAGCAGTGAAGTCTGGCGATAAAGAGGTTGTGAAGCAGTATGCTTTCTGTGAACGATTAAAAGAAGCATTAGAAGCAGGTAAGTCGGCGCGCACGGTTTCAGCAGAGAATGATATAGAGGAGCAATTATTGAAAGTGATGCAATTGTTAACGGTCAAACCTGTTCTTTATTTATGTAATGTTGATGAGGCTTCGGTAAAAACCGGAAATGAATATGTTGAGCAAGTAAAAGCTGCGGTTGCTGATGAAGATGCTGAAGTATTAATCATCGGTACTAAGATTGAATCTGACATTGCCGAATTTGAAGATCACGAAGAACGACAAATGTTTTTAGACGAACTGGGACTTGAAGAGCCTGGTGTAAATCGTTTGATTCGTTCAGCATATAAATTATTAAACTTACAGACTTATTTCACTGCTGGTGAAAAGGAAGTGCGTGCATGGACTGTTCCGGTTGGTGCGACGGCCCCGCAAGCGGCAGGAGTTATTCATACCGATTTTGAGAAAGGATTTATTCGTGCAGAGGTTATGTCTTATGATGATTTTGTGACGTTGGGGTCTGAGCAAGCTTTGAAAGAAGCAGGTAAAATGCGTGTTGAGGGAAAGACCTATGTTGTGCAGGATGGCGATATTATGCATTTCCGTTTCAACGTTTAAAATCATTCTTTTTCTGAATTGACCACTTATCCTTTTTTTAATTGGGATAAACCATTGAATAGTCCGCCGAAGTATTAATTCTGCCTCTTTACTGGTGTTTACCTATTTTTATAAGTATGGAACGCAAAAAAGTACTCTATTGGGGAATACAATTAATCGGATGGACAGCTTATTTTCTGTTTTCAATCCTTCTTTTGTATTCATCGAACAATTTTAAGTTAACATTTAATTTGTTGCTTTTCGGCGTGCTTTCTGTGCTTGCGTCGGTCTTTCTTTCGCACGGAATACGTTATATTATATTAAAATACGATGTCACTACTTGGAAGATTAAAAACATTGTGGTTACAACATTATTGTTGTCAATTGCAGGAGGTTTTTTATTAGATACTTTCCAATATTTCTTAGAGAGCAGTGTAATTACCATTGACTTTATTGTTAATCCAATCGAAGATGATTCTTTTAATTGGCCGAGTTTCCTCTGGGCAGTTTCTCGGTCAATCATTCTATTTATGCTTTGGTGTGGTTTTTATTATGCATTTATTATTTCAGAGCGATCTCGAGAACAAGAGATACTGAATCTAAAGTGGGAAGCATCCAAAAATGAGATTGAGTTAAAAAACTTGAGAGCGCAATTGAATCCTCATTTTTTGTTTAATTCACTCAACTCGATTCGAGCTTTAATCGAATTAAGTCCTGATGAGGCAAAAAAGTCTGTTACCCAATTATCAAATTTATTACGCCGCTCCATCAATCTAGGCAAGTTACGTTTGATTCCGTTAAAAGAAGAATTAGATTTAGTGAAGATTTACTTGGATTTAGAACAGGTTCGTTTTGAAGAACGTTTAGAGACTGTTTTTGAAATCGACGATAAAACATTGAGCTGTGAAATTCCACCATTAATGATTCAGACCATTGTTGAAAATGGAATAAAGCATGGAATTTCCAAAGCTATAGAGGGCGGTAAGATCTCTATTAAAAGCGAGTTGAAACAAGGAGCGCTTTTTGTCACGATTAGTAACACGGGTGAATTGATTTTCAAAGAAGATTCAACGGGAGTAGGTATTTCGAACACTGAAAAAAGATTGGAGATTATTTTTGGTAAAGCTGCCCAGTTTTCAATTTATCAAAGTGGCGAGCAAGTCGTTAGCGAAATAAGAATAAAGTATTAACGAGCATTATTATGAGAACGATTATAGTTGATGACGAGCGTTTAGCGAGGGAAGAATTAAAACGACTTTTGTCTAAACACAAGGATTTGGAGGTGATAGGCGAATATAAAAACGCAATCGAGGCGCGCGAAGCTATCGAAAACGAAAAACCAGATTTGGTATTTATGGATGTCCAAATGCCTGGAGAAAATGGGTTGGATTTATTGAGTACTTTGAAAAATCCTCCAAGAACTATTTTTGTCACAGCATATGATGAATATGCTATGAGAGCATTTGAGGTAAACGCTTATGATTATCTCATGAAACCCGTAGATGAAGAGCGTTTGGACGATATTTATAATCGACTCGTTGAGGAAAATAAAACACCACAAAGTGTAGCCGAGGCAGCAACACTAAAACCGGGTGACAAGGTTTTTATGAAAGACGGCGAAAAGGTGTGGTTTATCCCAGTTGACGATATTCGATATTTTGAATCTGAGGGAAATTATGTTAAGGTTCATTTTGACCGATTTCGACCATTAATATTAAGGTCGTTAAATAGTCTTGAGGAACGAACGGATGATCGCATGTTCTTTAGGGTAAATCGAAAATACATCATTAATCTAAACCATGTCGTGAATATCGAAAATTGGTTTAATGGAGGACTGCAGGTTGAATTATCTTGTGGGTTAAAAGTTGAAATATCAAGAAGACAAACAATCAAATTCAAAGATCAATTTAGCCTATAAATATCATCCTGTGATAGCAGAACGGGGTTTATTCTTCTTTCGCTGAAACAGCTTGAATTTACGATCTTTTTTTGCTTTGGTCTTTTTATTCTTTTTACCTTTATTGTCTGTTTCTTCTAATGGAGCAACTGCATTAGTTCCGCCACCATTAGGGTTGCCATCGACTGGATCTTCCCATTCATCTTTCACTTCAATGTATTCAGGTTCACCATCCTCTCCCGCATTTGGGTTGTAAATACGTCTTTTTTTATTGGTGTTATTTACGGCGATAAGATCTTCTTCGTACTTCCATATCGTTCCCTCCCAGCGATAAGCATCATACGTCATGTCAGGAACATAAAAATCATACATGCCTTCTAGATTTGGAGTCTCAGGAATGAGATGGTCAAAGACAATAGCCTCCAATCGATCGTTCATATTTACGCCAATTGTTACCTTCTCTGAATATTCAAAAAAGACACGACGAACGAGTCTTTTAGATCCCTCTGCTTCTTGAAAAAGAGGATAGCCCAATTTCAATTTTTTACCTTTAAAATAAAATACATCGAGGATCTTTTTATTGGTACTTCTTCCGCTTCCATTATATCCTATTACGGTATAATAAGTTTTGCTTCCTTTTTCAACAGAGATTATATTATAGTATAATGCACCGTACCATTGACGCGGTGTTAAGGTATTGGTCGGTCTTGGGGGGATTGTGATCTTATCTTCATTAAATTCAATCACTTCATTAGGACGATCACCCCATTTAGGTATCACCATAAAACAATAATGAAAATGTAGTCCGCTACTTTTTTCTACGTTCCAATTGAATAAACGAAAAGCATCGTCAGGAGATTTGATTGTTGACATTGTGCTTAATTCGTCGAAAGGATACTCCATAACTCCTGGGTGAACAAGTACCTCACGCATGAGATTAACAAGTGATTCATTTTCCAAATCAATCATTGCGTCCTCTTTCGTGCCGCGCAGTTTATCAAGTTGAAGTTTTATTTCAGCTTCTTTTTTTATGAGAAAGCTATCAACTTCAACTTTTTTAGCATAAGCGCTAAACGTTAAGCCAACAATAAAAAGATATGTTAAGATTGTCTTCAATACCTTAGTTTATACAACTTCTATGCCCTATATAACTTAATCCAATGCAAAGGTAACAATAAGGGAGGTCAACTGCAATTATTTCAATTTACGTGATGTTTAACATGAAGGTTCAAATACCACGATTAATAATTACGTTTCGTAAAGTAAAATCGGGAATTTGAGTCAACCACTAAATATATTTCTAAATTTGCTCTAGTATGGAAAAAGTGAAAATCAGATTGGGAGGAGTCCCCGAACATTTTAACCTCCCTATTCATCTTGCCAAAGAAAAAGAAATTTTTAGCAGTCGTGGAGTCGATTTGGAGTGGACAGATTTTGGTGGCGGAACGGGTCAAATGACCAAAGCGCTTAGAGACAACGAGGTTGACGCATGTATCCTTTTAACAGAGGGTATGATTAAAGATATTATCAAAGGGAGCCCTGCTAAAATTATTAGCGAATATGTCACAACACCCTTAACATGGGGGATTCACACTGGCGTTAACAACACCTTGATGAATTATCGCGATATTTTCGATAAAAAATATGCGATTAGCCGATTTGGTTCAGGATCGCATTTGATGGCTATTGTTGATGCTGATAGCAAAGGGTATCGACTCTCTAAGGATCAATTTACGATCATTAAAGATATTGATGGGGCACTTCCGTCTTTGGATAAACTAGAAACGGACGTCTTCTACTGGGAGAAATATACGACCAAGCCCTATGTTGATTCAGGGCAGCTTAGAAGAATTGGTGAGTACAATACACCATGGCCATGTTTTGTAATTGCAGCGACAGATAAAATATTGAAAGAGCACCCGGATACCATCATTCGCATGCTCCGCACAATTCACGACGAATGCGATCATTTTATGCATAATGAGCATATCATCCCTGAGGTGGCAAAACGATACAATCAAAAATTAAAAGATGTTGAGCGCTGGTATAATAGCACTGAATGGGCTATTCACGGTTGGGTGAGTGAAAAGATGATGCGAAGTGTAATTTATCATTTACAGACAGCTGAAATTATCGGTGAAGACGAGGAAATCCCTGAATTGGTATGGAAACGATAAATCCTTACTATATAAAAGAAGCAAGGGGAACTCTTGCGCCAATCATTATCAGTATTCCGCATTCCGGAACAGAAATACCCTCCGAATTGAAAGGTCATTTTCGAGAAGATCAATTATCGAAATTGGACGATACTGATTGGTTTTTAGATCGTCTATATGATTTCGCCCCTGATATGGGAATCACTGTTATTCATGCTAAATATAGTAGATGGGTCATTGATCTAAATCGAGATCCAGAAAGCCTTCCATTGTACGGAGATGGTCGTTTAATAACTGGGTTGACGTCCACAACGGATTTTTTGGGTAATCCAATCTATAATGCAGGTAAAGAGCCTAATCGGGAAGAGGTCGAACGGAGGTTAAAAATCTATTATGACCCGTATTTCGACAAACTTAAAACTTTATTGCAAGCTCGAAAAGAACAGTTTGGAGAGGCGCTATTATGGGATGCTCATTCTATCCGTTCAAAGGTACCGACCATCAGACCTACAAAGTTTCCAGAGATGATACTTGGTACGGCCGACGGGAAAAGTGCTGATAGCCGTTTTGTGAATAGCGCTTTGAACAATTTAATATCTAGATACGAGGTAAACCTCAATGATCCTTTCAAAGGTGGGCGAATAACAAGGCATTTTGGTAGCCCTCTAAATGGCATTCACGCCTTGCAATTGGAGCGAAACAAAGATTTGTATATGGATGATGCAGAGATTCACTATGATGAAAGGAGAGCGTCTGAAATGAGAGAAGTCCTTGAGAAAACGTTGACCGAATTAATTGATTTGTTTTAATCATGAAATGGTTAAGATTTATATTTATTCCATTCGGAATTGTATTTGCGCTTATAACATTTCTTCGAAACAAATTCTACGATTGGGAAATTTTCAAATCATCAAAGTTCAGCATTCCCATTATTGGAATAGGTAATTTAAGTGTTGGTGGAACAGGTAAAACGCCTCATACTGCATACCTCATTGAGTTACTGAAAAAAGATTTCAATTTATTTACTTTAAGTCGCGGTTATGGAAGAAAGAAGAGAGGTTTCATAATTGCAAATGAGAATAGTACAGCTAATGATATTGGTGATGAGCCACTGTTGTATCAAAAAAGATATGGTGCGGAGATTGGGGTGGCAGTCGAATCCAATCGTGTATTGGGTGTTATTGAAATTTGTAGCAAACACCCAGAAACCAATTTAATTCTATTAGATGACGCCTACCAACATCGATCGATTCAGCCTGGGTTAAATATCCTTATAACGACTTATTCAAAATCATTTTATAAAGACTATATTTTACCTGTAGGCGATTTAAGAGAATGGCGATCTGGAAAAACAAGAGCTGATATAATTGTTGTCTCGAAGTGTCCTGATATTAGTGAGAAGGAAAAGGAGCAAATAATTGAAAAAATTAACCCAAGAGCAGAACAACATGTCTTTTTTTCCAGCATAAAATACCTTTCACAAAGATCATTTGATGCACCTCTTAATCAAATGAACTTAGAGGGACGACCAATTATTTTGGTTACTGCCATTGCCAACGCATCATACCTAAGAGAATATCTTGAGAAATCGAGCCGTATCCTTAGTCATTTTGAATTTAACGATCATTATGATTTTAAGGCAACAGACATCACAGAAGTTCATAATTTATTTGATAAATTTGTATCCGAAGATCCCGTTATTGTGACGACTGAAAAGGATGCTATGCGACTTTATCGTGAAGATTTATTGGAGGAGATGAAAAACTATCCGTGGGTGGTTCAAGAAATTGGTATTGAGTTAGATAGGGAGGTTGAGTTTAATGAATTAGTGATGTCATATGTGGAAAAAAATAGTTGAAACTACAGAATACATTCATGCAGCCTATAATAAGCAACCAGAGATAGGTATTGTTTTGGGTACTGGTTTGGGTGGTTTGGTCAATGAAATTAACATTGAGAAAACATTAGATTACGAGCAGATTCCGCATTTTCCAGTATCGACTGTTGAAAGTCATTCAGGAAAATTGATTTTTGGAGAATTAGGTGGTAAAACAATAGTTGCCATGCAAGGACGCTTTCACTACTATGAAGGTTATTCAGCGGAGGAGGTTACTTTCCCAATTCGTGTAATGAAAATGCTTGGAGTGAAGCGTCTTTTAGTGAGTAATGCCTCAGGTGGGGTCAATCCTGATTTTAAGGTGGGTGAAATAATGTTTGTTAATGACCACATCAATTTATTTCCGGAGCATCCCCTGAGCGGTAAGAATATTGATGAGTTAGGACCGAGATTTCCAGACATGTCAGAACCTTATGATCGGGAAATGTTAAGAATTGCTAAAGAAATTGCAGCTGAGAAAGGAATAGAAGTAAGCGAAGGTGTTTATGCTGGGTTAACTGGTCCTTCATTGGAAAGTCCGGCTGAGTATAAATACATCCGAATTATTGGTGCAGATACGGTTGGGATGTCAACAGTGCCTGAAGTCATCGTTGCGAGACATATGGATATACCTGTTTTTGCAGTTTCGATCATTACGGATCTGGGAGTTCCCGGTAAGATCAAAAAAATTAATGTTGCGGAGATAATTGCAGTTGCTAATGAGCAAGAGCCCAAAATGACTGCAATCATGAAAGAATTAGTTAGTCGCATATAAGAGATTCAATGGAGTTAAGCGAAGAAATAAGAAATAAATACCAGCCGGTTATTGGCTTAGAGATTCACGCCCAAATGGCAACAAATTCGAAGGCTTATTCGAATGACAAAAATGAGTACGGAGCTGTCCCAAATACAAACGTAAGTGCGATTACTTTAGGACATCCGGGTACTTTGCCAAGGATGAACAAAAAAACGATTGATTTTGCCATTAAAATGGGTATAGCATGTGAATGTGAAATATCTGGTAAACAGCATTTTGCACGCAAAAACTATTTCTACCCAGATCTTCCGAAAGGGTATCAGATCACGCAGGACACGACTCCAATTTGTTCCGGTGGATCTGTTTTAATAAAAGATGAATTCGAGAAGGAGAAAAGGATTGGTTTAACACGTATCCACATGGAAGAGGATGCTGGTAAAAGTATTCATGATATCGATCCGTTTAACACATTGATCGACCTTAACCGTGCCGGCGTTCCGTTAATTGAGATTGTTTCAGAACCAGAAATCAGAAGCTCTCAAGAAGCGTATAATTACGTTTCGGAGATTAGAAAATTGGTCCGTTACCTCGAGATATGTGATGGCAACATGGAAGAAGGAAGTTTGCGCTGTGATGCCAATATATCAGTTATGTTGAAAGATGCAAATGAATTCGGAGTACGCGTTGAGGTTAAGAATATGAATTCCATTCGCAATGTCCAACGAGCAATAGAATACGAAATAGAAAGACACATATTGGCAATAGAAAATGGCGAGACATTGTATCAAGAGACTAGGAATTTTGACGCATTAAAAGGGGTTACAACTTCTATGAGAAGTAAAGAGGCCGCCAATGACTATCGATTTTTTCCTGAACCCGATTTACAGCCGATTTATGTTAGCCAGGAGAAGATAGCTGAATTGAAAGCTACCATGCCACCGCTACCGAATGATTTGTTCAAGAAATACACAACGGAGCTTAAGCTTTCAGAATATGACGCACAATTGTTAACAGATCAAAAGGATATTGCGCTTTATTTTGAGGCCTTAATCGAACATACGAAAAACTATAAAGCTGCAGTTAACTGGTTGATGGGAGATGTCAAATCTTATTTAAATGCCAATGCTGTCACTATATCAGAATTTCCAATTAGTGCTGAGCGCCTTGCTGGTCTAATAGCGCTGATTGATGCAGGAAAAATTTCTAATAATTTGGCTTCTCAAAAAGTTTTTCCAGCCATGATTGAAAATATAGGGACGGCAGAAGAAATAGCGCAAGCCAATGATTGGATCCAAGATTCTGACGAGGATTCAATCCGAGGGGTTATTCAAGAGGTATTCGACGAAAACTCTTCCGAATTTGAACGATTTAAAAATGGGGAGAAAAAGTTGATGGGATTCTTGATGGGACAAGTAATGAAGAAGAGTAAAGGGAAAGCCGATCCGAAATCGGCTAGTAAATTGATTAACGAAATGATAAATGTGCAGTAATTGCACGAATGAATTTTATATGACAAGATTTAAAACAAGTTTAGTTTGGTTACTTTCAGCTACATTTCTATTGGCTAGCTGTGGTGGTGAAGGAGAGGAAGAATCAATCGAAGAAACAAGACCAGGGCATTTAATATCTGGTGAAATCAATAATGCTGATGGATTGAATGCCGTTTTATTAATGTTTGAGGAAAAACAAGAAAAGGTAATCGATACAGTAAAGATTGAGAATGGAAAATTTGAATTTGAAACACCGTCTAAAGAATTGAGAGAATACATTCTCATTATCGGAGAGCAACAGATGCCAATTGTAATGTTTCTAGATGAGAGCTCGGATGTAGTTGAAATCAAAGGTTCTTATCCTGAAATCGGTGATAACTATTCTATTTCAGGATCAGAGACAAGCGAGGACGTAAAGGATTATTTAACTTTCTTAACACCCTTTTTTCCAGTAGAACAGGAATTTAGTAAGCGAATCAGAGCATTGCCTCCTAATGATTCAGCAAGTTTTAACACAATATTGGCTGAATGGGATAGTGTTAGTGCTATCCAGAAAGACTATGCAGTAAACTATATCAATGAAAAACCGAATTCTCCAGTAAGCTGGCTAATGCTAAAAGAATTATTTCCTCCGGGAGGATTGGCATTTTTTGATACGGCAGATTTTAAATACTTTGAGCAGGTAGCCGATGAAATGCGTATCAAATATCCATATTCAGAATATCCCGATTTGATCGATAGTGATTTAAAAAGTTTCAGAAATCAATTGGATATCTTAAACCAACCTCCTCTTGCCGAAGGATATGGAACAGAAGTGGGTGATTTGGCGCCAGAAATTGATTTGCCAAATGAGAATGGGCAGCCGATCTTATTGTCATCATTAAAAGGGAATATTGTATTATTAGATTTCTGGGCTTCATGGTGCGGACCATGCAGAAAAGAAAATCCGAATGTCGTTAGACTTTATGAGCAATATAAGGATAAAGGATTTACGGTTTACAGCGTTTCTTTGGATGATTCAAAAGATCCATGGTTGAGAGCTATCGAAGCAGACAACCTTTCATGGCCAAATCACGTTTCTGATTTGATTGGGTGGCAATCAAAGGCTGCTGCTGTTTATGGCGTAACGGCTATACCATCAACGTTCTTACTTGATGCGAATGGCAGAATAATTGCCAAAAACCTGAGAGGTATGCAACTGGAACAAAAGTTGCAAGAGATACTCGGATAACAATAAAAACTTCAATAATTTATGTGCTTAAAGCAATTTAATTTATTACTCACATTATTACTAACATTTTCGTTATTCGCTCAAAATGAGCAAAAAGGTGGGCCAATACACCTCGAGGGATTGATCGTTGGGGCGGAGAATCAAACGGTTGAATTACTTAATAAGAATATCGGTGGTTGGGAAAATGCCTATTATTCAGTTAAAGCTGATGAAAAAGGGGAGTTTTCTATGGATACTACTATTACCGTAGAGGATTTTTTTTTCCTAAAGACGCAAAATGGCCAGATGGTCAATTTGGTAATTCGCCCCGGAGATAGTTTACGAATTTATGGTGATGCGAGAGATTTGTTAGGTATGACGAATGTTCTTGGGTCAGAGGATTCATACAAATTGAATGTTTATTTAAGAGAATACAGATCTTTCAAACAAGCCAAGGATTCTTTGACATACATTGCGCGTAAGAATCCGCAAATGGCCGATCAGGTAAATGCTTTCTACAGCCCCATAGCACAAAATTTTTATACCTACAGAAATAAATTTATCAATGATAATAAACGATCTCCTGCGCTAGTGGGAACTTTAAATTCATTTGATCAACAAAACGAATGGTCGACATATAAACAAGTTGTTGCTATGTTGAATTTATCATTCGGTCAGTCACCAACAGTACAAAATATTAGCGCCTACGTAGCTAAAAAGGATATGCAAATGACAGCTCAGGCAGAGGCACAAGCGAAGAAAGACGCTATGTATAAGCCAGGTACAGAGGTGCAAGATATAATCATGCCTGATACTTCTGGAACCATTATTAAACTATCAGATCTAAGGGGTAAAGTGGTATTGATTGATTTTTGGGCGAGCTGGTGTAAACCATGCAGACGAGAAAATCCGAATGTGGTCAAGGCCTACGAGAAATACAATGAAGATGGATTTGAGGTATTTAGTGTTTCATTGGATAAAAAAGGTTTCAAAACTCTTTGGATAGCGGCCATCGAGCAAGATGGATTGTTATGGCCATATCATGTAAGTACATTAGAGGGCTTTTCAACAAAAGCAGCGCGTGACTATGCTGTTAACAGTATTCCATTTACCGTTTTAATCGATGCCGAAGGCAAGGTCATTGCAACCAATTTGCGTGGTCCTCGTTTAGAAGAGGAGTTAAAACGTATCTTTGGCCATTAAATGAACGAGTCTCATAAAAAGATTTTTTTTGCATCTGATTTTCATCTCGGGGTTCCTACAAAGGAATCCAGTTTAGCTCGTGAAAAGAAGATTGTGCGTTGGCTTGACAGTATAAAAGAAGAAGCTGATGAGATTTATCTGGTTGGCGATGTTTTTGATTTCTGGTTTGAATATAAACATGCTATTCCAAAAGGTTTTGTTCGTCTTCAAGGCAAAATTGCAGAATTAACAGATAAGGGTATACCTGTCCATTGGTTTATTGGAAATCACGATATGTGGATCTTCGATTATATCCCAGAAGAGCTGGGGGTGCAAATGCATCGTGCCGAGATAGAAAAAACGTATAACGGAAAGAAATTTTTTATTGGTCACGGTGACGGACTTGGTGCTGGTGATAGGGGATATAAGTTTATCAAAAAGGTTTTCAGAAACAAGGTGTGTCAATGGTTGTTTGCCCGTTTTCACCCAAATTTTGGGATTGGTTTGGCTAACCTTTTTTCTAGAAAGAGTAGAGCAGCTTCTGCCGAAGCAGATGCAACTTATTACAGCGATAAAGAAATGCTCACTGCTTTTGCAAAAGAAAAACTAAAGGAAAAGGATTTTGATTATTTCGTCTTCGGGCATCGACACTTACCAATGATTATTGAAATCGGAGACAGGTCTGTTTATTATAACCTCGGCGAATGGATTAACTATTGCACGTATGGCGTTTTTGATGGCGAGAAATTTGAACTTAAAGTCTTCGATTCTGAAGGCGAGGATCGAATTTATCGAGATAAGGTCGAAGCCTAAATGTTAAAAATGGCTATTCTAATTTAGCTCTGATTCTCTCTGCTCTGGATTGCGTTAGATCATCATCAGGATCCAATGCCAACGCTTTCTTTATCCAATCGTGGGCTTCATCATTTTCTTTTTGTCGATAAAAATAAGTGGCAATTTGACCCAATGCGTCTATTTTAAAATTGAGAACATTTTCGGCTTCTGAAAATACCTTGTAATCAGGAAAACCTTCAATAAAACGGAGATATTTAAATCCTTTTTCCGGGTCATTTTTCAAAAAAGATTCACCAACTACCGTAAAATAATATTGAAATACGAAACTCGTATAATCGGTGTCCTCCAAGAGGAAAGGATACTTTTCAAGGTAGACGCTTGTTGAATCCGTTATCTCTTGTAGCTCCAAATTGTATTTAATGGCCTCACTCACTATGGCCGATCCTAAAACATCTGCATAGTATTTATTTTCAGGAACAAGGGCAATCGATTTTTTCAGAAGTTTTACGGATTCACGCATGCGACCTTTTAGTGAATGCTTGTAGGCTTTCATAAATTCGATATGGTCTAGGAACAATCGATAGTCTTCATGATCAGTCAAATATTTGTTTACTGCCTCCTCTGTGATAGTGGCAAAAATCGAATCTTCACGTTCAATTACGGCATCTCGATAGGTGAACTTGAAATGTTCTAGTAGCTTTTCTTTTGTAACTTGATCACGCGTCATGGCATATAATGCGGTAATGTATTTCGGTAATTTAATATCTGCTTTTTCCATTTTGATAATCATCTCATTCAGAACGGCTCCTTCGAGGTATTCAAAAGGAGGATAATCTTATTTGGATTGTACTACATTAATCCATTGGTACGCTTTTTCATAGTTGTTGTCATCCAAAACGTGCATAGCTTCATTGAAATAATAGATGCCTAGAAGTTCATCTAGCGAGATTTCTTTAGTTTGCGAGAAGTAATGTTGTAAGATCAAAGTTGCACCCTCTCCCTCCATTTGTGTTTCTGTTATTACATTCGATCTTTCCATGTAAAACAAAACTAAGCTGGCAGAGTTTTCCGTCCAGTAATAGAGCGTCTCAATTTTCTCGTTAACGGACCATTCAACCGATTTCGTCTTTGGATAAGTAAGAATACTTATAGCGTTGTGTGCGACTTTAATTTTGAAAGGGATATTCAATTCATCAAATATGAGTGCCGTGAGTATTGTTGCCGTTACTAGAGAATAAATTCCAAAAGCTTCAATTTCTGAGAAGGTTGAAAACGTAACATAGGTATCGAAAAATCTTTTTTCAATATCCGAGGTTATCTTTTTGATTTTCTTGGATTCAGGAAGTTGTTCGTATTGCTGCGATTCTCTGATGAACTTGTCCACCTCGAATTCAAACTGCTTTGGTTCTCTCGTTTTTTCATGTCTGTACAAAAATTCCAATCGATTTTTGAGACTATTCTGACTCCATGATGGTTGCAAGAAGATAAGGAGTAAAAATAGGTTAAGGTACTTTTACATTTACTGCAAAGTTAGTGCAATGCTTCTTTTATAGAAAAATTATTGAAACCTTTTCAAATAAGATGCGTTCATAAGGATGTAAACGAATTTTTTAATTTCGATTACGGACTTATAAGGGATAAGAGGGTTATCTGGGTCAGACGGATGCCCTCTTTTTTTGTGCCCAATTTCGAATCTCTATGTGTGTATTTAAAAAAGTCAGAATTGTCTCGTTCAGTCGACTAGAAATCAAAATTTATTTAAATTTGTCAAAACTTTAGAGAGATGTACACAGGTAAAGTGAAAATTTTTCATGAAGCCAAAGGATTTGGATTTATTGTAGACGAAGAAACTAAACGAGAGTACTTTGTCCATATTTCTGGTCTGATTGATGCTGTAAAAAAGAACGAAAAGGTTTCCTTTGAATTGGCTGACGGAGAGCGAGGAAAGAACGCCGTAAATGTCAAACTGATTTAACCTGACATGATAAAATTGAATTACAAGGCCTCATTTAATTGTTAATGAGGTCTTTTTTTTTTGCAAAAAAATTATGATTGAAAGAAAATGTCTCAATTGCGGGATTTGGAATAAAGACGAAGACTTCTGTGGTAATTGTGGATTACCTATTTCACCTAAGGAAATTGATCGCGTAGAAACCAATAGAAAGATAGAAGAGGAGAAAAATAAGCCTCTGGATGGCTGGGATTTGCTGATGGAGAAAATGAAGAATCACCAATCAGGATTTGTTAGGTTTTTGTATAAAGTCATGTATTCTATAGGCATTGTTTTTGCAGCTATTGGTGGATTTTTTGCTTGGTTGATTGCTATCGCGAATGGATAATGCTAAAGTTATGGAAGCCTTTAATATCGCCCGTTTTTCTGATTGGAGTTCTTAGTTATGCTTGCGTGCGACTAGCTAGAATGGGGTATTTCGAACTTCCTCAATTAATCAACAATTATTTATCGGACCTTGTTTGTATGCCAATCATTCTGACATTTTGTCTCATAGGAGTCAGAGTTATTAAACGTTTGCCAGAGTATGAACTGATTGGATTGCAAGTTTTTAGCATGGCAACTTTCTATGCTGTTTTTTTCGAAGGTTTCTTACCTCTTTATTCTGATGTATATACCGCAGATGCTGGAGATGTTTTGGCATATTATCTTGGTGCTGGATGTTATTATTTTTTTCGTGAGGGAATAGGATTTCAAGCCTCAGCAAAAGAGGTATATGAACAAGTGTGAAAAAAGAGACATTTAGTTAACTTTAATCCCACAACTAATCAATCATGAAAAATATTCTCATTTGCATATTACTAAGCTCAGTAGGGACTTTTGCACAAAACAACCCTTCATTTTTTAAAGTCTTCCCGATTTTAGACGGAACAGAGCCAGAATGGGTATCCGCCATGTATGAGACGGATGCCAACGTGATGGAGGTAATTGATGCGTACCATGCCTATTACCGTGTTAATGCATTTGAAAAGAACATCCATACTCAAAATTTCAAGTATTGGTTGCGAACTGTGGAGCCTTATGTTCAGGAGAATGGAGAAATTATTTGCCCTGTTCCAGAATTGGAAAAGGAGCGAATTGATCAATTAAAAGCACAGAAATACGATGGAATAGCTGTAAAGTCAAGTGCTTGGCAAAATATAGGACCGGACAGAACTTACCGAAATGACGGTTCAGCGCTTCTTCGCCCAACTCAGGTAAACGTATATTGCATGGATGTTGCTCCATTTGATAACGATATCCTTTATGGTGCTGCAGAAGGTGGAGGGATATTTAAATCAATTGATCATGGTTTAAACTGGGAGTTAATTTCAAAGGAGGAATCCTTTACCAACGCGCAGGATATAAAGGTGCATCCGGATGATCCTAATATTGTCTATGTTGGATCTGGAAATGATATCTACAAAACAATAGACGGTGGCCTCAATTGGTCGTTGAATTACTCAGCGTCTGGCACAATTGAACAGTTTTATATTCATCGCTCAATACCATCTAATGTCTATGTTGCTGCAGCAGATGGCTTGCTTTTTACAAATGATGATGGTGCTACTTGGTCAGAATTGTATGATGCCAGATGTTGGGATATTGAAGCACATGCTATAAATCCAGATATTCTGTTTTTATCCGTTCACAATGCTGCCGAAAAACGTGCTGAAATTTATAAATCTACAGATGCCGGAATTACTTGGGAATTAAAAGATACGGATTGGTATGTTCCAACTGATTTTGCTGCGGCCGCTGATATTGGATGCAAAATTGGCGTTACTCCTGCTAATCCGAATCGTATTTATGCTGGGCTTATTGGTAATAGCAAGTCTGGAGATAATGGTTGGATCGGTATTTACTATAGCGAAGATGGTGCTGAATCCTGGGTAAATGCTGATGGCATTGATGGTGGCCCATATGAACCTGGAAATGATCCTGCCACAAACTGGTTTGTAGCAGGCTATGAAGGGGGATATCATCAAGGTTGGTATAATTTTGATATTGCCGTATCAGATACGGATCCTGATAAAATATGGATTGGCACAATATGGTTTTGTGAATCAGGTAATCGTGGAGCAAACATCGAATATATCCGTGGTTCAAGAAGTTTGGAAATGCATGCTGATATTCAGGATATAGATGTTGTTAATGGGGAAGTTTGGGTGGCATCTGATGGTGGTATTAACTTTTCTTCGGATGAATGTCTCTCTGTTGATGTCAGAAATACGGGTATCTCTGCAAGTACCTATTGGGGTTTTAATCAAGGGTGGAATGAAGATACTTGGACAGGTGGACGCTATCACAATGGAGATGCCGTTTATCATGAGAATTTCGGAGTAGGCAACACCATGTTTATGGGAGGAGCCGAGCAAGCCACGGGATATGTTAATCCCTTGAATAATAGAGAAACTCATTATTCAGATATTTCAGACAAAGTTACACCGGATGCTTTATCTCAAAGTTCCGGCAGTACGGGGAATTTTAGTATTTACCCAAATGAGAGCTATGGATTGCTGAATTCAAGCGAAGTAGAATATGACCCCCGATATTCAGATCATTTGTATTTGGGGAGGGATAATATATTTTACAAATCAGAAGATGGAGGAGCTAGTTTTGAACCTTTATATGAGTTTCCAGAATTCAGTAGAGTATTAGAATTCGAAATTTCCCGAGATAATCCTGATATCATCTATTGTATCGTTAGAGACGATTTTAATTGTGCCATCTATAAATCCACTGATCAGGGAATCTCCTTTGAGCTTACATCTGATATACCAACGGGCTCCTTGTCAAGGGTTGACATTACCATAAATCCGTCAGATGCTGATGAATTATGGGCGGCGGTGCATTTTGGTGGAGATGGCGAAAAAGTATTTGCTACTTATGATGGAGGAGCCTCTTGGGTAAATAAAACAACAGGTGTCTTGGACGGGCATGCCATTCGAGATATTGTTTTTCAGGCTGGATCAGATCATGTGGTATATGTTTCTTCAAATTATAATGTTTTTTATTGGGATGAAGCTAGCTCGGAATGGGTCATGTACAGTGAAGAACTGCCATTCATCATAAGAACACTGCATATGAGACCGTTTTATCGCGATCATAAATTGAGATTAGCTGGGGGTAGAGGAGTTTGGGAAGCTTCATTAGCAGAGCCGTCACTTCCAATTGCTCAGCCAATGGTTGAATCTGATATGGTGTATTGTAGTCGTGATACTGTTCAATTCAATTGTTATTCAGTTTTGAATCATGAAGGTGCTTCTTGGCTTTGGGATTTTTCACCCATGCCTACTTATGTAAGTTCATTAACAGAACGCAACCCAAAAGTTGTTTTTGGCGAAGCAGGAAGCTATGACATTACATTAACAGTTGTGGATGGTGAAGGAAACTCTGATAGTAAAACGGTCGAAAACATGGTGACGTTGGATGATCAATGTCAGCCAGACCCTTTTCCAGGTTTCGCCATGGAGTGCTATGAAACAGGTGATTATGCAACAACGAATAATTTGGATATTGGACCAACTAATGAGTTTACTATATCAGCTTGGGTAAAACCTAATGGAATTCAACCTGACTATACAGGAATTGTTTTCAATGATGGTACAAGTGCTGGGCTAAATTTCCGACCAGATAATCAATTGGCATATCATTGGCCAGGAGGTGCATGGTGGTGGGATAGTGGATTGTTTGTAGAGGAAGGCGTTTGGTCGCATGTTGCGCTAGTGGTTACTCCTGATTCCATCACTGTATACCTGAATGGGGTAGGTGCAACACATATTGTTTCCCCAACGCCCGTATTGATTGAGTCTATGAGGATGGGTAGTTACCAAGGTTGGGGAAGTCGAAATTATTCAGGAGCAATTGATGAAGTATGTATTTGGAACAGGAGTCTTACTCGAAATGAGTTGAGAGAGTTGCGTCATCTGACACGTACCGGTGATATTACTTACACAGACGGTTTAGTGGCTTATTACCAGTTCAATTTAGCCGGAACTGCAGCAATAAACGATCGAATTGGCAGTAATCATGCTGTAATGAACGCGGGAGCAACTAAAATCGTTTCGACGGTTCCAGTTGGAGAAGGAAATAGTGATCGTTTTCTTGTTGAATCCGATGGGACTTATTTATTTCCAAATTCTGAAACGACTTTTGTTTTAGCCGCTGGTTCTGAGGTGAACGGTGAAGTGGTAGTTTCTAGATTATTCCTGGAACCGGATAGTTTACCGTCGGATAATCCGAACACGGGGAACTATTGGATCATAAATAACTATGGAAACGGAGATTTTCCGAGTATTGAAAGTATTTCATTTGTACCGCACGACGCAACTCCCGATGGGTTAGCAGAAAATGCACTTTTATACACACGAAACGAAAATGAGGACATGGAGGTCTGGCTGGAAAGGTGTCCTGCCAACAGTTTAGACGAGGCTTTTAATTATAACTCAGATTGTGAAATCACCAATTTTCATCAGTTTTTTATTGAGTCAGCAGTTGTAGACGACGTTATCGTAAAAATTGAAGAAGTTGAAGCGAAAGCATTGATAAAGCTTTATCCAAACCCTAACGACGGTTTATTATATATAGATTTTGAGGGGTACCCAGAGTTAAATATTGAGCTGGTTGATAACACAGGGAAACTTATTACTAAATCCAAATTGGTGGGATCAGGTCGATTTATTGACATGAGCAAATATGCATCCGGTATATTCTTCTATCGAATCATTGATAATCAAGGCGAGGTTATACAAAAAGGTAAAGTGATTCGCAGTTAATCGAAGTTCTACGACTTATTGAGGACGTTATAAACGAATGTGCTGCGATTTATTCTCACAGGACATATTCATCTTGCTTTGCTAAAACAAAATAACGCGGATCGTCGATGTCTCGCTCAATTATTTCGTCCAAATGTGGATTAGCTTTGGTTAATAATCGGACACATTCAGGGCTCAGATGCTTTAATTTTACTGATTTCCCTGCCTTTTCATAGCGTTCAACCAAATTCTTCACAGCTTCAATACCAGAATGATCAGTTACTTTAGATTCTATAAAGTCAATTTCCACTTTTTCAGGATCGTCAGCAAAGGAAAATTTACTATTGAACACCTGTACTGACCCAAAAAAGAGCGGTCCCCATATTTCATAAACTTTTGTTCCGTCTTCCCGTGTTGTTTTGCGCGCACGAATACGTTTCGCATTTTCCCAGGAGAATACTAGGGCTGAAACAATCACACCACATATAACCGCAATGGCCAAATCGAAGAAAACGGTAACGCCAGAAACGAGTATCAAAACAAATGCATCCGATCGTGGAATTTTGCGAATAATTCTAAAACTCGACCAGGCAAAAGTTCCGATCACGACCATAAACATAACGCCGACTAATGCTGCGATAGGGACCTGTTCAATGACACCTGATCCAAATAAAATAAAAATCAATAAGGTAACAGCTGCAACAATTCCCGATAGTCTTCCGCGACCTCCAGAGTTGATGTTGATGATGGACTGACCGATCATTGCACAACCACCCATCCCTCCGAAAAGGCCATTAATAAAGTTAGCTCCGCCCTGAGCAATACATTCTCTATTGCCATTACCACGTGTTTCCGTTAACTCATCTACTAAATTGAGTGTCATCAGTGATTCAATAAGACCAATCGCAGCCAGTATAAAAGCAAAAGGTAGAATTGTTTTGAATGTCTCTAGGGTCAATGGAATTTCAGTAAAAGTTTCAACATGAAATGACGGCAATCCTCCGTTTAATCCACTACCGCCACCTTCTTTGATAAATGAACCAACTGTACTTACATCGATTCCACCAAAAAAGGTAATACACGCAACAATGACAATAGCAGTTAGCGCTGCTGGTATGTTTTTAGTTAATTTGGGTAAGAATAGCATGATAGCCATTGTCAACCCAACAAAGAGCAACATGAGTAATAATTCATCAGATGGCAACCAAGATTTAGAAATACCCGCAGATTCAATCGTGTAAATGCCATCCTCTTCGAGATTATAGGCCACTTTTTTGGTTTCAATAGAATATATTTGATCGTTCACGATCTCATATTTGGCTTGATCAGTTACAGGATCGATTAACTGATCCTCAGAGCGTGTATAAAGTTGATGACCACTGGCGATATCGGTTACAATATCATTTTCAACCGCATAAATTTTTTCCTTTGAAATGCTCACGATTTTTGGCTGTCCGTTGTGATCGCGATCTGTTGTTTTAAACATGCCCAATTGAGACAAAAAGATAACAATGGCCAAACCATTTACAAAGCCCATCATGACGGAGTGCGGGAGTAAGCGTACAAATTTACCTAGTTTCAAAACACCAGCTAGGATCTGAATAATACCAACTAACAATAAAGTCAAAAGCAAAAATTCGAGGCCGTGACCACCTTGTTCATCACCAATTTTAACAAGTGTGACCATTACCACAGCCATTGCACCCGTGGCTCCAGAAATCATACCAGGACGTCCTCCAAAAACAGAAGTAATTAAACCCATCATAAAGGCGCCGTATAGCCCAACCAACGGATCAACCCCGGCTACAAATGCAAAAGCCACAGCCTCTGGCACCAAAGCTAAGGCAACCGTTAAGCCTGATAAAATATCGTTTTTCGCGTTTGCTGAAGTTTTCCGAATTAATTTGAACATACCCTGAAAAAAGGGGCAAAGGTAAAGGAATTATCGAATCTCTAAAATAGATTAACTAAACTCTTTCACATTTTAAGGGAATACAGGGCTAATAGTTAAAAATGTATGTGCTTGTATCGAAAGGAGTTGCATACATTGAATCAATGACTGAGTATCCTGTAACGACATTAATAAAAGTGAATTTTAAGAAAGTTCCTGCTGTTGTGAGGTAGGTGATTGTTGTGTCCAAAGGTCCGTAGTAATTGTAGGTTTTGTTTTCTGCACATCCAATACAACCTTCTCTGAAATCTTGAGTTAGAATACGGAGATGATCAGAGTCTAATGGACCAAAATTTTCAATATCAAACTGCACCCATGACTTAGGTTCCATTTCTTGATCATATGTATTTATGCCATCAGTTGTAACATTAGCTGAAGTCTCCTCAAATTCGATGGTGAAATAGTTCTCTTTTTTGTAAGTCATTAAAAAAGAAGTTACTTTCTTCCGTTCAATTGATAAAGCGTAGTTTCCAAGAGCGTTTGTTTCAGTTTCACCTGCGAACACAAAACCAGCTGTTACAGCACCGTTTTGCAGAATTTTTTGATCTAACTCAAATTCGACGCCAGGTATTACGGTTCCCGTAGATGCGTCAGTAATATTCCCCTCAAATTCATAGGTAATAGGGCCCTTTTTACAAGAAGCGATTATAACTATCGTATAACATACGATGAGAATATTTCTAAAAGCACCTTTCATTCTTAAATTATCGCTATACACAGTTTCTTATTTGCAATGCCTCTAAATTTAGAAATACTATCCTGTTTATGCAACTCAATTTATGATTTCAAGGAATTTTGGAACGGTATTTGAACTGTTGTTTTTGAAACAATTCTTTATCGAAAATGTATTTTGTTAACAATTCATTCTCCAAAAAGTTCCTAAATGAATTATGAGGACAAGGATTTTTTAGTTATTTTCGATTTAGACAACTAGTCAAGCCAAAGAAATGAAAAGCTACTTAATTATGCTATTTGGATTACTGATAGGCGCCAATGTAATGGCCTTTGAGGTTAATCCTGCCCCTCAGGATTCGTCAATGATTTATGATTTCCCTGAAAAAATGGCTCAATTTCCAGGTGGTGCTGATGCTATGGACTTATTTATTCGTAAAAATTTAAATTACCCTGCAGACCTGAAAAATGGTGGAGTAGGAGGGAAAGTCTATGTTCAGTTTGTTGTGGAGAGAGATGGATCAATTACGAATATTCAAGTACGTCGTAGCAGCCGTAACGAGTTTTTGGATAAAGAGGCGGTTAATGTTGTCAAAAAAATGCCGAATTGGGAACCCGGAACCGTTCGCGGTAAAAAAGTTCGCGTTAAGCAAACCGTTCCAATCGCATTTATTCCTTAATTATTCTTCATTTAACAAGTCAGGACGCCGTTCCTGTGTTCGTTTAATACTTTGTTCATTGCGCCAGGCTTCGATTTTGGCTTCATGTCCAGATAATAGTACTTCTGGAACTTTATGTCCTTTATAATCTTCTGGACGCGTGTAGACTGGTGGGGCAAGTAAACCGTCCTGGAAAGAATCAGAAAGGGCCGACGTTTCATCATTTAAAACGCCTGGGATCAAACGAACAACCGCGTCCGTAAGTACAGCTGCACCCAATTCTCCCCCCGATAAAACATAAGATCCAATTGAGATTTCTCTTGTAATATAAATATCACGAATGCGTTGATCCACTCCTTTGTAATGCCCGCAAAGAATCATTAAGTTTTTTTTCATTGACAAGGCATTGCAGGTAGATTGCTCCAAAATATCTCCATCCGGAGTCATATAGATAACTTCGTCGTATTTCCGTTCGCTTTTGAGTTGATCTATGCAATCTGCAATTGGTTGAATAGTCATCACCATTCCTGCTCCGCCACCATATTGATAGTCGTCTACGCTTTTTTGGCGATGAGTCGAGTAATCACGAATATTGTGAATGTGAATTTCAACGTGACCATTTTCCTGAGCACGTTTCATGATAGAGTCATTAAAGGGACTTTCAAGCAATTTAGGAAGTACTGTAAGGATATCGATTCGCATTTAGCAAATTTAACTAATCGCGATAAATATCCAGAAGAGGATCGAAAATAGAAACGTTGTTAAGGCTATTTTTTTTAGTTCAGGGTCCAATTCAGCAGGATCGTTTACTTGTATTACCTTTCGCAGGTGAATCAGGTGAATAATAATTATGGGCAGCATAATTAACGCTACAGGATGATTTACGGCCCTAGTTAAAATCTTTACGGGTACACTGAGGCCTATGGCCATTAGTACATAATGATAAATTTTGGCTCTATTAAATCCAAGAATGACCGCCATGGTGCGTTTTCCAAAGGTGGCATCATTAACACGGTCACGCATATTGTTGAGATTTAAAACCATGACACAAAATGCCCCCATTGATGTCGCTAACCACAGAAGCGACCAATTAAAACTGGCTCTTGTCAACAGAAAATAGGAACCAATTACTCCAACCAAGCCAAAAAATATAAATACAAATAAATCACCCAGTGCACGATAGCCATAAGCTCCTTTTCCAACCGTATATTTAATGGCTGCGGCTATCGATAATAAGCCCAAAATAAAGAAAACGCCAAATTGAATATTGAATTTATTCCCAAAGGTCAAATAGAGTAGCAATAAACCGGAAATTAATGATAACAAGGCCGAAATGATGATTCCGGTTTTCATTTCAGACGCTGATATAATTCCACTTTGAATGGCTCTTTCCGGTCCAACACGATTTTCATTATCGGTTCCTTTTATAGCATCACCATAATCATTAGCAAGGTTAGATAAGATTTGTAAAAACAGTGTTGTGGATAGCATAAGTGAAAAAAGGATCCAGCTAAAATCATAATCTGGATAAAGATAAAGCCAAGCTGCGGCAGATCCAACAACAATAACGCTAAATGAAAGCGGCAGTGTACGCAGTCGCATGGCCTTTATCCAAGCAAGCGTTTTATTTTTCGATTTTTCCCTTTTTTCCATCAGTACTTATCCCCCCAGAGATTCTTAATGGTTTTTTCAATGTCTTTTTCTCGGTTAGAGCTGCCGGCATTAAAAAAAGAAGTACCTGCAATCTCTTCAGGCATAAACTCTTGCTGAACAAAATTGTTCGCATAATCGTGGGAATATCTGTAATCCTTTCGGTATCCGAGATCCTTCATCAATTTCGTTGGGGCGTTTCGCAAAGGGAGGGGAACACTTAGATTTCCTGTTTCATTCACTAGCTTTTGAGCTTTGCCAATGGCCATGTATGAACCATTGCCTTTAGGTGATGTGGCCAAGTAAATAACACATTGCGCTAGAACAATTCTTCCTTCAGGCCATCCGATTTTGTGAATGGCGTCAAACGTATGATTTGCCATAATGAGTGCATTAGGATTAGCCAATCCAATATCTTCTGAAGCTGATATAATCAAACGTCTTGCAATAAATTTAGGGTCTTCTCCGCCCTCAATCATGCGAGCTAACCAATAAATAGCGGCGTTAGGATCACTTCCTCTTATTGACTTAATAAAAGCCGATATGATGTCGTAATGTTGCTCTCCATCTTTGTCATAATTCGCAATGTTAGCTTGCAAAATATTTGTAACAAGTTCATCCGTGATCTCAAGTTTTTTGTTGTCGTAAGCTTGATCGATAACCATTTCAAGTGCATTTAGCAGTTTCCGGGCATCGCCTCCCGAAATTTTCATTAAAGCACTCGTTTCTTTAAGTGTGATCGACTTTGATTTAAGCTCAACATCTTCCTCCAAGGCTCGCTCCATTAACTTTAGCAATTCTTCTTTTGTGTGATGTTGTAAGGTGTATACCTGACTTCGAGACAAAAGGGCTGAAATAACTTCGAATGAAGGATTTTCAGTAGTTGCACCAATCAGGGTTAATACACCTTTTTCAACAGCCCCCAATAGAGAGTCCTGCTGTGATTTGCTGAATCGATGAATTTCATCGATAAATAAAATTGCGTTTTGCTGACCAAAAAAACCAGAACTGCTCGCTTTCTGAATGATCTCTCTGATGTCTTTTACACCTGAGTTAATGGCACTCAATTGATGAAAAGGACGTTTAACCGTTTGAGCAATTATTTGTGCTAGCGTTGTTTTACCAACACCGGGAGGTCCCCAAAATATCATTGATGAGATATGACCAGATTCTATTGCTCGTCGCAGGCCTGAATTGGGGCCTAAAATATGCTCCTGACCAATATACTCGGACAGGTTTTTCGGACGCATTCGTTCTGCTAATGGCGTTGATTGATTCATTATGAACGAAGGTAAAAATAAATCTTATACCGGTCGTTTATGCTTCCATCTTTTGTGAGACCACAACCAAAATTGTGGTCTATCATGAATAAGAGCTTCGAGCAATTGTGTGTAGGTATCAGTTATTTCCCCGTCTCCAGTATTGCCAGGATGTTCGCTGATCATTTGAAACTCAACTTCGTAATATCCTCTTTTCACTTTTTTAGAATGACCAAATAACACGGTGTAATTGTATTTCTTCGCCAATTTTTCCGGACCGGTATTCCAACCTGTTTCCTGATTTAAGAAAGTATTCCAGTGAGCCGCTTTGAGATTCGAAGGGGATTGGTCATTAACGATGATAACCATCTTCTTTTCATTATTTGAGGCCGAGAAGAAAGGTATGATCTCTTTGGTAGCGATCAATTGCATCCCATATCGCGTTCTCGAATCAAAAAGGATATGATCATAAAAACCATTTTTTAACGGCTGATACAACGAATAGGTCGTATACTTTGTGAGGGCAGGTAAGCTCAGTGAATAAAATTCCCAATTATTATAATGACCACATGTTACAATTATGTTCTTATCTGCCTCGAATAATTGATCTAATAATTCAGGATTTTTGATAGATGTTCTTTTGAGCACCTCTTTTGATGAGATACTCACTGATTTAATACTCTCGAAGATAAAGTCAACAAAGTGTCGGTAAAATCCTTTTTCTATTTTTTTGATTTCTTTTAGATCTTTTTCAGGAAATGCTTTCAACAAATTCTCCCTTACCACTTTTCGTCTATAACGAACCAAGTTGTAAGTTAGAAAGTTTACGATATCCGAAAAGAAATACAATAGTCCCAAGGGTAGATAGGACAGAGGTTTCAGGACTACGAAAAATAATATGCGGTCAGCAATTTTTACCATTAAAAATCAAAAACAGGATGCAAAGTTAAAAGTATCGGTTAATTGGACTAACAGTTCGTCGGTTTTTATCCGATTTAATTCTAGGAAAGTTAGAATTTCAACGACTTTAAATGTATCGAAATGCGTAATTTTGTGTTCAATTAATGAGAATGCAAAAGAGATTAGTCATACTTATTTTACTCCTTTTGGGAGTGCAAACAGCAAAAGCCTGTAAACTCAAACGAGGATTTGAGGCATTGTCGGTATACAATTATTTTGATGCGAAAAAAGCTTTTGAGAAAAGTTTAAAGCGTCATGAGGTCGCTGCGGCGTTTGGATTAAGTGTGATTTATTTTCGCGATGACAACCCTTTCCATAATCTAGACAGTGCTAGAAATCTCGTCCAACGATCAGCTCTCAATTATTCGAACTTACCACTTAAAACAAAGCTTAAGTACGGAACATATGATGTGGATAGCTTGAGTATTTATGAACATAGGAAGAGAGTAGGTAACGCCCTATACATAAGGGCTAAAGAGTTGAATTCTATTTCCGGTTTTCAGGCGTTTATTGATAAAACCGCCTGGAGCGAACACATCGATTCGGCTGTTTATTTGAGAGATCAATTAGCCTTTAATGAAGCATTGAAAGCAGGTAATTCAGATGCCTTTGAGAACTTTTTACTGCGTTACCCTAATTCAACATTCAAGTCAGATGCTCAAGCTAATTTTGACCGACTTATATATCAGGAACGAACCGCTAGCAATGAGTTTGTAGATTATGTAGCCTTTACTAAAGAATTCCCAAATAGTCCATATCGCCCAGATGCTGAAGATCATATTTTCGAAATCGCTACAGCCACAGGGAGCTTGGAAGCCTATAAAACATTTATACAAGATCATCCTGACAATCGAAATGTTTCCTTAGCATGGAAACGGTTATTCAGTACTTATTTACAAGAAGACTACTCATCGGCTAGCATTCAACATTTCATGAATGAATTTAAAGATTATCCTTTTAAAGATGAGCTGGAAGTACAATTGATGAGGGCAGATTTAAATATGTATCCTGTACGATATCGTAATAAGTGGGGGTATATTGATGAAACTGGGGACTATCTGATCCCGATTAAATACGATGGGGCACAACCGTTTCATGAGGGCTTAGCGATAGTCTATGAAAATGACAAGTTTGGATTCATAGATAAAATTGGCGCAATTGTAATCGAACCGATTTTTGAGGATGCATACCGCATGAGCGAAGGTCATGCCGTCGTGCAATACGGCGATCTTTGGGGAATGATTAACCGTTCGGGTGAGTTCATTGTTGACCCTATTTATGAAGACATTGGAAATTTAACGGAGGGATTGGCTTATTTTACAAAGGGCGACACTTATGGTTACTTCGATCGAAAAGGAAAAGAGCGATTAAAGGCGCAATATACCGATGCAAACGATTTTGAAAATGGTAAGGCCATTGTCAGTAAGAATGGACAATTTGGTTTAATAGATCCTTTCGGCACTACATCAATTCCGTTCAAATATGACCGTTTGGTGCAATATGATTCCAATCGATTCGCTGCACGTCTTGCTGGATTATGGGGATTGATAAATGATAAAGGGGATACACTCGTCTCATTTGATTACGAATTTATCGGTCCTATGAAGGACGGATGGGCAATTGTATCCAAAGAAGATACTTTTAACTATATCAATGGTTCAGGTAAATTACTCTTGACGGATTGGATAGAAACTTATCCAGAGTATAGACAACTTGCTGCCTTTCAAAACGGATTTGCAAAGGTACAATTAGAGAAAGGGTATAATTTGCTGGATACCAATGGCAGAATGTTGTTTCAAAGATCACGCGAAGATATTGGGCAATTCGGAAAGTATATAACAGTCCGAAAATCGGACAAATGGGGATATCTCACTAAAAACGGACACCAAGTGTTAGGATATAATTACACCTATGCAGAGTCATTTGATAAAGATTATGCGATGGCAGGCGGAGCTCCTTTAGTTGGCTTAATCAATAAATCGGGAAACTATGTCATAGAGCCTTATTTCGAGCATCTAACTTGGTTAAATGACACGTTATTGATAACTAAGAGTAGAGGAGTATTCGGGGTATTGACGACAAGCGGAGACACATTGTTACCATTTTCTTTCAATTCGATTGAACCATACAGTCCGGATGTTTTACAGTTAGAGACAAAAGAATATTTGTATTATTATCTTTTAAGGGACAACAAATACATTCGAAAAGAGGAAGAATAGTGGATCGTTTTTTAGATTTCATAGAAAAACACAAATTTGCTTTGATTGGAACGGTATTGTTTCACTTCATTCTCTTTTTGAGCACCAATTTCGTGACAATGGACAACCCATATCATTTTGATAGTGAGGAGGAAGAAATTACGGAAGTAGAAATTGAAACGGATGCCATTGAATTAGACGAAGAATTGTTGGAAATGCTCAACCAACAAAATCAACTACTGAACAATGAGCCTGTTTCTAATTTAGTAGCCGATGCAAGTGACACCCGAGAAAGGTCTTATGAGAATTTTTCAACACAAGATATTGATCAAGAAGTTGAAGCTGCTGCGCAAGCATTGGAACAGCAATACATGAATGAATGGTCAGAGCGTCACGCAAGTGGAGAAGATGGATTTGATCAGGTTGATAATATTTCTGATAAACGCCCCGATGATTTTTCCAAATATGAAAATAATGGAGCAGTTGATAATAGCGGTGATAAAGCCTTTGCCGGAAGGGTAATGGTGTCTTTTAGCCTAAAAGATAGAGATGCTCACGCGATAGAGGTTCCAGGTTATACCTGCAATGGTTCTGGACGTGTGGTTATAAACATCCGCGTGGATAAAGCTGGAGTTGTTATGGGAACAGAATTTAATGCTGAACAATCTAGCGGTGCCACAGAATGTATGATTGAGAAAGCTAAACGTTATGCCAATAGAGCTAGATTTAGCTACAGCAATGCAGGGGAGACAAATGGTACCATCACCTATCAATTTATCGGACAATGAATTTAAAAGACATTATTCGCAAATTGACGCCAAAATTCTTATTGGAGTGGAATCGAAAGCGTAAAAAGAAGAATAGAAATGCAGCACTGGAAAATCAAAAACGCGAAGGAAAATCATTTTCTCAAGCTGATTTAGAAGCAGACCTGAGAGTTGCAGGTTTAAAGGAAGGAGATCTCGTATTGGTTCATTCAAGTTTAAGCAGAATAGGTCATCTTAAGGAGGGACCAAAAACACTAATCGCTGCTTTACTCAGTGTAATTGGACCTGAAGGAACGTTGGCCATGCCAACATCACCAAACAATGTATACCAACTCAATTATATCCGCAATACTCCATCGTTTGACGTGTTAAATTCGCCTTCAAAAACAGGAGCTATCACTGAATATTTCCGCACCATGCCCGGAGTTATTCGTAGTCTTCATCCAACAGAACCTGTTTCAGCAATTGGCCCAATGGCCGAATACCTGACTAAAGATCACTTCAGAGAATTAACACCTTATACCGATAAAAGTCCTTTTTATCGCGTTTCTGAACAGAAAGGCAAGATTATATACATTGGTGTAACACTGTCGATGGCAGGGACAAACTTGCACACGTTAGAAGATGCTGTTGATTTTAAATACCCCGTATATCACTCAGAAATCTTTGAAATTGATGTCATTGATTCTGAAGGTCAAAAACACCGCGTGAAAACAAAAGTGCATAACCCGGTTTATTCAAAGAAGAGACGATGCGATGATTTAATTCCATATTTTGAGGATGAAGGTGTGTTAAAACAACATGTTATAGGTCAAGCGAATACGCTAGTTGTTGATGCAAACGGACTTCTGGAAAGCATGATTCAGGGCTATAATGAATCAGGTATTACGATGTATACGCCTTATGGAAAAGAAGCTTGATCTGCGAATACCTTCGCCCATTTTTGAGTTGCATCATCCCATTTTAGATGCTTTTGATATTCGAGTATCAGTAAAAAGAGATGATTTGATTCATGAAGTAATTTCTGGTAACAAATGGCGAAAGTTAAAATTGAACATTGAAAAGTACTATGAAAAAGGCTATGAAAAGCTTTTGACTTATGGTGGAGCCTATTCAAACCACATTGCCGCAACTGCTCAGGTTGGTAAGGAACTGGGCGTACCTACTATAGGAATCATTCGAGGGGACGAGTTGAATCCATCATCAAACCAAACCCTTGCACTTGCGAAAGAAAATGGAATGCAATTGATTTTTGTTTCCCGATCTGAATATGCAATGCGCTATGAGAATGATTATAAAAATGAGCTAAGAGCCCGATTTGGTCGTATCCTAATTGTTGAAGAAGGTGGGGCCAATTTCCTTGGTGTAATGGGATGTACTGAGATTGTTTCAGAATTAAAAGAATCCTATGATGCTATCTTTTTAGCAGCAGGAACGGGAACGACTACAGCAGGTGTTTTGCTTGCTACTGATAACGTACCAGTTTATTCAGTTCCGGTTTTAAAAAATGGAGGTTTTATTCACGAATCTGTCAGTGATTTACTGATGTACAGTGGATTGACAGATGAAATTATTGCGGAATACTTGCAGCAATTAAAACTATTAACGAATTATCATTTTGGAGGGTACGGAAAATATACTGATGAACTCATTTCATTTATGAATGATGTTTATGCAGTTTCTTCTTTGAAGTTGGATCAAGTTTATACGGCCAAAGCCCTCTATGCTTTGTTTAGCGAAGTTAAAAACAACAGAATTGCACCCGGCTCAAAGCTTCTTTTTATACATACTGGAGGCTTGCAAGGTGCGCAAGGTATATCTGATCGGTTAGACTATACAATCGAAGATTAAATCATTCAGTCGCACTCATTGGTGCAGGATCTTTTAAATGAAAGATTCGTTTATATTTCGTTTGATCAAAAAATGTTTCGAATAATAAAATGTATGATTTGTGTTGCTTTCTGATTCGCATTTGATTGGTCCCGGTGATATCTCTTAGAATAACAAAAACTAATTCTGAGCAATAAATCTCATTTTTATCAAAGAGATTAAAAGAGTGGTCAAAAGGAGAGTCCTCTTCAAGGTAGTGATAAGCCCGTTCATTTATCTTTGACCCTATTGAATCTTGGAACTCAGCGCGGCATATAAACAGCATCGAATCAGCGGCGTGTTTCACAAAGGTTTCTAGTGAGGCCATTTGCATACCGTCATCATCCTCTTTTGATACAGACCCACCCATCGAGTGAATAACGCTCCATTCTCCTTCATGTTTTACTATTATACCGCAATGCGAGTAATTCTCTTTTGTCGCATTCATGATGTGAAAGGATAGTGGTCCATTTCCTTTTCGCATAATGATGTCACCTTCTTTAAGGTGATCGTATATGGTATCAGGCAGAGCAGGAGGTACGTGAACGTACACCTTCCGAGGTTCATTATTAATATCGCTGGCGCAGCCAGAAATAAAAAATGCCGCACTTACAGACAGCACAGCGAGAGAAAAAATAGAAAATCGATTCATGGTTAATCAAAAAACCCGCCCACATTAAATGAGGGCGGGCCAAAATTATGCATTAATTTCTTTGACTAATTATTCACCTAATCCAAGGTCCATGTCAGTGTTCATTTGCTTGCTGTATGAAGCAACTTTCCACTCACCATCAACTTTTTTCAAGTCATAATCGTAAGTCATTTCTCCCATGTCTCTGTTTTCTTTACATGAACATGTTACAGCGTCTTCAGCAGCTTCTCCACACTCAACAGAAACTATTTCTGTAGTGTACTCAGCACATCCTGATTCCGCAGTTGATTCAACTGTTTCTAAAGCGCTTTCTACTGCCATTCCTTTTGCTTTGTCACAGTCTCCTGCTGCCAATGCTTCAACAAATCCTTTTGTTACGTCTTCTGGTGATGATCCACCACCACAAGCAGTTAACAATAAACCAGCAACTGCTCCAACTAATAATGATTTCAATTTCATAACTTACTTTTTCTTACTTAAATGTTATACTCTGCAAATATAGATGCATTTTCATTAATTCAAAATATTTTTCATTTAAAATGAGATTTTTTTACTCTTTTCTCCAGTAGGCCTATAAACGCAGGGCAGACAAGGGGTAAAATGAATGGATCAAAAACAGTAAAAAGTGATTAAAACGTCTATGAATGTGTTTCAATAACGGGAAGATTGTACCTTTGCTGAAAATTTAAGCGGAAATAAGGTATGATTCAAGTAAGTAATCTTTCACTTCAATTTGGAAAACGTGTTTTGTTTGAAGATGTTAACCTCAAATTTACGGACGGAAATTGTTACGGGGTAATCGGTGCAAATGGAGCTGGTAAATCAACTTTTTTAAAGATTTTAACCGGTGATCAAGATCCCAATAGAGGAGGAGTTCATATAGAGCCTGGTAAGCGTATGGCAGTTCTGAAGCAGAATCACCATGAGTTTGATGACTTCACGGTGCTAAACACGGTGATGAAAGGGCATAACGACCTATGGGTCATTATGGAAGAGAAAGATGCGATTTATGCAAAACCCGACTTTTCAGAAGAAGATGGAATGCGTGCTTCAGAATTAGAGGCCCAATTTGCTGAAATGGATGGATGGAATGCAGAAACGGATGCCGCAACGCTTTTGAGTAATTTAGGGATCGCTGAAGATCAGCATTATACCCAAATGAGTGACATGCCAGGCGACATGAAAGTTCGTATCCTCTTGGCGCAAGCACTATTCGGAAATCCAGATATTTTGGTACTTGATGAGCCTACCAACGATTTGGATATTAAGACTATTTCGTGGCTTGAAGACTTCTTGTTGGATTTTAAAAATACCGTGATTGTAGTTTCTCACGACCGTCACTTTTTGGATACGGTTTGTACACATATTTGTGATATTGATTTTGGGAAAATCAACCTTTTTACGGGCAATTATACGTTCTGGTATAAATCATCACAGTTGGCATCACGTCAAATGGCTGACAAGAATAAAAAGATGGAGGATAAACGTAAAGAATTACAAGAATTTATCTCTCGCTTTAGTGCCAACGCTGCCAAATCAAAGCAGGCTACAAGTAGAAGAAAGTTATTAGAAAAATTGCAACTAGAAGATATCAAACCTTCTTCTAGAAAATATCCCGGAATTATTTTTGAGCAAGAACGTGAGGCAGGTGACCAGATTTTGCATATTCATGGATTGTCAGCCTCAATTGAAGGGGAAACGTTATTTAAGGATTTTGACTTAAATGTATCGAAAGGCGATAAAATAGCATTCATCTCGAAAAACAGTATGGCCGTATCGAGATTGTTTGAAATCATTACAGATAATGCCCAAGCTGATAGTGGTGAATACGCTTATGGTACGACGATCAAGACGACTTATTTACCGAATGAGAATTCTGCCTACTTCCAAGATGATCTTAATTTGATTGATTGGTTAAGACAATATGCAACTACTGACGAAGAGAGAGACGAAGTTTACTTGAGAGGTTTCCTTGGAAAAATGCTTTTCTCAGGTGAAGAGGCCTTGAAAAGTGCTAAAGTTTTATCTGGAGGTGAAAAGGTACGTTGTATGATTTCACGCATGATGTTTGGTAGAGGAAATGTATTGATTTTAGATGAGCCTACCAACCACCTTGATTTGGAGTCTATTACTGCATTTAACAATGCCTTAATCAACTTTCCAGGCACGGTTTTATTCACTTCTCATGACCACCAATTCGTTCAAACGGTTGCAAATAGAATCATAGAGTTGACACCAAACGGGTTTACTGATAAATTGATGTCATACGATGATTACTTGAATGATGATAAGATTCAGGAGCAAGTAGAAGGACTTTACGCCTAGCATCAAAAAATCATAACTTAAAACAAAGCAAATAGAAAAAATACCACAAAAGTGGTATTGATTAGAATCGTTCTAAATAAGTATATTTGCTTTGTGGAAAAGTCATTTGAATTTATATCAAACACTTTAGAATCACAGTTCAACTGCTGTGGTAAGAAAAAGAAGTGCTGCAAGAAGTATAAGAAAAAAGGGCGTCACTGTGGTGGATGTCCAAAGAAATAAATTTCTTTTAGCTTGTTCCGATTCTGCGCTTTACCGATTATTTTTCGGTAACCACTTTCTTGTAATTAGTTGAGTACTAGCAGCGGTGTGTCAGAATGCATACCTAGTTTCTTTGTTAAGCTTGAATGGAATAGGTCATGAATAAAACCTCCTTTAGATTTGACAATTGCAATTAGATCGATTGTGTTGGTTTGCACAAAATCGATTATAGCATATTCAGTATCACTATTAATTCGTTCGTGGATTTCATAATCCAGTAGCTCCGTGTTAAACGGTATATCTTTTTCTGTGAAATGGCGCTCATTTGGTTTTGCGACATGCAAAATGTCTAAGTGATTATCGTGTTCATAACAAAGATCAAGCAGAGTATCGTATGTTTCTGGTTTAGGATCCTTTACAAAATCGGCCGCTAATAAACCACGCATAGGCGGATTTAAACGCGCTTTATCAGGCACTACAAACAAAGGTCGATTGCAGTGACCAATGAGATCAGCCGCACTGCTTGCTTCCCATTAATATACTGTCAATCCCTCCAGCGCCTCTTGTTCCGATAGCTACTATTTCTGCACCTAATTCATCCGTTTTTTCAACAACCGAATCAACAAATGTTCCGGCAGTAACCATTCCTTGAACAATTATGCCTTCAATATCAGCTCTAACTTTTTGAATCAACGCATCCATGGTTACATGGCTTTTTTTAATTAATTCCTTATTTGGGTCAACCGTTAAAATTGTACCGGCATGTCTTGCATTTTGAATATTTAGGAAGATATATTCCACGTCTTGATTGCCATATATCTGATGAACGTATTCAAGGGCGAGCAGAGCGTTAGTTGAATAGTCGGTAGGAATTAATATTTTCATTTGTTGGTTTTTTAGCGATTGGAAATATTTGGAGTTAAAAATACTAAAAGTGATCCCTTAAGAATTATGATAAATATCACCCTTTAATAAAATATTGCTCATCTTCCTTTGCTGGTAACATACAATATCCCGCTCTAATACGATGACGGTAGCGAGCTATGACATTGTAAAATGAATCTCTTATGAATTTTGGAATTATATTCAGCGCAAAGAGCATAGGCCATAAACCTTTAAGCCCTCTCACAATTTGGAGCGCCGCGCTGGAGCGGTCATATACTTTACCGTTTTTTAGAAAGTAAACCGTGTCAAGATTTACTGTTATTCCGTGCTTATCCAATATTTTTTTGCCCGTTTCCGACTGTAGCGGTGCGAAATAAAAGACACTTTTTTTGTTGTTCAGAATAAATTGAACAGACGAATTACAGAAGCCACAATCGCCATCATAAAAAACAATACGGTCGTATGGATTCTCTTCTTTCACTTCTATCAAATTTAATTAATTTTATGGTGAATCATTATTTAAAGGTATATGAAAATTGGAGTTTTACTTTCTGGTTGTGGTGTTTATGATGGAACTGAAATTCAAGAAGCTGTATTGGCTATGCTTGCTATAAAAGAAGCTGACCACGAATATATATGTATTAGTGTTGATGCAGAGCAACATCACGTAATCAATCATACCTCAGGGGAGGAAATGAATGAATCGCGTAACATGCTAGTTGAGTCTGCAAGAATAGCGAGAGGAGATATTCATGAGATGAGCACCATTGCTCCTGCTGATATAGATGCTGTTGTGATGCCTGGTGGATTTGGAGCGGCTAAAAATTTCTCTTCCTGGGCTTTTAATGGACCAGAGAGCGATATTAAACCTGCCGTTAAGTTATTCCTAGTAAATATGATTAATGTTGGCAAACCAGTTTGTGCATTATGCGTTAGCCCAGTTGTTTTGGCAAAAGCTTTAGAAGGGTCTTCTATTACTGCTTCAATGACTTTAGGGAGCTCAGCTGAACCATCGCCATACGATATTAAGGGATTCCATGCTGGAATTGAAAAAGTAGGAGCAAAAAGCGAGGAGGCAGGTATTAAAGAAGTACATATTGATCGAGAAAATCGTATTGTTTCGGCGCCTTGTTATATGCAAGATGCAGATATACTTGAGGTTCGTATCAACATACAATTAGCGATAAAAGCGACTATTGATTTGTGCGAGGCATAGCTATTTGTCTACTCTTACCCCCATCAAACAAACGTCATCAACTTGCTCGAAATTCCCTTTCCAATCAACAAAAGTTTGGTGAACAACTTCTCTTTGCTCTTCTAAAGAGAGTTGACTTATTTTTAGCAATAGTTCTCTAAAGCGTTTGTTTAAGAATTTCCTACCAGTCTGGCGTGCATTCGGAAGGTTTTCTCCTCCGAATTGATCAATGTATCCGTCACTACTTAAATAGATATAGTCTCCAGCTTTTAGTTCAATTTTGTTTGATTCAAAAGGAACGTCATTTATGTATTGTCCAACGGGTCTTCTAGTTCCTTTTGTGCTCAATACCTGACCGTCTCTAACTAACCATAGAGGCATATGGGCGCCGGCATAATGGAAAATACGAGTTTTAGTGTTAAGTGAGCATAACGCTATATCCATTCCGTCCTTCATACTCTCGTCTGATTCTGCAAACTTTTCTTTTACCAGTTGAGTAGTAGCTTCGAGAATTTCGGCTGGATCCGTCAAATTCATTTGTCTAGTTGCCGCACCTAAGGCGTTACTACAAATAACACTAACCATTGCTCCAGGTACGCCATGACCAGTGCAGTCTGCTACTGCGAACAATAAATAATCTCCTACCTTATCCGTCCAATAAAAATCACCCGCAACTATATCTTTTGGGACGTAATACACAAATGCATTATTGAGGTTCTTTTTTAAAGTGGTTTCGGAGGGTAGAATTGCAGCTTGAATGCGTTTTGCATAATTAATACTGTCGGTTACTTCCTGGTTTTTCTGTTCTAAATTCTGTTTGGCTTTATCGATCTCGATATTTGCCTTTTCAATTTCGCTGTTTTTCTGTTCTAGTTCTGATGTGTGTTTCTTTCGTTGTTGACTGTTTCTCCAAAAAACGATAACGGTTACTATTAGACTAAGTAAAATAAACCCCAGCGCATAAATCAAGTTCTTTTCCTTTTTACGCAATGCTTCTTGGTGATCTAGATCCTTTTGTTGGCTGTCAATTACAACCTGTTGAAGCGAGTGCTCTGCCTGCAAAGCAGCAATTTCAGCAGCTTTCTTTTCATTCTGGAATTTTGCTTCTAATTCTAAGGCGATTTCTGTTCTTGCAGCACTCTGCGTACGTTTTTCAATATCATCGGCTCGTTTTAAATGCTCGTAGGCGAGTTTGTATCGCCCAGTTCGGGCGTAGGCTTCACCAAGACTTATTAAGGTTGTTGGTAGATTTTCCTCATCATCCATTTCCTCCTTTAATTCGAGGCTTTTTTTGAGGTATTTTATAGAAGATTGGTGATTGTTTTTTCGAGTATATGCGGCGGCGATATTATGATAATTGTATGAAGCCCACTTTTTGTTATTTGATTCTAAATTTATATCCAAAGCCATGAAATAATATTCAAGGCTTTTGTCAGTATCACCTAACCAGCGATAGACATTACCGATATTGTTATAATTTCCAGCCATTCCGCGCACATAATCCAATTCTTTGGCCATCATTAAACTTTTTTCATAGTAGAATAGGGCAGTATCATTGTAAGAGCTGTCCGTTGTTCTCAAAAGTTTAAAAGCATTACCAAGGGTCATGTAACTGTTTAAAATACCGATAGAATCATTGAGTGCTATGTGAATTTTGATCGATTCATTGAGGTATTTGATCGCTAGCGGCGCATTTTCTTGGTTTTTGTATTTAATACCAATGATGCTGTAGATTTTAGCGGATAAGGTTTCTTGACCCACGCTATCTACGTATGCAGCAGCATCAAAATACGTTTGCATTGCGTCGTCGATTTTACCATTACTGTACAAAGCGTTCCCATATTTTTGCATGTAGGTAAAATAAAGATCTACACTGTCCTTGCTGATTAGCTTGAGGTACTCACCAGAAGCGAGTTCTTTCATGAGCGAGTTCTTAAGCGAATCAGATAGGTGTATCTTAAGCTCAACGACCTTTTTCAATTCTTCTTTTTGGCTCTTGTTAAACTTGAGGTAATCAATTGACTGGTCAACGTAATAGAAAACAGAGTCTGTTGAACAGGTATCGATGGTGTTCATTAATTTTTCATAGCTGTATGTCTGCGAAAACGTCGTGGATGACGTGAGAACTGCTATAAACAAAATTAATCGACTGATCATAAATCAAAAATATCAAAAAACTCCATACTTCGCCCAATAATTCGATCTTCTTAGTAAAAGATAATAATTTGTACTTGGAATTAGTTTTATATTTGCATTCAGCTCAGGAACAGCTCAAGATGAAGAAAATATACAATTGGTTACTCAATACCTTACCCCGTCCATTATTAATACGCTTAAGCTATGTGTTTAAGTTTTTCGCTCCTTTAATTTATAAAGGGAATAACGTTGAATGTCCTGTTTGTGAACGTTCATTCCGGAAATTTCTCTCTTATGGGTCAAATGTAGCACATAGAGATAATGTGCTTTGTCCCTATGATTTAACATTGGAGCGTCACCGATTAATGTGGTTGTATTTAAGAGATCATTCTGATTTTTTCACGAAAGAAAACATTAAGGTGATGCACATTGCTCCTGAGCAATGTTTCCATAAAACTTTTCAAAAACAAAAGAATCTAGATTATACCACGGGTGATTTAGTATCTCCAATAGCAGATCTTCATTTTGATTTACATGAAATACCTTTGGAAGATGATCAATATGAAGTGATATTTTGTAATCACGTGATGGAACATGTTGAGGATGATCTCAGATGCATGCAAGAGCTCTATCGTATAATGAAGCCGGGAGGATGGGGCATTATGCAAGTACCTATTGACTCTAATAGAGATGAGACTTACGAAGATTCTTCTATTACAACACCGGAAGAGCGTGAAAAGCACTTCTGGCAATACGACCACGTTCGATTATACGGTAATAACTACCCAAAACGATTAGCAGAAGCTGGATTTAACGTAGAATCATTCGATATCAAAAAACACATTTCAACGGAACAACTAGAACTTTATCGTTTGCAAAAAAATGAGTTGTTGTACGTTGTTAGTAAGCCTGTTTAAGCCAGGTTAAAATGGACTCTGATAGGCCGGATTCGTTAAAAAGCGGTTATCCGTTAAGGTTTTCATAAAATTGATCAAATCAACTTTATCTTCCTCTGTCAGCATAAGGCCAGTATCCATTGTCATTGCTAAAGCCGGATCTAACGTAGCTGAGTTCTGAATCCCTTCGTTGTAGTGATCAAGTACCTCCATAAGCGTATTAAAACGTCCGTCATGCATGTAAGGGCGAGTAATGGCAATGTTTCTCAGTGATGTCACTTTGAACTTGCCTCTATCTTCTGGGTTTCCAGTTACTGCTTTATAACCGATGTCATCCATCTCCGCATCACCGTCTAATCCGTTATTCATGTAAAGGTCGTTTTCAAAATTATTTCCCGAATGACAATGCGCGCAATCTGCCCCAGACTCATCAGGGAAGAAGGGATTATATTCTGTGAAAAATAACTGTCTACCGCGCTCTTCAGAAGGTGTTAATGTTTCAGTCCCTGCGAGATATCGATCGTATTTAGAATCGTCTGAAACGATAGAGAACATAAAAGCTTCCAATGCTAATGAAATCCTTTCTTCGGTTACCACCTCCGTGCCAAAAGCTCTAATGAATTGCTCTTTGTACATGTCTTCATTTGAGAGCTTTGTAATGACATTTGCAAGCGTTTCATCCATTTCTAATTCGTCTTGAATAGGCAACAAGGATTGATGACGCAATAATTCAGCTCGACCGTCCCAAAAGAAACCGTTCTCATTCCAAGCCATATTAAAGACGGCCATGGCCTGACGTCCTCCTATACTTCCGTCAACACCCACCGAAAATTGACTGGGATCAGAGAATCCATCCGATTGAATATGACAGCTGGCACAGGAAATAGAAGCGTCACGAGAGAGCAAATTATCATAGAATAACATCCTGCCAAGTTCAACCTTTGATATCGTTAACGGATTGTCTTCGGGTAGATTAGGAGCCGGCAAGTTCGTGTGAACAAGATCTAGTGTATAAGGTGTGTCGTCATATTCCGCTATTACTGGCGGATCATCTTTTTTACACGCCGTTGATAATAGAATAATTACAGAAAACCCTAGTAAAAATCGCATGTAAATATTGTTTTGTTATTGTACAACCAATTTTGTTTTTGCTAAAAATTGATCGTCTTTTCCAATGACATTGATAAAATAAACACCTGCATCTGGAATTTCCAATTGTAAATTCGTTCCAATTACATTCTCGCGCAAAATAACTTGTCCTAGCTGATTCATTACTTCAATACGCTCTACTTGGTCCGTATTATCAAATTGAACATTCACTAATTCGTTTGATGCAGGATTTGGAAATACGTGAAAATCAATCCTATCAGTGTTGTCCATACCCGCTGTATTGTTTCCAAAAACATAATCTCTCCAATTCTCTAACGTTTGTTTCGCAGCGCCAGCTTCTCCATGAGAAATTACCCCTCCAGACAACTCAATATCTCTTAAACCTTCTGTATAATCTCCTGTGATGTTCAACATCAAAACACCATCAACCATTTCCGTTTCAACATCCACTTCTGTTCTGAAATAGTTTGAATTACCTAGTCCGTGCATTTGAAAAATTTGAGCAAATCCGTCACCGGCCATTCCTTCGTAAGCAATAAAACGATAACCAGCAGCCCAACCCCAGTGCATAGAAGGAGACTTAGGAGCAAGCGGATGATCTTCTGGCCATAAAGTAGGGTCTTCATTATTCTCTGGAGTCTGAACACCAATGTAAAAACGGATGCTTTCAACATCGGTAACATCGAAATTTCCTAGTGGAATAATGGTTTCTGTTTCTTCACCAGGGTTTACCAAATCAATCACATCTAAAGAAACTTCAGTTACTGTTCCACCATCATGAATGATGCTAAATTGCGAGATATAATATTCCAAACGAGTCGCTTGGAAAGCATCACCAAGGTTATTTTCAGCCGTAGCGTCCAACATAAATGGTTCTGTACCCAATTTGTGATGAATTTGTAAAGAAACATCCATCTGTCCCCAAAGCTGTGCAGTCAGTAATAATCCTAATCCTAAGACAATTTTTTTCATAATCATAATATTACCCTACCAATTTAGTGTTTTTTAATTGAAATGATTTCTTTATATGTGCTAGAATTCTTTAACCCTTGGATACCTATGTGACAATTGCTACACAGTCCATTTTCAAAGAATTATTCTCAATTAATGATATTCCGTATCTTTGTTTTGTGCGGTTCCAATTATCAACATTATCTTTTCTGCTGGGGATTTTTTTCCTTTCAACAGTTTATGAGAATGAACCTGAATTGACACCCTTTGAACTGTCGTTGCCACAGGGTTTTCCAGAACCTGTAATACCTGAGAATAATCAATTAACCCATGAGAGGGTTGATTTAGGACGAATGCTTTTTTATGATCCAGTTCTTTCTGTTGATAGCACAGTCTCATGCGCGAGTTGTCATCATCAGGCCTTAGCATTTGCGGATAATAGATCAATTAGCCCTGGAGTAGAAGGAAGAATGGCTATGCGTAATGCGCCGACACTAACTAACGTAGCTTACAATCCAACGCTTTTGTTTGATGGGTATTTGCCCACACTTGAAATGCAAGTTTTGGTTCCGATCCAAGAACACGCTGAAATGGCTTTTAACATTGCGGATGCCGGTAAACGGTTGCAGAAAAATCCAGATTATGTTCGTCGTAGTTTTGAGGCTTATGGACGAAAACCAGATCCTTTTGTTATAACGCGGGCACTCTCGGCTTTTGAACGTACGATGATTAGCGGCAATTCGAAATTTGACCAGCAGGTTTATCAGCAACGTGATGTAATGTCAAGATCCGAACTGAGAGGGATGGATTTATTCTTTAATAAACTGTATTGTACTGAATGTCACGGTGGTTTTAATTTTACGAATTTTTCAACCCAGAATAATGGTTTATATGAGGTTTACAAAGATTCGGGGCGTGCAAGGGCAACACATTTACGAGAAGATCGCGCTGTGTTTAAAGTGCCAACCTTGCGGAATGTAGCATTAACAACACCTTATATGCATGATGGGAGTATAGCAACTTTGGAGGAGGTTGTGGGGCATTATGAATCGGGTGGGGCAGGGCACTTTAATCAAAGTGAAGTTATAAAGCCATTTACTTTAAGTAAACGCGAGCGCAAAGACTTGATTCGCTTTTTGAACTGTTTGACAGATTATGAATTTCTCGAGGATACGACGTTTTCGAATCCTTTTAACGAACAATAACTTTTTTCGTTTCAATCATTACACCTTTCATTTGAAATGAAATAAAGTATAATCCTGGATTTAATCCATTCGTTTCCATTATTCTTGTCTCGTTTCCTTCTATTCGTTCGATTATTAAAATTTTTCCAGACAGCTCATAAAGGCTACAATTAACCCAGCTATTAGATGTGTTTGAAATTGAGAACCCATTTGAGGTAGGCCGGATGCATAGATCATTAGGACTTAATTCGCTTGATCCTGTCACATCAATCGCTGTAAACGTAAATGTAACTGTATCTTTCAAGTCGGGCAATTCGATATCCCATACTGCATAAGAAAAGATACCAATTCCAGCTGAAGGGGCCATCAAATTGATTTGAACAAATGCTAATTCACTTCCTCCAGGTACCTCACTCATCGTACCAGAAGAAACACCGGCTTCATAACAGTTTGGAAAGTCACAGAAAGTATAATCCCAATCAGCCGGATGGTCGATTTCAACGGCTTGCCATGCAAATACAACTGCTTCATCACTTTCGTTGTGTATCTTTGAATCGGCAGATCCGCTTTCCCCCATGATAATATCAGTTTCAATCAAATTTCCTTCAACAAAAGTGAAGTTTTGAGCGAAAGAAAAAGGGCTTATTAGCGTTATTGAGAGGAATAAAATTGATCTAAACATTTTTCATAGATTTTCTCTAATGTAATGATTTAGAGTTAAATATAAAACAAAGAAATATATTTCAGGCTAAGGATCAAGTCTGCAGAGCACCCACATTGTAACGTTCAGTTGCTTTTTTATGATTAGCCATCTCAATGCCCATTGAAATCACTTTTCTGGTTTCAAGCGGATCAATAATGGCATCAACCCATAATCTTGAAGCAGCATAATACGGCGAGATTTGTTCGTCGTAGCGCGCCTTAATTTTGTTGTAAATTGCTTGCTGTTTTCCTTCATCAACTTCTTCTCCCTTGGCTTTGAGGGAAGCAACTTCAATTTGCATCAATGTTTTTGCAGCTGAAGCCCCGCTCATTACGGCTAATTCTGCAGTGGGCCACGAAACGATTAAACGCGGATCGTAGGCCTTACCACACATTGCGTAATTTCCAGCTCCGTAAGAGTTGCCCATTACGATTGTGAATTTAGGCACGACAGAATTTGACATGGTATTGACCATTTTTGCACCGTCCTTTATAATGCCCGCGTGCTCAGACTTAGACCCGACCATAAATCCGCTGACATCCTGCAAGAAAACAAGCGGAATGTTTTTCTGGTTGCAAACCATAATAAAACGTGCTGCTTTATCTGCTGAATCTGTGTAGATAACTCCTCCAAATTGCATTTCGCCTTTCGAGTTTTTAATCACTTCACGCTGATTGGCGATAATACCAACACTCCATCCATCGATGCGTGCATAGCCGCAAATAATCGTTTTACCATAGTCCTTTTTATATTCTGTGAACTTTGAATCATCCACTAAACGACCAATGATCGTTCTTGTATTGTAAGGCTTTGCGCGATCAGCTGGGAAAAGCCCATAAATCTCTTTTTCATCTGATTTAGGAGACTTTGATTCAATTCGGTCAAAGCCTGCCTTTTCTTGCTCACCAATACGGCTCATCAAATCACGTATGGTGGCTAAACAATCCTCATCGTCTTTTGCCTTATAATCACATACACCACTAATTGCGGTGTGCGTTGTTGCTCCTCCGAGGGTTTCGTTATCGATTGATTCTCCAATAGCTGCTTTTACCAAATATGAACCAGCCAAGAAGATCGTTCCCGTTTTATCCACGATTAACGATTCATCCGACATAATCGGTAAATAGGCACCTCCAGCAACACAACTTCCCATAACGGCAGCAATTTGTGTTATACCTTTCGAAGACATAACCGCATTATTTCTAAAGATTCGTCCAAAATGTTCTTTGTCCGGAAAAATTTCGTCTTGAAGTGGCAAGAAAACGCCGGCGCTGTCTACCAAATAAATAATTGGTAAGTGGTTTTCCATTGCAATTTCTTGAGCACGAAGGTTCTTTTTACCAGTAATTGGAAACCATGCCCCAGCCTTAACAGTCGCATCGTTCGCTACAATTATGCACTGTCTGCCGGAAACATATCCAATTTTGATGACAACTCCACCAGAGGGACATCCGCCATATTGTTCGTACATCCCATCTCCCGCAAATGCACCGATCTCAATGGTTTCGGTGCCGGGATCAATCAATTTTTCGATTCTCTCACGCGCTGTTAGCTTGCCTTTATTGTGATGCTTTTCAATACGTTTTTTACCCCCGCCCAAGTAGATTTTTTCAAGCTTTCGCTCCATTTCGGAGATTTTTAGACGGATAGTATCTTCGTTCTTATTGAATTCCAGTTCTTTCTTGCTAACAGTCATAAAATTGTACCTTTAAGTAAAAATTAACGAAAACAAATATACTACTTTAGCCATTAATAATGTCTGAACATGCAGGTCCGAAATCCTCATATCGAAAATTTCAATATCCGCGTTTATGGAATTTGGATATTCGATGATCAAGTGCTCATCGCAAAAGAAGACCGTTTTGGAATCTCTATGGTTAAATTTCCAGGAGGCGGATTAGAAAAGGGAGAGGGGATAGAAGATTGTTTAATTCGAGAGTTTCAAGAAGAGTTGGGCGTGAAGGTGCTAGGGCAAAAACTGTTTTACGTCAATCCCTTTTTTCAGCAATCAGCTTTTCGAAAGACCGACCAGTTGATTAGTTTCTATTATCTGGTGGAAGTTGAGAATGCGACACTCATCGCAGAACAATTAATGAAGACTGTAGATTTTGGTCCTGAAGCAGCAGTGAACTTTGAGTGGATAAAAATTGAGGAGTTGAAAACAGAAACGATGACTTTTCCAATCGATCGAGTTGTGATTAATGAATTAAAAAAGGCCATCCGATAATCGAATGGCCTTCTTCATAAGTTAGTTATAATCTTAGTGTTGAACAACAAATCTTGTCATTTCAACAGCTTCGTTTACAGTAGTTTTGATGAAGTAAATTCCTTCAGTCAAATCAGCAGTATTTAATTCATTGTAGTGTGTTCCTGCAGCTAAGTTTTGCGTTTCGATTGTAGAAACAACAGCACCTAACATGCTTACAACTTCAACTTTCACTTGAGCAGCTTCTTTCAACTCAATTGACATGTTTACGAAATTGTTCGCTGGGTTAGGGTAAGCAGTGATAGCAAAGTTGTTAGCTGGAGCCTCTTCTTCGATTCCAACAGTTCCAACATTTCCTTTTCCTGCATTGTTGATTTCTCCTGAAGGTTCAACCAACATTCCTACTACGTGAAGGTTGTTTAAATCCCATGATGGATCCAAATCAACATAGTAAGAATACCAATAGTTAACATCAGCTTCGATTGTTGCTGGAAGCGATGCGTCAACACCTTCCCACTCATCATCACCTAATGCACGAGCTACATGATCATATACCATTTCAGCAGCTGGTACTGGATTTGGCTCTTCGTGCCATACTTTTCCAGCTCCTGTTAATTCATAACCACTTCCAGGGAAATAATTAGCTTGAGCGTAACCAGAACCAGTTCCAGTAACACCATCTTCTACAACTACTCCTGCAAGTCTCCAATCTCCTGATTGTGCCTCAGTGAAAGTAGCTAAGATCTTAATTTCTAATTGATCGCCATCTACGATACCAGTAGCAGAAATAGATGCTACAGGTGTTTCGTTTTCTCTAGCAGCAAATCCATCAGGTGCATAGAACGCGTGATCACCTTCTACACGGTCAACACATGCGTATGGATATCCACCAAAACCAGGCAATGAAGCCGAAGCATCATCATAACTAGAAACTTCCATTGGATCTGAATTGTGAATTGCAATTCCGATAAAATTTGGCTCATCTTCTTCAAGATTAGCAAATGCAACAGTTCCGTATGGACACCATCCACACCAAGTTCCTGTTTTTTCTTCAACAACAACGTACTTCTCTGGTTGAGCGAAAGCTCCTGAAGCAAGTCCTAATGCCATTGCACTTAAGATAAGTTTGTTTGTTTTCATAATCAGCATTTAATTTATTTACTTATTTATTTGGTTCTAACAAACATACGAATTTTATACAAGCCAAGGTAAGTTTTCCCCCTCTTTAAAAAAGTGAATTATTGAAGTCCTATTATTCGTGTTTATGTTGGTTCAATAAAAACCGGATAAGATTTTTGCCTTGTAAAACTGTTAGTTTCTCCAATGATTTCAAAAGTTTGGGACAACACCTGATGCGTTATCTTGTAATCCTGTAAACAGCGTTAATCTATGATTGAGAATTCAAAAGATTTTGTAATTCAACACTTTAGGGGTCTTTCTAAATTGAATTCAGATGAGATTGATTTGATCAGAAAGAAAGTCGCTTTTGGACATACTGCTCGATTCTGCCAATGAATTGCACTGGTGTGGCCGTTCGCCAATCCATCTCTTCCAGTTCACCACCCATTAAGAAATAACAATCTAAATCAAAAGCTTTTAATTCGTCAATAACATGTGGACGAAGGTTTAAAAGTGCAATCCAACCTTCTTGATCTTCTACTTCATCAAACCATTCCTCGTAATAATCCTCTTGATCACCATGGAAATTAAGTAGGTTTTCCGCAATTAGAATGAATTTATTGATTCCATTCATCATAAGGTGTTCAACAATATCCCTTTTAAATACCATAATGTCATTTTGAACGACATCGTTCCACTCACCAAAAAGCTCAATAATAGCATAGCCGCTATCATATTCAGCATACAAAATTTTCAGGAAAAGTGTGGGAGATCCGATATTGTCCCATTGCGGATGGATGCAGTAATTATAAATCGTGTCTGTAAATTCAAACTCGCTGTAAACGCGTTCATAAAAAGGAGATTGAATATCCTCTGAGGCAATATAAAAACCTCTCCAATTATAATATGGCTCTATTGTATGCACAATGCAAAGTTACGCCAGTTTGGCGTTATAACAAAGATTAATTGTTTAACTTTGAAACGATAATATTGTTCGTTTAAATATGAAAAAGTACATAAAAATATCGGCGGTTTTAATAACCCTAATGATAATGGCTGCATGTGGCCCTGGCCCAACAAGAGAGGACAAGGTTTCAATAATGATTGATCAGGTGAAATCACCTTTTATGATCATGAATAGTAATCCTAAATCGCTGATCGATAAATCTGGAGCGATGGAGGGAGCTTTGCCTTTCACGCAGGAGATGTTGATTGGGTTTTTTATGGATGAAGAAACAACAGGCATAGACAATAGCGTAGATGTTCAGGTTGTTATGGGGAAAAGTGGGGGATTCATGCCTGAGGTTTACGGCATATTTAAAGTAAAAGATGAGCCCTTATTCATTGAGCTTTTAGAGACAGAGGCAAATGCTACTATCAAAGAAAAGGATGGTTTAAAGTATATAATTAAAGAGAACGACGAGTTTGTAGTAGTTTGGAATGAGGAATTTGCAGTCGCAGGGAACATGACTTATAAGTTGACCGAAGTATTTAGTAATAATAGCGATCCTGGAATGAAGGCTGTCAATCGGATAATAAAAATGATCAACGCCGTTGATGAAAATGAAGTGAATGAGAGATATAGCGATTTCTTGACGGAGGAAGCAGATATTTCTATTCTATTTCAAGGGAAAGGTTTGTACAGTTATTTGAGAGAAGCTTCAATGGGTCAAAGCAGTGAGGTGGAAGAGAATAAAGAAAGCATTTCAGGTGTTTCATCTACCATGTTTATTGATTTCAACGAAGGAAGCTTGGATATGCGTATGTCCAATGATTTATCGGATAAATTGGCTGCTGAACTGGCATTTTTGATGACAGATCCAGTGAGCAAGGGATTAATGGCTTATGGTAATTCCAAAGATCCAATGATGATGATGGGGACCAACATAAATGTTTCGGAAGGATTGGATTTCGTAAAAGAGAAAATGGGGGTTGATGAGTATGATGAAGTAATGTATGAATTGGAAGAGTTGGGTATTGATGTAGAAACATTTAAATCGGCACTTTCGGGTGAATTTTTGATTGTAATGGATCGAATTGAAGTGATTGAAAGAGAAATCGATTGGGGCTATGGTGAGCCTTATATTTCAAAAGAACCGATGCCTGTAGTGGGAATGATTATGGGGGTTGAAGATCGTGAGACCATGAAAAGTATATTTCCTGATTCGTTAGGATTTGACGGCGTAGTGAGTCATAAAGGAGCTTATATGGTATTAATGGATGATGTGTTCTTTAGCTCTTCAGATAGTGTTTGGGCTGCTGCTGTTGCTAATGGAAAAACGGTGGCATTGAATGATCCTCAGAACGTTTTTAAAGAGCGCCCAATCGGTATGTTCTTAAACTTCCTCGAATTTGATCATTTAGCAGAAATGGATGAGGCGAGACCATTGATTGATTTGATGGAGTATATGAAATTAGAGGCGAGTGCTGTTGATGTGGACTTTTCTTTGGTTTTTAAAGATAAATCAAGAAATTCGTTACGGATTTTAACTGAGACCATTTCAGGTTTGATGGAAGGAGAAAAGGGAGCAGATTATAAGGAGATTGAGGCTGAATTGGAAGCAGCTGCTGCAGCGGAAGATGCTTTTTCAGAAGGGATCGAATAAATTAATTGATTCATATTAAAAAACGGGTTACTCAGCAGAGTAGCCCGTTTTTTTATCAATCGTAAACTAAAACGAATTATGAAATTTCAATCTTTTTAGTACCGCTATCACTATCCTCTTCTTTCTTAGCAATCGAAACATGCAAGATGCCGTCAGTATAACTTGCTTCAATCTGAGATCTGTCCACAGTTTTAGGTAAACTAAATGTCCTTTTGAATGAGGCATAGTTGAATTCACGAACAGCATACTTTCCTTTTTGCTCTTCGTGATTCTCTTGTTTCTCTGACCAAATCGTTAATGTGTCGTGCGTAACTTCTACGTTAAAATCCTCTTTCTTCATTCCCGGTGCTGCAACTTCAATTGCAAAACCTTTTTCATTTTCTGAGATGTTCACCGATGGAATTCGGCGTGTTGCGATTTTCTTTATAGGTTCGAATACGTTATCGTCTAAAAGTGAGTTCATTACATCTCCGAAAAACGGTAAGTCATGTCTTCTAGTTATCATCATTTTATTGTTTTTTTAAATTTTTTCAGTTTAATATCAATTTGACCTGTTCAAAAAGGATACCAGTTCAAATTTCATATAATAACAACGTCAAAATGACAGGGATTGTTCGGTTTAACTGT
>JBMZAY010000018.1:0-56892 GCA_049611865.1 Crocinitomicaceae bacterium | reverse complement strand
ATCTGTTCCGTTATAGGTCCCTTCGGATTTTTCCCGTTTAAGATCAGCAATTTTTCTTCACACATCTCAATCCTTGAAGCCTGAATAAAGAACTCGTCTGACTGCTCAGCATGAAAGTTTTCGAACTTTTAGGATGCATGCTCCAAAAAGACTTCGTCTGCCCAAGCAACAACCGTAGACTTTACTTTTTCTTCTTGTTCCGTATTATTATTGTCTTGTAATGAATGGCTTACTGGAAAAAGCGTTGCAAAATAAAATGCTATGGGGAATAGTTTAAACATGGTATTACTTTACATAGTTTTCAAAAGGTTGGTCGAGCTGAAAAACCTGATCGATTTCGTAGTACGGCGACATTTCGATCAGTACCACATTGGTATCCACTTTTTCATTGTACTCACCAGTAAATTTATGAAAAAAGTAATACTCAATTAAAGAATCATTGCTTTCTTCAATTGTTTCATATAATGGAGAGAATTCAACAGGAGTGTATGATTTAATGTCGGCTCGTTTCTCTTTTATATAAGTTTTGAAGAGCTCTTGCACAATTCGATCTTGCTCAAATTTACCATTTACTTTCACCAATTTACAGATTTCAAGTGTGTGCTTTAGAAAGTCAGATTTTCGGGTAGAAAGCATCAGTTTTTCTTGCTGTGTCTTGAAGTAATGATAGAATTTACGGCTCATTTGTCTAGCCTCAGCATAGGTCGGTGCAATAAAGATCGTGTATTCGTAGAAGTAATAATCTAGTGTTGTTTCATATGACTCGGGAAGAGTCAAAATGATTTGAGGATTAGTTTCTTTTACACCTAAAGTATCGTTTAGCGTATACTTTATTTCGAAAATATTAATAGCATCGACAGTGTCGTTCTTTAAAGTGAAAAAATGTTCTAGAACAGCTGTTCTTTCAATGTTGTTTTCCTTTATGAACGCGTTTAATGTATCTCGTTTTGCTTTGAGGGTTTCATTTTGCGGGTCCTTTTTCAGAGCGGCATCCAGCGAGTCGCGTTTTTGAATGTGTAGCGGTTTGCGAATGATCAATTCACTGAATCCATAGCTCTGGTAATTTTCGTTTGGACTTTTTTTGACGATGTATTGATAGATCGCTTTCTCAGCTTTCGTTTGCAAGGATACTTCCGGAACGGGAGGTTCAAGAAAAATCTCATCTGCAATCAAACACCCTGATAAGAGTATAAAAAGAAAAACAACAGACAAGTTTCGAATGAGCGGGTTCATCTAAAAAGGCTTTTTGATACCAAATAAGTATCAATAATTATACCTACTTCTGTAGCCTTTTGACAATAAGCTTTTCCGAGGGTTTAAAAGTGTTGTATTAGCGGATCATCACTGGCATAACCAACATCAAGATGTCCTCTTGATCATTTTCATTGCCGGATGGTAATAATATACCTGCTTTATTCGGTTCGCTCATCTCAAGAATGACTTCTGTAGTGTTGATGTGATTTAACATCTCCAGTAAGAAACGTGCGTTAAAACCAATTTCCATATCGTCACCTGCATAATTACAAGTTAAACGTTCTTTCGCTTCATTTGAGAAGTCAAGATCTTCAGCAGAGAGCGTTAATTCGCTACCCGCAACCTTCAATTTAACCTGGTGAGTTGTTTTATTAGAGAAAATCGATACCCTCTTAATTGAATTCAAAAACGATAGTCGATCAACTGTCAGAACATTTGGATTTTCGACAGGGATTACCGCTTCGTAATTTGGATATTTTCCATCAATCAAGCGACAAGTTAATTCGATCGCACCAAAAGAGAAGCGAGCAGTTGTTTCGTTGTAATTGATTTTAACTTCTTCCTCTCCCGTCAAGTTCTGCTTAAGAAGATTCAACGGCTTTTTTGGTAAAATAAAGTCTGAGGCTTTCCCCGCGCTTGAATCATTTCGGCCATAACGCACCAATTTGTGAGCATCTGTAGCTACAAAAATTAAACGCTCAGGTGAAAATTGACAGAAAACGCCGCTCATAACCGGTCGCAATTCATCATTCCCAGTTGCAAATAAAGTCTTATCAATTGCGCTAGCAATGATTTCTCCGCTGACAGCAATCGTTTCTGTGTTTTCTAATTCAGGAGACTTTGGAAAATCATCTGGATTTTGCCCTACTAATTTGTATTTACCGTAGTCAGATGAAATCTCAATTCCAAAATGACTGCTGTCAATTGAAAAAGACAGAGGCTGATCAGAAAAGTTTTTTAATGTATCTAACAATAATTTTGCAGGAATAGCAATTCTACCTTCCTCTCTGGCTTCATCTGGTTTAACGCTCGTCTTCATTGTGTTTTCTAAATCAGATGCAGAAATAGTCAACATTCCGTTTTCCAGTTCAAAAAGGAAATTGTCCAAGATAGGCAATGAGTTGTTACTGTTAAGGACTCCGCCAATTCGTTGTAAGTTCTTTAATAATGCCGAACTGGAAATAATGAAATTCATAAGACTTTACGTTTAAATTTTACCATCACAAATATAGCTGAATTCAACAAGCCTGAAATTTAAGTTTTTCTTTTTTATCAACATTTTCTTGACATGAAAATCTGACGATATGTCATAAAATGAAAAGATATAAAGTGGCATGCTGACAAAATGTTGATTCAGATGGCAGAATTGGCTCGTGGCATAATCATTGACCTAGAGGAGATGAATTTAATTTTGAACAATTTAAAACAATAACATGAGTAAGATTATCGGAATTGACCTCGGAACAACAAACTCTTGCGTTTCTGTAATGGAAGGTAACGAACCAGTTGTTATAACAAACGCCGAAGGAAAAAGAACAACACCTTCTGTGGTGGCTTTTGTTGATGGAGGTGAGCGGAAAGTAGGTGATCCGGCGAAACGTCAGGCAATTACGAACCCACAAAAGACGATTTTCTCGATTAAGCGATTCATGGGAACCAATTTCAGCAATGTGTCTTCAGAGATCAGTCGAGTACCATACAACGTATTAAAAGGAGATAACGATACGCCGCGCGTAAAAATTGATGAGCGTTTATATACACCCCAAGAGATTTCAGCGATGATCCTTCAGAAAATGAAGAAAACTGCTGAAGATTATTTAGGACAAGAAGTATCAGAAGCAGTTATTACTGTTCCTGCTTATTTTAATGACTCTCAGCGTCAAGCTACAAAAGAGGCTGGAGAAATCGCAGGACTTAAGGTAAAGCGAATCATCAACGAGCCAACGGCCGCAGCTTTAGCTTATGGTTTAGATAAAAAGACAGACGATCAAAAAATTATTGTATTTGACTTTGGTGGAGGAACACATGACGTTTCTGTACTTGAATTAGGAGACGGTGTATTTGAAGTATTGTCAACGGATGGTGATACACACCTTGGTGGTGATGACGTTGATGACAAAATCATTAACTGGTTGGCAGAGGAATTTAAAAGTGATGAAGGAATTGACTTGAGAGAGGATCCAATGGCGCTTCAGCGTTTAAAAGAAGCGGCTGAAAAAGCGAAGATCGAATTGTCTTCGACGACTTCAACAGAAATTAACCTGCCATACATCATGCCGGTAAATGGAGTGCCAAAGCACTTGGTGAGATCATTGTCACGTGCAAAATTTGAGCAGTTGATTGATGATTTAGTGAAGAGAACAATCGAGCCATGTAGAACGGCATTAAATAATGCAGGATTATCTACAAGCGATATTGATGAAGTGATTTTAGTAGGAGGGTCTACACGTATCCCTGCTATCCAGGAAGCGGTAAAAAGTTTCTTCGGAAAAGAACCATCGAAAGGAGTTAACCCAGATGAGGTTGTAGCACTTGGTGCAGCAATTCAGGGTGGGGTATTGACAGGAGAAGTAAAAGATGTATTGCTTCTTGATGTGACGCCACTTTCATTAGGAATTGAGACAATGGGAGGTGTTATGACAAAATTGATCGACGCCAATACAACGATTCCTACGAAAAAATCGGAGACTTTTTCTACAGCTTCAGATAACCAACCAGCGGTTGATATCCATGTCTTGCAAGGGGAACGTCCAATGGCGAATGACAATAAAACACTCGGAAGATTTCAATTATCAGACATTCCACCAGCACCGAGAGGAGTTCCTCAAATCGAAGTAACTTTCGATATCGATGCGAACGGAATCATGAATATCTCGGCAAAAGATAAAGCGACAGGAAAAGAACAATCGATTAAAATTGAATCTTCTTCTGGATTGTCAGATGACGAAATCGCAAGAATGAAAGCAGACGCTGAGCAAAACGCTGAAGCCGATAAAAAGCGAAAAGAAGAAGTTGAAAAATTAAATGCGGCTGATGCATTAATCTTCCAAACCGAAAAACAATTGAGCGAGTACGGTGACAAATTGCCGGCTGACAAGAAAGAGCCAATTGAATCTGCACTGGCAGAATTAAAAACAGCTCATGAATCAAAAGATTTAGCTTCAATTGATACGGCGATGGAGAAATTAAACACCGTTTTCCAAGCGGCTTCTCAGGAAATGTATGCAAACCAAGAAAGTGCTGCAGGTACTGAAGGTACTGCAGGTGCAGAAGCGGGATCAGATGATTCTGATGACGTTAGTGCTGAGGATGTTGATTTTGAAGAGGTGAAGGAAGACTAAGTCGATACTAAAGCATATAAAAGTGAAAGACTCATTGCATTTTGCAGTGAGTCTTTTCTTTTTAACAAGTTGTCCACAGAGTCAGTCCATTTATTTCGGAGGTTCTCTTATATTTTAATCTGTATTAAACGATTGTTAAAAATTTGTTATTTTAATAAAAAATAACTACATTGCGGGATTAATTGATTTATATAAAAAAAGCAGCTTTACAAAAAGAACTAGTTATGAAAAGAACTTTACTATTTGGACTTGCCTTAGGACTTACTTCTGTAGGTTTCGGGCAATGTGACATTTCAGGTATTCCTCCAATTATGTGTTTGGAGGATGCACCTGCATCATTGTCAGTTGAATCGCCTGGTGCGGTTTATACTGGTCCTGGTGTTGAAGGTAATGTATTTACGCCATCTGCAGCAGGTATCGGAACTCACACAATTAATGTTGAAGCTCCTGGTGAGGGGTACTCAATTGATGAAGCGGTTCCATTCTCAATGGATGCAATTGGTGGGTCTTCAGTTTTTCTTGGAGATGATCAAGTTTCAACTGATTTACCGATTGGTTTTACATTCAATTTCTTCGGAAATGACAAGACAACTTTCAGAATCAGCTCAAATGGGTTTGTAACATTCTCACCTGAGACGGACAATGGTTGTTGTGGTGGAGAATTGATTCCTTGGTCTTCGGGGGCTGAACCAGGTGAGTTAATCGCACTTTGTTGGGATGACCTGCGTCCACCAAGTGGAGGGTCAATTCGTTATGAAACAATTGGTACTGCTCCTAACAGAGTATTGGTAGTTGAATTCAACGCGATTCCTCACTATTTTTCTGGTCCAGACTTTGTTACCGGACAAATCAAATTATTTGAGACTACTAACTGCATCGAAGTTCACGTTCAAACACAGAATGAAACTTCAGGTCTTCACACATTAGGAATTCAAAATTCGTCTCAAACTGAAGCTTACGCAGCACCTGGTAAGAACCGAACTGGATGGACAGCATCTAACTTCGCGATTGGATTCTGCCCGAATGTTGGGTGTACTGGATCATTTGATGTTGAAGTTGTTGCTGGACCGAACGTTTCAGGAGCAATTGACGCTGAAGAAATCTGTTTAGGAGAAGAAGTGACAGTAACAGCTACTGGTACTGCTGATGAGTATGATTGGGGTGTTTCTATTGAAGACGGGGTAGCATTTGCTCCTGAAACAATTGGAGAAAACGTCTTTATTGTAGCAGGTACTGATTTAGCAACTGGATGTGTTTCTACAGATATGGTAAGTGTTTTCGTTCGCGATATCCCTTACGTCTATGCTGGAGATTATATGACAGTTTGTGAGGATAATGAATTTACATTAGAAGCTGTTGGAGATGAAGCGGATTACGCTTGGGATATGGGCGCTGTTGATGGCGAGCCAATGATGCAAGAACCAGGAGACGTAACGTACACAGTTACTGCTACAAATGCTGGTGGATGTGAGTCTACAAGTTCAGTTACAGTTACTTCAATGGAAGTGCCAACTGGAACAGGTGTTGTAACAATGATGACTGGTGACGGTTATGACGGATCAATCGACTTCACACCAGAAGGTGGAACAGGTGGTCCTTATACTTACTCATGGTCAAATGGTGCAACTACAGAAGATATCGACGCATTGACAGTTGGTTCATACACAGTTACTGTTTCTGACGGAATGTGTGACTCTGAAGTAACATTCATTGTTGATTCTCAAGCAGGAGTTGAGTTGAATGAGTTAGATAACATCTCTGTTTATCCTAACCCAGTAGTTGACATCTTAACAGTTAACTTTGAAGGTCAGTACAACTGGTTAATGTACGATGCTTCAGGTAAAATCGTAGCAGCTGGTCAAGGAAACGGAATTGAAGAAATTTCAATGGAAGGTTTCGAAGCTGGTAACTATCTAATTAAGATTGCTGTTGACGGCGCTGCATCAACTGTTTCAGTTGTAAAGCAATAACACAACAAGTATAAATAAATCAAGAGCCTGCTTGTCCGTCTCAGACGGATGAGCAGGTTTTTTTTGTGCCCAATTGTAAGTGCGAATACAGATGTGAAAGTGTTATTCAGAAATAAGTATTCCTAGGCCTGATTTAATAGAGGAACTAAACGCGGTAGTTATGAATTCTAACATGACCTAGATGGTCATAGAGAAAACCCTTGTCGTGGGTTTATTGCGCAACAAACGCAAATCGAAAGCCATGCAGACGTTTCTTACAAAAGGACGCGACGCTTCAGGTAATCGTAATCCTGTCTCGGTCATTTCAACCAATCCATCGGATTCCATTTCTTTTAAACGCTCAATGCATTCCGGTAATTCAGGAAATTGAAGCCGTTCCTCCGACCAATCCGTTTCAAAGTGACACATAATGTTTAATATGTGTTCACGGATGATCAAATCCTCATCTGTCAACAAATGACCGCGCAACAAAGGTAGCTCTCCTTGGTTAACGATCGTCTGATATTCTTCTACTGTTTTGACATTTTGAGCAAAGCTGTACCAAGAATCACTGATCGAGCTCATACCTAAACCGATCATCAATTTTGTTTTCCCAGCCGCATAGCCCATAAAGTTTCGGTGCAAGGTTTTGTTCACCATTGCCTCATGTAAATTGTCCGATTTAAGCGCAAAATGATCCATGCCAATCTCAACATAACCAATCTCTCCCAAGAGACGCTTACCTTCCTCGTACATCACTCTTTTTTCTTGAGCTGAGGGCAAATCATTTTCATCGTACCCGCGTTGTCCAACGCCTTTAATCCAAGGTATATGTGCGTAGCTGTAGAAAGCAATACGATCTGGTTTCAGTTGACTGGTTTTTTCTATTGTATCCTTAACACTTTCCAGCGTCTGATGCGGTAATCCAAAAACCAAATCATGGCTCACTGATCGATAACCAATTTCACGTGATAAACGGGTTGCTTTTTCAACGTTTTCAAACGGCTGAATACGGTTGATTGTCTTTTGTACTTTCTTATCATAATCCTGAACTCCGAAGCTGTTTCTTCGGTAGCCAAGATCATACAAGGTCTTTAAATGTGCTTCTGTGGTATTGTTGGGATGTCCTTCAAAACTAAATTCAAAAGACTCACATCGATCGGCTTTTGCGAAGATGCCGTCCATCATCTTTTTTAGATTCTCTGGACTAAAGAATGTTGGCGTTCCACCCCCGAGGTGTAATTCTTTAATACGCGGTCGTTCTGGAAGCAAATCACAATATAAATCCCATTCCTTTAAAAGCGTGTCGATATATGGTTCTTCAACCTCATGTCTTTTTGTAATCCGTTTATGACAACCACAAAAGGTGCAAAGGTTTTCACAAAAGGGGAGGTGTATATAAATGCTGATTCCTTCTTCTTGATTGCTTTCTTCAAAAGCATGGATAAACGTACGTTTCCAATCTTTCAATTGAATTCCCTCTTCATCCCAATAAGGAACGGTAGGATAACTCGTATAACGAGGCCCTGGAATATTGTACTTTTGAATCAGTTGTTCAGACACGACTTATAAATTGTCAGATAAAAACCATTCGGCGAAACTATTATCCGTTTCTTGTAATCGTGCATATTTTAATGTGATGTCAGCTGGAAGGGCTTTTAAGATTCTTCCCACCATATCGATGAGCATGTTCTCACAAGTAGGTTGATAATCACACAATAAGATTTTAGAAAATCCATTTTCAACCTCCGCATATTTGGCATGCGGTGTTTTACCGTTCACAAGCAAGGCATGATCAAATTCCTCAACAACGGTTGACTTGACAATTTTTTTCAAATCACCAAAATCGATGATCATACCATTTTTTACGGCGTCAATATCGTCGATAATATCACCCGTAATCGAAACAGTCAGTTTATATGAATGACCATGAATGTTTCGGCATTTGCCATCGTATCCCCACAAAGCGTGGGCAGTTTCAAAATCAAATATTTTCGTTACGCGTAAATTCAATTCGTGGACGTTTTAATTTTCTTTTGCAAATCTATCAAAAATTCGTCAATGATGTGCTTTTCAGCATGTGTCATTACAACGATTTTCCACCATTTGGGATCATTAAAATTATCCGCTACTAAATGGTATTTATGAGCAATACCTTCATCCATATCCTCCGCATTAATGGCAACGATATTCATTTTCGGATGACGGAAATAACGAATCGCCATTTGATCTAGCGTTTCACAAATATGATCCGTTCGATCAACTAATTTCTCCATCAAATATTGCCAGCCTGAAAAACCGTGTGTCATCAAAATCATCCAAACCGCAATGGCGTTTGCTCCAGATCGACTGCCGCATAAAGTGAAATCGGTTCCTTGTACATAAGAAGCCTCTTCGGTTTGTGCGTATTCAATCAATCCTTTTTTGCCAATAAATATACCTGTGCCATATGGTGCTTGAAGCATCTTGTGACCATCAATGGTAACAGAGCGGATATCAGGATTACTTAAATTAAAATGATCGTTTTCTGACGTAAAAGGATAAATAAAACCTCCAAAAGCTGCGTCAATATGCGTGAAAAAGTGTTTGTAATGTTGCTTGACAATCGGTAGGATTTTATCTCGATTGTCGACACTGCCATACATTGTTGTTCCCATGGTTAAGTGGACCACCAAATAACGAATGCCGTCTGCTTTTGCCTGCTTCAAGGCGTCTTCCAATGATGCTAAATCCCATTTGCGATTTTCATCAATGGCAACCGGCACAGGTGTCAGCCCCAATAAATTACATCCTTTATGTGCTGAATAATGAGCATCGCTTGAGAACAACAAACCAATTTCTTCGAGTTTCGCACCATGCTCTTTTTGAAAGTAATTGCGGTACACCCATTGCGCTTGAATATTTGCTTCTGTTCCACCCGGAGCGACATAACCATCATATCCGCCAGGTTCAGCTTCGAAAATATCTTCGGCACAAACCTTAATCAAGTCAACTTCTATCGCTTGCGTTCCGCTAAAATAACTTTCGCCTTTGCTATAAGTATGACAGCCAATATGATTTGGGTTTGAGATTAATACCGATAAGAATGGAGCGTCCTTCAAAAATGGAGCTTCGAAATAAAATTGTTCTTGATCTAAATAAGTTGCAGGTAACCCCAGAATATTCGTTTCACGATAATTCAGGTTTTTACCCAAGGCGTCAAAAACCATTTTTTTTATCTCTTGCGTCGGTTTTTTCTTCCACTTCATAGCCATCTTTTTTTACTGTTTAAATCAGTCTGTAAAAAAAAAGCACCCGATTAAAACGGATGCTTTCTTCAAATTCTTTTTTGGATTACATCCCCTCGATTGGTTGGAAATCGATTAATTCAATTTCAAACATCAATGTTGATCCTCCAGGGATATCACCATTGTCACGATCGCCATATCCAAGTTCAGAAGGAATAATCAACTTTCCTTTTCCACCTTTTCCGAACATTGGAATACCAATTTGCCATCCAGAGATTAATTGGTATAAACCAAAAGTAGCTGGTGAGTCACCAGTACCATCAAATCTGAAACCGTCTAACAGATATCCTTGGTAAAATATTGTTACTTCATCGGATAAAGTAGGACGCGCATCACCCTCACCCGGCTCATCAATCACATAATATAAACCGCTTTCATGCTTCTCAGCTTCCCATCCTTTTTCGTCAAGATAAGCTTGAATTTCTTCTTCTTTCGTCATTTCTGGTTCTACAACATCCTCTACTGCCTCTTCAATTACTTCTTCAACGTCCGTTGTTTCGTCATTAGACGCGTCTCCTTGTTCTGCACACCCAACGAATGCTACAAATGGTATTGCTAATGCTATGCTAAATACTTTTTTCATAATTTCAATTTTGCACAAAGTTATAGATTTTACTCAACAGGATTCATATTGATGGCGCTAATTTCATAGCCTTCTTTTTTCAATAAGTCAATAACGCCTTTTTCGCCAAATAAGTGCCCCGCCCCAACTGCAACAAAAGATTTCTTCTTTTGCATTTCTTTGATCAGTTTTGGAATCCATCTTTTGTTACGATCATACAAGAAGATATCCGCAAACTCCATAAATTCTGGTGATTGCTTTTGCAATAATGGAATGAGCTTATCGACTTTTTGTTTGGCGTAGAGTTGCATCAATTTATTCATTTCCTTTTGTTCTTTTTCAAAAGAATAGATGCTTTCCATGACCAAATCAGCCATTGACTCCCTCGAAATTTTATCAAAAAAGCCCAACTGCTCTTCCGTGGTTTCCAGTCCGACAATCGGAATGTTGTTTTCAGCTGCCAATGCCATGATAATCAAATCATAAGACTGGGCATCCGCCTCAAAATATTGTTGGGTGATGGTTTGCATGATTAGAAAGGGTTTCATTTTGCCGTAGGTTAGATCAAAAACCTCAGGCGACAATCCCATTTCTTGATCCATAAATCGAAGCAATTCAATGTGTTGTTCTTTTGTGAAATACGAATGTACTGTTCCTGTATCCAAGGATAATAATTGATAGGTTGTCAATGGGTTTGGAATGCCATCTACCTCCATTATTAAGGTTTCGCTATCCTCAATTTTTGATTTTAAAAAATCAGGAAATGTAAAATATTCTTTATTGATCATGTGCATGGTACCGAATAGGTAGGAAGTCTGAATATCCGGTCCGCTTACCCGCCATAGTAAAGAATTACCATTCTTAACAATTTGGTCGAGGTTATCAACTTCCTCAATTGCAGAATTTGTTTCTTTCTGCTCTGACGCGCATGAAAAGATGAGTAGAAAAGCAATGATTTGTAAGGATAGAATCGAGCGCATGATCAATGTTTTAATTGAGCTAAATAATTATTACTCTCACCAGCTAAGATACAAGAACATTTTAGTCCCACTTTTTCAGCATGTTTTTCAAGTGTTGCATAATCCAAATAGAGCCAATCAAACCAAGGCGTTTCAACATCCTTGTAACACATTTTAAACTGCATTTCGCCAGGGTAAGCACTGTTCAGATCCACCCACATCGAGCCATCTTCCTCTTGGTATAAGTAAGAAATATCGGTTGAATCAAGTAAGATTTGTCCGCCCTCATTGAGTTTTGATTTCAAGTGCAGCAGAAATTTATCCAGTCGATCCAACTTACCTGCTAATCCAATCCCGTTCATTAATAAAAGAATGGTATCGTATTTCTCCTCAATTTCCCAAAGATCCTTTTTCTCAGCATCGATTCCATTTGATTTAAGGTAATCTATTGCGCCTTTTGAGATATCAATTGCTTTTAAATCAGCACCATTATCCACTAGCCATTTTGAGTGACAACCTGCACCAGCCCCTATGTCCAAAATTTTACCTTTGGCCATTTTTAAAGCTACCTGTTCCAGTTCTGGCATTTCATCATAAGTTCGAAAAAGGTAGTCAATTGGCATAACATCATCTTCGCATAAATCAGCCTTTACGATTATTGATTCAGCATTTCCATGCTGAACATAATCAGCAATGGCAAAGCCAATTGGATCATTTTTATACATGATTAAATATCGAAATCGTCAATATTTTCAAAGCCACCAAATTCATCATCGTCTCCTTCAAATTCAGAGAAGATATCATCGATGTCGTCACCTAGATCAGGCAAACCTGTAGGACCTCCTAAATCAATTTCGCGATCGTCCTCATCAGGCGCTTCTCCAACGGAGAAATACAATTCCGGCTCATCGCTTCCCATCGGCATAATCTCAACCATTTCGATTAAGAAACACCACATTTTCAAGAAATCATAAACCAGAATCAATTTTTGACCTTCATTGCGAACGACCGCAGCGATGGAGGTGTCCTTCATTAAAAATGGCGCATTGAGATCATTGCCAAGCCCCATATCCATGATTGCGATTTCATGACCTTTATCCCAGTTGTCGTTACTGACATAAAAGGATCCTAATTGATCTCCACGAAAACCAAAAGCTGCAATGATTGCATGATAAAGTACCTCAAAATCATTTTGAGCACCTATCACGATATCGCGAAAGATTTCTTCATCACCTTCGGTGTCCAGTAAGACTCTAAACTTGTAGGCGGCCATGTCCATTTTTTAGGCAAAGATAAGTATAGCTTCAAATAAATGAGCAGAAAAAATGGCTCAATTAATTAACTGGTCATTGTTTGTTTCAGCACATTATTAATTTTTAGTTACCTTTAGTAGAAACACTCAAAGGTAAATAGCCATTTCAGGATATGTATTACTTTTGAAGACACAAGTGATATCTAAAGCAGTGAAAAAGGATTTAACAAAGCTCTATTATACAATCGGTGAAGTGGCCGAAATGTTTGATGTAAAAGCATCCTTAATTCGGTTTTGGGAAAAGGAATTTAAAGGAATTCAACCTAAAAAGAATAAAAAAGGGAACCGTCTTTTTACACCCTCTGATATAGCCATCCTTGAGGAGATTTATGAATTAGTAAAGGTGCAAGGTTTTACTTTAGACGGTGCAAGGCAACAGCTAAAACAGAAAAAGAAGAGTGGAGCGATTAATCCGCAACAAGAAATCATCGACCGGTTAAAATCCGTTCGGAAAGAACTGAAAAACCTAAGAGATCAGCTATAGAAAATATGGTATAGATCGTGCTAAGTATAGGACGACTAACAAAAAAGAAAACTTATGAAGACGCGATTTATATTAGGATTATGTCTTGCATTTATAGCTGGAGGTTTGTTTTCCTACATGGACATCGATAAGGCTGAAAAACTCGCAAACAACGATAAGTACAAAGTGATTCGTGTAGATGGGCGCATCATCTTTAAGCGTACCAGTACGGATATGAAAAAGGGTGATATTTTCTTGCCCGGAACATCATTAACCTTTAAGACGCCGCAATCTAGAGCTGCAGTGATAAGCAGCTTAAAAGGAAGATTTGTTCTATCACCTTCAGAAAAAGGTCAAACGAAAATATTGCCAGCGGCAAATAATATTTCTTCTCGTTCAGGGGCACTCATCAACCTCCTTGATTTGCAAAAACATTTTGAAGGTAAGTATTTGATCATTGAAGAAATGAAATTGGAGATTGGTAAACAAAATTTCCAAATGGATGATAAACATTTCTTTTACCTAAGTTACGAGCACAATGAGGAGACAATCCGCAAAAACTGGAGCACACTGAGGACAACAAGCTAATTGTTATCAAAACGGAATTATTTAAGATTGATGGTGAGGCGATACCGGTGGAAGAAAAAGAAATGACACTCTACTATCGCCGAGGCGACAGCTCAGAAAAGTTCAATTCTTTTCATCCTGTTTTCCCTGACTTAACGGAGTTAGAAGATGAAGTCCAAATCATTTTGGATGAATTCTCAGATAAGGACTATGCCGAAAAAGTGAAAGAAATCACGGCATATTTATCTGAGTTTTATGGAAAACCAAACAAAGAAAACTTAGGAGATTGGTTAGCCAATTCTTTCAATTTGAATCCATAATTTACTTCGATTGCACGTATTTTCAACAGAATACTGGTTTCATGCCAGCGAATAATTATTTTCAGCTGAAAAATGAACCCAAAAACCATTCTTGTTTTATCTTTGCGGAATGCAAGAGACAATTTTAATTTTGGATTTCGGATCGCAATACACACAGTTGATTGCCCGAAGGTTAAGAGAACTGAATGTTTATTGTGAAATCATTCCTTGGAACAAGCCGAAAGCGTTGGAGTCGCACATAAAAGGAGTTATCTATTCGGGTAGCCCATTTTCGACAAGAGATGAGAACGCTCCGAAGCCGGAAATTGAAATGTACAAAGGAAAAGTACCTTTGTTAGGGGTTTGTTTTGGAGCTCAGTTTATGGCGCATCATTTTGGAGGTGAAGTCTTACCTTCAGAAATCAGAGAATACGGACGAGCAAATCTTTCCTATGTCGACCAAAGTTCGGTCTTGATGGAAGGCGTTCGGGATCACTCACAGGTTTGGATGAGTCATGGCGATACGATTAAAAAAGTCCCTGAAAATTTTAAAACAATATGTAGTACAGAGTATGTTGAATTTGCAGGTTATCATATCGAAGGAGAAGATACATACGGTATCCAATTTCACCCAGAGGTATATCATTCAGAGGATGGTAAAGCATTGTTAGAAAACTTTGTTGTTAAGATTTGCGGATGTTCGCAAGGTTGGACACCAGATTCATTTATTGACATTACCGTTGCAGCTCTGAAAGAGCAAATTGGATCTGATCGCGTGATTTTAGGATTGTCGGGTGGGGTAGATTCGTCAGTTGCAGCAACACTTTTACACAAAGCAATTGGCGATCAGTTATACTGTATTTTTGTTGATAACGGACTCTTGCGTAAAAATGAATTTGAATCTGTTTTAGAATCCTATAAAGGATTGGGATTAAACGTTAAAGGGGTTGATGCTAAAAACCGTTTTTACGATGCGTTGAAGGGCGAATCTGATCCGGAAAAGAAAAGAAAAATTATTGGGGGAGTTTTTATCGACGTTTTTGACGAAGAGTCTCACCAAGTAGAGGATGCTAAATGGTTAGGACAAGGAACCATTTATCCGGATGTGATTGAATCAGTATCTGCTACGGGTGGACCGTCGGCTACGATTAAATCGCATCATAACGTTGGTGGATTACCTGACTATATGAAATTGAAGGTAGTTGAACCTTTAAAAGCATTGTTCAAAGACGAAGTACGTCGAGTAGGACGTGCGTTGGATATACCAGAGACGATTATTGGAAGGCATCCTTTCCCAGGACCTGGATTAGGAATTCGTATCTTAGGAGACATTACTCCTGAAAAGGTACGGATTTTGCAAGAAGTTGATCATATCTTCGTAGAAGGTCTGAAGAAGTGGAATTTATATGATGATGTTTGGCAGGCAGGCGCCATGTTGTTACCTGTGCAGACAGTGGGAGTTATGGGAGATGAGCGCACGTATGAAAATGCCGTAGCGTTAAGAGCCGTAAGTTCAACGGACGGAATGACAGCAGATTGGTGTCATTTACCGTACGATTTTCTTGCGAAGGTATCGAACCAAATTATTAACGGCGTGAAAGGCATTAACCGTGTCACGTATGATATTAGTTCGAAGCCACCAGCAACAATCGAGTGGGAATAGTTTTATAAACACTCCCGCCGTATTGAATTGATTAGATTATGATGAAGAAATTTCTGAATACAAGTATTTTATTTATCCTCTTGATAGGGCAAGCCTATGCGCAACCTGAAAATGCGCAGGTCGAAACCAAGGATGGCAAAAAGTATTATGTGCACATTGTGGAAAAGGGCAATACGCTTTATGGAATCCACCGTTTATACAATGTAGAATTAGATCAGATTTTGGCAGCCAATGAAGGTTTGGACAATAACCTCACCTTGGGTCAGAAAATCTACATCCCGATTCCGGTTTCTAACGAACAGCATTACGATTCATATACCGTAAAACAGGGTGAAACACTTTACGGAATTTCGAAGAAGTTTGATTGTTCCGTCGCTGATTTAAAAGAATTAAATGACGGATTAACGGATGGACTTCAACCGGGGCAGGTCTTAACCGTTCCGAAAGCAGCGAATCAATCGAAACCGGGAGAGGTGATTCAGACCGATCCTGTTGTCAAACCAACTCAAACCGAAACGGAATATAATGTTTCATTGCAGGATTCTATCATCAAGCATACAGTGCTTAAGCATGAAACCATGTATTCCATTTCGAAACGTTATATGGTGAGTCAAGATACCATTGTGGCTCTGAATAATCTCACAAGTATTAAGGTTAAAAAAGGAGATGTCTTGTTGATTCCTGTTAAAAAAGTTAATTACGAGGTGGTAGAAAAGGACTTGTCTCAGTTAGATGGTCAACCTCAAGGCAGCTTGTCTCTTGGGAGGGATACTACCTTGTTAAAGGACGTGTACAACGTGGCTTTGTTTTTGCCGTTGATGTTGGACTTGAATGAACGTGAAATGAGCAAGCCACTCAAATTGGGACAGGTAAGAGAATTATACCCAACTACTAAAATATCATTTGAATTTTACCAAGGCTTTTTATTGGCAGCAGACTCTCTATCTAAAGCGGGTTTAAATGTCGAACTGTACATTTACGATACTAAGCGAGATACGAATACGATTGCAAAATACATGAATCAAGACGAGTTTAAAGCGATGGACTTGGTTGTTGGACCATTATACCGCAATACAATTGACTATGCAGTAAATGCTTGTAAAGAACGCGGTATTCGTATTGTCTTGCCTTTTAATTCAGATTCGGATGTCTTGTATCAAAATCCTTATGTATACAAAGGGGTGGCATCGAACATGACACTATTAGACGGGATCGTTGATTATATCATTGAAAATCACAGCCAGCATAAAATCATCTTGATCAAACCAACGGCTGCTGCAGATTTAACCTTATTTGATCGTGTACGTGACCGTTATAATGAACGCATTCAATCGGTTAGCGGTGCATATAGCATGAAGATCGTTGAAACTTCGATTGGAAGTTCAAGCGGTCGTGATTTGAATGGTGTTATCGATAAAGATTCAACGAATGTTATTATTATACCTTCAACCAACTTAAAGTTTGTGGCGCGATCGATGTCCACCTTAAACCAAATGTTAAACATGAATCCGTATGCGAAGAATTTGAAAGTGATTTCATTTGGGTTAGAGGATTGGAATAAATACGACGATTTGGACCTCAAATACCGTAATCGAACCTATCAACATTATGCTTCCTACCGTTTTATCGATTATAACGATCCACAAGCAGTGGAATTGATTAAATCCTATAGGACTTCATACGGAACAGATCCATCGATTTATGCCGTTCAAGGTTTTGATTTTGGGATGTATTTTATGAGTGCGCTCAAATTATACGGTACCAATTTCGATTTGGCGATTGACGGCCATCGCATGGATTTGGTGCAAAATGATTTTAAATTCAGACTCATCCAACAGGGTTCAGGACGCGAAAACCAAAAGGTTGTTATTGTGAGATACAATAACTTCAAGTTGGAGCGCATGAATTAAGGAGCTTATGACAAAGTGGATCGGCGATAGAATCAGTCACGAGGATAATAATGGGATCACAACCATCGTGATCAGACCCATCAAGAGCAACTGGAAAGAATGGTTGCTAACCTTCTGGGTTTTCAGTTTTACCTTTGTCGGTTTGGTGATGATTTATTTGCTCTTCACCAATTTTGAAGCATTAAATTATGCCGAGGCGCCAGATGAGGAGACGCTACAAAATCAGACCATTTACGCTGTTATATTCATAGCTTTCTGGGCTTATTTCGAATATAAAACAGCTAAGTCATTACTCTGGTATAAGTATGGCAAGGAATTGATTATGATTGATAGCGAGGCATTGTCTATCAAAAAATCCATCATGTCTTACGGAAAAGCCAATCGCTTCTTTTTTGAAAATATCAAAGATTTCCACCAACTAAAGGAAGAGCCAACCAATTTTAATAATTTCTTTGAAAATGCATACTGGGCCTTAGGTACAGACTCCTTGACGTTTAAATATTTCAATAAAAGCAAATCCTTCGGTCGCCGTCTTAAAGAACAGGATGGGCGTTTGCTATTACGCTTGATTGATGATCGGGTGAAAAAGCAGTTGAAGAAGAAGAAGTAGTTATTGATCTTCCTCTTCAGCTAAATTGAATTCTAATACACCCCAAACCACAAGGGAAAGCCAAAATCCAAACTTAAAATAATAGGAGAAGGGAAGATGATTAATACTCAAGATTCTCCATGCTCATCTCCATCTAACTCAATATGTCTTTCAAGGTAGTATTTCAACTTGTTATATTCTTTACCTTGAATCTTAGCCTTTTCTATTATTTCTAGGAACATATCAGGGATTACATCTTCTCTCCCAAAAGTAAATGAGGCTGCAATTAAATGAGGTTTTCTTGTTTCGACAATCGAAAAAGTATAATTCACAAAATCACGCACTACACTATTGAGTTCAGTTTCAATAAGAGAAAACTGGACAGAAGACCCGGATTCAATTTGATCGATAAATTTCGTAATACCTCTTGTGCAAGCTCCGATTTCATTCATAGCATCAATATACATTTCATAGTGGCTTGCCGGTTCGCCGATTTCATTCAGATCACTTTCTTCGCCATGAACGATCTCATTAATAAATCTTGATAGAGTCGGGTTTTTGGGCGCTATCCAGGGGATACGTACTGTAGTTAGCTCGAGCTGCAGAGCTTTCAATAAAGACATAAAGTCCCAAACTGCATATACATGATTCTCCATGAATACTTTTACATCTTCGATGGATTGAATGTTTCCATACAGCTCATGGTTGCGAAGTGTTTGTCGCAAACCTTTTAATCTTTCTTCTATTAAATCAGTTCGAGTCATTTTGTTAATTGTATGTAACGTTCTGTATAAAAGGTCGTTTTAATGCCTTTTATACTTTGTTGTGCTCTCGTCTATTTTCTTGTATAATTTTCTTTCTGTGGTCTTTCCCCCAATTCGTCAATTCGATAATTAGTGGAACTAAGGTATACCCATAGTCCGCCAATTTATAAGTCACCTTTACTGGCAAAGAGTTATAAACTTTTCTTTCCACCAATTCATTTATCTCTAAGTCCTTTAACTCTTTGGATAACATTCTGGGTGATATTTTAGGAAGACCTTTTTCCAATTCGGAATACCTGAATTCACCATTACAAAGCAATGCGATTATTTGCATTTTCCATCTTCCTGAAATGATGTCTAAAGCATCTTGCATGGCTTGCAACTCCTTTTTGTAATGCTCAATAATTTCCAATGGAGGCTTATCAACTCGATAGCTTTTGAACTCTTCAATTTTTGCTTGTAATTCCTTATCCATTTTAAACGTGTTAAAGCAAATATAGTACTATACTTTGGTATAGTACTATATTTTGTATAGTTAATTATTTGTAGCTTTGTTTTCACAAAACAGGAAGAAGATGAATAACGAAATAACGATAACAGTTTTTGGCGCTAATGGGAACTTAGGAAGTCACTTTGTGAATCAGGCCTTAGAAGCTGGATTTAAAATAAAGGCATTTGTTAGAAGTGCAGCCAGCTATGAGCATTCCATTAATTCTAAAGTTGAAGTCATTGAAGGAAATGCAACAAGCTTAAGGGACGTTGAAATAGCAGTGACTAATACTGATGTAGTTGTAAGTTGTCTGGGCAACCCAAAGAAGGTTCAAATCATGTATAAGTCACATAACAATATTTTAGCAGCAGCTTCTAAGCAAACTAATATTCCAAAATGCATTTTAATCTCAAGTATTGGTTGTGGAGGCACTTCATGGATTATTAAACAAATGCTTACGCTTATTGGAGGAAAAGCGAGTTTTGCTGATTATGAAAAAGCAGATAAACGTATAAGCGAGGAAAAATCAGTTCCATTTGTATTAGTAAGACCCTATGCTCTTACAGATAAAGAAGGGAAAGGAAAATACTACGTTACTAAAAATCAAAACGGCACTTTCCTAAAATCAATATCCAGAGCAGATGTTGCAAAGTTTATATTAGATGCTGTAACAGATTCACAATGGGATGGAAGTCCAGGTGTTCTTTTAGGTGGAGCTAAATCGTAGTTCTTTTAATGGAGCACAACGGTTTGGCTAAACTGCGTTTCAATGCAGTTTAGGTTTTGTTGTATTTAGTTATATTTTTTAGCATTCTCCTGAAAATGATGCCGTGAAAGGGTAATACAGCATACCAATAGAGTCTTCCGAGTAGGCCTAGCGGTCTGAAGATAGCTGTTTGCTGTAAATGGTCACCAACAATTTTAAATTCTAGCCATGCTTCACCTGGAAGTTTCATTTCAGCAAACAAAAGTAAATGCCCTTCATCTTTATTTGCATAAATGACCCTCCAGAAGTCTAATGAATCTCCTACGTTTAGAGAAGAGGGGTTTGTTCTTCCTCTTCTAAGCCCCACACCACCTACTAGTTTATCTAAAAATCCTCTAAACTTCCACATCCAGTTGCCATAATACCAACCGGTTTTACCACCAATATTCCAGATTCTTTGAACGCACAAATCACGATTATCGAATGGATTTATCCGTTTATCAGTAAAACAACCAAAAGTCGGAACTTCTACGAAATCAGAAACATTAAAACTTATCCCACTACTTGTGTAAGAATCTTTCCAACTGGAGATTATTTCGTTACTCTTTATTTTGCTAAAAGCTTTTTGAAGTGCTTGTTGGTAGCTGTTAGGATTAATTTCTAAAATTTCATTAAGTCTATTATCGCGACAAACGACTTCCACCTTCATGCTGTTTACAAGTGATACCGCCAATTTATAAGATGTTGAGGTGACAAAGTACAGCCAATATGAAGATAATCTAGGTGTCATGATGGGAACTGTATATATTGAACGTTTTAAACCTCTGCATTCCGCAAAACCTAAAAGCATTTGTTTATAGGATAATACATCAGGTCCTCCAATATCAAAATTTTCGTTGTAGGTTTTCGTATTGAAAAGTGATTTATGCAAAAACTTAATAACGTCAGCAATCCCGATAGGCTGGCACTTAGTTTTCAACCATTTTGGAGTAACCATTATTGGGAGCTTCTCTACCAAATCTCTAATTATTTCAAAAGATGCACTACCAGATCCTATAATGATTCCTGCGCGAAGCGTTGTAAGACTGTATCTCCCTTTATTTAGTTCTTCCTCAACACCTCTTCGAGAATTTAGATGTTTTGATAGCTCTTGCTCATTTACTATACCACTTAAGTAAATTACCTGTTTAATATTAGTTTCATTCAATGCATTTCTGAAATTAATGGCAGATAATTTTTCAAGTTCTTGGTAATTCTTTGATGCTGACATGGAATGGACGAGGTAGTACGCCCCATCTATGTCTTCAGGAATTTTTTCTAGGGAATCCTTATCGAGTAAGTCGATTTCGATAGTTGAAATTTGTTCTCTAATGGATGGGGGAACGACTAATCTGTGTCTATCACGAACGCAACAAATTACTTCGTGTCCTGCTTCAACTAAGACAGGTAATAGTCTTTTTCCTATGTAACCAGTTGCACCGGTGAGAAGTATTTTCATGTTGGATTAAATACAACGTCTGTATAAACCTATATACTTTATTTTGGCTAAAGATATATCTTTATTTTCCTTATACCAGCACCCTCATATCCAGCCAAATAAAGCACTCCAATAAACGTATTCGACTTAGGTTAATGTCCTCTAAAGATAAAAATAATTTTAATAGCTCCAAGAAAAGCAATCAACAAACCAACCACTAAAATCCACCTACCTTTCAATCCTAAAAACAGTAGACTTCACGCGCTTGGTAAATACCCCTTCACGTTTTTCTTCCAACACTAACTCCAGAGCAGCAGGCGTTTCAAAAACGGCCTTTAAATCCTTAATTTCGGCCACCGGAACGAATAGCCCATGCAGGGTTTCCAAAAGGTTATCCTTCTCAAACTTCATCACCTGGCTTTCCAGTATTTCTTTCAAAGCAGTGCGGTTGGTGACGCGGTTCGCATTCGAACTGAAGCGTTGGTCTTCCGCTACGGACGGGGCCTCCAGCGTTTTGCAAAGGTTTTTGAACTGTCGATCACTGCCAATGGCGAAGGTGATGGTTTTGCCGTCTTTTGTTTGAAAGAGTTCACCGTAAGGAGCAATATTCGGGTGTTGGCTGCCCATTCTAACAGGGATGTGCTCGGCCATAAGCCAATTGGTGGCTTGGTTCGCTAATGCGCCAACGGCCGCGTCGTATAAGGATACTTGCACATGAGCTCCGCCTTTGTTTTGAGCATCCCGCTCATAAAGGGCGAGGAGCATTCCGGCGCGCAACTGATGTCCGGCCAATACATCGATCAAGGCAACGGGCATTTTAACCGAACCTGAATCGGGCGTGCCGTTCATGGACATAAACCCAGATTCGGCTTGGAGAATTAGATCGTAGGCCACACGGTCGCTGTCGGGGCCAAAGCCTGTGATTTCACCGTAAATTAGGTTGGAGTTCAATACTTTCATTTTGTGGTAATCCAAGCCAAATTTTTCAGCATCTCCTTTTTTAAAATTGGCGATGAGCAAATCAGCTGTTTCGATATGTTTTAAAAGCAATTGAAATGATTCGGGATCTTTAAAATCCAATAAAATGGATTCTTTGTTCCAGTTTACCGAGCAGTAATAAGCAGAGATCGGAGCTTCCTTGTCTTCATTGGGTAATTTCCATGATCGTGTAACATCACCGCCCGTTTTTTTATTTTCCACCTTAAGAACAGAAGCTCCGAGTTCAGCGAAAAACATACCGACGGATGGACCGGCCAATACGCTCGCAATTTCAACAACTTTTAAATGGCTTAGGTTTGACAACATGAATGGCCGATTTATAGGTTTATTAGATGGATAAAAGTAAGCTTTTTTAAGATTAAACAAGGGCAATCTTCCAAGTGATTTTGACTAAATTTGCGGCTTTGAAAGGGAGATCATGAATCAAGTAAAATACACCCAAAACCAAACCGGAATAGCAGAGAGGGGCATTGATGCCGTCCTAAAATTATTGAATGAAGGCGGCACCATTCCGTTTATCGCGCGGTACCGAAAAGAGCAGACGGGGAATATGGATGAATTAGAAATTCAGCAGATTCAGGATGTCGCTGCGGCGTATGAAGCGATTGAAAAAAGAAAGGAAGCTATTCTTAAAGCAATAGAAGAAAAAGGGCAATTAACCGATGCGTTGAGGGGAAAGATCAATGAAACCTTCGATTTGAATCGGCTCGAAGATTTGTATCTACCCTATAAAACCAAACGCAAAACCAAAGCCGAAAAAGCAAGACAAGCCGGATTAGAGGGCTTGGCCAAAATAGTGATGAAGCAAGACAATGGCGATCCGTTTCGAGCAGCATCCCGTTTTGTCAACAAAGCATACGCAACTGAAGAAGAAGCCTTAGAGGGAGCAACCCATATCATTACCGATTGGATCAATGAAAATGATATTGTCCGTGATCGGTTGAGAAGTTCCTTTATTGAACATGGGGTGCTAACAGCCAATTTGGTAAAAACAAAAGAAGCTGAGGCCCAGAAATACCGTGACTACTTTGAATTTGCTCAGCGTTTAAGCAATTGTCCCGCCTATCGGTTATTGGCCGTTTTAAGAGGAGTAGAGGAAGGCGTTTTGCGTATGAAAATAGAGCCCAATCCAACCTATTCCATGAATTGGTTGGAGCGCTTTTTTGTCAAGAATAACAACCAGGCAAGCGAATGGGTGAGAAAGGCCATCAAAGACGCCTATAAACGACTTCTTCAACCAGCTTTGGAAAACGAAACCAAGAAACATTATAAGGACTTAGCAGATGATCAATCCATCCGAACCTTTGCAAAGAATTTGGATAAATTATTGCTGGTGCCACCTATTGGAAATAAACGGGTTTTAGCCATTGACCCTGGATTTAAATCGGGTTGTAAGGTGGTTTGTTTAGATGAGCGTGGAAACCTCTTGCACAACGAAACGGTTTATCCGCATCCACCACAAAAAGATCGATCCAAAGCAGCATCAAAACTCAGTCAATTGGTACAAGCTTATAAGATTGAGGTAATGGCAATTGGGGACGGAACAGCAGGAAGAGAAACAGAGTCCTTTGTTAAACAATTGCGATTGGACAGGGATGTTGAGGTTTACGTGGTGCGTGAAGATGGGGCATCCATTTATTCGGCGTCGAGCATTGCACGACAGGAATTTCCCAATTATGATGTTACGGTTCGAGGAGCAGTTTCGATTGGTCGTCGCTTAATGGATCCTTTGGCAGAATTGGTCAAGATCGATCCTAAATCATTGGGTGTTGGACAGTACCAGCATGATGTTAATCAAACCAAATTACAACACGAATTGGATCGGGTTGTGATTTCGGCGGTGAATCGGGTAGGGGTTCAATTGAACACGGCTTCGAAATATTTGCTGGCCTATGTGGCCGGATTGGGCGAAAAATTAGCTGAAAATGTCATCGCCTACAGAAAAGAAAACGGTGGATTTTCTTCGCGAGAAGAATTAAAAAACGTTCCTAGTTTGGGGGCTGCAGCCTATCAACAATGTGCCGGATTCTTAAGAATTAAAAATGGCGCAAACCCGTTGGACGATAGTGCGATTCACCCCGAGAACTATTCGGTGGTTCAGCGTGTTCTAAAAAAAGTAGGGAGTCCGATAAGTGCTGTGGTTGGTCAGCCAGAGGAGGTTGCAAAGATCACTTCAAAGATAGAGGATGATCTAAAAACTGCTGTTGGTCCGTTCACAGCAAAGGACATTTTAAAAGAGTTGGCAAAGCCAGGAATCGATCCAAGAGAAAAGGCAAAAGTGCTAAATTTCTCAGAGTCAATTCGAAAGATAGAAGATTTGAAGCTAGGGATGAAGATCAACGGTATTGTTACCAATGTTACCGATTTTGGAGCCTTCGTTAATATTGGTATAAAGGAAAATGGTCTGATTCACAAAACGAAACTGGCCAAAACATTTGTGAAACATCCAACAGATGTTATCGCATTACACGATCATGTGGTGGTCACAGTTGTTCAAGTTGACATTGAAAGGAAACGAATTGGACTGTCCCTCGTAGAAGACTGAGAGATGAACGTGTGCTATGCGTTACTTTTAGACGAATAATGATTACATTTATACTTAGTTTTACTGAGCAAACCGTCCATTGGATTGGACATATAGGATAAAATACAATGCCTGAAAATAGGAGATTAACTACTGAGGAGAAAGCACTTAAAATTAATTTAAGAGAGGATATTTACGGTTCTTTCGCTGAAATTGGTGCGGGACAAGAGGTTGCAGCAAACTTTTTTAAAGCCGGAGGATCTTCCGGAACCATTGCGTACACCCATTCAGCTTACGACATGAAAGTCAGTGACAGCTTGTATGGTAAATGTGCGCGCTATGTTTGCGAGGATCGGCTGTTACAAATGCTGGAGAAAGAATACGCAACATTGGAGACAACGCTGCATGAACGTTCGAAGAAGTCTCGCTTTTTTGCGTTTGCCAATACGGTTGAATCATTAAACTATCATAAAACCAACCAAGGTCAAGGATGGATTGGTTTGAAATTTCAGGATCAAATTGGTGCCGTGCCTAATGAAATTGTCATGCATATTAAAATGCACGATACCAGTCATAAAATGCAACAAGAGGCCCTCGGTATTTTGGGTGTTAATTTAATTCATGCCGCTTATTTTGAGCACAGTAGTATCGAGGCTTTCCTAGAGGCTTTGACGTATCGTTTACCGCGTTCTAGAGTGGAGATTGACATGTTACGTGTTTCAGGTGCTGATTTACAGCGATTAGATAACCGTATTATCGCATTGAAGTTGGTAAAGATGGGCTTAACGGATGCTACGATGTTTGATCAAAGTGGAGCTGTATTGCAGCCTAGAACGGCATTATACAAAAAGAATGTACTCTTGATGCGCGGTCGTTTTAGACCGATGACCAAGGTGCATGTAGACATGATTGAAGCTGGTACGACCCAATACTTGAGGGAGCAAGATGTTGAGTTAGATAAAACCGTGGTATTGCTCGAACTGACTTTAAAAGATTTAACGGCAGACGGTGAAATATCTGACACCGATTTTATTGATCGAGCTGAGTTGTTGTGCTCGATGGGATATACTGTAATGATCAGTAATTACCTCAAGCATTATAAGATGATTGAGTATTTGTCATCCATTACCAAAAAGAAAAAGATTGGTGTATTGTTGGGGATCTACAACCTGCAAACCATCTTTGATGAGAAATATTATAATACGCTTAACGGAGGTCTACTAGAAGCTTTTGGTAGAGGCTTTGGACATAATGTTAAGATGTATGTATATCCAGCCCTAAATGTAGAGACAGGAGAAATCTATGATGTTGATTCTTTTGATATTCCTAACCATTTGAGGGGATTGCTGGACTACATGTTAAAAACAAATAAAGTAGCGCAGATCACTGAATTTGATCGCAAACTCTTGCACATCCTTTCTGATGACGTATTGTCCAAGATTCGTTCCGGTGTTTCAAGCTGGGAAGAAGATGTGCCGGAAAGTGTAATGAAGGCCATTAAATTCTATCAGCTATTTGGCTATCGCGAAGAGAAATTCAATCGAGTTCGGGTTGAAACCGAAACGGAATAATGGCTTTTATTTATCAGCTGCGTTGATGGTTTTTACTAAAACACCATCCTCGTATTTTTCTGTAAACATCGAGTTGCCCATTTTATCAAAATAGGTTGCAAATCCATTTCTGAGTCCGTTGTCATAGTGGATTTCGATATAAGTTTGATCAGAGTTCGGGTATTTTTCGTTGCAAACACCTGTGAATGGAAGTCCGTCTAACAAGAAGACAGGTTGCGATTCACCGACTACCATTTTTTGTTCCAATTCAGAGCAATCACAACTGATTGGGGCGCCTTCACCACTTCGTTTTTTTGATCCGTTCACATAAATTTCTTCTACTAAAACATTACCTTCACGATCGAAATAAGTGACTTCACCGTGCAGTTGACCATTCATATAATCTTTGGTCATGTATTGGATTTCCGTATTTGGATAGTTTAATCGGCAAACGCCATTATATATGGCTGTGTCCAAAAACGTATTCCCGTTTTCATCTTCGATTAAATCATCGCATGAACAAGTGTCCTGTAAGGCAACAGACGCTATTTCTCCTTGAACAATGAATTCTGAGCCATCTTGCTTTTCGCCACCACAAGCCACCATCACAATAGCAGTAAAAATTAAAGGGAATACAAGCAGAAATTGACGCATAGGCTTATGAGTTTAGAATATTGATGACTTTTAAAAATCGCTTAACATAACCGCTTTCATTGTAACGGGTAATGGTTACACCGTAGTGTTTTTTCGATGAACTGCTATGTATAAAATCGATGGTACCGTTGACATTTTTTAGGATAATACCTACATGGCCAATGGTGCGTTGAGCTGCGTTAGTGCCGGTAAATAAAATGATATCACCAGGACAAGATCGCGTAATATCAACCTCGTGACCTTTGTCTTTAAAACCACGGCTTGTACGCGCGACTTTAACGCCAAAATGCGAATACACAAAGTAGACAAAACCCGAACAGTCAAATCCTTTTTCTGATTGCCCTCCCCACAAATAGGGTGTTCCGATATATTGCTTGGCGAAATGAACCAAACTGTCTCTTTCGACAACCTTCTCATCACTTGCGGTTTTGGCAAAACCACCGATTGAAAAGAAAAGCGATATGAGAATAATAACATACTTCATGCCCTGCAAAATTAATATGTTTTATATTTTTATGAAAAGAAAGTTTTGTCTGACTTTCGAAAGGATAACGAATAACCCAATCCCTGTTACAATGGGGTAGTATAAGGATACAAGAATAGAAGGATGTCGAGAATAAAAAACGCACAAATTAGATACCGTGTCATTGATCGTTGCATAGGAAATAAATACAAACCATTTCCTACAAAAGAAGACCTCAGAAGAGCTTGCGAAGAAGCACTTTATGGAAGTGATAACGGAACGGATATTTGCGATTCGACAATCGAAAAAGACCTCAAAGCCATGCGGATGGACTTTGACGCTCCTATCAAATATAGCAAGCGCGACAAGGGTTATTATTATGAGGATGAAGATTATTCAATCGACCAAATTCCATTGTCGGAGGATGATATTGATTCTATTCGTTTTGCTGCACAGACTTTAATGCAGTTTAGAGATGTTAGTCTGTTTAAGCAGTTTGGTTTTGCGATTGATAAGATTTTCGATCGTGTTCATATCTCAAATAACCCAACAGAAGATTCGGTGGAAACTTATGTGCAATTTGAGACTGTTCATGATAGCGGAACGAACAATGAATACCTGCCCGAATTTTTAAAGGCCATCAAAGAAAAGCAAGTAGTCACTTTTGATTACACAAGCTATGTTCGCGAGAAAACGAAAGCAAGAAAGGTATTACCGTTACTCTTGAAAGAATACCGCAATCGCTGGTATTTGATTTGTTTTTCATTAGAGAAAGAAAAGATCATGACTTTTGGTTTAGATCGGATGTCCAACCTCGTTTTAACAGAGGAATATCATTTGGCCCCAGTTGATTTTAATCCAGATCATTTTTTCCAGAATTCTATAGGTATTACTGCCAATGAAAGCGAACCGGTCAAGGTGCTCTTTAAGATTGACAAGATTGGATCAAAATACCTGCAATCACAACCTTTGCACCATTCACAAAAATTGCAAAAAGAAGGAAAGAAACGAAATACCTTTTCGCTGAAAGTAATCGTATCTGAAGAGCTAAAGCGGACATTCCTTTCCTATGGCGCTCAAATCGAGGTATTAAACCCCGATTCGTTAAGAGAGGAGCTGCGCAATATCGTCCTGGAGATGAGCGAGATTTATCACGATTGATTTTTTTCTTTTCCCGATCCTTTAAAAAAAGCACACATTCTTTCGCCAGTTGCAATAAGTTTTCTAATTTTGCAGCGGGTAAGTCCTGTACGACCAGCTCCTGTTTAATCCCCCAGGGTGGGAACACAGCAAGGGTCGACGGTTGTAGCGGTGCGATACAGGTAGCTTACCCACTTTTTTGAGAATAACAAATTGATATAAAAAAAGCCATCAGTCTTAGACTGATGGCTTTTTTCATTATTGCGACTTGCGATTATTTTTCCCAAGCGTCAATCGTACCTTGGATGTAATCAGCCCATCCTTTAGAATCAGCTTCTTCAGCCAATTGATGCGCTTTTTTAGCATACTTAATTGCTTCTTCTTTGTGGCCTTGATCCATTAAGATTTGCGCACGTAAGAACTGTAAAGCATGACCTTGCTTAACGTTTAATCCTTTTGTGATATTCGTTAATGCTTTTTTATCTTCACCGAAGGTGTTGTAGTAGAACGATGCAGCTTTATAATAAACCTGATCTAAATCCTCACCTTTTTTTAATGCTGCTTGAATATTTGCTTCAGCGATTTTGTTAGTTTCTACACCAATTGCAAAATCAACTTTTGTATTCTCCCATTCAAAACTTAACATCGCCCATTGGTGCGTTACGTTGTTGATAGCGATTGAGAATGTCTCAACTGATTCGTCAATTTTTACAACCTTTGATTTCACCTCTAAAACGTTCTTTTTCGCATCGTAATTTCCAGTACCTCTCAATTCAAGATCGGTGTTGAAAACCAATGTCCAAATATCTACATTTGGAATGGCTAAAACGGAGTAAGCACCTGCTTTTAAAGCTTTACCTTGAATGGTGATATCCGTTGTTGTGGTGATTTTTGTACTTGCGTTTGCACCCAATCTCCAGATTTGATCATAAGGTACCAAGTCTCCAAAAATTGTTCTTCCTTTTTTACTCGGGCGAGAATACTCCACTGAGATATTCGTTAAACCAACCATTTGTTCCATTTTTGCCAATGGACTTGGTTTTGGTAAATCTTGCGCATTTGCTGTGTATCCGAATAAACCGGCAGCCAAAATCAATAGTAGCTTTTTCATTATTCCTGTGTTTTTATTTGATTTGTATTTGTTAAACTTTTTATCACCAAGCTGGCCACAATGACCACAACACTTGCAATAATATTGTACATCAAGTAACTCAACTCAATGATTTCCATTACGGTGAGTAAATGTAAGACTAAAATGAGTACTTGTCCAATAATTGCACCTGTTAAAACAGCGGATGAACCAATTTTCTTAAAGAAAAAGGCCACCAAAAAGACGCCTAAAATGGTGCCGTAGAACAATGACCCTAAGATGTTGACCAATTCGATGAGATTTTCGACCAAGCCGGCTGTCAAAGCAACGAGAATAGCCAATATACCCCAACCAACGGTTAACCATCTACTGATGTTGAGGTCCTTTTTATCGGTTGAATCTGACTTGGCCCAATACTTTCTGTAGAAGTCGATGGTTGTAGTGGATGCTAATGCATTTAATTCTCCCGCAGTGGACGACATCGCTGCTGAGAAAATAACAGCCAATAATAAACCAATCAGTCCCGCAGGTAAATAGGTCAAGACGAAATACAAGAAAATATAATCCGAATCTTTTTTCTCATAGTCCGGATCCATCGCCATTACCTCTGCCTTGTATGTGTTTCTTAAATCCACTTGCAAATCTTGCATGGTGTTTACGGTGCTCATTTTTTGAGGATCAGTGCTTGTTTCTTCTTGGGCCAATAAATAGCTTTTGTATCCGTGAACGATATCGTATTTATTAGAAATACCTTCCAGCCTGTTTTCGTCAATTTTTTCTGAGATGATTGATCCTTGGTTAAAGATAATTGGAGGTTTATTGTATTGGAAAGAAACAAATACCATTACCCCAATTAAAAGGATAAAAAACTGCATGGGAATCTTCACAATACCATTCATCATCAATCCCATCCGAGAGGCTTTTAGTGACTTACCACCCAGGTAACGTTGCACTTGCGATTGGTCGGTTCCGAAATAGGAGAGGAATAAAAACAAGCCGCCAAATAAACCTGACCAGATTGTATAGCGATTACTCAAATCAAAAGTTGTGTCAATGATATTCATCTTACCTAATTGACCGGCAATATCAATTCCTTTTGAAAAATCAACATCTTTTGGGAAACTGTCCAAGACATAATAGAACGCAAAGAACATCCCAATCATAATGACAGCCATCTGCCATTTTTGCGTTAAAGAAACCGCTCGACTTCCTCCGGATACCGTATAAATAATGACTAAAACCCCAATTAATAAACAGGTCAATTGCAGGTTCCATTCCAATAAAGTAGAGAGAATAATAGCCGGTGCGTAGATTGTAATACCAGCCGCTAAACCACGGGACATTAAAAATAGAAAAGCCGTAAAAGAACGAACCTTCGAATCAAAGCGATCCTCTAGATACTGATAAGCCGTGTAGACTTTTAAGCGGTAATAAATCGGCAAAAAGAAAATGGAAATCAAGACCATTGCCAAAGGCAAACCGAAATAGAATTGTACAAATCCCATACCGCTTTCATAAGCCTGACCTGGTGTAGATAAAAAGGTAATCGCGCTGGCTTGGGTCGCCATAATGGATAAACCTATAGTCATCCAGTTTTCTGCATTGTTACCTTTTAAATAACTCTCAAGGTTTTTATTCTTATGTGTTTTCCAAGAACCGTAAGCAACGATTAACCCCAATGTTCCGAATAATACAACCCAGTCTATCGTGCTCATGATGCGTAGAGGTTAGTGATCCAAGCGTAAAGGATGATCTGTGCTAAAAGAAACAGCATCAATCCCCAGTACCATTTGCGCCAATATTTTTTATCCGACTCAGGTTGACTCATGTTTAATAGCTCAATAGGTTAGCAAATAAGCGATAAGCGCCCTCCACACCATTCGGCAATTCTCTGAAAAATGAAATACCAGTATACATAAAACGACCCTTACCGTGTTTGGCAACAATCAATGCACCACTCTGAGGTTCTTCACCTTTGTCATACCAAGACAGGATCGGTTCGAAACGTTCATCCCAATCTCCTGCAAAATATAAGCCTCGCTCTTGTACCCAATCCTCAAAATCAGCCGGGCTAATTTTGTTGGGTTTATTCAATAGTTCATGCTTCGGAGCAAGGAATGTAACTTCCGCGTCTTCTTCGGTTACACGATTTCGCGTTACTGAAAATGGAATTGGCCCGTATTCATTTCCTCCAGATCGTGAGGCAGTATTGTATTGCATGATGAGGTTTCCGCCATTTTTCACATAAGCCTCCAGTTTCGATTCGAAATTTCTTAATTCTGGATAGACATTATAGATGCGAATACCCATAACTACTGTTTGATAACCACTAAGATCCAATGATGCTAAATCATCCACCTCAAAAAGTGAAACTTCAAATCCCAATTGTTCAATGGCAGTGGCGACCGCATCTCCTGCACCTTTGATATAGGCCACCTTACCCGGAATAATTTTCGCGTCAAGCGCCACACATCTCAGTTTTGTCGGCTTGAAAATGACTTGTGTTGGTATGTGATCATAGGTTATTTCGTGGAATGCAAATGTGTTTTCATCGCTCACAGTTAGTATTTCCAAATCTCCATTGATTGCATTTGCCGTTGGTTTTAGTTGCACTTCAAACCATACTTCTTGATGTTTGTTGAGGTTTTTAAATTCAAGCTTAGCAGGATTTACATTCCAACCCGAAGGTGCTTTTAGATTGATAACCTCGTTGAGCTGATCTTGAAAAGCATGCACTTTTAAACGGACGGTTGTTTCGGTTCCCTCTTTTAATATCGCTGTTGGCTGATCAAAATTAACGCTGAACTGCGGAGCAGAAATTGTTTCACGTTGTCGCTCACCGTATGAAGGATCACGCCATTTTTTGATCACCGGAACATCAATGTCAAGTTCTTTGCCTTCAATACTTAGTCTGATTTTAGAACTGAAGGTGGGAGCATTTTCTGCGTCTCCAATGTAGTCTTTGCTCGGAACTTGAAAGAGCATGTCAAATTCATTTGCTAACCAGTAAGGAGTAGAAAGCTTTGCCTTATTGGTTCTTTTTAATTGGTGTTCTATGACCTCATTCTGATTCAGTTTTAAAGCGATTTCTTTGTCATCAATAGCAACGATAGTAATAGACAGCTCAGAACGATTGATGGCCTCGATATTCACTACAATATCCTCACCTTTAACGTAGGCATAATCATCGGTTAAAAGATGGATGTGCAATCCAAGACAATCAATGATGACATCATTTAGTTGTTCGATTTTTTCATCTCGGATGCCGTCAAATGGGGTTCCGGATATCGATGCTAACTGATTGCGTAAGCTCACCAGTTTGGGTACATTATTCGATGGTTCTTTAAAATCGAATGTTGTTAAGACCTCGTTAAACGCTTTTTCAAATTCACTTGAGATTAAGGTTGACCATGAGCGATTGTTATTTTCGAAAAAATCGGCCTCAAATTTATTTCCAGCGAGGTGCTCAAAATATTCAATGCGTGAACCACGTTCCAACACTGCTCCAAATCCCTGACATTTGTGTTGAGATCGTGCAACGGTTCCAATTTCGTTATATGACATCCCTAACAACGGATCATATCCACCAATATCTTTAACGATATAACCGTCATTTCCTTCGGCTTTTTTATCCAGTTCTTTGTCCCACCAAATGGATGTGTTCCAATAAACAGCTTCGGTTTGCCACACACCGAATGCTTTTACTTGGTCGGGTTCATAATTTGGATCTGCCGCTTTAGAAAACGCTTCGATAGCCAACATAGCTGATGCTGTATGATGGCCATGACCTCCGCGTTTGTCAGGTGGGAAACGGGTGATGATAACCTCCGGCTTAAATTTGCGAATAACCCTTACAACATCTGAAAGGATTTCATCTTTTCCCCATTTCGCCAAAGTTTCGTCTGCGGTTTTGCTGTAACCAAAATCAACTGCTCGGGTAAAAAACTGTCTTGCTTGATCATGACTTCTTGCAGCCAATAATTCTTGCGTGCGTAAAACTCCTAATGACTCGCTGAGCTCATCACCAATTAAATTTTGGCCACCATCACCACGTGTCAGCGAGAGGTATGCTGTTTCCGCTTTTTGCTCCAATGAAAACCAAGCCAGTGCGCGCGTGTTTTCATCATCAGGATGTGCAGCGAGATATAAAACGCGTTTCAAGGCGTGCACTTTTTCTAAGCTGTGATAGATTTCAGCAGAAGTCTTGTTGGCAAATGTTGAAATACATCCAAGAAAAAGTATGGTCAATAATGTGCGCATAGTCATATTCATGTTGTAACACTCAAAAGTAATGAGAATATCATGTTATTCCATGGAAAACTTGATTGGTTTGTTTCCGAGAACGATAACAAGGAAGATGTAGGATTGTTTATTTCTTGACATAGATCGAGAGGACAGGATCAAGACATCACGAACTTTGTCCAAAACAATTAATCATGAAATTAGAAACAAGTATTATGATCGACGCTCCAGTAACGCAAGTGTGGGAAGTTTTTGTTGATTTTAAGAAATATCCAGAGTGGAACCCATTCGTATTAGCTATTGATGGGGAGGTTGCAAAAAATGAGCAAATCGCTATCACATTACCGACTATGAATTTTAAACCAACGGTATTGAAATTTGACGAAGCATCGGAATTAAGATGGCTTGGGAAACTTTGGATGAAAAGAATCTTTGATGGAGAGCATTATTTTCAATTCAAAGCCATCGATGAGAACCGAACCCAATTTATTCACGGCGAACTTTTTAAAGGGATTTTAGTGCCGTTAATGCGAAAACAACTCAATGGATCAATCAAAAAAGGCTTCGAAGAAATGAATCAAGCATTAAAAACAAGAGCTGAAAAAAACCGATAGCTGATAATCCGAATTGGCCTCCGATTATTTCACGGCATATTCGAACAAATTTTGTAGAATTTGGGTTAAATTTGCAACAATCTTTTATTCTCGAAAAATGGTCAATGTTCTGAAAAAAGTATTCTCGATGTCACTCATGACATTATTTCTTTTTGCTTTTTTCGTTGCCATCGGTCGTGCTACTTTCATCGAGAATGACTACGGTAGACATGTTGCTTATAAGTTAGTATATCAAGCTTGGTGGTTTGAAATGATTATTGCTTACCTCACCATGTCCGTATTATTTAATGTTTACCGATATAAGTTGTTGCAATGGAAGAAGCTAGGGTCATTGACGTTTCACTTGTCCTTTGTTGTGATTATTATCGGAGCTTGGGTAACCAGAACAAAAGGTTTTGAAGGAGCGATGATGATCCGTGAGGAAGGTTCATCGAACATCATTGTCAGTTATGAGACTTTCTTGCAAATGAAAGTTCATGACTATGAGCAACAGTATGTATATAACATGCCGGTCATTTTGGATAAAACCACCGACAACTATTTCGAACATACCATTGATTTTCCGGGTGAGGCAGCGCCAATAACATTTTCTTTTATTGAAATGAAAGAAGGGATTAAAGACACCATAATTCCGACTGGTAAATCATCGGGTGATCCATACCTAGAAATTGTAACGGTAGGTCAGAACGGCAGACAATATAATTATCTAAAATCGGGTGATATCCTTAACGGACAAGGTTTATTAATGTCTTTTAATAACGATTCATTAACGGACGCTATTTCCATTTTTGAGACTGATTCAGGCTTGTACATTCAATCGCCTTACGATCTTGGATATATGCGAATGGCAGATCAATCACAAGGGACTATCGTTCGTGATAGTATTCAGCCTTTTGGATTAAAGCAACTTTACGAGTTTAATGGAGTTAATTTTGTTTCGAGTAATTACTATCCAGGTGCACGATTAGAGCGTATTGAAAGTGAAATTGGGAACAAGGAAATAAAAGAAGTTTTGGTTTCGGTTGAGCAAGGCGGTCAGGCGACTCAGGTTCCACTTATTGGTGGAATAGGTCAATACCCAGAATGGAACCGTTTTCAATTTGGAAATCTAAACTATGAGTTGGCTTATGGATCACGATTAATTGAATTGCCATTTTACATTTACTTGAATGATTTTGAATTAAAACGATATCCGGGAACGGATAAACCCTCTTCTTTTTCAAGTTATGTGACATTGGTTGATCCTCGCGTTGGTTTAGAGGAAGAACGACACATATACATGAACAATGTTTTGGACTACGGCGGTTATCGTTTTTTCCAGTCTTCTTATGATCCTGACGAAGGAGGTACAGTACTTTCAGTTAATCATGATGCACTAGGAACCCTTATTACCTATATTGGTTATGCCCTGTTAGGTTTAGGTTTCATTCTCAATTTATTCGCTTCAGGAGGAAGATTCCGTTTTCTAGTGAAAAAGGCAACTGAAATCCGTAAAAAGCGCGAGTCTATGGCTAGCATTTTAATCCTAGGGTTAGGAATATTCTTTGCTAATTCAACTGCAGCTCAAACGGTCGGAGACAACGAAATTTTCCAAGGCGCAGACACATCACTTGTAGTAGATTATGAGCATGCTGAAGCTTTTAGTAAGTTGGTTGTTCAAAGTTACTCTGGGCGTTTTCAGCCGGTTCATACATTGGCAGAAGACCTCTTGCATAAAATCAGCAGGCAAGACAAATACAAAGGGCAGACAGCCATGCAAGTTTTCTTGGGTTTGCACACAAATGGACTTGCTTGGAACATGGAGCCGTTGGTTTATGTTTCAGGAAAGCCTTTGCGCGAAAAGTTGAATCTTGGCGGTGAAAAATATGCCTCTTTGGTGGATTTTTATACGCTTGATTTTCAATATATCCTGCTCGATGATGTGGAGGCCGCAAGAAGAAAAAGAGAAGCTGATCGCAGTCAATATGACAAAGATGTTTTAAAAACGGATGAGCGCATTAGCATACTTTCAGGTGTTATGACGGGCATGTATTTGAGCATCTTCCCATTGCCGAATGATCCCGCTGAAAACTGGTATTCACCTTATGAAGAAAATTTACCATTCGAACAGAAGGATGGCGCTTTTGTAAGTGATATTATGCAACTGTATCGTGTTGCTGTTAATAAAGGTTTTCAAACTGGAGATTGGTCAGAAGCCAACCGTATCGTTGGTGTGATCAGTGGATTCCAGCGTAATTTCGGCAATCCAGAAACCATACCAACTGAGAGTCAAGTTGATTTAGAAATCATGTACAACAAGGCAAATACCTTTAAACACTTGATGCGTGCTTACCTAGCCATTGGTCTCATTCTACTGGTATTACAATTCATACAAGTGTTACAACCTAAATTCAAATTTAGAGCTGTATTTAATATAGGTTACGGCTTATTTGTATTGATGTTTTTATTGCACGGTACTGCATTAGGAGTTCGTTGGTATTTATCAGGACATGCACCGTGGAGTGATGGTTATGAAGCAACGGTGTTTATTGGTTTTGTATCGGCATTGTGTGGGGTGTTGTTCTATAGAAAATTCCCTATCATTGTCCCGGTAGCTGGCATTATGGCTTGGTTGCTGCTTTTTGTGGCTCATTTGAGTGTAATGGATCCTCAAATGACAGATCTGGTGCCAGTATTAAAATCGTACTGGCTAAAAATTCACGTGGCCGTTATTACGGGAAGTTATGCCTTCTTGGGAATCGGCGCTATTCTCGGCTTGGTGAATATGATATTTTACTTCTTTGCAAATGATGAAAATGAGAAGCGTCTTAGAATGACAACGAAAGAATTAACCTATTTGGCAGAGATTGTCATTATCATTGGTTTGTTCATGTTAACCATCGGTACTTTTCTAGGAGGTGTTTGGGCCAATGAAAGCTGGGGCCGATATTGGGGATGGGATCCAAAAGAAACTTGGGCATTAGCGTCGGTATTGGTGTATGCTATCGTTCTCCATTTACGATTCGTTCCATTCTTGAAAAGCGAATTTGCATTCAATGTTGGAGCGCTATGGGGATACAGCAGCATTATCATGACATTCTTCGGTGTAAATTACTACTTAAGTGGTTTACATTCTTATGCACAAGGAGATCCTGTACCAATCCCGCTATGGGTTAAGATAGGTGTTGTTATTCTCGTGGTATTAACCATTGCATCAGGTATCTTCTACAACCGTAGACGCAAGTCAGTCAATCCAGCCAAAAAACTATCATAAAATTGGATGCCTAAATAGGCAACTGAGGGATGTTTTAAACGTCTAGCTTTTAGCTACAACGAAAAACCCCGCTCTGCGGCAAATATTTGCTATGAAAAAATTATTCTTATTGTTATACGTTTTCGCAATAACACAGGCCAATGCACAGGCTGAAATTACCACATCAGGTTCTTGGTGTGAAGGTTCTTATGAACTAAAAATTACAAGTGATGATTTAATTGAAGATATCATGTGGTATCACAATGACGAGCTGATAGCTGATGAAAATGGGCTGAGCTTGAACTGCACAGTTTACGGCAATGGTATTTATCGTGCCGAATATACTCAGGGGGGCGTTAAGAAGGAATTAACGGAAACGGTCGAAGGGCATGCATTCAAAGCCAAAATTGAAGCGATGAACGTTCCTGCTGCAGCGGTTACTGTATTTAAGGATGCTAGCGTTGCAGAAGAGGAAATCGTTGCCTGGAAATGGGATTTTGGGAACGGTGAAACTTCTACGGAACAAAACCAGAAGGTGATGTACAAAGAGGAAAAGACTTATACAGTTCACCTAATGGTTACAACAGCTTCTGGATGTGTTAATGAAACTATCATTTCGCACCGATGGGCTTATGAATAGACCTTAAACTCAAACTTTTTTGAATCATGAGATCTTTATTATCACTATCGATTATAGTAATTAGCGGTTGGGCATGGGCGCAACCAACTTGTCCAGAATATACCTCAGTAGGGGATGCATCGTCCCCTTACATCATGACCAGTGACCCAGACTGTGCTATTTGTGATGGTATGGGAGCAGATGGGCCGTGGTCGGGATTTGGATGTACTGGAACTATTGTTTCAACCACTCCAGCTCCGGTATTATCATTGACTTTGGCTTACACGGCTGTGAACACAGATGACTATGCAACCATCTCAATTGATGGAGGTGGAGTGATGACCATTACGGGAGAAAACGTTGGTGTATCAGGAGATGTTATAGGTCCATATTTATGTGGAGGTTCTTATGGAGATGTGTTTATTACGGTAACATCAACATTGCCATTTACAACCGTTACTTTAGTGAATACGGGTTGTTCATCAGGATGGGTAATTGCATGTCCGGGAGGAGATGCTGAGGCCGGCGATGATGGAGCTGATTTAGCATGCTCAGGCATATATACCGTAAGTGATTTATTGACGCCCGATGCAGAGCCGGGTGGAACATGGACGGAAACAACCGGTAGTGGAGAATTTGATCCAGTAACTTCTGAATTTGATGTGGACGCAGTACCACCAGGAATTTACATTTTTGAATATGAAGTAGAAGGTTGTGATGGAACAACTGATGTTGCTGTCTTTACAATTGAAGTTGGAGATGGCGGCAATGCAGGAGATGATAATACAGCAACACTTTGTAATTCACCAGGGTCGACACTTGACATGAATGGGTTATTGGTTGGTGCGGACGCTGGAGGAACATGGGAAGAAACAACTACCTCTGGACAATTTGATCCAGTAACGGGAGAGTTTGATGCAGAGGGATTGCCTCCGGGAGATTATACATTTACTTATACGGTTTTGGGTACAGCTCCATGTCCAGACGATATTGCGGATTTTACAGTTACGGTCAATTTTGTGCCAACGGTTGATGCTGGTGATGACGTTGCATTATGCGAAGGCGACGATGTGACCTTGACGGCAGACAACCCAGATGGTGTATTGATTACCTGGGATGGTGGTGTAACGGATGGCGTAACATTTACTCCAGGTGCAACAGCAACGTATACGGTGACTGCAGATAACGATGGATGTACAGCTACGGATGATGTAACAGTTATCGTTAATCCTTATCCTACAATTGATGCAGGAGCAGATATTGAAGTTTGTGCTGATGAGTTAGTGACTTTGATTGCAGACAATCCTGATGGTGCGGTCATTTCTTGGGATGGAGGTGTAACGGATGGTACTCCTTTTTCTCCGCCACTTGGTACAACCACTTATACGGTGACAGCTGACTTAACGGGCTGTATCTCCACAGATGATATTGATGTAACGGTTAATCCTGTACCAGTAGTTGATATTGAATCAGATCCTAGCCCTGCAACTATTTGTTTTGGAGAGTCGATAACATTGACGGCGAGTGGAGCAGGTTTTGGTGGTACCTACACTTGGGACCCTGCAATTACCAATGGAACAACGTTTACGCCAGATGGAGGATTAGAGATATATACCGTCACAGTGACCGATGCAAACGGTTGTTCAAGCACAGGTTCCATTCCAGTTGAGGTACATCTCTTACCAGTAGTTGTGTTTGAAGCTGATACCCTTTATGGTTGTGATCCTTTGAAGGTTAATTTCAACAACTTAACAACTACGCCAGGGGTAAGCTGTCAGTGGGACTTCGGTGATGGAATTACTGGGGAAGGTTGTTCGTCAATCAGCCATACCTATACCGAACCAGGAGATTATACTGTTTCTTTGACGGTTGCTACAGCAGATATTTGTTCTTCAACAGCAACATATAATAATTACATTTCTGTAGCGCCTCAGCCAAGAGCTATCTTTACGACCTATCCGTCTCCTGTTACCATTGAAGATACGGATGTTTCATTTACGAATTTATCTATCCGTGCCGATAGTTATGAATGGGATTTTGGGGATGGATCAGCATTCTCTAACCAGTTCGAGCCAAATCACTTGTATCCAAATGACCCGAATGTAAGCTATCCAGTAACATTGGTGGCAATGAATGATGAAGGATGCTCTGATACGGTTCGCCGAATGATTACGGTTGAGGATGTGATTATTTTCTATGTACCAAATACATTCACTCCTGATGGGGATGATTTTAATGAAGAATTTAAACCGATTATGACTTCGGGCTATGATCCCTATAATTATAATATGACGATCTATAATCGATGGGGTGAAATTCTCTTTCAGTCATACAATGCTGGAGTGGGTTGGAATGGGACTTACCAGAATGGTGAGTTAGTTCCTGATGGGGTTTATGTATGGCGCATCGAATTCGGTGATACACGATCAGATAAACGCCATGAATTCATGGGGCACATTACCGTTCTCAAGTAAGTTTCGATTATTTACTTCACCAAATTCACCTTACCTTTGTAATAGAAGACAAGGGTATGAAAAACTATTATCAAGGAGTTAAAGCTGAGGACGGTTCATTATTGCCTGGTGATTTTCCAATTACAGCTTTAGAAGAGGTGGATGCTTTACTCGAGCGTTCCAATCGAGCATTTTGGGAATTTCAAAAAGTAACTGATGAGCAACGTGCAGGATTTCTATTGCGGATTGCAGAAGAAATTGAAGCAATCGGAGATGAATTGATTCATCGTGCAATGGATGAGGCAGGTTTACCAGAAAGTCGAATGCGTGCTGAACGATTACGCACCATTAACCAGTTAAAATACTTTAGTCGAATCGTGCATATCGGTGAATGGCAAGAACCATCGATCAATACTGGAAATTCAGAACAACCAGATTTACGCAAACGATTAGAGCCTATTGGGCCCGTCGTAGTTTTTGGTGCGAGTAATTTTCCCTTGGCCTATTCAGCTGGAGGAGGAGATACCGCTTCGGCCCTTGCCGCGGGTTGTTCCGTTATTGTAAAAGCACATCCCGCACATCCCGGTACAAGTGAGTTAGTAGCAAATGCAATCGTTAAAGCTGCACAGGAAACTGGAATGCCTGATCATATCTATCAGCACGTGCATGATACGGGATTTGAACTGGGACAGGCTTTGGTAAAGCACCCTTTAACTTCTGCTGTTGGGTTTACCGGTTCTTTGTCTGGAGGTAGAGCGATATTCGATCTCGCGTCTCAACGTAAAAATCCAATTCCGGTCTACGCAGAAATGGGCAGTACTAATCCCATTGTTATTTTACCGAATGCATTTGAAGAAATAGGGATGTCATTCTGGGTGAAAAAGTTTACACAGTCATTGACTTTAAATTGTGGTCAATTTTGCACAAATCCTGGTTTAATGATTGCCATTGATACTCCTGAAGTCAGAAACTTTATGTCAGCATTTGAAGAGTCTGTAAAGAGTGTCGATCAGCAATTGATGCTGCATGATGGGATTTCAAAAGCATATCATCAGCACAAAGAACGACTTCGAAAAAACACTCCGGCTCAATTTTATTATGAAGGAGAATCGAATGATGCAAGATCCGCTTTGCCGGCATTGGCGAGTGTTTCCGGAGAGGCATTTATTCAGAATCCACATTTGCAGGAAGAGGTTTTTGGTCCTTATTCGCTGATGGTTCTTTGTAACGATGAGCAAGAACTCAACCAAGTTATTACTGGTTTGCAAGGGCAATTAACAGGTACCTTAGTTGGCGGACAAGGAGAACTAGAGACATATCATAAAACGTTAGCGCTGTTAAAATCTAAAGTAGGCAGAATCATTTTTAATGGTGTTCCTACGGGTGTCGAAGTTAACGGATCGATGCATCACGGAGGACCGTACCCAGCTACAACAAACGCTTTTTTCTCCGCTGTTGGAGACGATGCCATTAAACGATTTGCGCGACCAGTAACCTATCAAAACTGTCCACAATCGCTATTGCCAATCATGCTTAAAAATGAAAACCCAATTGGGTGGTGTAGACGCATAAATGGAAAGTATACTTTTGATGCGGTTCAATAAGAAATTGATTATCTTCGAATACAAATAAACACCATGAAGCAAATCGCTATAATGTGCACGTTTTGGCCTTTGTTCTTATGGTCACAATCATCCAATCTCATGCGAGAGAAAATTCAAATCGGACAAACTACTATTGAGTTTGTTATTCAGAAAGCTGAAATACCGGAGTCCATCTTTTTTTTGAACTTGCATGAAGATGAAACAACGAGCATAGAGGCGCTTCAGGCATTTTCAGAGATGCAGTCATTACCTTATTTCTATTTATACCACAAGCAAACACGTCGCATCCAATTTTCGCACAAGGATAAATCGTTTGATATTGATCCCAACCGAATTTTTACCCGAAAGGGACGAAAATTAACGCTAAAAGATGGAGAAGGTGGTCATTCGTGGAGGGCGAGTCGACTCACCAAAAAATTAGCAAAGGCCATTCTCGAAAAAATACCTACGAACAAAACCGTGGTTGCTGTGCATAACAATACAGATGTCGAATACAGCATTAAAAGTTATGAGCCCGGTGGAAGCGAATATCAAAATACGAAAGAAGTTTACGTAAATCCAGAAATGGATCCTGATGACTTTATATACACTACCGCAAAGTCGTATTATGATGCTTTTAAAGCGAGAGGAATCAATGTTATTTTGCAGGATAATCAGAAATATGTGAACGACGGCTCACTTTCTGTTTACTGTGGGAAAAGAGATATTCCTTACATCAATATCGAAACACAAAAAGGTCATTTTGATGCACAGATGCATTTGATTCAAGTTACATTGGAGGTCGTTAGCGGTAAAAAATGAGTCAGGTGAAAGGACAAAATACGGCACTCGTTTTCATTTTCTTCACGGTCTTAATTGACATGATTGGAATTGGATTAATCATTCCGATTATGCCGGATCTCATATCTTCAATGACCGGTCAATCGCTTGCTGAATCAGCTGTTACAGGAGGCTATTTGACAACAGCCTAAGCTTTAACACAGTTTTTATTTGCTCCTGTTCTGGGTGAATTAAGTGATCGATTTGGACGACGTCCAATACTGCTTTTAGCGCTATTTGGTTTGGGTATTGACTATATCATTCATGCTTTTTCTCCTACAATTGCCTGGTTATTTTTGGGCAGGATTATTGCCGGAATGTTCGGAGCCAGCCATACCACGGCTTTTGCCTACGTTGCAGATATCAGTACAAAGGAGAATAAAGCCAAACATTTTGGAATGATTGGGGCTGCTTTTGGATTAGGCTTTGTAATTGGTCCGGGTGTTGGTGGGGTAATAGGTGATTATTTTGGTGTAAAGGCACCGTTTTTTGTTGCAGCAGCCTTTTCTTTATTGAATTTCTTATTTGGGTATTTCTTTGTGAAAGAATCCTTGCCACCTGAGAAAAGACGTCCGATCAATTTCTCCAAGATGATCCCATTCACATGGATCGTGCACTTGCGAAAGTATAAGGCGATCATTTGGTTTGTACTTGCATTTGGCTTCGTACAATTAGCGGGACAAGTCATGCCGAATGTCTGGTCGTATTATACTGAGTAACGCTATAATTGGGACATGAAAAGTGTTGGATTGAGCCTGGTGATTGTTGGAGCTTTAGTGAGTTTTGTCCAAGCCTATTTTACAGGAAGAATGGTAAAAAGATTCGGAGAACGAATTGTTATTTTTGCCGGGTTTTTACTTTGGACAATCGGGATGGTTGCCATAGGTATGGCGACAACTTCCGTTTTTCTCTACATCGCAATTTTACCTTATTTATTTGGAGGAATAGCTGGTCCAACCATTCAGGGATTAGTTTCCAATCATGTTTCAGATCGCGAACAAGGCAATTTGCAAGGAGTCATGACCAGTTTAGGTAGTTTAAGTGCGGTGATCGCACCAGTTATCTATACAAGGCTTTTTTATCATTACACAGATGGAACCACAGCATTGTATTTGCCAGGAGCTCCCTTTTTATTTGGAGCAGGGGTTTTAGTTTTGGGAACGATAACGGTGATTTATGCATTAAAGAATATTAAAAAACAACCGGAACATGAAGCAGATGAATTTTAAAATCAACTTTCTTTTTTCAGTGATACTGCTATTCCTTTTCCTTTCATGTCAGGGAAATGCGGATTCGACTGATCTTGATACAGAGACGATAATTGAGGAATCTTCAAGTCTGCCATTTACTGCGGATGAAGAAATGCAATCCTTTTATGATAGCGGGGCCATGGATCAGCAGGTGCATGTTCAGGGTGAGGTGATAAAGACGCTTCGTGATGATTTAGAAGGTTCGCGTCATCAGAAATTTATTCTCGAATTGGAATCAGGTCAGACGGTATTGATTTCTCATAATATCGACCTTGCACCCAGAATAGATGCTCTTCAAGAAGGAGATCAGGTTGAAATTTATGGTGTCTATGAGTGGAATGAAGGGGGAGGGGTGATTCACTGGACCCATCATGACCCGGATGGCGATCACATTGGAGGCTGGATAATTCACGATAATCACGTCTATGAATAGCCAATTATCTAATTATTAACGGTTTTTGCTTTCCAAGAATCAATCGTTTTTACGTATTTCTACGCTTGCATAGTCCTGCATTTATTCCGAAATTGGGTATATGTCTCATGCTCATCAATTCCCAAGTAACAAGATAATCCTACGCAACCCTGCTGATTCATGATTTGTTGGAGAATTTCTTTACCAATATAAAGACCTTCAGTTGCGCCAGGATTTGCATTCATGTATTTTTGTCTCATTTGATTTGCTTCCTGCAATGTAATTTGTGAGCCTTCTGTTCCCTCAAAAGCCATAAAATTTTAAGTTTAGTTAGACATAGATTTCTTCTAAATTAAAATTTCATTGACCTAAAAGGAAATAAAAGGAACCGTTAATTCTCAATGTCTTGATAAGTAGAAGTTTAGCTTCCAGTGATGAATAAAGATTACGTATTTATACGTATGCAAAGACGATGGAGAAATTTACTTCTTGAACTTCTTTTTGAATTCTTTGTCAGTATAAATGATGCTGTCATATTCTATAACAGGAATAAGATCTTCTAAACCGTATGACTTGAATTCTTCTAAGGATGCATCTCTTTCTTCTTCAGTATCGAATGGCTGTGAATAATACGTTGTTGTGCCATCTCGATCACGCACCGGTTTAATGTTTTTGATATTGTACAAAATATCAACCGTTTCAACTGGAATGTCACCGTTAAATTGTGCCAATTGCATACGGTACTTCACCTTATCCATATTTACCGTGTATTTGCCGTCGCCATCATTATTACCTGCATTGTGCTCTTCAACAAAAGTTTCCAATTCTCCTTCTTCAGTATAGCCATCTGGTAAGTCTTTTTCTTCAACTCCAGCTTCTACTAGTGTTACACGCTCGTGCGTTTCATAGGCGATCACGAATGTATTTGTATATCCTTTTCTGCTCAATTGCTTTTGGTATGTACTTGCTTCTTCGAAGGTTTCAAATGCACTGGTGTAATATCGGTTTAAACCGTCTTTTTCAGAAGCGCCATAAACCACTTCTAATCCAGGATATAACTCTTCTGTGTCAATTTTCTTACTGAATGCACCTAATTGCACGCGGAACATTCGTTTTGGTTGGCTGTAATCAGGTCCTTCACGACCCTCTTCAATGTTCACACGTTCTACCTTTTCAATGACTTTATTGTCTACGGAGAGAATTGTTTCTCCATTGTTAGCATTACGCCCAATGTCTCCAACTTCTACACCTTCATCTTCTAATCCGGTTTTTGCAGCGACGGCTTCTTCTATAGAACTAAAAGTTCCAAGTGTGTAATATACGGTGTCACCTTTGGTGATAGTACTATACTCATTGTATCCAAGGTATTTATGTAGATCGTTTACCGTGACATCCTTTTGTTCTTTTCCAACTACAATAACGTAAGTGAGCCCTTCCTTCTTTCTGTCCGGTCTTTTGATCGAAACATGTCCTTCGCGATTCAAGATCACCTCAGTTCGATACTCTTCAAATTCGTGCTCGTATCCTGTAGAGTCGTAATACAGGCGCAGATGATTGGCAATGTCATCCTCTGTAATTGTAACACCAAACTCATCTACGAAATTATCCAAAGGTGTATTTGGTTCATCGTCACGATAATCTGGCACACCATCCTTGTCACCATCAAGCGGACATCCGCTGGTGTCTACCAATGCCTCAAGCGGTGTTGCTGGACATTTGTCCAAAGCATCGATGACACCATCTTTATCAAAGTCATTCGGATCATAGTATGCATATAAAGGAATTCCGTCCTCATCCATTAATGTTGTATCTCCAGCAGCTTTTCGTTTGATCTTTAGATCATAACTCAAGCCAACAGAAGTGAATAATAAACGATCAAATTTCTCATCACCTTTCCGAATTCCCGTTCCAGCCGGGGATACATTATCAATTAAGTCGGTAAACGTGAAGTAATAGGTTGTAGCTACTCTAAAATCCCAACGCGGTGATAAATGCCATTCAGCACCTATTGCTAAAGGGATCGCAAAACTTTGCTCCCGGTATTTACCGAGGTCGTCAATGTTCAGTTCTCTCAAGTCAGTTTCATAGGTATAATCACGAACAATTGGCTCCGCAAGAGAAGGTGCTAATGGATCACTTTCATCCATGTTCATAATTGAACCATCCGACCAATAGTAGTACATATTACCATTGGCGTCATAAAGATCAGTTTTGGACAAAAATTCAAATGACGCAATACCCGTTCCGATAAAGGGGTGAAAATATTGCCTTTTAGGTTGAAATAGCGGATAGAAATTATAGTATAATATCGCAGATCCCATTAGAATACGTGACTCGAAATTATAGTTTCGCTTAAGCGTTCTTTCATTCGCAGCGATCTTTGCATAGCTTGCCGTGAATTCTAGATTGAACATTCGTGTTACGGGTGCATTCGCATACAAAGTGCCTCCAAATCGATTCACCGTAGGTGCAAATTGATTTTGATAGTTTTGAACCTCCCCATAATACGTCATAACTCCTGTGCCCAGACCAATTCGGGGACGCATAACACTTTTCAGCGTATCAGGGGCTTGCGAATACCCTGATGTCGAAAAAATAATACCTAAAACGAAACTTAGGGTTAATCGGAGTTGTTTTAAGTTGGAAGCTGTCATTCCGTATAAATTTAAGTTATTCTAGGATCAAAATGAAAATCCATAGACCTTTTTCGACGAATATTTTCTTTTGTCGATTAAACTTATTCTTTTTCAGGCCAAACGTAATTGCTCATATCCAGTTCAAATATATCACGAGCGCCATTTCCTCCATTTTCTGCTGAGGAGAAAGTTGAGTAAAAAGCTTTTTTAAGTTCCGGGTAGTAAACAAAATGCGTTTCGTCAGAAACAGTATTAATCGGGTAGCCTAGGTTAACAGGAGCATTCCATCCATCGCCGTTTTTAGTGGCTACGTATACGTCATAACCTCCCATTCCTTCGTGACCAGTCGAACTAAAGAATAATTGTTCACCATCTCTTGAAACAAAGACTGTAGTTTCGTTTCCATCGGTATTAATCGAATCGCCAAGGTTTTCTGGTTTAGACCAGCCATTTCCTTCCTTGTAGGATACCCAGATATCAGATCGCCCGAACCCTCCAGGTCTCTCACTAACAAAATAAGCGGTGCCCTCATCCGCTGTAAAACTTACGGCCGCGTCAAATAAAAGTGTATTGATCGGTTTTCCTATTGCTTTTGGTGAATTCCAAGTACCACGTCTATTGAGACGGCATACGAAAATGTCAGAATGTCTTGTTTTTGGTTTTGGTTTATCCATGACCATAGTGTTTATAGTCATGTACATCGTTTTACCGTCAGGTGAAATATGACTGATGGCATCCATTCCTTCCGTATTCACACGATTAATAATGTCTGCTGAATTTGTCGCCTTATCCCACTTTTTTGTTTCCTCATTCCAAAAACTTACATAGATGTCCTCGAAGTACCGTTGATCTCCAGGACTAATTCCGCCACCTTTGTTGTCTGCCCTTCTCGAAACAAAATAGAATGATTTTCCATCTGGTGCTAATACAGGAGCAGTTTCTTCAAAAGCGGTATTGATTTCTGACGGTAAACAAGTAACCTTCACATTTACTGGTGTTTTCATCATTTCCATTGCACGTTGCGCTTCAGCCTTATGAAATTCAACTTTCAATAATTTAGACGTGTTTTTTGGAAGCACTCCCAAGGCGAGTTCATAGTTGGTGACAGCTTTTTCAAGCAGCCCCATGCGGTGTTGACAAGTGGCCAAAACATTGCGCGCTTCTTCATGAACTTCTTCGTCTTTGTTTAAGGCTTCTTCAACATAGCCCATCGCTTTCTCGTAATTTCCAAGAGCCAAGTGACATTCACCAAGCCAATAAGTGGCCTCTGCATTACCTTTATCTTTGCCCAAAGCATCTCTGAACTTCACCAAGGAAAGTCGATATTGCCCTTCGTTATAAAAACGTTTACCTTCCGAAATCAAGTATAGTGCCGTTCCTTTTTCAATAACATTTGATGTTGTATCGGGCGGTGAAAAGCCAAATCCAGTTGAAAGGGTTACCGCAAATAATAAGGTTAAAGTCCACTTCATATTCTAGTCGTTTATCTCTCTTTATCAATGATAAGGTTCATGGATTTGTCATCCATAGTTTTACAAGTTCTAAAAATAGAAAAAAAATGCTCGCCTTCACCAAGGCTTACTCATCTTCTTCTAAATCTTTTGATGTTATGATTTGATCCGATTCGTGATCCTCAGGGATTACTTGGTTGGGCTCACCCTTAATAGCGTATTCATTTTCACTTAAATCAACTAACTCGTGCATGGATAATGTAGCAGATGTAATTGCTAAAATTGGAGCAAACGCGGCCAGAATAAAAGTAACGACAAGTATGCTGCCCCATAATAATTGTGCACTTGTTGCACTAGGCAAAGTAGGGTATGACCTAAAGACATAATAGAAGGACAAGAAAAAGATCGAATAAATACTACCTATAGCGATTGCTAAACCCTTTCGTTTGGAGACGAAATAGATACTTTGTTGAATGTTTAAGCGACGTCTTTCATTGATATAATCGATGAATGCAAAACCATAGAAATAAAAACCAATCGCTACAGGAATGGAGAAGATCAAGACGTTTTTAACCGTGCCTCCAAAAAATGATGCAATTCCCAATATGATAACAATAAATGTATATTCCCAGAGGATGTTTCTCAAAGCAATACGCATACCACGTTTAATGTCATGAATTAACTGTCGCAAACCAAATTTGTACTTGTTGCCTGTCAATATCTTTTCAATTCGTTCAGACAACAAGGCTAATATGGGGGACAAAACAATCACAACAATGTAAAGCGTAAATTTCGTAAAAACGATGTGTAAAGAATCGAAAAACAACATTTTAACAGACTTCCACGTTACTTCACGCATGGTCTCTAAATCTTTTGCTTTGCTTTTGATTTCGTAACCGATGGAATATTCTAATGCTTCAAAATACAAACCTAACCAGTAGATTCCTGCAAATAGAATGAGTGGAAACAAGGCAAACCAATACAACTTATGTTGTATGAGGAATTGAATACCTTTAATGTAATTCTTGTACCCCAGTCCTAAAAGCTGAAAGAAATTCATATGCCGGTTAAAATTTTCCTAAAAATACAAATGCCCGCGGATTTAGGAAATGAAAAATAGATTATTTGTCGGCATAAAAAATAGAATGACTAATTTTACCTGAAACACGTTGAACTTTTTATTTACATATCATCCGGGCTGGATTTTTTTGGCCGTCATACTGGCGTTTTTTTACGCCTTTTTTCTTTATAGTAAGGATGAAGTTTTGCATGAGGTTCACCCAAAACTTAAATGGGTTTTGGCAGGATTCAGATTCTTGAGTGTTTTGACTTTTATGGTACTGTTGATAGGTATCATACTAGAACAATTTGCTGAGCGAAAGGAGAAACCACTACTCTTCATTGCAAATGACAATTCGGCATCCGTTTTACTCTCCAAAGACTCTTCTTTCTATAAAACGAAATATTTAGAGGATTTGACTCAACTAAAAACTAGTTTAGCTAATAATTTTGACGTAATCACATACGATTTTGATTCAGAAGTCAGACCAGGCTTTAATGGTGATTATACTGGAAAATCGACTGATTTATCAAATGTTTTCAACGGGATTTTTGATCAATATACCAACCGTAATATTGGAGCGGTCGTTGTTGCATCTGATGGTTTATACAACCAAGGGGCTAATCCAATATATGCAACCACAAGAAGGAGTTTCCTGCCTGTTTTCACAATTGGAATGGGAGACACGAATGCAGTCAAGGATGTCCGAATTGATCGGGTGCAACATAATGAAATAGCATTTTTAGGCAATGATTTTCCTGTAGCGATTACGATATCGCAGACCATGTGTCAGAACGAAGAAGTTCGTGTAGGTATTTATAAAGGGGATCAATCATTAAAAGAACAAAGTATTACTTTCGACAATGAATTTGATCAGAAGAGCCTGTCCTATCAATTAAAGGCTGGGCAAAAAGGATTTGTGAAATATACCGTTAAAGTAACAGTTCTCGATGGAGAATACAGTGAAAAGAACAATGTTGCAAACTTCTACATGGAAGTGATAGACGGAAGACAGAAAATCCTCATTGCTCACAACGGTTCTCATCCCGATATTGGTGCGTTGCAGTCTGTCATTGCTAAGAATAAAAACTATGAAGTAGATGTAGTATTATTGGATGAAGTAGAGGATATAGGAAAATATGATCTACTTGTATTGCATAATTACGCTAACGTCAATCAAAAATTAGATAAAGCTTTAAGAGAGGGGCAGCGCCCAGCATTATTTATTAACGGAACAAAATCTGATCTAAGAGCGCTGCAAAATATTGGAATCGGGTTTAGTGGAAGAGCTTCTGATTTTGAATCGGTAGGCTTTAAACATAATGCGGCATATAAAGAGATCTTATTGTCAGAGAACACATTAAGATTATTGTCTCAAGCACCGCCGCTGGAGGCCCCATTCGGTAATCTAGAATTCAGTAATGCCCTAGACATACTTGCGTATCAAAAAGTAGGTAATATACAATTAGATCAGCCATTGGTTTATTTTACCCAGAAACAATCCAGTCGGTACGGCATAATTATGGGAGAAGGTATCTGGAGATGGCGATTGTTCGATCAACTTAAAAATAAAAACACAAATCAATTCGAAGACTTAATCGGTAAGATGATTACTTACCTTGCTGTAAAGGAAAATAGAGATCCGTTTAAGGTTCAGTTAGAAAACGAGTTCACAGAAAATGAACCCGTTAAAATTGGAGCGATGCTTTATAACCAGTCTTATGACTTGATTAATGAACCTGAGGTTATATTTAAATACGAAAACGCGGAGGGTAAGGAATTTGAATCATTCTTTGTCCGAACAGGAGATGCTTACCAATTGAATTTGGGAGCCTTAAGTCAAGGTGTATATACTTGGACGGCTCAAACCAATTTTCAAGGAAAAAGATATCAGAAATCAGGAACTTTCCTGGTGCGCGAGATTAAAATAGAATTTCTCAATCCAGTGGCTGATCATCGATTATTAAGAAGTATGGCCAGTCAATCTGGTGGTACTTTTTATTTCCCTGACCAGTTGGATAAGCTAGAAAAAGAACTCAAGGAGAGGGAGGACATGGTCACTGTCGTATACCAAGAAAAGGAGTTTAATGATCTAATTGATTATAAATGGATCTTATTTTTGGTACTATTGCTCTTTGCTGTGGAGTGGTTTATGCGAAAGTATAACGGTGCATATTAATCCTTATTTATTATTTCATCGAACAGCACCTTTCTTAAACGATTTAACAATTAGATGATCTGTTTTCCGGCGATTGTTAAGCGTTAGATTTAACAATACGTTCATGCTGTTTTAGCTTAATTTTCATAGCTTTACGAACTGAAAAATTGTAATTCGGTGCAATAGATATAACCAACCAATTTGAATGCGTGAATAATAGGATTTCCACATTATTACTAGGCTTGTTTATGGCCTTTTCCCTTTCTACTTCTGCTAAAGCGAATTTAACCGCTAATTATGCTGATCTATTTGATGTTACTTATGAGCGGCATCCAATCATTCCGAATGGATTGCTAGAAGCTGTAGCTTTCGCGCAAACCAGAATTCAGCACATAACCGGTAATAACCACGGTTGTTTGGGATTGCCCCAAGTAAAAGGAGTCATGGGATTAACAAAAGATGGTGAAGGTTATTTTCGAAACAACTTGGATTTTGTAGCAAGGTTGTCTGAAATTGATCGAAACGACATTATTGAAAATCCAGCTGATAATATTGAGGCCTATGCGATTGCTTATGAAAAATTAATGCGCCGAACCAGAACCGCGACCATCGATTTTAGAGGACATGATCAGCTATTGAAAACCTTATCTGAAATTCCATGGTATAAAAATAATGCAAGTGATTATGCGTTGAGCAGTTTTACTTATGAAGTCTTCCGGTTTTTAATGACTGAACGATATCAGACTTTATTCGAATTTCCAAGTTATGAAATTGATCTACTGAGCATTTATGGTGAGCAAAATTTAGATATGCTCCGTTCCCAAAAAATTCTTGTTTCGACAGAAGCTGTAATAGGCGAGGATGGCAGGGAATTTGAATCCATGGATCGTACGGATGAGTATGGACCTGCACTTTGGGTGGCAACACCAGCTTGTAATTATAGTTCTCGGTCTGGCACACCTATTTCGGCAGTAACGGTACATACAATACAAGGTTCGTATGCCGGAGCAATTTCATGGGCGCAGAATTGTGCTTCGAATGTTTCCTATCATTATGTCGTTCGGTCTTCGGATGGTCAGGTCACACAGATGCTTTTAGAGGCGGACAAAGGTTGGCATGTCGGTTCTGAAAATCCCTACACAATTGGGATTGAACATGAAGGTTATGTTGACGATCCTGTTTGGTATACAGAGGCGCTCTATACATCATCGTCAGATTTAGTGCGAGATATCACTGAAAGTGGATACGGAATCAATCCGTTGAGAACCTATCATGGAGTAGCAACAGCCGGTGTATTAACCATCGGAGCTTGTACTAAAATAAAAGGACATCAGCATTTTCCTGGAGCATCACATACAGATCCCGGGATTCATTGGGATTGGGAACATTATTATCAGCTAATTAATGATGATCCTGCCGTTTATGAATATACAGCTTCAACGGGTACATTATTTGATTCAGGTGGTGCTGCAGAAGATTACGAAAATGACGAACGTTTTCTTTATTTGATTGCTCCTGATGGAGCTAGTACGGTTACTTTATCGGTTATTAGTTTTGACCTGGAATTAGATTGGGATTATCTTCGGATTTATGATGGTGATAACCTAGACGCACCGCTAATTGGAACCTATACAGGAACTGATATTGATGATATTATTACTTCTTCTGGAGGATCAATATTACTCGAATTTAGATCAGATTGCGGCATTACACGCCCTGGTTGGGAAATCAATTGGTCTTCTACGATCGGAGACGGAATCGGGGATGAAATAGCCCCAACAACAGAAGTTTTAGTCGATGCTACTTGGTATACGGAAGATTTTGAAGCCTTCTTTGAAGATGAAGATGATTCACTCGGTTCAGGCATCCACAAGCAATACATTCAGGTTATAGACTATGATGGTGTTGAATGGAGAGCAAATGCTGATAGAGGCTACTTTTCAGATAATTTTGATTTAGTCATCCATCCTGAATGGATATCAGTTTCAGGTGACTGGGATATATTTGACGAGGTGCTAAGACAAAGTAATGAGGATAACGGGAATACAAATATTTACGCGGATGTCAATCAGAATGACTATGATCGTTACCTCTATCATTGGGCTGGAAAAATGAGTGGAGTGGGAGATAATAAAAGAGCAGGTTTACATTTCATGTGTGATGATGCAACCTTAACCAATAGGGGTAACTCTTATTTTGTCTGGTTTAGAGAGGATGACAACAAGTTGCAAGTTTATAAAGTAACCGATGATGTTTTTGAGTTGGTAGAGGATTTAGAATACGCTTTTTCGCCTGATTTGTGGTATGACTTCAAAACGACGTATGACAAGGAAACCGGAGAAATTGATGTATGGATTAATAATGTCCATGAATTGTCTTGGATAGATGCGGAACCAATTACCACGGGGGATGCCGTGTCTTTCCGATCTGGAAATTCAACATACTATATCAACAATTTCAAAATATATCATAGCCGTTCAGAGGCTGAGACAGTCTTGGTAGGTCCAGCTGGTGATGCGCGCTATCAAAACCCGGATCCGTTCACACCAGCTTGTAAAGTCAAATCGATTGTGGTCGATTCGGCAAAGAATGTTTCAACAATTGGTTCTGAGTTGATTGATTTGGATTGGACACCACCTGTTGCTATTGATTGGGTGAATGACGGACTAGCCGATGATATTGCTACAACGACTTCAAACACGGAGTTGACGGCGAATTGGGCAAATAGTTTTGATACCCATTCTGGATTAGCAAGATACTGGTACGCAATTGGAACAACACCTGGTGATTCGAATATTGTTTCATGGACAGATAATTGGTATGCTGACACAGTCGTTCATGATGGATTAGAATTGACATTTGGAGAGACATACTATTTTTCGATTTGCGCAGAGAATGGTGCTGGATTATTGTCAGACACCGTGTTTTCTGATGGCCAATTGTTAATTGAACCTACAGAACCTCCAGTAGCAGACTTTATTGCAGAAAACATAAATCTTTGTGGTGCAGATTCGGTATTGCTTGAAAATAGTAGTATGCATGCCGTTTCTTATGAATGGTTTATCCCAGATGGAACACCATCATATTCTACTGCGGTCAACCCTTATGTTACATTCCCTCTAACGGGTATATATCCTGTAACATTAGTAGCTACTGGACCTGGAGGAGAGGACACCTTAATACTTTCTGTTGCGGTTAATATTGACGCTGCTCCGATTGCTTTGTTTGAGCCAAGTGCAACGATTATTCCTATTGAAGATGCTACAATTACATTTGATAATAGCTCTCTTAATGCGGATGGTTATTATTGGAGTTTTGGTGATGGTGAGTTTTCTGCTGATGAAAATCCATGGCATGAATATACTGCATTAGGCACTTTTGAAGTTGCTTTGATTGCCATTAATGGTGATTGCCCTAATGATACAGCTCATGCGTCCATTCTGGTAACAGATACCTATGGTATTGATCAATACCAACCTTCTGATGTTGATGTTTATCCTAACCCAGCAAAGGATTGGGTGTTCTTAAAATCGATTCATTCACTGAATCAGTTTCAGTTTAAAATCTATGATGCTACTGGTCGCAGCGTTTATATTGGTAGCGGCATTAAAACCGACAAAGGGTATCAAATTCCAGTTCATGATTTGTCTTCTGGAGTCTATCAATTAGAGATCTCGGATGGCAATGGAAGTTTGGTTAAGCAATTGGTAATCGAGTAGGGAGACCGTTTAAATCATTTTCTAAACGTTTGTCAATTACGCTTCGTTTGGTCTTCGATTTCATATTATAATTCCTAAATTTGAGGGTTGGCTAAACCAGTGATTTATGTATATAATAAATTCGATTGGATCAACTCAATCGAATTTTAACGAATCTCAAAAAAATTATGAAAAAAATATTCCTCTTGATGATTATTGGAATGACAACTACAGTGTCATTTGCTCAAAAGAAAGATAAATCTGCAGAAGAGAAAGGGTTAAACGCTGGAATCGTATCCGGATTAAAATGGCGAAATATCGGTCCGGCCCTAACAGCTGGTCGAATTGCCGATATGGCTGTCAATCCGGATAATAATAATGAATTCTATTTGGCGATTGCTTCAGGCGGTGTTTTTAAGACATCCAACCACGGAACAACCTTTACACCCATTTTTGATGGGGAAGGTTCATATTCGATAGGTTGTATTACCATTGATCCCAATCAAACTTCAACTGTATGGGTGGGTACAGGAGAGAATAACAACCAACGTTCTGTGGCGTATGGAGATGGTGTTTACAAATCAACCGATGCAGGACAATCATGGAAAAACATGGGGTTGAAAAACTCTGAG
>JBMZAY010000017.1:0-62857 GCA_049611865.1 Crocinitomicaceae bacterium | reverse complement strand
GAATTTATGACTTAATTTTGACTATCTCTTGTACACATTCGTTTGAAGACTTACAATACTTGGTACTTGGTGGAGGGATGAAATTTCAGAACGTACCAAAAAAAAACGATTATACACAAGAAGACTATTTACTCTTCTCTAGTTCGTTTTCGGGTGAATCAGATCGTATAGACGCTGATCATGTCTTGTATGGGATCAATCGGTTTTCAACTTTTATGTCGGCGGGCGTAGCAACTAGTTTATATTTTCGAAAGAAATACCTCTTCTCTTTAAATATGGCTTATCAACAAGGTCATTTTGTATTAGAATCAACCAAGCATACATTAAGAGTATACGAAAACAATACTCAAATTAGGGAATACATTTTCGACACCTATAGCCGCGGGAGCGGCTTCGTCTTTCAAATTTCAAGAACCTTTCAAATTCACCCAAGAAAGGGAAAAAGTGCTAAAAACCAAAACAAATAAGTAAATTGGGGAAATACGAACCCCATGGAATTTACACTCAAAACAAAAATTAACGCTTCTCCCAAGGATGTCTATGAAGCCTGGCTTTCAATTGAAGGACATTCGGCCATGACAGGTGGTGAGGCAACAATCACAAATCAGGTTGGTGATCATTTTACCGCTTGGGATGACTATATCGAAGGGGAAAACCTTGCTTTGGAGCCCAATAAGCGCATTGTGCAATCTTGGAGAACCTCTGAGTTTTTAGACAACGAGCCAGATTCTCAAATTGAGCTTATATTAAAAGATGACGGAAATCAAACGGAGTTAACATTGATTCATACCAACCTCTCTGAGAACGGCGAGCAATACAAAAAGGGCTGGGAAGATCATTATTTCGAACCCATGCGCGATTATTTTAAATAATCTAAGCTTTTAGTAGCTTTCGCATGCTCACCTTAGCATCAATAATGCCCGGTAAATCAGTAACCGAAACACGTTCTTGCTTCATGGTGTCACGATCACGAATCGTCACTGTATTGTCCTCTAAGGTCTGATGATCAACCGTTACCGCATAAGGTGTACCAATGGCATCTTGTCTACGATAGCGCTTTCCGATAGAATCCTTCTCGTCGTATTGACAATTAAAATCTAATTTCAAGTCGTCAATAATCGCACGTGCTTTGTCCGGAAGTCCGTCCTTTTTTGTTAATGGCATCACCGCAACCTTGTATGGTGCCAATGCTGGTGGAATAGACAAAACGATTCGACTTGATCCATCTTCTAACGTTTCGGATGTATATGATTTCGACAATACAGCCAAGAACATACGATCCAATCCGATTGAAGTCTCAACGACATACGGAACATACGATTCATTGATCTCCGGATCGAAATAACGCAATTTCTTACCGGAATGTTCTTCGTGTTGCTTTAAATCAAAATCGGTACGTGAATGAATTCCCTCAAGCTCTTTAAAACCCATTGGGAACTTAAACTCAATATCCGCAGCTGCATTGGCATAATGTGCCAATTTGATATGATCATGAAAACGATATGCACTATCCTCAAATCCAAGTGACTTGTGCCATTTCATGCGGAATTCCTTCCAGTACTCATACCATTTCATTTCCTCTCCCGGACGCACAAAAAACTGCATCTCCATTTGTTCAAACTCACGCATTCTGAAAATGAATTGTCGCGCTACAATCTCGTTACGGAAGGCTTTACCGATTTGTGCAATTCCAAAAGGAATTTTCATTCGGCCAGACTTTTGAACATTGAGGTAATTCACGAATATACCTTGAGCCGTTTCTGGGCGAAGATAGATTTTCGCTGACTCACCTGATACCGAACCTAATTCAGTTGAAAACATCAGGTTGAATTGCTTTACATCCGTCCAGTTTTTTGACCCACTCAATGGACAGGCAATTTCTAAATCCTCAATCAATTGTTTCATGTCGTCGAGGCGCTCATTTTCGAGTGCTTCACGCATGCGGTCTTCAATTTCGTCGATTTGTTTTTGACGTCTCAAGACATTTGGATTCGTTGCTCTAAATTCAGCTTCGTTAAAATCGTCACCAAAACGTTTTAATACTTTAGCAACGTCTTTATCAATTTTAGCCCTAATCTTTTCAATATGATCCTCTACCAAAACATCGGCACGGTATCGCTTTTTCGAATCCTTATTATCAATCAAAGGGTCATTGAAGGCATCAACATGACCTGAAGCTTTCCAGGTTTGTGGTGCCATAAAAATGGCAGCATCCAACCCTACTATGTTTTCGTGCATGTGAACCATTGCTTTCCACCAATACTCTTTGATGTTGTTCTTGAGCTCTGCACCTAATTGACCGTAGTCATAGGTTGCACTCAAACCATCGTAAATGTCACTGGATGGAAATACAAATCCATATTCCTTTGCATGTCCGATAATATCTTTCAGGTTATCTTCTTGTGTTGCCATTTTTAATCCGGTTGTCGGTTCAGGAATCATAATTTTATAAGATTCATTCACCCATAATTTTCGCCACAAATATACTTAATCGATCTGGAAAACCTCATTTCTTTACAATGAGATCATGTTTTAGATGGAATAATATTTGCTTAACATGAGAAGTGAAATATTTTTATAAATTTGTCGACACTCATGCAAATGAAGAATAACCATAGCACGTATTATTATTCGACTTCCGATTAGGGGGCCGAATAGTTTTGCATGCATACGGCATAAAGATTATAAACCGGTTTCCATTGGGAACCGGTTATTTTTTTAAGCAGCTCCCAGGGATACCACAATTATTTTTGTAATGAAACAAAATTTAGAAACGTACACCTCGGAGGATCTGAAAGTTTGGCAGACGCTATTCAACCGACAAGTAGAAAACCTAGCAAGAAAAGGAAGCAAACGATACCTGAATTGTTTGGATAAAATGGCTCCGGTATTAAATGCAAACAGCATTCCTGATTTTGAAAAAATTGGTGAATGGTTTAAGACCTCAACAGGTTGGAAAATTGAAGTTGTTCCAGGACTTATTCCAGTTGAAGACTTTTTTGTATTACTCGCCAATAAACAATTTTGTTCCTCAACTTGGTTGCGGACAATGGAACAGTTAGATTATTTGGAGGAACCCGACATGTTCCACGACATTTTTGGACACATTCCTTTACTTGCTGATCCAGAATTTTCAAATTTTGCACAGCGATTTGGTCAATTGGGGACACAGTTTAAATCGCATCCCTTTGCGGTAAAAGCATTTCAACGTCTATACTGGTTCACAATCGAGTTCGGCGTTATTCAATCAGCCGATAATATTTTGTCTTATGGTGCCAGAATTATGTCATCGTATGGTGAAACCAATCGTGTTGCCTATGCTGAATGCAGGTTCTTGCCTTTTGACCTGCAAGCCATCATACATCATGCTTTTGATACTGATGTACTCCAAGAAGAGTACTATGTAATCAAAGATTTTGCTCAATTGACAAAAGCTTTGGATGAGCTTGGACAAGTTTTCAGCCGAGAAATAGAAATGTAATAAAGAAGGGTAGTCTGAGAAATTGAACTACTCTTTTTCATTAAAAACTTTTGACAAACCCAATTGATGCTCCAAACCACAATTGTCGATTTGGCAAGAGAAAAGTCGTATTTGGTTGCGCTCCAAAATAGTTTCGTAAACCAGGTTTTAAATTTATTCTAAAATCACGGTTCACATGATAATTGAAGTTTAAATGTGCTCCGATAGCTCCTCTGTAATCAAAGAAAGAGCTTTTTCCACTGACAGTGGCTCCGGCATAATTAGCGTCATAAATTGGTTTAAAACGCTCGTGTAGCGTCATTTCATTCAAATACGATAATCCAATCGCCATGGAGAATTTCGAACGATCAATGAGGTCAAATTCCAAACCAATAGGAACCCCAACGGCATATAATCTGACTTGGTTGGATGTAACAACCGCAGTCTCCTCACTGGCAATAAAAGTTCCGCTTCCCATTTCGGGTATTCGATATCGCGTTGCTTCTAAATTTAATCCAGTAAAAAGCCTAACTCTTTCGCTTAAATGATAGCCCAAATAACCATTCATTCCGAGGTTTCGACGCGCCGAAAGTTGATCAGGCGAAGTTGAAAACATTTCTATTTCTTCGGTTATTTCCACGTCAGATAAGGTGTACTCATCGGATGTGTTGCCATAAGCGTGCCATGTATTAAGCCCTAGGCCCCACTCCCACGTTCCTTTTTTAAACGGGATAGGAGAAATTTGAATTCCCAACCCAACTGATGGAATCGCTACATCTATTAACTCGGGGTGATGAGCAGGAATATCCACCAACTCCGTATGCGTTTTAGACACATCAGAGAGCTTTTGCTTATAATCAGACGGATTCTTACTTTTTTGACCGGAAACTTGTAAAGCATGCTTTTCAATAGGCTGTCTTGAGACAAAATCATACTTTTCATCAACGACATCCTCATTTTGAAACACTTGATTTGAAGGTGTCACATCGTCTTTGGACTCATCCGTTTGAGATAAATGATTCGTTGTGTTTTTTTTGCTCGTTACGTCTGATTGTTGATTATATAATGTGTTATTTGATGATTGATTCGAAACTGGGCTAAGACCCTCAACAGCATTAATTTGGTTTACGTCTTGATGAGAAGATTTTTCGCCCATTTGGTCCGCAATTGTTAATTCATTATCCAAGGACTCCACGCTAGAACTTGATGATAAATTCTGATCGGCAGAAATGAGTGGCAACATAAAATATCCTGTAACCAAAACAGCTGCTAGTCCTGCACCCATCCACCACCATAAAATGCCTCTTTTCTTCTTTTTATCTGTCCCTAAGCCATCAGCTATTTCCCCCCAAAGTTGATCTGTGGGAGCTGCTGAATAACCGTCAAAACGGTCATTTAAAAAGCCATTATTGTCAACGTTTTGCATACGCCATTCGTTTTAATTCTTCTTCTTGCTCTTGCTGAATCATATCAGCTAATTGTTGCCGTGCTTGACTGTATTGTGATTTTGAAGTTCCAACGGAAATCCCCATTTTTTCTGCGATTTCTTTATGTTTAAATCCTTCAACAGCATATAAATTAAACACGGTGCGATAACCTGCCGGTAATAATTGAATTTTCGCCACTAAAGCATCCAGTCCAATTTGCTGAAAAATAGTATCATCAACCTGCGTCGATTCGGATTGCAAAATTCCTAGGCCATCCTTTGCCTTCTGAAAACTTGCATTCTTACGACAGAACTCTAATGCTTTATTCACCGTTAATCGTCGTAACCATCCTCCTAATGATCCCTTTTGTTCGTATTTCTCTAACTGTTTAAATGCGTGGATAAAAGCTTCTTGCAAAATATCTTCTGCTTCCATTTCATCCTTTGCATACCGCATACAAACCCCTTTCATCATCCCAACAAAACGGTAATAAAGCTCTTGCTGTGCTTGTCTGTTGTTCTCTAAACAAGCAATTACTAAGGCCTCATTTGTATGTGTTTTAAAAGTGCTAATAGCCAACCTCTTCTATATACTTTATAACGGCAAATTACATAATCTTATTGGTTGATTGAGTTTATCTTATGGTTACTGCCGAAAGATTAATCCAAATCGAAAATCAAATCGGTTAATATCGGAGACCATAAAAAAGCTATCCCAAGGGTTCCATGGAACATTCGACTGTATATGAGCATATCGATATCCCAATGCTGTCATGATACTGACGTGCTCATTTATAGAAAAATCAAACCCCAATTTCCCTCCAGCGGTAAAGCCCCCTCGATTCGATCCCATTTGTTCAGTCGGAACCGCATAACCTGTCATCAAACTAACCCATGGCCCCGTTTGAGTAGGCAGAAAATGATAACTTCCTTCAACAAAAACAGGCACATAACCTGTCCCAAAAAAGTTTTCGAAACCCATGCCAATTCCAGCACTTATTCTGTTTCCGAATTGATACCCATTTATCGTGTTAAACGAAAATGAAGCATCACTTCCTCCCAGTAGACCCAAACTAGTGCGATTGTAAAAACCAGGCTTAATTAAAGCTCTTGTTTTGCTAACTTCAGCAGGCTCATCGACTTGTGCATTACCTGTTATTCCGCCCGCAACTATCAATATACAAAGCAGTGTGATTTTTTTTAGTTTATTCATGGTTAATCTTATTTATTATTTCTGAACGGTTAATGAAACATCATAATCTTTCAATTTCACTTCATCATTTGCTGTTTTAGGATAAGGCGTCAAATCATTCAACGTGATTTCAAATTCCCATAAATCAATTTTGTTTGGATATTCATCCGAGCCGTATGTATTCAATGTAAAATCCTCAACATTACCGTTGTGTTCTCCCCTCATCATTACAGTGGCATTTCCTTCCCAAGCGCACATGGCATCTTCAGGACAGCGTGTATCTTCAACTTCAAGCAATCGGATTGTGAGATCATCCTGATCATAAATTACAGGTTCAGTATTCTTTTGACATGCCACTAAGATTAACCCAGTGAATAGAACAATAATTCCTTTTTTCATTGCTGTTATTTTTCTGTTATACAATCTATTTCGATGGTCTTGCCCACCACACAAATGGAAGCCATTTCTACTTCGTGATACTCGAAAACAACGGCCTTTCCATCCTCTTGCTCAATTTCGAAGGCATCCCAATTAATAGGCTCGAGTCGTTCTCCCCCATCCAATTCAATGACAAATCCACATCCGTCTAATCCATTTAAATCAACCATTGTTCCATTGATACCTGATTCGCATTCGCTTGATTCTTCTTTACTACAAGAAATCAAAACCAGCATCACAATGCCTGTTATCCATCCTATTCTTTTCATTAAAATTCTATTTTACTTAGTTCATAAATATTCGCTGGGTCAGCATAGCTATACAGAAAAAGACCATCATGACCTGAAACCAAGGCCAATCCATCCAAAGGAATTATGTCCGTCGCTTGTATGTCCTTAAACTGATGCAATAAATGATTTCCGCTTTCAAAAGGATTAGATGCGTCAAAAACTTTTAACCCTTGCTTACCATCACAGATAAACAGTCGATCACCATCAATACCTAAACCATGTGGATTTTTCATATTGAAACTGGCTTTAAGCTCCGGTGAATAGATGCTAGAAATATCAATTACATCCAATTGATTTATGTTTCCACCGCATGGACCACCTGATCGAACAGTGACATAGGCATAATCATTTTGCACCACAACGGGATCACAACCTCTCGCATGACTCAACGAAGATACGTAAGCGGGTATCGTAGGATTTTCAGTACCATATACGATCATACCCGTTGGTGTACCCATGAATAAATAGGATTCGTAAGGAAACAAGGTCTCAACATCACCCCAAACATTGACTTGCTCAAATTTATTCGGCGATGCAGGATCAGAAATGTCAAATGGATGTAAGAATTGACCTTCTTCAATTACATATAAATAATCATCAATAATCGTGAATAGGCTGATCGATCCAGCTATACCATTTTGCCCAGTTCCTATTTCTCCAAGTCCAAATGAAGCATCTTCAAAAGTAGTGAGTATACCCCAATTACCAGGGTTAACAAATGTCGGCAACTCTTCTCCCTCCTCTGTTTTCTTTTCTTGGACTGTCCAACTGGTAACAACACCTTTTGATTTATCTATGGGTTCATAAGGATAATTGCCTTCAGAATGCGGCAAGGCTGTTGGAAAAACATCTTCTAAGCGATCTACAAAAACTGGATTATTATAATCTGAGAGATTATAGATGACCAGATCGATAAAACTATTTACGTATAAATATTGTCCTCTGATAGCCATGCTGGAAGCTCCCCAAACGTTTAAGAATCCAGTTTGAACGGGGTTGGATGGATCTGAAATGTCTATAAAATGTATTCCTTTATCCGGTTCAACCATAAAAACATGCTGGTCTTTGTAATAAATAGCTCCATCATTTTCTATACTCTTTGGGCTCTCCCATCCTCCAGCATTTCTAAAAGTCTCGTATTCAGTATACACAGGTACATTCAACAGGTACTTGTAATGAACTTTATCTTGACAGCTCGCAGCAATCAGTAAAACGCCTATTATTCCAATTATTTTTTTCATATCGTTTTTTTATTTTAATCCTATACAGCTTTCACATTCTTCCATGGTATCAAAAGGAACTGTTCCGTCACAACCGCCCCAAATAAACTCCTTGCATTCGCCCGATGCTGAATCGTAATAATACTTAGGAATATAAGCCTCGCATGGTCCCGAGTCTGGTTCAAGTTCGCAGGCCGGAATTGGCTCGTTGCATTTGATGCATCCCGTGGTGAACGATACAAGGGCGGCAACTAAATAGAAGATTGCATTTTTCATTTCCTTTTTTACTCCTCTGATGCAAGTCGTTTAAAAAGGGTTGTACGAAGTCCAAAAAAAACCGTCACAAGCTAAGTTGCGACGATTTTTAAATATTCAATATCACAAAGATATACCAGCTATTCCACGACGTTCATGTTGGCATCCAAAAGCAGTCCCATTGAAATGGTGTTTTTCTCAATGGCATACTTTGCCCGAACATGAAAGCCAGCAACATTTGCCCAAACGCTTCTTTTTAATTGAAATAAAACCCGGTTGGTTTGTTTAAACTGATTTTCTTGATTGGCAAGCCGTGCTTGTTGCAATTGCAATTGCAAGAGTTGAATTTCTATTTTTTGCAAAGAGTCTTTCCATGTATCTTCAGTTATGTCAGCGGTATTTTTGGCTGCTTCTTGAATGGCCAATTTTTGATAAGCGACGGCATCAATCAAACTTGACAATGTATCCAGATCTAAACCGATTAGATTTAAATTCTTTTCGGTTTGAGTAATCATTTCATTCAAGTTTTCGACGTAAACAGTGTCTTCAATAGCTGTGGATACTTCTACTGAATCTTCTAGCATTAAAAAATCAACGACATTTTGATTGATTAACTCCATATCTGATTTTCCAGAATCACTGTTACAACCAGCGATCAATACAACTATGGTCAATAAAAAGATTACCTGCTTTAACATGCTTTTTCTGCCAAAGATAAGGCTTCTATTGAATCCTGGACAATAGACTATCGCCTTGGACGATTAGGCGTGCGCTTAACCGGTTTGCTCTGTTTGCTTACCCAAGTCACAAATTTGGCAAAATCCGGATGTTGCATTAAACGATCCATTGTATAATAATTTAACGCTAAATCAGTGTGTGAAAAAAGCCGATGAATTTTCTTGTGACAATCTTTGCAAAGCCACACGCCATAATGAATCAATTCCTTTTCACCGTGCAATTGCTTTACGGCATACTTTTCATGCATTTTTTTTGGAACAAGGTGATGAAAAGTCAACGGCAATTCCCGTTGACAAGAAGTACACGCTTCTGGTCTATCCGGCTTCATTTATCCAACCAAAGAAGAGGCTTTAATAATGATGCCTTGCATCAGTTTTTTTGCTGACGCAACTTGTGCTTTTACATCGTAGAAGCATTCGGCATATAATTCTTGTTGTGTTCCGTGATCGACAAATTTATCTGGAATGCCTAACCGAACCACTTTTGCTTTATAATCATGATCAGCCATGAACTCGAGAATAGCCGAGTTAAATCCGCCCATCAAACAGCCGTCTTCAACAATAATTACTTTATCGAATTTTGAGAACACTTCGTGCAAGATGGTTTCATCAATTGGCTTTACGAATCGCATATCGTAATGAGCAGCGCTAATACCATCTGCAGCTAATTCAGCAATTGCTTCTGTTGTCAAATTACCTATTGCTCCGATTGTTAAGAAAGCTAAGTCTGATCCATTTTTAAGCTTTCGACCTGTACCAACTTTAACTTCTTTAAAAGGTGTTTTCCATTTTGGTATTACCCCCTTACCTCTTGGATAACGAATTGAAAATGGTCCCATATTGTCAAGTTGGGCCGTGTACATTAAGTTACGTAACTCAGATTCATCCATCGGCGCACTGAGAATCATGTTAGGAATAGAACGCATATAAGCGATATCATACGCACCGTGATGCGTTGCACCATCAGCGCCAACAAAACCGGCACGATCCAGACAGAACACGACATTTAAATTTTGCAATGCTACATCGTGTATAACCTGATCATAAGCACGTTGCATAAAAGATGAATAGATATTACAGAATGGCACCAAACCTTGAGTAGCCATTCCGGCAGAAACTGTTACAGCATGCTGCTCTGCGATTCCTACATCAAAGGCACGATCGGGCATGGCTTTCATCATGATATTCAATGAACAGCCAGTTGGCATTGCAGGGGTTACCCCCATAATTTTCTCATTCTTTTCTGCCAATTCAACAATCGAATGACCAAAAACGTCCTGAAACTTTGGTGGCACAGGACTGGTTGGAATTACTTTAACTATTTCACCGGTCTCCTTATTAAAAACACCCGGCGCATGCCATTGCGTTGGATTGCCTACCTCGGCTGGTTTATAACCTTTTCCTTTAACGGTAATTACATGCAAAATTTTTGGACCAGGAATATCCTTGAGATCTTTCATGATATTGACCAAGCCAATGGTATCATGTCCATCTACAGGCCCGAAATAACGGAAATTAAGCGACTCAAAATAATTGCTTTCTTTTAAGAAAGAACCCTTTAAAGCACCACTAATTTTTGAAACAATAGCTTGCGCATTTGGTCCAAACTTAGAAACTTTACCCAAAAGCGACCAAACCTCATCTTTGACTTTATTGTATGTATGAGAAGTGGTAATATCGGTCAGATACTCCCTCAAAGCACCAACATTTGGATCAATGGACATACAGTTATCGTTTAAGACAACCAGCATATTATTATTCGTAAAACCAGCATGGTTTAATCCTTCGAAAGCCAATCCTGCCGTCATCGATCCATCACCAATCACAGCTATGTGCTGGCGTTCATCACCTTGATAATCATTCGCAATAGCCATTCCCAAAGCTGCTGAAATTGAAGTAGATGAGTGTCCAACACCGAAGGTGTCGTATTCACTTTCGCTTCTTTTAGGAAAACCACTGATGCCGCCTTTGGTTCTATTGGTGTGAAATTGATTTCTCCTTCCAGTCAATATTTTATGGCCGTAGGCCTGATGCCCTACATCCCAGACCAATTGATCAACGGGCGTATTAAAAGCATAATGTAAAGCGACTGTCAATTCTACTACACCCAAGCTGGCACCAAAATGTGAATTTCCGATTTCAGAAATAACATCAATGATGTACTGACGAAGCTCGTCAGCGACTTGTGGAAGTTGATCAATTTCAAACTTCTCTCTGAGATCTTTAGGAAACTCAATTTGATTTAAAAAGTCCCCCGCTGTGTATTCTGACATACGCCTTTCTTCTTTCTGCATCTGCAGTTCATTACAAATTTACGTAATCCTTTTATAATGAATAACGTTTTTAAGTTCAATCCGTTCGGTTAAATCCAGGATTATTGGAAGGGAGGATCAGTTTTATACCTCAATTTTAAACTTTACCTGTAATCAACTCCAACAACACCTCATAAAAATCTCGTTTGGTCATCTTCGACTTCAACCATGCATAATAGGACATGGCTTGCAAGTCTTCCTTTTCTTTTTCTATCCACTCGAATGAGGTTTCTACTTTTTCCAAATAAGCCGCTGATTGCACTTCATGTGGGTTTTTAATCACTTCTTTGATTAATCGTAAAAAGACAACAACTCTACTGTATTTTTTAGTTTTAAATAATTCTCCGTGAATCCTTTTCAGCGATTGGATACGGTCCAAGGCAATTTCTGTTCGACCCAACTCGTATTGAAAAATCACATCGATCATGTTTTTTTTGATACGCCACTCTATGCCCATATTTTTCTCTAACCAATTATCCGTATGTCCTAAATTTTGGATCGCAACAACTTGAACTAAAAAGTCCATTTTAGCCCTAAGCCATTGTCACTTAACACTACGCGATCGAGCATTGGATTAAGTTTTATTTTTCTATGATTCGCATGCAAAAGATAGGCTGATAAATCAAACAGAAACAAGAAACCTCCTTGTATAATTACTGCATTTCCCCATCCTCTGAATCGATGGTAATTTTCCGGATCGTTCAATGCTCTTTGTTTCAACCAGAAACCGGTTGCAACATAACCAACATCTAATCCTGTGTTGAATAAAAAAATCTTTTCGGTTCGGTGTTGGTCTGAGATTATTGTCGCTGGACTCAAACCTACTGGACTAGGCTTATTTGCCTTTAAATATCCTGGAACAGTTAAGGCCAAATTAATACCCGACCACATGACATTCATTTGATGAAAATATTTGGCTTCTAAATCGGTAGTGGCCCAACCATAGCTGCTAATTCCTGCATTGGCCACAGACCATGAGCCAAGGGTTAACATGAGCTTTTTGTCAAGCTGATTTTTCTGAACTTGATATTGATCCCAATCCTTATTTTGTGACCAAAGCGGAGACACACTCAATACGAGTGCAAAAAAAAGCAATATGGAAGTCTTATTTGAAAGACCAATCATAGGTATCCAATTCTTCCAGACATGCCGTTAGTAGATCAATCGAACCTTGAATATCATCTTTATGTGCCATTTCAATCACTTGATGCAAGTGTCTAGTTGGTATAGAAACAGCACCAGCAATGGAACCACCTTTCGCCATTCTTTGAATTCCGGCTGTATCTGTGCCACCTGCCGTAAGAATTTCCGGTTGCCAATCAATTTTGTGTTTATTCGCAGTCTCTTTCATAAATGCCACCATTCGGTAATCACAAATCGTACTTGCATCCATAACTTTGATTGCGGTTCCTTTTCCCAACTCCGTAATTTTTTCATGAGCAGCCGCACCCGGCAAATCAAAGGCAATTGTCGTATCTAGTCCGAATCCAAAATCAGGGCTAATTTTTAAAGAAGAAACATTCGCACCTCGAATACCTACCTCTTCTTGCACAGTGAAAACACCATAAATATCATAAGGTACTTCTTTACCTTTTATGTTTTTGAGCGTCTCTATCAATATAAAAACGGCCAATCGATTGTCTAATGATTTTGAGTTGACACAATTCCCCATTTCAATAAACTCTCGTTCTCTGGTAATAGGATCGCCGATTGTAATCACCTTTTCAACCTCTTCTTTTGACAAACCTGTATCAATAAAATAATCTTGAATTTTCGCGACCTTATTGCGCTCTTCGGGCGTCATAACGTGGATTGGCTTAGAGGCCATAACCCCAATAACATCTTCCTTCCCATGAATAATAACACGTTGCGCAGTTAGTGTCTTAGGATCAAATCCACCTAAGGTATGAAAACGAATAAAACCATTATCATCAATGTGGGTCACAATGAATCCAATCTCATCCATGTGCGCTCCAATCATAGCTGATTTTCGCTCGCGACCTCTTTTGATGGCATAGACATTTCCCATATTGTCTATCTCTACCTCATCCACAAGAGGAGTAACCTCAGCAATAACCAATTCACGGACTTTTTGCTCAAAACCAGGAGCACCTGGAGTTGTACATATTTTTGATAATAGTTCGATATTCATATTATTGATTTTCAATTTTTTTTGGTTGTTGTGTTGCTAATCGATATCCGATCATTACAGGCACTCCAACCAAACAAATGATTAATAAGAACCAACCCTTTAGGGTTAGATCAGATGCTACAACTAGGTTGGGATCGATTTTATCAGGAAGCGCATTCACATCCAGCAGTCCCTTGATAGACACATCCAGAATGTATCTAGTATCAGGTCGTTCAACTATTTCGGCCTCAAAAATTTCGGCCGGGTAGAAATAGAAGAATAAAGTAAACGCTAGGATTGCTCCTAGCGAATACAGTAATATTTTGAGTAGATTACTCATTAAAATAAATTTGACAATTGCTAATTAGCAATACTCATCATAAGCCATTGCTAGATTTTCTGCAATCATTTCAGCAGAACGTCCTTCGATGTGGTGTCTCTCAATAAAGTGCACCAAGGTCCCATCCTTAAACAGAGCAATTGACGGTGACGATGGAGGATAAGGCAATGTATATTTTCTTGCTTGCGCAACAGCATCTCCATCAACGCCAGCAAAAACAGTCACCATATTATCTGGCAATTTGTTGTGTTTTGTTGACAAGATGACACCTGGACGCATCGTTCCGGCTGCACAACCGCAAACTGAATTGATGACACAAAGTGTTGTTCCTTCTTTATTGATAGCCGAATCCACGGCGTCAGTTGATTCTAAACTTTCGAATCCAGCTTCGATTAACTGGTTCTTCATTGGTGTTGTTAATTCCTCAGGATACATAAGATCTAGTATTGATGTGTTTTTGAATGCTAACAATTAAAACCCAAAAGGGTTTTTACAAAATTAATGAATAGATCGTTTGGTAATTTTAAAAAATGAGAATTAATCCTTAAGTACTATCAGACTACCTTAACAGAAATAATCTTTACAGGACAGGACTGCTTTGCATTTTCTGCGCCTTCGTGATGCTCTAGACCGGGACGAGCTGTATGAAAACCTTTTCGATTTTCACTCTTGAGTAAGACAGATTTTCCGTCCTTTTTTGACATGCGAAAAAGCGCAGGACACAACTCCTCACAATAATTGCATCCAATACATTTGTCTCGTTGAAGCATTACAATTAAAGCAGACATTAGCGATCTTCGTTTTCAACTAGCTTATACAACTTGTCTGAATTAGGGACTTTGACACCAATCGGAAAAGTTACATGGTCACCTCTTTTTGCTTCATCAACCTTTTGATCATCAACCATCATCTCGGTAATCTCGTGCTCTACAACACCTGTTGTCGGACCGGTAATCAAAACCTTATCATTCAATCTCAGGGTTTGTGCTTCAATCTTGAATTCTCCTATTCCTGCCTTTGAGAAATAATGCTCTCCTTTACCTAAATAAACTTTCTTTTGTGTCGCTTTTGAACCACTGGTATTGTGAAACTCGCCCAATTTTTGACCTAAATAATACCCACTCCAAAAACCACGATTGTATACCGTTTCCAAATCTGCCATCCATCCTTCCACTTTCTCTTTTGTATAAGATCCTTCAGCGACAGCATCAATGGCTGCGCGATATGTTTCAATAACTGTCTTTACATATTCAGGAGCTCTTCCTCGCCCTTCTATTTTCAACAATGAAATTCCTGTATCAATTACTTGATCTAAAAAGTCAAGCGTGCAAAGATCTTTCGGTGACATGATATATTCATTATCGATCTCCAATTCATCTCCGGTCTCTTTATCAATAACTGTATAAATTCTTCTGCAGTTTTGCACACAAGCACCTCGATTAGCGGAAGAGTTCTGTGTATGCAAACTCATGTAGCACTTTCCTGAAACAGCAACACACAAGGCACCGTGACCAAAAATCTCAATTTCAATCAAATTGCCAGAAGACCCGCGAACATCTTCCTTTTTGATTTGATCCACAATTTTTTTTACTTGATTGAGGCTCAATTCACGAGAAAGCACCATGACATCTGAAAAATTGGCATAAAACTTAACTGTTTCTATATTGGTAACATTGAGTTGTGTTGATATATGCACCTCTACACCCTGAGAAAAAGCTTAGTTAATTAGAGCTTGGTCTGAGGCAATGACTGCAGTGATACCCGCCTCTTTCACAGCATTTACCAATGTCTTAATGACAGATAAATCATGATCATAAATGATCGTATTAAGTGTAAGATAGGTTCTGACATTTTTTTGTCCGCATCTTTTGGCAATCTCTGGCAAATCATCCAACGTAAAGTTCATGGATGCCCGTGCGCGCATATTTAGTTGATCGATACCAAAATAAACCGAATCTGCTCCAGCATCAATCGCCGCTTGCATCGACTCCCAATTTCCAGCCGGAGCCATAAGTTCAATCTTCTGCATAGTGTATTGCTTTAAACCTCAGCAAAAATAGAAAGAATTCAGGTTTTACGAAACCGATTAAGATTGACCTCTTCATCAATTTGTCCATTGTCAAATATGAATTGACAAAGTTGATTTGCATAATATGGAGCTACCATAACCCCCTTTGTTCCGAGTCCGTTAAATAGAAAAGCATTTTCATTTGAATGATCTCGACCGATTAAGGGCCGTCTATCTTTGACCGTAGGGCGAATTCCAGCATGAAACGCTGTCACCTCAAAATCAAAATTAGTAAATGCATTTAAGCGTTCTTTTAATTCGTTTTTGCCTTCTTCTGTTTGTATCGGTTCTTTTAGTTCCCAGTTATAAGTTGCCCCTATTCTATAAGCCTTGTTTCCCATAGGCTTAAGGTATAAACGCTTATTGATGACATGATGAAAATCGTATGTATCCGTTTTAATATCCATAGTTTCACCATGTGTTCCATTCAAGGGTAAATCCTTAAAAATTGGATTATTCCACATTCCTGTACCCTCGCAAAATATGTAAATACCCTCCGCGGTGATCGCATTATAATCGAAATTGTGATTGTGAAAAATCACCCCTTCATCTTGTAAATAATCCTTGGATAAATCTAAAAATTCTGCTGTATCAAGGTGATGCATCCCACTTACACGACCCATTCCATATGGATAGTCGATTTCTTGAGTATTCGGAAAATCAGATTCTGCGGGCCAATTCATATATTCAGCATATCGATCGCCCCCCAAACGCGCACTCCAATTATTTGCCTCTTCCACGTCGGTAAAAACTCTATAAATATCTGCTTGTCTAAAGATATCTGCCGATAAAATATCTGCCTTCTGCATGTAGAAATCCAGGGCGTACGGCACTAACAAATCAGCTTGCCAGCTTTTATTCTGTCTTCTAAATCCGATTGGATTGATCATTCCTGCCGCGATCCTAGTTGCGTGATTATGGCCTGAATCGTGAACCTCAAAGCTTAACCCTCGATCTTTAAGATGCCAAGCCATGGATGATCCGGCTATACCCCAACCGACGATATGAATCTTTTTTTCTGTCATATAATAATATAGACAAAGGTACTGCTATTCTGAAAAATCAGTCCTTTAAACTTCATATTTCAGACCCTTATCGCTATTGTTGCAATACTTAATTTGACTCCTTCTATTTCCAGTAGTTTCCTCGCGGCTGACTCAAGTGTTGCTCCAGTTGTTAGCACATCATCAACGAGTAAAACTTTTTTATTTTTGACCTTATCAATTTGGGACAAAGCAAATATATCGGTAACATTTTCCCAACGATCAAACCGGGTAAATCTGGTTTGTGAGCGCGAATAATGTGTTCTTTTTAAACAATTTATATTGATTGGAACATCTATAATTCGACAAATTCCGTTAGCAATTATTTCACTTTGATTGTATCCTCGATGCCTTTGTTTTTTCTTATGAAGCGGTACTGGAATAATAAAGTCATAGAGACTATCAATTTGCTCACCTAACAATTCTCCTAGATATTCCCCTAATTTCTTTTTGCCTTTGTACTTTATTTCATGCAACAAGCTTTGAGTCGTTTTGCCCTTTTGATAATCAAGCAAACTATAAACTTGATCTACTTCCACGCGCCCCCAAAATCTTTTTTGCAATTGAGACATGGTCTCCTGATTAGGTTCCAGAAATGGTAAATCAAAAAAACATTTGATGCAGATAAACTTTTCACCCGTTACAAGTGAAACACTACAAACTTGACAAATATTGGGATAAAAAATATCCAAAAGTGCTTTACCGCTTTCTTTAACGGTATTAAAATTTAACATTTTGAATTAAAGTTTTGGGTTATAATTCTTTTGTGATGCACTAGATACAAAATTGTAACCAAAAACCACCTAAAAGTTAGGTTAAATATGAGAATACTTTTTCACATTCATTGGTGAATAAATTAATACCTAAAAGCACTTGATAAATAGGTACTAAATCTTGTAAATTGTAAGTCCGCTTTTAAATGAAATTTTAATACAGTAGGAGATAGGGAGAACTTGTTAACAGATTGTTGATTTTTCGTTAATACTTGTAGTCAATAAAAAAGATACAATCAAAAAAGAATCGAAACTAAAACTCTGATTATCATTTTTTTACAAGCTTTTAAAAATACAGATTGTTGAAAACTATATGGGCATTGTGAATTAATTTTGATAGGTTGTTCGATAAAAAATCGCAACTTTTGTAAATCGATTAAATGCAAGAAAAAAGCCTTTGTTAACCACTCAAAAATCGGCACCGGCAAAACAGTGTAATCTAAGTATAAAGACCTAGCTGATTTGTTAGTAAAGTAGAGGGCAATTAGAACAATAAAAACGATTAGAAAGATGGCAGCAGCAGAAGAACCAATTTTGAAGGAAAATAACGAACGTTTTGTTTTATTTCCAATTGTGCACAATGATATTTGGCAGTTTTACAAAAAATCCGAAGCGAGTTTTTGGACAGCTGAAGAAATTGACCTTTCGCAGGACTTGGTAGATTGGCATGAAAAACTAAACGACGATGAGAAACACTTCATTAAACATGTATTGGCCTTTTTCGCTGCGTCTGATGGAATAGTAAATGAGAATTTAGCAGAAAACTTCTTATCTGAAGTACAATATACAGAAGCAAAATTCTTTTATGGTTTTCAAATTGCCATTGAAAACATTCATTCAGAAACCTATTCTTTGTTGATTGACACTTATATCAAGGACAGCAAGGAAAAAGATTACTTATTTAACGCCATTGAGACCATCCCTTGCGTAAAGCGCAAAGCTGATTGGGCATTAAGATGGATTGATGAAGGTTCATTTGCAGAGCGACTAATTGCTTTTGCTGCTGTTGAAGGAATCTTCTTTTCAGGCTCGTTTTGTTCAATTTTCTGGCTTAAGAAAAGAGGACTTATGCCAGGCTTGAGTTTCTCGAACGAATTAATATCGCGAGACGAAGGACTTCACTGTGACTTCGCTTGTTTACTATATAACAACCACTTGGTTAACCAATTACCAAAGGAAACAGTAACAAAGATCATTACAGATGCTGTAGAGATTGAAAAAGAATTTGTTACTGATGCTATTCCGGTAAAATTAATTGGAATGAATGCAGACTTAATGCAGCAGTATATTGAATTTGTAGCAGACCGTTTATTAGGAGAATTAGGTTGTGATAAAGTATACAACTCGACAAACCCTTTTGACTTTATGGATATGATCAGCATTCAAGGAAAGACAAACTTCTTTGAAAAGCGAGTTGCAGAATACCAGAAAGCAGGAGTACTAAACAGTGGAGAAAACCAAAGCTTTTCGTTAGACGAAGATTTTTAACCAATTTATTATTAAAACCCCAGTAACAGGAGCAGGATTGACCTTCTCTGCTTTTGTTATTAAAACACAGGACGCACTATGTATGTAATTAAAAGAGACGGAAGAAAAGAGCCGGTCAAATTTGACAAGATCACAGCTCGAGTAAAAAAATTATGCTACGGCCTCAGCCCTATTGTTCAACCAGAGATGGTTGCTATGAAAGTGATTGAAGGACTGTATGACGGTGTTACAACTTCAGAGTTGGACAACCTTGCCGCTGAAGTAGCAGCTTCTAAAACAATTGAGCACCCGGATTATGCTTTATTGGCATCAAGGATCTCAGTTTCAAACCTACACAAAAACACTAAAAAATCTTTTTCTGACACGGTTGAAGATTTATACAATTACATCGACCCAATTACTGGTGAAAATGCGTCATTGATTGCTGAAGATGTTTATCAAATAGTAAAAGATAACTCGGAGTATTTTGATTCTCACATCATTTATGATCGTGATTTCAAATATGACTTTTTCGGTTTCAAAACGTTAGAACGTGCGTACCTGTTAAAAATTAACAACAAAATTGTTGAGCGTCCTCAACACATGTTAATGCGCGTCTCTATAGGTATTCACAAGGAGGATATTGAATCTGCAGTTAAGACATACAATGCCATGTCCGAAGGTTGGTTTACGCATGCAACACCGACATTGTTCAATGCTGGAACACCTAAACCACAAATGTCATCTTGTTTCTTATTACAAATGAAAGAAGATAGCATTGAAGGTATTTACGATACATTAAAACAATGTGCTCGTATCTCTCAGTCAGCCGGAGGTATTGGCTTATCTATTCACGATATTCGTGCAAAAGGTTCATACATTAAAGGTACCAACGGTACTTCAAATGGTATTGTTCCAATGCTTCGTGTATTCAACGATACAGCTCGTTACGTTGATCAAGGAGGAGGAAAAAGAAAAGGATCTTTTGCTATCTATGTTGAGCCATGGCATGCAGACATTCAAGACTTCCTTGACTTGAAAAAGAATCACGGTAAAGAAGAACAACGTGCGAGAGACTTATTCTACGCAATGTGGGTTCCAGATTTATTTATGGAGCGCGTTGAAGCAAATGGCGACTGGACGTTAATGTGTCCAAATGAGTGCCCTGGTCTTTCTGAAGCTTATGGAAAAGATTTCAAAAAGCTTTATGAAAAATACGAGAAAGAAGGAAGAGGTCGTAAAACGATCAAAGCACAAGATATTTGGTTTAAAATTCTTGAATCGCAAATTGAAACAGGTACACCATACATGGTTTACAAAGATGCTGCGAATGAAAAATCAAACCAAAAGAACCTTGGTACGATCAAGTCTTCAAACTTGTGTACAGAAATATTAGAATATACGGCACCGGATGAAGTTGCGGTATGTAACTTAGGTTCTATTGCATTGCCTAAGTTTGTTGATCCTGAAACAAAAACTTTCGATCACGACAAACTATTTGACATCTCTTATCAGTTGACGGTTAACTTGAATAAAGTAATTGATCAAAACTATTATCCTGTTGAAGAGGCACGTAATTCTAACATGCGCCATCGACCAATTGGAATTGGTGTTCAAGGATTAGCAGATGCTTATATTTTAATGCGTTATCCTTTTGATTCTGAGGAAGCACGTCAGTTAAACAAAGAAATTTTTGAAACTATCTATTATGCAGCTGTTACTGCTTCTAAAGATGTTGCAAAAGTTGACGGACCTTATGAAACATTCAAAGGATCTCCAATTTCTAAAGGAGAATTCCAATTCGACATGTGGGGAGTTAAACCTTCAAACAGATGGGAATGGGATATCTTGCGCGATGAAGTAAATAAACACGGTGTTCGTAACTCATTATTATTGGCTCCAATGCCCACTGCTTCTACAGCTCAAATCTTAGGTAATAACGAGTGCTTCGAGCCTTACACTTCTAACATATACACAAGACGCGTATTGTCAGGAGAATTTATCGTTGTAAACAAACACTTACTCAAAGATTTAGTGAAGTTGAACCTTTGGGATAGCAATATGAAAAATAAATTGATGGCTTCTAACGGATCGATTCAAAACATCGATGAGATTCCACAAGACATCAAAGATTTATACAAAACTGCATGGGAGATTTCACAAAAAGTGTTGATCAACCAAGCTGCTGATCGTGGTGCATTCATTTGCCAATCTCAATCATTGAACTTGTTCATGGAGAATGCAAACTTTGCTAAATTAACGTCAATGCACTTCTTTGGATGGAAAGCTGGACTTAAGACAGGAATGTACTACTTAAGAACAAAAGCTGCATCTGACGCTATCAAATTTACACTCGACAAAAATGCCGCTGCTGCTCCAGTTGCTAAAACTGAAGAAGAAAGAATGGCGGAAATCGCATGCTCATTGGATGATCCAGATTCATGTGAAATGTGCAGTGGTTAAGACCAGACACAAACTTGTTTGAAGTATGGCGCGACCACAAACATTCTAGCAAAGCGTAAAATGTGTTCAGGTTAATTGATCTGCGCAACCTTATACAGACCATAATCGAAAAAGAACCTGAAATTTATTCAGGTTCTTTTTTTATTTTGGTCAAAAATGAATCGGACATGGCAGAAAACAAAACAAAACCAACAGCTGTAAAAGTTGAAGATTTTATTAGTAGTGTTACTTCTGAACAAAAACGTGCAGACGCAAAAAAACTTATAACACTCTTTGAACGATTAACTGGCGAAAAAGCGGTCATGTGGGGACCTTCAATAATCGGTTTTGGACAATACCATTACAAATACGCTAGCGGTAGAGAAGGAGACTTTATGATTACTGGTTTTTCTCCGCGTAAAACAGCACTAACTTTATACATAATGGCTGGTTTCTCAAAGTATGAAGAACATCTCAAGAAGCTTGGAAAATTCAAAACCGGCAAATCCTGCCTATACATCAAAAAACTAGAAGATATAGACATGGACGTGCTTTCAGAAATGATTCTTGACTCTGTTCAATTCATCAAGGAGCGATACCCTGACCAAGCTTAGTTAGCAAAAATCATACGTTTAGAAGCGATTTCCTTTCCATCAACTATGAGTGTGTATAGATAGGTACCTATTTGGCCATAGCCATGACGATACAGCACCTCATTCATTTCACTAGAAAGGTCGATATTCAATTGCTCAACTACTTTCCCTTCCATGTTTCGTATAACAATCCGAGCATCTTTATAAGGAATACTTTTATTCACACGAACACCAATAATCGTAGCCTCATCAAAAGGATTAGGTTGATTCTGTAGTAATTCAAGCGGCTTCTGATCGGTTTGATTTTCATCCAACGATAATTCTGAATTTAAAAAAGCTATTTCATGAGAAAACAAGCTCTCAATGTCATTTTCATCTACCGATGCGACACTTATAATATAATTATCTGTTTCCGGTGGATAAATGGTATCCAAAATACCCTCTAGGACATATACAGAGTCCCAATCATTCGTCTCAGTTCTTAATCCAACGCGATACTTTTCGTATCCAGTCTCCTCAGAAATTCGTACAATAATACCTGGTCCTGTAAACATTTCCACCCTAAAGTCAGGTGTTTTTGGTCCAATTGCCATCATAGAAGCTGCCACACCATTGATTGTTGCATTTCTAGCCAGATAATTAAAATCTACAAAAAAGCTATCGAGTTCCATATCACCGTCCGTATCAACTCCCAAAATATCATCGGATGTATGTTGTCGATCGTGATAATCTCCACCCACACCAGCGTCGCCATGCTCATGTGCTGATGTAAATCGCATAGCTCTAAAACCATCTTGACGGAAAGGAATGTGATCTCCTCCTCTTCCTACCCGATCCTCAGCCGACATAATTGTCAATTGCATCGGAACATCAACTAAGGGTAATAACTCTTCCTGGTAATGTAATTTCACAAATCGGGCCATTTGTTTGTGTTTGGAATTAAACCCTCCCTCTGTAAAAAACCGAACTTGTGTACTATCAATTTCATTTAAACCAGGGCAAGACGGTGCCGAAGATGTCTCTCCACAAATGATTCCGCCAATTACATCATTATTCAAAACACCTTTAATCGGAATGCTCTGGTCCACACAGAATTGAGAAAAGGCATTTGCTCCGTACAAACCTTGTTCTTCTCCAGTAGTCAACATAAAAACAATCGTATTTTCATAGGTGTATTTAGACATGACTCTTGCTAACTCCATTACTAGTGCCGAACCGGAACCGTTGTCCTCCATGCCATGCGCATCGCATTCTATATCACATGCTCCAGCACAGCGACTATCCACATGCCCTTCAATCAACACAACTTCGTGATTTTCCCGATCCGTTCCAGGCAATACAGCAAACACATTGCGATGCTGCATCATACCGCAAATGTTCTGATTAAATTGAAGATAGCTCGGTATTAATCGCCCATCATTTTCAGCACTTACAATTTCAAAGAAATCATATGCCCAACGACGCGTTGCACCCATTCCAAAATCGTCAGAAACCGTATCAGATCCAGTATTTCTGTTTCCAAAAGCTGAAAGTTGCATCAAATAAGACTTCAACGAATCCGGATTGATGCGATCTTCAATTCCTTGAATAATATCATCATGATCTGTTATTACCTCTGAGGCAACATAATCATCTGGATCATATGACCCTACTAAAACATTCTGTGCTTCAGGATTTGTACATAATATTCCAGATTGAGCAAAAGTATAAGCTGCTCCATGAAGCAAAACTAAGAGTAGTAAACGTAACATAGCCTCTGATTTGTTGATCAATAAATGAATTACAATTTACTAATTATGAGCCGATATACATAAAAAAAGCGCCACAGACTTATCTATGGCGCCAACGGTGATGTTCCTTATCCTAATTTAGACGAAAAGAAATTGGTAGGGTAAACTGAACCGATACAACTTTTCCTTTATCCATGGCTGGTGTCCAGTCTGGCATAGACTGAACAACTCTTAAAGCTTCTGCATTCAGAGCATCTGATACACCTTTGGCAATTTTAGGGTCCTTTACTTTTCCGTTGCTATCAATCACAAATGTTACGTAAACCGTTCCTTCTTCAGCACTTAATTTTGATGATTCAGGATAAGTAACATTCTCCTGAATAAAAGCAACCATGCCTTCTTGCCCCCCTTCAAATTCTGGCATCACTTCGGCCATTTCCAATACCTCATCTTGGATTGATTCCTCGTCTTGAGCCATTGATTGACGATCTTCAATAGGTTGTACTTTTTCCTCAGTGCATTGCACGAAGAATCCACTGATTGCTATTACAGGCAAAATAAGCCAAAATTTTAGACTAAATTGACGTTCTGTTTTCATTGTCATAATTCGTTGTTTTAAAGTAAGTTGATTAAAAAATGGATTAGACAAAACGAATTTAGTTGACTGTATTCCCATTGCGTAATTGAGCAGAAAATGCATGTAATTCACATCATACTTCGAAAATAGATTTTCATCTACCTCGTATTCGTGAACGATGACCAAGTGAGATTTTAGCCAGAAGAAAACCGGGTTAAACCAAAATATGGCATGCATGATCTCCATCAGGATCAAATCAAGGCTGTGTTGCTTTTTTACATGAAGTTTTTCATGGTCTAATACCATTTCAGCAGCATTCTCATCGAGCTCAGGAGATAATTGGATTCGATTGAAAAAAGAAAAGGAATGACGGTTCGCAATTCGATATAAGCGAACCCCTTCGCTAATGTCATAATCTTCGTTTCTAAAGATCAGCGCTGTCCTAGTTATCTTCAGCAATGAGACGATAAGAAAGAGAATAACACCCAAAAAATACAGATTCGTCCACGTCAATTTGAGTGGCGTTGATATAGTTTCGATGTTTTGTCCAACAACTACTGGATCAAGATTAATCAGTGGCATATCCAAGGTAACTACAGCACCTGGCCAAATTGACTTTAGCCCAATAATTAGTATAGCCAAGATCGGTGCTCCTAACAGGAGCATACGTTGATATCTAAATCTTAGCTTCTTAACATAAATCAGGGTTAAAAGTGCAATCAGAATGATCAAAACATTTATTTCTAAAAGTATCCAGCTAATGTTCATCTTCTGTTGATTTAATAACACGCATCACCTCCTCCAAGTCTTCTAAATTCATTTTGTTTTTACGCATGAAAAAAGATAACATTTCCACATTCGAACCACCAAAATAAGATATCTTAACGGCATCTAACCGTTGGTTAGAATATTCTTCTTTCGAAATTGTCGGTGCATACTGGTTTGATTTCCCATAGGTTTCATAGTCTAAAAACCCTTTCTGTACCAAAACACGAATAACAGTTGTCACAGTGCTATACGCGGGTTTTGGGTCAGGTAATGCTTCAAGAATATCTTTTGCGAAACCTTTACCTACCTTCCATACCGCCTGCATTATCTGCTCCTCTGCCTTTGTCAATTCTTTTTCCATACTTTCATAATGTGTTGCTTTTGTTTGTTACTTGCGCAATGCAACAAACAAAAGTCAACTTATTCTGTCGACGGTACAAACATATAATTACACCTGTCTAAGTCCAAATTAAAATCACAATAAGGATGATTAAGCACAAGAAGAGCAAATACCGCTCGCTTGAATTTCAATGTTTTCAACCTTGAAGCCTTTCAGGCTAATTTCGGGAAATGCTTTGGTTTCGGTACAAGAAATTTGACCGCAAACATTACATTTAAAGTGAATATGCTGATGAGAATGTCCCTCCCCAGAACAGTTATGAGAACAAAGTGCTAATTTTTTTTCTTCCTGAGGATAGGTGATTTCATGAATTACCCCTTTGTCCAAAAAACTCTTTAATGTGCGATATAAAGTTATACGATCGAAATCCTGCAATTGTTCTTCAATAATGTCAACAGAAATCGCATGGTCGAATTGATTAAAGATTTCTAAAACTGACAATCTGAAATCAGTCACTCGCAATTTCTTTGCCCGCAAAAGTGAATCCATAAGACAAATGTCAAAATTTTTCGCTAATCATGCAACATTGTTGCACTTTTAATTTTATATTTGCAACATTGTTGCGTATATGAGAAGACTTTATTATTTCGGCATAGTAGAATTATTTTTATTCTCATTCTCCAGTTATGGTCAATCCATTTCTGGTCGAGTAATTGACGATGAAACAAAGCAAGGGGTCCCATTTGCAAAGGTATATTTTGTCGACTTAGATGAATTTACCACAACTGATACTTTGGGTAACTGGGTGCTCGATCATGCATCGAGACAAGGACAGCAGCACGTAGTTATTTCAGCAATTGGATACGGCACAATTCACGAAGATATCTTAATCAGAAATAATCAATCTATTGTTTTTTCAGTTCAACCATTACATCATGATTTAGATGAAGTCGTTATCAACAATGGCGGTTATTTGCACCGCGAATCGATTACAAATATAGAATCGCATCGCATTAAAGAATTGGAAAAAATTCCGTCGACCAATTTAGGCGAATCGCTCTCCAAAATACCAGGTGTTTATCAAACAAATATTGGTCAGGGTATTTCCAAACCTGTTATTCGAGGATTAAGCGGTAGCAGTGTTGTTACCTATGTCAATACATTAAGAATTGAAAATCAGCAATGGGGAAATGATCACGGATTGCCGATAACATCGCTCGGAATCGGACAGGTTGAAGTCATTAAAGGTCCTGCTTCTCTCTTATTTGGTGCAGATGCTTTGGGAGGTGTTGTCTATTTTATTGATAAGCCTTATGCTGAAAAAAATACGATGAATGGATTTGTTGCCACACGTTTTGAACATAATTCATTAGGTTCTTCAAACACAGCCGGACTGCGATTCTCGAAAGATAAATTTCGTATTAATGTATATGGTGGTTTCGACAGTTTTGCGGATTACACTGTACCAAAACAAGGACAAGTAAGAAACTCGAGATTTAACCAAAGTTCAGCCAAACTTTCAATGGGTTATCGCGAAAAGAATTGGTTGATTAACTTAAGATACAACTTCTTTTACGGGAGTGTAGGATTACCTGGACATTCGCATGACTCGATTCCAGACCTCAGTTCTTTTTATACAACTGAACAAAACAGAAGAAGCACATTACCCGTTCAGAAAACAACGAATCATTTTTTAGCCCTTGAACACAAAGTATTTTTTGAGAAACATGAGTTTCACACCACATTAGGTCATACGTGCAACGGATTAAAAGAGCATGAAGAAAAGGTGTTCACACCTGATATCGTGATGAACCTAGGCAATACACTTTTAAATGCAAAATGGAAGTATAAATCGAACGAGCATTGGCACTTCACATTTGGAACACAAGGAATGTATCAGTTGAATCGAAACGGGGTAAATGCAGTTGAAATATTAATTCCGGACAGTGAAACAATTGATGCAGGAGTCTATGCATTGGCGCGCTACTCTAAAAATAAATGGAAATTATTATTCGGAGGTCGATTTGACAATCGTTTTATAAATGTTAGCGAAGATGGACTTTCTCGTTCTTTTAATGGTTTCAACTATTCTGCAGGAGCAGTTAGAAACACCGAAAAAGCGACTACTCGTTTTAATGTATCAAGCGGATATCGAGCTCCAAACACAACAGAATTATTAGCTGACGGAGTACACCATGGTAGTTTTAGATATGAGAAAGGAGATGCCAACCTAGTCTCTGAGGCCGCTATTCAGATCGATTTCAGCCAAGCTTTTCATTTTCATGATTTTGAACTATTGGTCAATCCTTTTTACAACCGTATTCAGAACTATATTTTTATCGAAGAAGGAGGAGAATTCATCGATAATTACCCAGTTTTTAATTATACGCAAACAGATTTTGCGATATTATATGGTATAGATTTCGGGATTCACTATCATCCACACAAAGCCCATTGGCTGCACATTCAAAGCTCTTTATCAACTGTTTTCGCTGAGGATAGAGATAAAAATCCACTGCCGCGCATTCCGCAAAGCCGGATTCAAAACCGATTCATCATCAACATCCACAAAGGAAAGAAAATTTCCGTCGAAGACTTAACGATCGATTACACATACTTTCTTGCACAAGATAGAATCGGCATCTTAGAAATGGAAAGCCCGGACTACCACATATTGAATGCTGGATTCAATTTTCGATTCGACAAAAAGCAATCGTTTCTCTTTTCTATTGGAGCTAGAAACATTTTAAACACAAGGTACTTAGATCATTTATCGGTTCTCCGATATTTGGACATTCCCGGACCGGGAATAAACGGATATTTTTCCGTTCGATATGAATTTAAACGTCAAACTAAATAAATACAAAAATGAAAAAGAAAGCAATTTTCGGAATTATGTCTATAGGTTTAGCTTTTAGCTTTGCCTCTTGTTCAAAGTGTGAAGAGTGTCACTATGACGCTGCTGATGGAAGCGAAGTTGAAATCGGTGAGCTTTGCGATGATGCATTAGAAGATGCGGAAAACAACGGATACGTAGTTGGTGACACAACTTATACAGTACATTGCCACGAGCACTAAAAAGCTGTAATATTAAAGTTCAAAAGCAGTGACCGAAATGGCGCTGCTTTTTTTATGCGTTGATATTTGCTAGAATAGATTGAAACAATAGCTTACCGTCCTCATTCCCAAGGTTAGGATCTGCAGCTCGTTCTGGGTGAGGCATCATACCAAAGATATTTTTTCCTTCGTTCGTGATTCCTGCGATGTTATCAATTGAGCCATTTGGGTTTGACTCTTCGGTTACATTTCCATCTGCATCGCAATACTGAAATAAGACTTGATCATTATCATAAATCGACTTCATAGTGTCCTCAGGAGCAAAGAAACGTCCTTCACCATGAGCGATTGGAATTTTATATGCTTTATTGTGATCAAGGCTTTTAGTGATCGCAGCATCTTTTGATTTTGGTTTCAGAAAAACATTTTTACAAATGAATTTCTGACTATTATTGTGCAAAAGCGCTCCGTCCAGCAATGGTGATTCACAAAGAATCTGAAAACCATTACATACACCTAGAACATACCCTCCCCTTTTGCCATGCTCGATTACTTCTTGCATGATTGGCGAAAACTTGGCAATGGCACCTGAGCGTAAATAATCACCGTAAGAAAAACCGCCTGGAAGTACGACAAAGTCAACACCTTTTAAATCATGTTCCTTATGCCATAATTTCTCAACGGTTTGTCCCAAGCTTACTTCTAATGTATCAATCATGTCTTGATCACAATTAGAGCCAGGAAAAGTAACCACACCAAATTTCATCTTGTTCTTTTTAAAATGCTCAGCAAATTTAATATTATTCCAAGAAATCCTATTCTAAGTTTTGAAATACTTCTTCAAACTTATGAACCAATTATAAACTTGGTCATATTTAATTATGGGAAGCAAAAAAATACAGCTGTAGTGGCTAACCCATTATAATCCCGAGAAATAGTGGTAAAGTGACCATGCAGCCAATAACAACCAAATGTAAACAACACTGTTTGCCATCAAAAGGCTACGCGCATTTAGCATGAATACGCTAACAACATAGGTAATTGGAACAATTAAAACTATGCTTAAAGTTCCTAATAGGTAATAACTAACTACATAACTAATCGCCAATAGCCAGAAGGCATTGTATACAATGCGACTACGTTTCTTAAAAACCAAAAGACTTGTTCTTGCGATGACAAGATATTTCCAAAAAGCAGCCAAAGACAATAGTATGCTAAACACATACAAAGACATGACGCTTAATTCATAAGACCAATTAAACTGAGCTAATTCGATCTTGTAATATTCTAGTCCAAGGTGACCTGTTGCTATAAACTTTATAGCCAATAATTGAAACCAAGGCAATCCTCCAGCTAAAATTAATGCAAGCCATTCTCTCCAAACAAAAGAGCGGAAAACAGATAATGCAATCCAAGGCAGTAGTAGAATTGGTAACAAAGCGGGTTGAAAAACAGTTGCTAGGCCAAACAAAACTCCACTCATAAAAGTGGGGGAAATAGCGCTTTCTTGTCGGGACAATCTGAAAAGATATGCCATTCCATAAACTAGAAAGAGAATTGCAATTAACTCATTTATATAACCGAAATGACCAAAACCAAAAACACATATACCATACAAAAACCCCGGTAAATAAGTGTTCTTTGAAAAGAAATCAAAAACATTGACTTGCCGGTTCAGTTCGATTGAAGAGAAATACACAACAGCTACTGAAATCAAGTACTTAATCAACTGATTTTGCAAGAGATAATTTGTGAATGCATCTTGCCAGAGAAATGTGTTTTTTTGCTCATCAACCGGCATCCAAAAAATGGATAGTCCTATTAGGGCAATCATGACCGGCAGACTAACGACTGCAGCAGGGGATTTTGATTTATATAAATTTACCAGCACGGGCTAAATTTAATGTAATTTATTTATTACATTTGTTGTCATAAATTGATAATTATGAGTTCTACTGATTTCTTCCTAGGGTTAAAAGATTTATTCTACTGGTTATTTCAAAATACACTAGAGCCAACAGGGGAATTGTTTTGGATGGGGTCACTACTTTTAGGCTTTGTTCTCGCTGGATATTGGATGTATCGCCAAGTGCAATTCAACAAAATGGCTGAAAACGATCCGAACCAAATCAAATAAGAAGTACACAACAACATTGATAATTAAACCTCTGTAGCAATGCCTATAGAGGTTTTTCTGTTTGTAAATCTTACGATGAGTAATTGTAAGATTTACAAATAACACGCTTTAAACAGAGATAGATTTTCTAATGTGGAGCTCCTGCCTTCTTCAAATCACGCAAGAATGCAAATATTTTCTTTCGAAAAGCTATAAATAAAATGATATAGGGAATCACCATAATATATAAGATACCCGTATTAATTGTACTACCCTCTTCTTCTGCCAGTTCCTCAGCCACTGCTTTACACATAGCGCACTGACTGTACAAGTCATTTAGAAAAAAGAGAAACAAAGCTGTTAAATAAATCTTTCTGCGCATAATCTCAGTCTCAGTATACAAAGGTACAAAATCAATTGGTAATATGTTAAAAAATAGCGTTATTTGCAGCGTTATAACGAAAACAATAGCACATGGAAAACGTGACGACATTAGGGGAATTTATCATTGAAAGACAACAGGATTTTCCTGGTTCTAGTGGCGAGTTTTCACGTTTATTGAGTGCTATTCGATTGGCTTCAAAGATTGTTAGTCAGAAGGTGAACAAGGCGGGCTTACTATCTTACATAGTCGGTGCTGCAGGATCAGAGAATATTCAGGGGGAGGCACAACAAAAACTAGATGTTTATGCCAATAATCAATTTATAAAAGCATTGCGCCAACGAAAAGTAGTTTGCGGAATCGCTTCTGAAGAAAATGATGAGCATATTGCGCTAAATGAGAGTGGGTCTTACATAGTTGCAATTGATCCTTTAGATGGTTCTTCAAATATTGACGTAAATGTGTCTATCGGGACAATCTTTAGTATCTATCGTCGTGTAACACCTGTGGGATCACCTGTTACGGATGCCGATTTTTTACAAAAAGGAACCGAGCAAATTGCTGCAGGATATGTCATTTACGGTTCTTCAACTATGCTTGTTTATACGACAGGAAATGGGGTGAATGGCTTTACTTACGACCCAGGAATTGGGGTGTTTGTACTATCACATCCGAATATGCAATTTCCGAAAAACGGAAAGATCTATTCAATGAATGAAGGAAATTTCTACCGTAGTTCAGAAGGGATTCAAGAATACATCAAATACGCACAAGGAATTGAACCAAGTGAAAATCGACCTTATACGGCTAGATATATTGGGTCATTGGTGGCTGACTTTCATCGCAACCTGATAAAAGGTGGAATCTATCTATATCCTGCTACCGATCAAGCTCCAAATGGAAAATTGCGCCTGTTATATGAATGTAATCCACTTGCATTTATCGCTGAACAAGCTGGCGGAAAAGCATCCGATGGCAAACAACGAATCATGGAAATTGAACCGACTGATCTTCATCAACGTGCTCCGTATTTCACTGGCAATACAGAAATGGTTGACAAGGTGGAATCGTTAATCGCTGAAAAAAGGGTAAAACAATAATTGAAGTCGCCTGTTGACTATGGCAGATATTACTTTGGGCGGAAACGCCATAAAAACGAATGGAGAACTTCCTTCAGTTGGAACAACAGCACCAGCATTTAAATTGAAATCAGTTAAGTTAGAAGACACCACTTTAGATAATTTTAAGGGGAAAAGACTTGTATTAAATATTTTTCCAAGTATAGATACAGGTGTTTGCGCCACATCAGTGAGAAAGTTCAATGAAAAGGCTGCTAATTTGGAAAACACAAACGTTCTATGCATCTCGAGAGATTTACCTTATGCTCAGGCAAGATTTTGTGGTGCTGAAGGTATATCGATAACGTCGTGATGTTGTCTGACTTTGAAAACGGATCATTTGGAAAAGCTTATGGTTTAGAAATTGAAACTGGAGCATTTGCAAGTCTTCATTCAAGAGTAATTGTCGTAATTGATGAAGCAGGAAAGGTAAAATACACTGAACAAGTGCCCGAAATTGGTGAAGAACCGAACTACAAGGCTGCGCTTAAAGCGCTTTAACCAAAGAAGCAGCGCCTTAACGCTGCCTCTTTTTGTTTACTTCTTATGAATTGGGTTGATCTTTCGTTTTAATAATTGATCTAGATATTGCTCATGACTGATTCTCTATATTTCCATCTTCTGATGAGACAAATATCATTATACTGAAATCGACAGCGTAATATTTTTACTATTCGGTACTTCTTTTCTACTATTTGGCTCTATCCTAAAAATCGATCCCTTGATAGGTTCTAGTTTTTTTAGCAATTGAATATTAAAAGAGGAGACTTTTATATCACTCATTGCCCAGTAAATTCTTGATCTAAATCCGTCGAGAAAATTGAATATGTAACTGCCATTATTTTGAGATTAGGTTATTCAAGTTAACTTTGCATCATGACCGTTGAAGATTTTAAAAAAGCGTATCGAGAGTCGGATAAAATCAAGGAAATTTCGTCTTTACTTCAAGAAGCAGATCAAAAAATACAACTCAAAGGATTGCTTGGCTCTTCTTCTGCGGTTATTGCAGATTCCTTAATCAAAAACTACGGAGGTCATCACCTTTTTATCCTTGGTGATAAGGAAGAAGCTGCTTTTTTTCTCAACGATCTTGAGAATCTCAATAAAACGTCTTCAAATATTCTTTTTTTTCCGCACAGTTATAAACGACCTTATCAGGTTGAGAGTACTGATAACGCAAGTGTTGTTGCACGAGCAGAAGTTTTGGAGCGCATCAACCGTGGAAGCCAGTCAATTGTTGTCAGTTATCCTGAAGCGCTTTCTGAAAAGATTGTCACAAAGAAACAATTTGCAGAAAAAATTCTGGAAATAAAACAAGGAGTTGAATATTCGGTTGATTTCATCAATGAACTTTTAATCGAATATGAATTTGAGAAGGTTGATTTTGTATATGAACCCGGTCAATTTGCCGTTCGTGGAGGAATCATAGATATCTTTTCATTTTCAAATGATATGCCTTATCGCGTAGAGTTCTTTGGAGATGAAGTGGACAGTATACGCACTTTTAATCCGGTCAATCAATTGTCGGTTAAAACCACGTCGCGTTTGACTGTTGTTCCGAATATTCAAAAACACGTGACACAAGAAGTTCGAGAAAACTTACTTGAGTTTTTACCGGAACAAACAACGGTTTGGATAAAGGATTTTATGTTGATTGGCGAGGAATTAGACAAGGCTTATAATAAAGCCCTCGATGTCTATAATAATCTGCCAGAGTCTCCTGTTAAGCACAGTCCACCGGTTGACTTATACCTCGCGAAACAAGCATTCATCAGTCAGGTGCATGAAAGAACCGTCTTGGAGTTTGGTGAACGCCCATTTTATGAGGACAATATTTTTCATTTCAATATGGGGCTACAACCTCGATTCAATAAGAATTTTGAATTGTTGATTGAAAACTTGAAACAGAATGAAAAGGCTGGGTTCACCAACATGATCGTTAGTAGTCAAGCCAAACAGGTAGAACGTCTTTACAGTATCTTCGAAGACTTGAATACAAGTATTCAATTTGTAACCTTATCGTTTGCATTGCATGAGGGATTCATCGACAATGAGCAAAAATTTGCCTGTTATACTGACCACCAAATATTTGAGCGGTATCACCGCTTTCGGCTCAAAGAAGGATTTAAAAAAAATCAACAGGCCCTTACGCTAAAGGAGATATATAATCTTCAAAAAGGAGATTTCGTTACACATATTGATCATGGGATTGGAAAATTCTCCGGATTAGAAATTATAGATGTTAACGGAAAACCACAAGAGGCAATTCGACTTATATATAAAGACAATGATGTACTCTACGTTTCAATCCATTCATTACATCGCATAGCAAAATACACGGGTAAAGAGGGTACACAGCCCACAATGAACAAAATTGGGACCCAAGCTTGGAGTAAGAAAAAACAAAAGACTAAAGCAAGAATCAAGGAGATTGCGTACGACTTGATTAAGCTCTATGCAAAACGGAAACAAGCCGTTGGTTTTGCTTATTCGCCTGACACCTATCTACAAAATGAACTTGAAGCATCATTTATCTATGAAGATACGCCTGACCAGCTGAAAGCGACACAAGCTGTTAAAAAAGATATGGAGTCAGAAAACCCAATGGATCGACTTGTGTGCGGTGATGTTGGGTTTGGTAAGACTGAGGTGGCTATTCGAGCTGCTTTTAAAGCAGTTGCAGACAGCAAACAAGTAGCTGTTCTTGTCCCTACAACCATCCTGGCTTTGCAGCATTACAAGACCTTTAAGGAACGTTTAGGAGAAATGCCATGTAGGGTTGATTATATCAACCGTTTCAAGTCTACCGCGCAAACAAAAGAGACGCTAAAAAACCTTGAGGAAGGTAAAATTGATATTATCATCGGCACCCATGCCTTAGTTGGAAAAGGGGTTAAATTCAAGGACCTCGGTTTAATTATTATCGATGAAGAACAGAAGTTTGGTGTAGGGGTTAAGGACAAATTAAAGCTATTTAAAGCTTCCGTTGACACATTAACTTTGACCGCCACACCTATTCCACGAACGTTGCAATTTTCATTAATGGGTGCAAGAGACCTTTCGGTTATCAACACTCCGCCACCAAACAGACAACCTGTAGAAACTGAAGTTATCACTTTCAGCGAAGAACGCATTCGAGATGCGATCACATATGAAACACAAAGAGGTGGACAGGTTTTCTTTGTGCACAATAGGGTGCAAAACATACACCAAGTTGGTGGTATGATTCAACGTCTATGCCCGGGAATACGAGTCGCCATTGGGCATGGTCAAATGGACGGTAAAAAATTGGAGCAACTCATGGCCGGCTTTGTTGACCATGAATACGATGTATTGGTTGCAACAACCATAATTGAATCAGGAATTGATGTGTCCAACGCCAATACCATCATTATTAATCATGCTCAAAACTTTGGTTTGAGTGATTTACACCAAATGAGAGGACGTGTTGGTCGTTCGAATAAAAAAGCATTTTGTTATCTAATAGCTCCATCTTTTCACACTTTACCTTCTGATTCGAGAAAACGCTTAGAAGCTGTTGCTCATTTTACTGACTTAGGATCTGGTTTTAATATTGCCATGCGTGATTTGGATATAAGAGGCGCTGGAAATTTATTAGGTGGAGAGCAGTCTGGCTTTATTTCTGATATCGGTTTAGATATGTATCAGAAAATACTTAATGAGGCCATTCAAGAGCTAAAACAGGACGAGTTTAAAGATTTATATCCTGACGATCCAGAAGGTGATGGCAGTCAATATGTTTCAGACTGCATACTCGAAACTGATCTTGAATTACTGATTCCAGATACATATATCAATAATGTCACGGAGCGATTAATTATCTACCAAAGCTTGGACGGTACTGAAACGCATGAGGACTTGGTTAGGTTTAAGGCAAATTTAGAAGATCGATTTGGTCCACTACCAGAAGTTGCAAACGAACTGATTAAATCTATTGAATTGCGTTGGTTGGCAAAATCGATTGGTTTCGAGAAATTGGTGATAAAATCTAAGAAGATGATTGGTTATTTTGTAAGTCGTCAAGATTCTCCTTACTACCAATCGAATCAATTCACAAAAGTATTACAGTTAATTCAGTCTAACCCACCTGGTGTTAAAATGAATGAAAAGAACAACAAACTCCGTTTGATCGTCTCAAATATTGATTCTGTTTCCAAAGCAATAAACGCCCTAGCCCCGTTGGGTGATTTAGAAAAAGTTTAATGCTCCCTACTTAAATGGAAAACCCCATCCGTCTTAGACGAACGAGGTTTTATTACAAACTAAAACAACACAGCGTGTTATAAGCGAACACTACCTAGCTGTTTTCACTACCCGCTCACGAGCAGTTCTTTCACTGTAGTTAGCAATTCTTATCAATTATCTATAATCCTATTGTCTATTTGGCAAAAACCATTCCAAGACAAATGTGAAACCATATTATAGAAAAAAAGGGATGCCGATAAATATGTACACCCCTTAAGATAATTACTCGAGTAATTTTATTGGAGTACTATTTTCTCTTGATATTCAAAATCTCCATTTGATAACTTAACATAGTATATACCATCAGCAAAACCTGACATATCAATCATATTAACCGGCTTTGATTCTTGCCACTCTTCATGATATACCAATTTACCGTCAACTGTCAATGCTTCAATGGTGTATGGCCCGGTAATATTCTCCGCAGAAATAAACACTTGACCTTTCGTTGGATTAGGATAAATATCAATGTCCTCCGCTATTTCAGTCATACTCAATTCGCCTTCTACAAAAACGGTTACCTCGGCAGTACCTGTACAACCGTCCGCGTCAGTTACTGTAACCGTATAAACGGTCGTTTCTGTTGGAGATGCCACCGGATTTGCAGAGGTCGGATCATCTAAACCATCGGTCGGTGACCAAGAATAAGTTTCACCACCTGAAGCACTTAAAGTCGTCGATTCTCCTGCAATAATTGTTACGTCATCACTGATTGTTACGTCCAAACCTGGCTCTACCGTCGCTGTTACAGCCGTTCTTGGGCTCACACAATCGGCCTCTCTAATTTTCCAATCAAAGAAGAAATAGTAATAGTCTAGGGCTCCTCCGCCCCCAACATTTGAGCCAGTTAAAGCAACGACTCCTGGTAAAACATAAGGATACTCTGGGGAACCATCATTGATTCTGAATAGATCAACTGGGAGACCTGTGATTTTCATATAATAACCATCATAGACATCAATTTCCCAATTCAACTCCAAAACACTTTCACCATCTGGAATAAAGAAGTCACCCGTATGAACAACATCTCCCCCGTCACCATCTAGAATTTGCACCGTTCTCGTAGCACCTCCGTCAGCATAGACTCTAACAGACTCCAGAATAAACGGTGAATAGGCATCAAAGAATAAGCCACGTAAGTCATTCGCCCCGAAATAACCTCCTCCTCCAAACGTATTGTCCGGTGGTCCAACTGAAAGCGTTGTATTTGGCGTACTTTCTTCTACATAGAAAACCGTTGTTTCAGTAATGAATTGTGTATAATCTTCACCCTCCCCAAGGAGTTCTCCTCCTACTGGCGCATCATACCATTTCAGAGTGCCTTCGCCTGAACCAATTGCACTTACCGTTGCATCACCTTCACCGCAGATTGAAACATCTGTTCCTATAGGAGCTTCGGGACGATCTACAACTATATAAGATGTGATTGTTTCCTCATCCTCTCCTGCCTCATTAGTAACTGTCAAGGTAACTGTATAGGTTCCGTTTGCCTCATACACATGTGTTGGATTTTCTTCATCAGAAAAAGTGCCATCACCAAAATCCCAAGACCAACTTGTAGGTGCAAAAGCAGATAAATCCGAGAAATTGATCTCACCTGTACATGTTTCAGTTACATCTGCTTCGAAGTTTGCAATTGGAGGGAAAACTATTTCATCACCACTTGAAAAAGCTAAATCAGAAATTAATATCCCTCCCGAACCTGATTCGTTGAAAAGAAAGCGCACAAAATCGACATCTGTTAAGTCGACTCCTGAAAAATCAGCAATCGGCACGCGAATCGTGTTGTGCATTGTTCTTGGCAGAGTCGTTCCATAATCACCTGGAGGAAAAAACAAAGCAGCACTATAATCAGATACTAGTACATCTGATGTTGCTCCAGTTCCATCTGTCAATTCAATTCTAAAATCCAAAGGTGAATCTAAAGGTGAAGTGTCGAAGTTGACCGAAGCCCTAAAATGCAAGGCGTCAAAATTGGTAAAATCTTGCATGAAATCAGGAATATCATTCCTATACCAATCATCTGCAGAATTCCATTGAGCTTCTAATTGTGATAAACCTAAAACTGCAACACCTCCGTTTTTATTATGTGGTTCTTGTGATGGTCCTGCCCCTGCGCCTATGCAATATTGTTCTCCAAAATCATCTCCGCAAATATCATAAACCAATAATCCATTTTGACTAACTGATGCCCCCACTGTATTTTCATCCTCAGCACCTTCGCCGTCCTGGATATTTAAGTCAACACGTTTGTTTTCAGGGGCGTGATAAGACATAAAAACCTCATCCGCATCTAAAGTTGCAGATGCAGGCGGTGCGACATCCTCGACTGTTAGAATAGGATTATATTCTTCTTGTCCACCGATATACACACGGAAAAAAGCGCTGGAATAAGCCAATAATGCATTACGTTGTGTTTCGGGATCCATTCTTCCGTTACCCGGAGAAGATGTTCCACAAAACTCATCAGTTTGTGATCCATCAACAAAGCCCCAATCATCAGCGGTTCCAGCCGGAAATAAACCTGGTGTCCAGACCGTATTAAAGAAGTTATGATTTGCTCCCAAGAATAATAAATTATGTTTGGGCATAGTATCTGCTTCGTCTGGATAGCGTGCGTCATCATAAAAATGCACACCTTGCAAATCAGAAACATCACCATCACAATATGGTGCAATATTCATAATTGGAACACCATTTAAAATGGGACGGTTAAAATCTACGGGCGCAAGCGTTAAAACCGCATTAATACCGTATGGACTTCCCAATTCACGATTATACAGGGCATGTTCTACCACACCCTCTCCACCTCGAGAATGGCCCATTGTACCAATGTTGTCCATATCTAATTTACCAACGAACAAATCTCCAAATGGATCACCTCCCACAGTGTTCCAATCATTCCATAAGTCAAGGTGATGTTGCAACAATTCTCCACGAGCTCGCATTCCATAATCTGGCGTTGTATTATCGGTAGAACTGATACTATTTGCAGATACCGAAATTACAATGTACCCTAAACTTGCAAAATGCTCGCCTAAGTAATCATATCCTTGATAGCTTGGAATAGCACTAAATGCGCCTTCACAAGGCCACGCTATACTAGTTCCTCCCCAACCCGCGTAACAGGTAGAATGTCTACCATGCAGAAATAACAATACAGGGTATGGTCCATCCGACATATCAGTAGGATAATGAACATTACCGATAACTTCAATTAAATCAGGAAATGTCGGTGCTCCAAAAGCTTCGTCGCCGAAATCATATTCTGCACTTGAAACATCAAGGGGTCCTCCAATACCTGGATCAGGCGTTTGAGCAAAAGTTGCCAACGAACCCATCGTTAGTAGAAAAAGTAGCGTTTGTAATGTTTTAATCATGGTTTTATAATTTGGGTGCTTTAATTCTTAAAATCTATTGGTTGAAACGGTCCTAATTTCCAGTGTTTACCGAGATAACCGTTGACCTGAGCTTCTTCACCATCCTGTAGTGCATTATCATAATAATAGCCGTAGACAAGTACCATTTCAGCACCTTTCTGCAATTCTTGATAGGTAGTCTGAGGTATAATAAATATAATCTCGTCTAACCGCCCTTGGGGATGAACATTTTGGAAAAGTGTTGTACCACCAATATGCAATACGTATCTATTTGCACCTAGAATAAATGACTCGGAAGTTTTTATGGACAAAAAGACATGCCCACTTGCGCTGTCAAGATGGACATTATTGTAATGAACAGCATCATCTGATTGTGCCGATACAACAATTGAAAGCCCTATTCCCAAGAAGAGAACAAATGATCTCAGTAAGTATAATCTCATTTTAAATTGAATTTGCAGCAACAAGAGATTGATTTATCTCTGTTTACCAACCTGTTAAAGATACAGAAATTAGGGGAAAAGTGTAGAATATTCTTTGAAATTCAAACAGGAACTAAGCTCGTTCAATTGTAAAAGCAAAAGTAGACCCCACTCCTTCAGTAGATTTTACACTGATGTTTTGTTTGTGCGCCTCTATAACATGCTTGACGATGGCTAATCCTAAACCTGAACCTCCGATGTTTCGCTCACGGCTCTTGTCAACTCTGTAAAAGCGCTCAAACAGCCTTGGAATATGCTCTTCTGACATCCCAACTCCATTATCAATAACTTCTACTCGAATCGTTTTTCTATCGACCGGATGGATAGCAACAGTGGTTTTACCATTTTCAACCCCGTACGAGATGGAATTTGAGATTAGGTTAACAATGACCTGTGTAAGTCTTTTTTTATCAGCCATTACGAATAAGGGCTCATAGTGTCGAGTAAAAGTCAATTCAATCGACTTTTTCTTAGCCTTACTTTCTAATTCGTCGAAAACATTTCGAATGAGTTGAACGATGTCAAATTTTTGAATCTTCAAATTAAAACGGTCAGTTTCGAACCTTGCAATTTCATCCAAGTCATCTAGTAAATTTGAAATACGGTCAACCCCAGAAAGCGCTCTTACTAAAAAATCACGGTTGACACGTTCATCTTCTAAACCACCTTCTAATAATGTGAGTATATAGCCCTGAATGCTAAAAACAGGTGTCTTTAGCTCATGTGCTAAATTTCCGAGGAATTCTTTTCTGAATGCCGCTTGTTTTTTAAGATCCTGAATTTGCTTTTTCTGCACTTTTGCCCATTTAGCAGTATCCTCTGTCAACTTAACCATGGCTTCTTCACTCAATGAAAAATCCTGTTTATCTTGTTCTTGTCTATTGGTAATGATACTGTAAATGAACTTTATTTTACGGTTGACAAAACGGTTGATCAAATATGCAAATAGCACAAGTGATATAACGCCAGTACCGATAACAATAGCCAATAATACCCACCAGCTCAATTGAATGCTATCATTCCATTTTAGGATAGACAATACCAAACCGAGAAGAACAACCAAAATAGTAATTCCGATCGCTGTGATATGGATTGGTTTTGTTAGTTGCATGATCTTATTTCCAAGCGACAGTCTCTAACATCCGGTCCATATCCTCCATTATATAGGCCAAACTTGTTCTGACACTGTCGTAATTTGGTTTAACATTGAAGTATAGCGCACCTCTAAGAAAATGATTGACGCTGTCTGTTACATAAAACTGATAGGGTGAGGCAGCATCACCTTTAATATTATACTTTAAGCCATAAGCCAACCTTTCATTATCTACAATTGGCATTTCTTCAATAGCATCTGCTTTAATACTGTGATCGTAAACCAATTTTCTTGAGTATTCGATATTGAGCATAAGGTCGGTATCAACCGGTATATAGGTTAAAAACAAAGTCGCATTAAAGCGTTCCATTGCAATGTCAAGATTACAATTTTCTTTTTGAACAGGTTGAAAATAATCGGGCACTTCAAATTGGTAGTGGCAACTATCTGGTGCATACATAGCGTATATCCGATCCGGAAAATCCAATCGCATATACCCCCTAGGTTTAGGATAATATTCATATGACTCCTCCCCGCCGCACCCGATGAGAAGAAACAATATTAAAATAAAAAATATGCTAGGCTTCTTCCAATTCATCTTTTACAGGTAGTATAGTTACTTTAATGCGCTTTACTTTTCGGCTATCTGCTGCTTCTATTGTAAACATATAATTCTCAAAAGTTACACGCTCATTCTTTTTTAAGATCTTTCCTGCTTGCTCAATCACAAAGCCTGCAATGGTATCTGATTCTGACTTTTCCTCCTCAAACAAATCACCATCGATATCTAACACTTTGTACATATCAATCAAGGCTGTTTTACCCTCGAACACATAATTATTATCGTCTAGTTTAGAATACTTTAAATCTTCATCAAACTCATCCGAAATATCGCCAACAATTTCCTCTAAGACATCGTCTAACGTTACAATACCTGATGTTCCGCCATATTCGTCAACCACAATAGCCATGTGCATTTTTCGCTCTTGGAAACTTTTGAGCAAATCATCGATTTTTTTGTTTTCCGGCACAAAGTATGGTTCACGTATTAATTTCTGCCACTCAAAATCATCCGCTTCATCAACAAAGGGTAAAAGATCCTTCACGAAAAGAATCCCAGCTATATTATCAAAAGATTCCTTGTAAATCGGCACGCGCGAATGGCGATTTTTCTCGTCCATCAACTTGTCCTTGACATCGGCATAGGTTATTGTGTTCTCATAAGCTTGCACATCAACTCGAGGGCGCATTATTTGCTTTACATCCTTTTTTCCAAACTCTACTATTCCTTGATAAATTTCCAAATCGCGTTTATCCTCGTAGTCAGTGCTTGCCAACTCAATCGCATCAGCTAGATCATCGGGCGACAGTTCTTTCACTTTCTTTTTGACACGTCGATTGATAATGTCAGTTCCTTGAACCAAACCTCTCCTGAGAAAATTAAAAGGAAATGTCCTACCTATTAAACGCAACGGTTTAGCCATAAGTAAAGCTACTTGCGCTCCGTTCTTTGCCGCATACACCTTCGGAATAACTTCACCAAATAGTAACAGAATTAATGTTATTAAAAAAACATCTACAAAAGTCTTTAAGCCCGGACTGAGTGTGCCTTCTGGCATTAACTGAGAAGAGAGATAAGTTGAAATGAGAATTATGGCTACGTTAATAAAGTTGTTTGTTATTAATATAGTAGCCAATAAGTTTCTAGGCTTTTCTAAAAGCTCAAGTGTTACATCAGCAGATTTATCCTGTTTCTCACTCAAGCTTTCTTTGTCGGAAGGTGTTAACGAGAAAAAAGCAACTTCAGCACCCGAAACAAGTGCAGAACACATCAACAAAATGATAAGCACAATGATCGAAATCGTTGCAGGAAGCCAGACTTCTTGCCAATTAATTGCAAACAAAACAGTTGTAAAGGAACTTTCCAATTCAGTCGTATTCGTTAAACTTAGAATGGGAGATCATCTTCTGGTTCGGGTGAGATGTCAGACGCAGCAGGTTTTACAGGGTTGTTTTCTACAGAATCTGGATAATTGGGTCTTGGAGCATCTTCTGCTCGACTCAACATAGTCATTTGATCGGCCACCACTTCAGTTGAATAACGCGTTTGGTTATTCTCGTCTTGCCAAGACCTTGTTTTAAGCTTACCTTCTACATATACTTTCATCCCTTTTTTAAGGTAGGTCTCTGCTACTTTTGCCAGACCTCTCCACAAGACGATATTGTGCCAATCCGTTACCTCCCTCTTCTCACCAGAATTTTTATCTGTATATGACTCAGAAGTTGCTATGGAAAATCGAGCAACAGGAACACCACTTTCTAAATAGCGCACCTCTGGATCTCGCCCCAAATTTCCAATTAAAATCACTTTGTTTACGCTTCCTGCCATATAAATCAATTGTATCTTGCTATAAACAAATATAATTATTCTCCTCTGAAAAATTCGGAGGACTCAATATATCTTATTAACAGCTGAGGAAGAGGGTATTCCTCGATATCGTTCTTTGCGATTATCCGCTCATTTTTTTTTGGCTTCAATTGATCACATTTGATTAACCAGAACCGTGCATAGATGCGCTGATGCGACAGAATATGCTTGAATTCTCCATTCTCTTTAATCCACTCGACACTTTCTTGTGCTATATCTTTTTTACTCAACGATTTTTTTTGCCTGTTTTCAATCACTGGAAAATCGTAAAGACCCTGCCAAATATCCTTTTGTTCGCGCTTTTTTACGATCAACTGATTGCCATCCGTCATAACGAGGTATTCCATAAACCGATCGCGAACTTTGATTTTTTTCGATTTTACCGGATAAGCTAGCATTTCGTTTTGATGATAAGCCAAACAGGTCTCACTCAAGGGGCAGGACTCACATTTAGGATTCTTTGGTAAACAAATAAGAGCTCCTATTTCCATCAAAGCCTGGTTATGGTCTCCAGGATGTTCTTTAGATAATAATTCCTGAGCAATCGTTTTGAACAACTTTTTACCTCCAGTGCTGTCTATTGGCGTTTTATCAGCCATGTATCTGGATAAAACTCGATAAACATTTCCATCTACCACTGCGTGTGGCTTATTAAAGGCGATCGATGCAATTGCAGAGGCTGTATAATCTCCCACACCTTTTAATGCCAAAATCTGATCAAACTTAGAAGGAAATACTCCTTGGTATTCATCTGAAATAATCTTGGCGGTTGCATGTAAATTTCTCGCTCTGCTGTAATAGCCCAATCCCTGCCATAAATTTAGCACATCCTCTTCCGAAGCTTTTGCAAGGTCAGTAACCTTTGGAAAAGCTTTGATAAACTTTAAATAGTAACCTAATCCTTGTTCAACCCTAGTTTGTTGTAACATTATCTCTGACAGCCAAATATTATATGGATTACTCGTTTCTCTCCATGGTAAGTCTCGACCGTTTAATCTATACCACTGCCTGATTAATGTTGAAAATTCTGCCATTTGTATAAAATTGACAAAGTTCTTGTATTTTTTTAAAGTTCTTCAAAGAATATGGCTTATTTTTGCACCGTTTACAAAAGTTTAAAAATTAAGAAGTTATGACCAAAGCAGATATTGTTTCGAAAATATCAGATCAAACAGGAATTGAAAAAGTGGCTGTTCAGGCTACAGTTGAGGCGTTCATGGAATCAGTAAAAGAATCATTGACATCAGGTAATAACGTGTATTTGAGAGGTTTCGGATCATTTATTGTAAAGGAACGTGCAGAGAAGACTGGAAGAAACATTTCTAGAAACGAATCAATCATTATTCCAGCACACAACATTCCGGCATTTAAACCGGCAAAGACATTTATCGAGGACGTAAAGGAAAACGTTGCGGTAAAATAAGTTAGGGTGATAGAATTATAAATTTTACTATCTTTGTCCCCCGATAAAAGGTTGAATACAAGAAAACTTCCTGATAATCAGGAAGTTTTTTTTACATATTATTAGAGTATTAACTGATTAAAAAAATCTTATTATGCCAAGCGGTAAGAAAAGAAAAAGACATAAGATGGCCACTCACAAGAGAAAAAAGAGGCTAAGAAAAAACAGACATAAGAAGAAGAAATAGGTTACTTAAACCTTTTGTTCTTAGTCGTATTATTTGTTTAATACGCATTATTGAAGCTTAACAGCTATTACTGTTAAGTTTTCTTAGTTTATTAATTAATTTTCATTGTGTGAGTTTTGAACTGATTGTCAAGTCAAAACCCAGTGGTGAAATCTTAATGGCTCTCATGCGAGACTCAACACTTGTTGAATTGCATGAAGAATCAGGAGACACGGATTTTGCCGTGGGTGATATCTATTTGGGGAAAGTACGCAAAGTCGTGGCTTCCCTGAACGCATCATTTGTTAACGTTGGTTACGAAAAAGATGCTTTCCTACATTATTTGGACCTCGGTCCTCAATTTAAATCCTTAGATAAATTTACGCAAGAGACATTACGTGGTAAACAGAATGTGGCAGACTTGCTGTATTTCAAATCTGAAGAGGACATTGATAAAAACGGTAAAATTACCGATACCTTAACGCGCTCTCGTGAAATCCTCGTGCAAGTTGCGAAAGAGCCTATTTCAAGTAAAGGACCTCGATTGAGCTCAGAGATTACCCTTGCCGGACGCTATCTTGTATTAGTACCGTTCTCGAACAAAATCTCGATCTCTCAACAGATTAAAGATCATGAGGAGAAAAAGCGATTGAAGGACATTGTTAAAAGCGTTCTTCCTAAGAACTTTGGCGTTATTATACGAACAGTTGCAGAAAACAAGAAGTTGGCTGAAATTGATGGCGATCTTAAGGATTTGCTTGATCGATGGAAACAGCTCCATAAAAACCTCAAAAACGCTAAATCACCTAAACGTGTTTTAGGAGAGATCAATCGTTCTTCTTCCTTACTTCGTGATACATTGAATGAAAACTTCAACAAAATTCACGTCAACGACGCACGGCTTGCTGATGAAATTCGTGAATATGTTCGCTCTATTGCTCCAGAGAAGGTAAACATCGTCAAAGAGTATAAAGGGCGTGTAGATATTTTTGAGCAGTTTGGTGTCAACAAGGAAATTAAAATCCTTTTTGGTAAAAAAGTACCACTAAAAAGTGGTGGGTATCTTATTATTGAGCACACTGAAGCGATGCACGTTGTTGATGTCAACAGCGGCAATAGAAGTGCTAAGAATGATACTCAAGAGAATAATGCTATCACTGTCAATTTAGAAGCAGCAGAAGAATTGGCTCGTGTCTTTAGATTACGTGATATGGGCGGAATAATTTGTGTAGATTTCATTGACATGCACGAAAGGGAGAACAATAAGCTTCTCTACCAACGGATGCGTGAATTATTAAAACAAGATAAGGCAAAACACAGTGTTATACCACCGAGCAAATTTGGTGTTGTTGAAATTACGCGGCAACGTGTTAGACCTGTTACCAATATTGAAACTGCTGAAGGATGTCCAACTTGTGGTGGGACAGGAAAAATCCAAGCTTCAATTATGTTTTCGGATGAAATTGAAAATCATCTGCACCATCTACTCTCCGGTTCAACTCATAAAAAGATAACTTTAATTGTTCATCCTTACCTTGAATCATACTTTAAAAAAGGATTGATTTCAAAACAATGGAAATGGTTCTTCAAGTACAAAAAATGGGTTTCGATTCGAGCAAACAATTCTAATCACATATTAGAATATCAATTTAAGGACGGCTCTGGCGAAATCATTGAAGTCTAGTTGAATATGAAGCCAAAGTATGGGCTTCTGGAAGCCAAACAAAAGATTGAAGTTTTCTGCGCCTATCAAGAGCGCTGCGATCAAGAAGTTCGAAAGAAATTGAAGAGTTGGAATATACATTCAGAAGACATTGATGTACTTCTGGCTGACTTAATCAGTAATAATTTCTTGAACGAAGAGCGTTTTGCGCGAGCATTTGTATCTGGAAAATTCAGAATCAAAAAGTGGGGACGTATTAAGATCAAGCAATACCTCAAGCAAAAAGCTATTTCGAACTATTCCATCAAAGTTGGGATGAATGAAATAGACGGGCAAGAGTATCTAGAAACAATCGAACAACTTGCATTAAGTAAGGAACGATTGATGAATGAAACTGACCCTTGGAAAAAGTATGCGAAATTGCAACGCTATTTGAATGGAAAAGGATATGAACAGGATTTGATTATTCAGACTTTAAAGAACACTGGATTAAAACCTTCTTAAATCCTCTCCTTTAATTACCGTTTTCCCATATGAGTTAGGATCTCTATCTCTCACACTTTCACGCACAGGGATGACCAAACCAACAATTTGTAAGTCATTTTCATAGGATAACTGAGCGTTCACGACATACATGTTTTGTTTTTGATCTGTAACACTCACTTTAACCATCAAGGAATCATAAAATATTCCTGTAAAATACAAGTCAAACTGATCTCCCACGGCCAATTCTTGATCAATTCTTAATCTGTATTCACCATCGAAATTAGTCCTCACGAGATATTCATTACCTCCATACTTTAAATAAACTCGGGCAATAGGAACAGGCTCTCCAGTTTCGGCATCAGAAACTACCCCCTGGAAAACAACAGATTGATCGTGCTGCTGATCAATGGATATTTGTTTTGTCACAGTAGAATCGGCTACCTGACCTGAAGCATTAAAAGTCAAACCAACTACAAACACAGCAGCAAACGCCAACTTGAACCAAGAATGAATTTTAGAAGCCGTTTTATTGGTTATTTGAAACTCATCAAAAACACCACAAACAGGTCGGTCTGTTTTAGATTGAATGTTTCTGATTTCATCTGCTGTTTTACCCCTAAAATCAATAATACATCGATCACACGAACGACAATAAAACCCTACTTTTTGAGGTTTTAGGTCTCGCTCAAATTTTGAACAATTATATAATAATTCGGCCATGTTTCAACTTTATACTTTTAAGATGAAATTCGGCTAATAATTCCACAAATAGATTTCAGAAATGTTATGAAATAATTATTTCGTGAAATAAGCAAGTACTTCTTCTTTCACACGATCTTGATGTTGCCACAAATCCACGGACAGGACTATTTTAACTTCATTGAATCGTTCTTTTAGAACGTGATACAAATTCGAAAAATCCACCTTCTCCTCATCTATAATTGGATCGACAAGTAGTATTTTTTGTGTATTACTGTCAATAAAACCATCCACCACCAAGCCATCTTTTGCAGGGTAATAGACCACATGTTCAAGCTGATTCTCGCTCAACCAATTCATAATGGTCTTTGCTCCAAATCGATCAGGTTGGTGAATTGTTTCATTGATTTGAAAATTCTCACAATACGCTATAAAATCTCTCAATACCTGCACACCTCGATTGTCCGACCACGAAAAATCATTTGCTTTTACTGAACTGAATACAATCATCTTTTCTTTCGCCCGAGTAAACATAACATTGAGTCGATTAGCTCCCTTATGTTGATTGACTGGTCCAAAGTTCTGACGGAATAATCCGTCCTCATTTTTTCCATACCCAATTGAGAGTAAAACGATATCTGTTTGGGTACCTTGAACATTTTCAAGATTACGAATGGACAATAATCGACCCGTTTCTATATTTAGATTTGCAAGGTGTTTTCGAATACATTTTTCCTGCTCTAATGAGAATGCTATGATCATTACGGATTTATTCTGATCCTCCATTTTCGACAAAAATTGAGTCAGCACCAAAGCTTCTTGACTGTTTTTACCCTGATCAAATATGCCGTTCGCTACATAATGAAATTCAATTGGTTTTTCAGCATTAATTGGAGGTAAGCTCAATAATTGATTGTCATAAAAATGACGATTTGAAAAAGTAATCAACGACGGATTTGATGATCGATAATGCCATGATAAAATGCTCGATTTTAATGTCTCATCAGCTTGATCCAGCAAACTCAAAGTCTCAGACCTGCTACTAAAAAAGGATCCTGGCGGCATTTGATTCGAGTCACCAACAACAATGGTTTGCTTTGCTCGATAAATCGAAGGAATAGCGTCTTCAAGTGGTATTTGACTCGATTCATCAAATATGACGACATCAAACAAATCATCTTTACAAGGTAAAAACTCAGATACTGTCAATGGATTCATCATCCATACAGGTTGCAAATCAATTAAATTTGGATTAGTTTCAGAAAAGAATTCGCGAATTGCCATGTGTTGCTGTTGCTTATGGCTCTCATGTTGAATCCTTCTCCTCACTTGCTTATAATCTTTTTTCTTTTGTTTTGATTCACCTTTAAGTTTGATTGCAGGTGTTTCAATTAAATTCTCCAACTCTTTATATTGACTTTGCCATTCTCCTACTAATCTCGATCGTCCTAACAATTGCTGACGTGTACGGTCGATTATTGATTTGTTTAATTCATTACCTAACTCCCATCCAGACAGATTTTTAAAAGCCGTTTCAAAACGCATGCTCTTCATAAGCTCATGGTACACGACTCCTGATGTTAATCTTGAAACTGACTGTCTGTTTTCATTAAGTAACTGTCTGATCGATTGCGGCAAGTCAAAAAGCTGCCTTAGCTCAGGTAACCAATGATGTATCATTGATAATTCTTTTTTGAATGTACTGATAAACCTCTTGAGCTGTAAGACATCATGGATCGGGTATTTCGCAAAGATGAATTTTAATTGACCGTTTGCTTTTGCCAGTTCAGGATGCAAAGCTGCTAAATCTTGTATGAGTTCACCAGAATTATTATGCTCTAGTAATGTTAAATATTGATTAGTGGAAACCCGATCTAAACGGGTGCGCAAGCTAAAAATTAAATCTATTTCTTGAGATGGTTCATTAATATTAAAATGATGCTTAAGTTTTACTTTTACTTCATCAAATTCCGCACGAAGTCTCCACTCCAATTGTAGACCTTCTAACAACTTGATCTTTGCATGATCTGAAATTGTGCTGTGAAAATCGCGAAAAGCTTCCTTAACTTTAGCCGGACTTCTTTTCAAATGTCGAAAAATACCCTTTCGCTTTTCATCACTCCTTGCCGCCGATTTAATGATATCGATAAGCTCTGTAATCTCGCTTAATGAAGGCTTTCTAGACCAACCCTCATTCGCTTTTTCGGCATGTTTGATTTTTGTTTTTAGTGTAGCATATTTCTTAGCCCAATTATTAAAAGATCGGTACTTTTTTGAATCAACATTTAGCAAATCCAACTGCACCTTATCTACCATGCTTAAAATACTTGCAGTTAATGCCAAACGGGTTAACTCCTCTACATGAACAACTAAATCAAAACGTTTACATAGCTTTTCTAATTGCTCAAGTACCTTTGTTAAATCATCAAGCCTTTTTTCCAATATTACCGTAGGATTTTTCTCTTGAAATACTGCTGGATTTAACATCATAAACCCGCAATCACTGATCAATTTTTGTCCAAAAGATTTGACCACTTCGGACTCTTGGAATTCCAAAACAGGCAATGCACTTTTCCAGACCGAATAACTTGGAATAACACCTTTAAGTTTCAGCTCATCAATTGACAAGTCAACTGATGCTATATGTTCCATTAATTCTTGAAAGGATATGTTTAATTTGTCATTTGGTTGAAATAATCTGCAATACAAATCGATCAACGGACTCCGTTTCACCTCTTCAAAACTGCCATTATATGGATCATTCTGAGTATTATTTAGATACTGCAGCGTATTTTTTAACCTCTTATAAAAGCGTTTTTTTTGATCTTTTTGCGTATTGAAAAAAGCGGTTAAATGACCCAACCCGAGTTGCGTTAATCGCTCTTGAACAACTTGAAGTGCAACGCGTTTCTCAGAAACAAAAAGGACTTTTTTTCCTTGCGCCAGATAATTAGAAATTAGACTAACAATTGTATGTGACTTTCCTGTCCCAGGAGGACCTTGTATTACAAGATCATTTTGAATAGCATCGTGGATAACCAATTGCTGTGACCGATCAAGATGATCCACTTCAACAATGTCAGTATTGCCATGAATGGCCGGCTCCATATACCCCAATACACGACTGATACTATGATTAGGTTTTGCGGTCAACATCTCGTAATCCGCATGGAGTACACTTTTTTTGTAATTGAAATTCCCTATTCCTCTGCGCACAATTATCTCCCACTGTTGTTCATCTGTAAATTCAGTAGTGGTAATATATGCTGTTTTATTATTTTCCTTTTGGAAGTTCTTTTCGAGAAATACTCTTATCTGATTCTCGTCTAAATCTTGAGGAATCTTGAGATCAAACCACTTTTCGAAATAATAAGAAATAAGGGGATTAATCATTCCTTCATTTAGATCTGATTCTGCGCTATATTCAACTTTAATTCGTCTTTTACGACTTATTCGGGTGGGATAATAAAATAATGGTGAAACAACGTATAATTCACTTGACTTACTCTTTGGAGGACACCATTTGATAAATAGTCTGACGTCCAGCGTAGTTTCAAGACCATATTCGCGCAAAAAAGTATTTGAGTTGGCATAAATCTTTGGCGCTGTTTTGTCATCTGGAACATCATCTATCCACCATATACCATTTGGTTTAATATTAACCAAAGGATTTCTTTTTGAAAAATCAAAAAGGGCATTTTTGAGCTCGTGTAATTCCTCAATCAATCCCATGAATTCCGATGGATTTAAGTAGTTCTCTGACCTCGCCTTTAACGAGGTGATGGGCATTAACTCCAATTGCCAAAGCACCTTCTACGTGTTGAATGCTGTCGTCAATAAATAGAACATCTTCAGGTTGAAGACCTTTCTTCCTAAGAACATGTAGAAATGCCTCTTTGTTGGGTTTTCTGACACCTTCTAAATGAGAATAATAGGTGCCTTCAAACAAATCTTCCAACAAGAAACGATTGCCGTATTGATCCTCAATAATTTTCCGAAAAGCGTCAAGATGTATCGCATTTGTATTACTAAACAGCAATAATTGATAGTGCTTTGAAAGTGCTTTCAGAAGGTCTACACGATGTTTTGGCAAATCCAGCAACATGGCATTCCAAGCCGATTGTATTTGATTATCAGAAAGTGAAATTCCACTGATTTCTCGTATTCCATTCATGAATTTTTCCGAGGAAATTTTACCAGTCTCAAAATCATCAAATAAGGCAGTTTGAGCAGCTTGTGCATAAAGCTGTTTAAAATCTTCAATACCCAATGAAATAAAGGCGTCAATTGTTTTTTGATAGTCCAAATTTAGCAGGACCCCTCCTAAATCAAACAATATTGTTTTCACCTCTTTTTTCACACTCGAAATTTAGTCAAATTTCGGCTACTTCATTGAAGAGGAGTTGATAAACAGATCAAGCAATAATCGAAAAGAATTAATTTGCTCGTAGATTTTGAAAACTTAGTAGAAACAAATACATTTGCACCCATTCATTTTTCGATGTTACCAGCGAGGTAAAAAGAAACTAATAATGAATTTGACGTATTGAAGAAACTAAAGTATCTGTATTTTGTATACAGAAGAACAGAAGCCCAACTTCTGTATAAACAATAAATTGGGCCTATAGCTCAGCTGGTTAGAGCACTTGACTCATAATCAAGGGGTCCCTGGTTCGAGCCCAGGTGGGCCCACAAAGGTGGAGGAGATCCCCACCTTTGTTTTTTGCTTGGCCCCGTAGTTCAACTGAATAGAATATCAGATTTCGGCTCTGAGGGTTGCAGGTTTGAATCCTGCCGGGGTCACAAAACAAAAGGGTAACTAACTGAATATGAGTTGTTACCCTTTTTAAGTTCCCCGTATTTTCCCCAAGGAGCTAAGTAATATTTCATTATTATCATGCCATAGATTAAATGTAATTTGATCGTGATCATATAATATTAGTTGATTTTTATCAATTTGGATTATCAAATAATTCATACCTTAGATAAATGAACAATCATTATCTACACATGAAAATCAAAACTTTGTTTGGGATTATTTTACTCATATTCGCATGTTCCATTTCTTATGGGCAAATTCTGATAACTACTTCTTTTGAAAATAAACTAAGAATTGAACCGAGTCTCGAATCCGAAGTCATTCAAGTTATTCCTGCGCACAGAAATTTGTTGGTTGTTGACTTTGTCCAAAGTAAACAAAAAGGTGATTTCTTCGAGGTGAAAATAAATGGCGTTGGAGGATTCGTGCAAAAAAATCTTATCGCATGCGACGACTCTTATTATTTTGCAACTTCTATAATCAATAATAATGCCGCGGATATATATAAGAATAATAAAACTCGCATAGATCGTTTAAACAAAATCAAAATTAAAGAAGAAGAAGTGTGGATGAAAAAGCCCATGGTCAGTAAAAAGGCTAAACCTGCTTCCTATTCTAAAATGATTCAAATGAAAAAAATGTCAGGTGGTACTTTTGAGATCCCTTGTCGAGTTAACGGTTTAGAGCTTCAATTCATTTTTGACACAGGAGCAAGTGATGTTTCTATCTCATTAACTGAAGCAATATTCATGTTCAAGAACGGCTATTTGAGCGAAAAAGATATTACCGGGACACAAACCTATTCAATTGCCAATGGAGATATTGCAGAAGGAACTACTATAATTATTCGCGAATTAGAATTTGGTGGTTTGACTTTAACAAATGTAGAAGCGTCAATTGTTCATGAAATGCAAGCACCTCTGCTTCTCGGACAATCTGCGATTAGCAGATTAGGCACAATACAAATCGACCCTAATAAGGCAACATTGACGATCGTAAAATAATAGAATATATTGAATTTTATTCGCTTGAATGAATAAAACACTCGCATGTCGTTATATAATGATTGCATTTTTGGGGTTCTTTAGGCTAATTATCCATCTAAAATAATAAAGTATTCAATTTTTAAAATGAATTACCCTAAAATGCAAGTCGCCGCCTCTATAATTTTAGATTGTACCTTATACTTCTTTACAACGATATCAGAATAACTATCATTAGTATGAAATCGTATATCGGTTATCGTCAATTGCGACAACCTGAATAAGTCTTCTTTTGATATTGAATAAGGAACATTCACAATTGATCGACCACCTACAAAATTTGTTTTTACAATCTTGCTAGATTTCAATTCGAGTTTAGAGCCTCCTGCAAAAATAATTTGCAGTTTATCTCCTTCACCTACCAACAAAGAATTGGAACCATACGCGTTCATTACGAATCTTAAATCGAAATACTCCGAAGTGTCTATAGTTGTTTTCGTGAAATAGAGATTATAAATCACCCCTTTGTATTTAATAATGGAACCATTAGAAGTTTGAACCCTGTTTCCAGAAAACTTATCCACCTCATCAGAGTACAAACAATCTTGGGAACTCGCACTAAATGCGCTTATTACGAAAAAGAAAGACAATATAAACTTCATAAAATTGATTTTAATCTCGAGAATACTAGTTACATTCAGAACCGATGATTGCCCAGCTTGTCTCGGACAAATCTTTCCATTGCTGATTCGTAATATCTATTTCTGTTTTATATTTAACTGACCTACCTGGATTAATAAACTCGTAGATTGTAATTTCCTGCTCATGAAAAATTGCGCCAGTCTTTGACTTAAGACTTATCAATACATCTATATTTTTGATTGTCGCTAAAGTTGCCGAACTAGATAAGTTAAATGTCAATTTGAGCCCATTGACTTTTGTGCTTAAAACCCCCTTAAATCGAGCCTGAGTGCTCAATGTCCCATCAATGTAATCTGCAGGGCGCGAGCATTCCGTGTCATGCAACTGTTGTTGTAACTCTTCTTCCGATAGCTGAACTGGTGCTTCATAATAATCGTCAGAACCAGAATTACAACTAAGAATCCCCAGATATATAAGTGAACTCAACAGTATTAAATTAGTTTTCATAGTATAAAGGTTTAGTTTAAGTTAGTGTAAATATAAGAAGTGTTTTCAACTGACCATTTTATGTTCATATCAGGCGACTGCCGCCTCGAGTACTTTAAAAAAAACCTCAACTAATTGATTTATAATTGGTTGAGGTTTTTTTGTTTTCACAATGTTAGTACCCTTGTTAGTACTTGTCTTGAATTATCTGGAAGTATTACTAATGGGAAGTGTGATTAAAACCCATAATAGAAACATACCCGTGTATTATTAAAACAATATAATCACTTATTACAACGTCTATTTCCCAAAAATTTCAAATGCTACTCAATCTCTGAATAACCATAACCTATCTCAATCCAATCAGATGTCACAAAGACAACCACTTCTTCAATAGTTGAGTTTGATCTTTTATAATAGGTTTTCGAAAGATCAAACTCTCCGACGTTACGTTCTGTCAGACTCAATTCAAATCCTAAGACTTTTAATTCCTTATATACTCCCAACAACTCTGATGTATAGGCAGTCTGGTAGTTCGCGTGAAATTTATCATTAAAAAACTTGGTATAATGAGTTATATATCTCTCTGAACCGTTGTAACCACCCCATTTAAAATAACGTAAGCCTTGAACATCCTCTTCATCTTTGGAAGCATCAAAACCGTAACCTTTTCCTAGTATGAATATTTCGAATGATTCTGAATCCATTTTTGCAATTTTGATCAAATCACCAACAGATATCTGACCGAATACTGTAAAAGAAAATAAGAGGACAAAAATTGAGATAATACTTTTCATAAATCGTGTAATTAACAAAATCATTGTGGGCACAAGTCCTTCAAAACACAATTTTCATTCATTGTTAAAAGACTGAAAGAAGTGGGCATGATTTTTAACAAGATACGAAATATTTTATTTATTCACTAGGCTACTAATTATCACTTAATGAACTTCGGCCGTTGAAAGTATCCAATATCTGGATTGTTAGATTCTTATTTTCAATCATTTCAACCTCTTTTTAGGATAATTCTTTATCTGTTGCAGTCACCGATTCCCAAAGTATTTCCTTGCGAACCCCGTATTTTCCCCATTGACACAGGTGTACTATTCGATTTTTCAAAAAGAAACATGATTAAATCATTATATTTGTGACATTAGACCAAAAGAGTCATTAATAAACCAATCATGATAAAGACAGTTTTTCCAATTATGAAGTTAATTCTATTCTTTTTCATTCCAATTTCTGCGATCGGACAATATTCTGATTATTATACTATAGATCATAACATTAACGCTAACGTAAATAAGAATGTCAACGTGAGTGGAAATGTGAATAAGACAATTACTACTATTGATTACGGAGCTTTGGCAAACGCAAATGCTCAAAGAGAAAAAAACAGGCTTGAAGCCCAGAAATTGGCGTTAGAACAAGCAGTTTACAGGGACGAGCAAGCGAGAAGAGCAGCAATACTAGATGCTAATAGAGCCATTGAAATAGCCGAAGACCCTATGAAGGCTTATACATACGGCACTCAATTCTCCTGGAATTACTCCTGCTTAAATGAAGGGTGGTGGGGTTTAACAAGAAGAGGTTTTCTTAGTTTCACGGAAACGATTACTATACCCCACAAATCATTATTTGAAAATATAGGCAGTGGTAGATGGGAAAATATATCGACTAATGGAATTACTACTGAAATTATCTCTGAATTGCCATATCACAACTTTCGAAAAGACAGAACAGTGACTGAAGAACAATATTTAGAATATGAAGCGAGGATTAATATTCTAACAGAATACTACATCAACAATTCAAAACCTCGGAAAAAAGATTACAAAAAAAACAAGGGAAAATATAAAAAAGATTTAGACAGATATCTGGAGATATGTGACAGTATTTACAATTTTGGATATTGGATAAGCGCGGAAAGTATGGCAAAGATGAATAATATCGAAGAAAAAAAATCTTCGTTTCTCATTAGGGAAGGAGACAGTGTGTATTGTCATAAGAAAGAAATTGTCAAGAGAACTGTTTATGGGAAACCAGGATATCGAGGGACCCTTATTTGGGAGGATGATTATGAAATCTGCATAACCGACAATTACATATCACAAGGCGATACGAGATGTTTTGTAAAAGTAAGATATAAAGCAGACAAAAATTCTGGACTGACTTTTGAAGATCTAGAGGGTAGACGTTTTTATTTTAGTAGATTAATTGACAAACTTATTGCCGCAAGAATGTTGACAAATGAAGTTTATTCCTCAGAAGATGAGTCGAGACCTCATCCAAAATCATATTCTAATGTTGAAGAATATTTGGAAGCACTGAGAAAATGGCGCCAGTATGCAAATTAAATATTTAAACACTTGTTTGATGCCTCAATTTTATGCGACGCAGATTTTAATTTATTTGTAACAATTAAACAAAGGAAGGAGTATAGTATCGAGGTAAACATCGAGTAAATTTTATCTACCCAACATCCTCATAAAATCCTCATGGGTATATTGAGCATTGTCTCTAATTTGATTCAATAGTTTTTTGTATCGCTTTGTCGGTTTTCCAGCGTAGAACTTTTTAAAGTGCTTAGAGTTGATTTCTTTTCGTGCTTTGTCGGCAACGTTAAAACTCCGATAAAATCGATCTGAATCTCGCATACTTTTTGAATAAGTTTGTTTCTCGTAATACACGCCCCTAAATGCGTCACGATGCAGAAACCAACCGCCAACGGAATATAAGTACCTACACTTTTTGCCCGTATCAGGACAAAGGAAATAGTATATTTCTCCCGTTCCAAGATTTGAAGGAACAGAAACTATTTGGACGCGATAACTTCGCTCCTCTTCTCTGTAAATGTAACTTAATGTGAAAAAACTATTTCGCCCTATCATATCACACGCGTAACTAATTGAAGAGGTGATTTCGCTTCCACGACTCCATTCAATCGTTCCGCCTTTTCTTTTACCATTTACAATTACTCCACCTCTTCTAAGGTGAAAAATATCTAATCTTGTGCGCTCTTCATAAAGAGTTGGACACATTGAAATTCTTGCCATAATATTATTTTTTGAAACCTAAATAACTAGAGAAGATCAAGCCCTTTCATATTGATCAATTCCGTAGTGTTTAATTATTATTTTGTTTGTTGTTGGCTTGAAGAGGTTTAATTGATCGCACTCATTAAAATATCTCTCCCTTTCTTTCTTTTCGACATGACTCCATTTTGATCTAATGTTGTGCGCCATCTCTTTGATTTGAGTCACCTCATCGTTTGACCTCCATCGACTGGATAAATACTTATTTTTTAACCTCGCGAACTCTTCTTTGTTGTGTTCTTGGTAATACCGTAATCCAGTATGCGAAATAAGAAAACTATCGCACCTCTGCATCGAAATGTCTAATCCAGTTAGTTTACAATGGCGTTCTACTTTTAATTGAATAGGGGTTAACGTTTTCCTAGTATAACTAAAGTAGGATTTCGTAAGCACGTTCGGATTTAACTCCTTCAATTTATCGAGCATCAAATCCCGGACTTTGCCTTGAATATTTCTGCCATGTTCAATGTTCCATGACCGTAATTTATCAAAGTATTTTTTGCGTGTCGTACGATTGTTAAACTTCCACTTCAAAGGGTCTCGAAACGACATAATTAAATCTAATCGAGAATCAATAAAAGGATCAAAAAAGAGAACCTCTTCCCAGTTCGTTAGAAGTGTTTCACTCAGTCCTCTAAAATCCGTATCAATCAAATCTTGAAGAGTGTTTCCGATTTTGTAACGTCTGCAATATTTCGACCAATTCAATTGTTTGCGCTCAAAACGAAAGAGATCAAACCCAAGTCCATAGTGCAAACCCTTATTATAAAATTTTAGGAGATAGTAGTCTTTGTGTATTACTTGGTGATATTTCCCTTCCGAACTGTCATAAACTGCCATGATTCTTTTCCATCGGTGAAATAAACAATGATCAATTATCATGTTTGTCGATATTGGAGGCGATAGATTTAAACCCCATTCTAAGGATAAAATTCTCATGTGCTGAGGTATTATTCCGAAAAGGGAATTTAACGCCTTCAGGACACCGTTAAATGCGTTCAGAGTAAAATCATTATGGTTGTGTACACCGTTGTTTGAAAGTTTGTGCAGACTACCCATTAGAAACATTCGTTTTGATTCGGGATAGTACATGAAAATCATGTTCTTAAAAATCGCCTTTTTGCATGGAGCTTTAGGTGTGCCATTTTTTGAAATTCGCTCAATTATCTCTCCCGTCTCTTCATCGATTGGACGCGCGAATACCAAAAAAGAATGATTCAAAATTCGATCGATCACCTCAGCTGATAACTCGCATTTTATGTAGTCGATTGGAACATAATTTTTGTATCTTTGACTTGTATTGATTTCGCCGTTAATACGACTATTTGAAGAGGGTCGCCCATCTCGGACGCCCTCTCTTTTTTTGCCCCCCGAAATCATGACTTCAATTCGTTAATTAATTGATTGATCCTTGATTTACTCGGATAGAAACCCATTGGAAAAACATGAACGATCAAAGTTTCGTAATCAGCCGATCTAAAGAATAGTAAAAGTGTTTTGACTCCGTTCTTTTTTCGATCGCCATAGAAACAATTTGGAAAATCTGACTTCCATAAACCAGTAACTTGTTCACCTTCTTTCCAACTTGTCGCACCTCTAAGCCGAAAGTATTCCGCGAGGTTATACGCTCGTGAGTAACCTTGAAACGCCTCGCATTTGACTCTTTCCGTAAGCCATGAATGTTGAGGTAACTCCCCATCCAATTGATACTGCGTGTCGCACTTGTTGAATTTTACCGCTTTGTAAATGTGTTTGATTGATTTCGCTCTTTCCATTATGCAACTGTTTTTGAGTTCAACAATTGCTCGACTAATTCGGAGCGTTTAAAATAGGTTCTATTTCCTAACTTATAACTAGAGATAATACCTTCCTTAACCCAGTTGTGAATCGTCACAATCGAGACAGAAAAGAATTCTGATGTCTCTTTGCGCGTGAGAAAATCTTTCCCTTTTTCTTGATTATTGATTAATTGATTAAACTTGGATTCAACGTGAATTTTAAATGCCTCGTTGATTGCATTTTCAAGATCAGTTTTAGTAAACTGACTAATCATTAGTTCTTGCATAAATATATTCTTTTTATGCAAGTTTATGGGCGGTTAACAGGGCGTAACCGGTTATAACCAATTGTTAATTTAACGAATCAGACAAATAAGATTTTAATATTGCAACTTCCTCGTTCGCTTTACTTATATCAAGATCTTCTTCCAGCAATGGAATTACTTTTTCATAACGATCAATCTGATTATTAATCAGAGTATTAGACTCACCTGAGAGTCCAATTCTATCAACTTTTCTTTGATACTTTTTTGAGTAGTTTTGGTATAATGCTTCACCAGAACTGTGTCCAAACATTTTGGCGATTTCGTCCGAGACTTGTCTGGTTATTGAATCATTTTTTAAAGCATAAAGCAAAGCAATTTCTTTTATCGTGAGCTTTAACCCATTATCAATAACTTCCTCATTTTTTATGATTAGACTTAATCGTTGGAGGACATCTTGAATCTCCTCTTCCAGAAACACTGACATTTCTCTGACGGATTTATTCTTTGCATGTAGTAATGGTTTAACTTTGTTCGTATGAATGGCGCTAATATCTTCCCAAATAGAAATTTGTTTTTCTTTATTTGTTTTAGAGAACTTAATCTCATTTATTGCTTTAATCTTCAAGTTAATTAGTTTTCTATAAACGGGCTCATTAAATGTAACTGAATAAGGATCAGTCGAAAGAGCGAAAAAACAATGTAGTACATGCATTGCATTATTCAATGTGTTTTTCAGTAGATTGTCCGTTTTCTTTGAATGACGAGTATTATCCTTATGTTTTTCTAGAGTTTCTATTACCTCATTCAAATTGACTATATATTCTATATAAAAAACCATTATTTCGCCGTTAAGTTCTTTTAAACCAATTTAACCAATTTTCTTATTCAACCGTTTCGGTGACACTTCATTCTGTTTAGTCCAAAAATCCATATAGTCTTGGATATGGTCGTTTTCAACCTCTCCAATATAGTTTAAAAGCATTTTCTCTGTGGCGTGTCCAGTCACCGCCATTATAACTTTGTTTGGTAGTTTATTGTAATGATTGGTTGCAAAACTTCTTCGCATAATATGTGACCGAACCAATTCCCATTTTTCAAAATATCCCGTTTCTTTTAAATGGGTTTTTGAGTTTTGTCGCGTCCCCTTTATTCTTTGGTTTATCTTGGCTTTTTTGCATACAATCTTGATATAATCGTTTAATCTTTGGTCACTAATTGCTCGAGGGAATCCATCTCTTTTGGCGATTATGTTTTCGACATCAGGATGCAATGGAACATTAACCGTTTTGCCCGTTTTACTTTGTGTATATCTAATAAATTTTGCGCCCGTTACATGGCTTTCAATATTATCCCTTGTGAGTTTCATTAAATCACCAACTCGACAACCAGTCCAACAACCAATAATTAACCAATCTCGAGCGTTTTCAAGATAGTTTACTCCGCCTAAATCATGATCTCTAATGGTTCGGATTTCGGTCGTATTTAATGTAGTGAACAAGGTCTTTTCAGAGGGCGCGGAGAAGTTTCGACTAAGCACATTCTGATTCACTTTCAAACCTCTATCTTTTGAGTCGAGACAAACTGTCTTGAATTGTCTAATATCTTTCCCTATACTGTTTAGAGATAAGCCAAGGGTGTTTTGCGCATATCGGATATATTCATCGTGAAAAGTGAAGTCTATCTCTGTCAACTTGTAATTATGTTTTTTATAAACTTCGAATTTTTTTAAGCGTTCAATTGTTGTTTGATAGTTCCTCAACGTACCTGATGAAACACCAATTTTTCCATTTCTTACTTTGGTAGGAAGTCTCTTCTTATACAGTTTCATTTGTTCCCGTAACAAATCGGGATTGCCTTTTTCATTTTCTCCCTTCCAATCCAAAACCAATGATTCCAACCAATATTTATTCATCGTTTGATTAGTTGTAATCGTTTCGTTTCGAGCTTTGCGAACCAGTGTTTGCAAGTCCAGTAAATTATTTTCTAGTTCTTTTGGATTCCATTCTTTTGGATCAACACTAATTGAAGTTGAAACGGTAAGGTCTAAAGTTTTATCTCGCAATCGTAGATATACGGTTGAAGGATTCTTATCTCCTTTTATCAGAAATTTTATTGTCGCCATTACATTAACTATTTGTGGCTACAATATACGAATTATAAAAATGTGTTTCCCCACACTTTCCCCGTATTTTTTTTATCTCGTTTAATTTACTTGAATTTTATTTAACTTCTCATTATCTCATGTTTTAAGCAGTTTAGTAAAGTTTTATTCGAAAACTCAATAAAATTGGACAATTCATTTTGAATTAAATAAAAAGGGTTTGAATCCTGCCGGGGTCACAACTAATAAAAGCCTTCCCTTATGGGAGGCTTTTTTATTGCATATAA
>JBMZAY010000016.1:0-79145 GCA_049611865.1 Crocinitomicaceae bacterium | reverse complement strand
AGGAAGTCGCCGTCGGCAAACTGGATCTCATTTGAATTCTGCAGGAAGGACACATTGCCCTCGCCCACCAATTCTTCGATCTCCAGGGCACCGAGATTTTTATTGATCTTACAATTCGTGTTTTCAATCGGAGGTTTTTCCTTTTATGCTTTTATTACATTGAGTGCCTTTATGCTGTTGTATTTCGTCGTCAATAAGAGAATAAACCGAGAGAAAAAAAATGTACTAGATATCTTATCGATTCAATTTTTAGGGTTGTTTTTATTGGAAACATTCAAATTTGCGGTATAAATTTCTGTTAATCTAAAAGATTTAGTTACATTTAGGGGACCAGAAAAACGTAACCAAACCCCATGAAGAAAGTATCTCTCAAAGATATTGCGGATAGCCTTGGCGTATCAAAAGCTTTGGTTTCTCTCGTCTTAAATGGTAAAGGAGACGAGAGAGGAATCAATAAAGACACGCAAGAACGCGTCCGTAAAAAAGCGAAAGAATTAAATTACGTTCCAAACCAATATGCCCGAGGTTTAAGGGTAGGAAGGACGGACACAATTGGTGTTATTGTTCCAGATATCTCCAATGTGTTCTATGGTAAACTCTGCAAGGCAATAGAGCAAGAGGCATACAGAAAAGGATTTAATTTGATTATATCCAACACCTATGAGGATATACAAAAAGAGAAGAAATTAATTACAGACTTGATAAATCGTAATATTGATGGACTGATTTTAGCTTCATCCTTTGACGATAAAAACGAGTTACAAGGTTTAAAAGACAACAATGTACCTCTAGTTTTAGTTGATCGTGTTTTTGACGAATTAGAAATCGATTCAGTGGCCGTGTCAAATAGAGAAGGAGCTGAAAAAGCGGTTGAATTTTTGTATAGTTTAGGAGTCAAAAATCCAGTTTGTTTCTCAATATCACCAGTATATATTAGCTCCATATCCGAACGTATTCAGGGTTACTTGTCAGCAGTGCAGGATGATGATAAAGCGAAATTATTTCAAATACCTCATGATCGAATTCAAGAAGGAGTCAATATGGCTTTGAATGAATTAAAGGGATCAGACTATGACGGTATATTTTGTGTAAATAATAGTATAGCTAAAGCAATTCTTAAAGCTTCAAGCGTGCAAAATGATTTAATCAATCACGTTAAGATTGTGAGTTTTGATGATATTGAAATATTTGATATCGTAAATCCTAAAATTTCATCTGTCGCACAACCAATTGATGAAATCGGTACTGCAGCTGTTAGTATGTTGATTGACAGTATGGAAAATAAAGATTCACATCGAATAGAAAAACGAATTCTAGAAACGACACTCATTGAGCGTTAGAAAAATTCATCTTTTTTCAATTACATGGTATAATGAAGCCATGAAATTTATATATTTGCACCCCGTTCGGCAAATCGAAGTCGAATGAAAAACGAAGGAGAGGTGGCTGAGTGGCTGAAAGCGGCACCCTGCTAAGGTGTTATACTCGTAAGGGTATCGAGGGTTCGAATCCCTCTCTCTCCGCAACGAAAAAGCTGATCGTCTGAGACGATCGGCTTTTTTTGTGGAATAAACTGAAGTTTACTTCAAGTTTGTAACATAAAAAAAGCCGCAGAACTTTTCGCAGAAAAGTCAGCTTTTGAAGTTGTGTCAATTTACCCCAAAAGGGATCACAAGATAATCCCTCTCTCCTCAGGACAGTTTGGAGTGTGAGTCTTGAGCAAGAGCTTATTTGAAAAACGGTTATGAAGGGCTTGCCAGAAAATCCGCAAATAGCAATGGTTCGTGGAATAGGATTAATGCTGCTGACAGGGATAAAGTCGTTGAAATTGCTCTGGAAAAACCTGAACTTTCTTCTCGTGAGTTAGCATGGTATATCACAGATAGATATAAGTATTACATCAGTGAATCAAGTGTTTACCGAATATTAAAAGCGAATGGACTTATCACAACTCCTTCGTTTAGGATTATGAGTGCTTCAGACAGCTTTCACGATAAAACTACTGCGGTAAATCAGATGTGGCAGACCGACTTTACCTACTTCAAAATCTTTGGGTGGGGATGGTGCGTCAGCAGCAGAAGGTGCGTCAAATGAAGTAACCATCGGCAACCAACTATGGATGAACGAAAACTTGAACGTGGATAAGTTCCGCAATGGAGATCCCATTCCTGAAGCGAAAACGGATGAAGAATGGGTAAACGCAGGAAAGAACAAACAACCTGCGTGGTGTTATTACGATAATGACACAGCTAATGGTACGAAATATGGTAAGTTGTATAATTGGTATGCGGTGAATGATTCACGTGGGTTGGCGCCTGAGGGTTGGCATGTTCCCACCGATGAAGAATGGACAGTGCTTACTGATTACCTGGGTGGTGAAGATGTAGCAGGTACAAAAATGAAAAGCAAGAACAGGTGGGAAAAGGATGGTAATGGAACCAATGAAAGCGGTTTTTCAGGTCTTCCGGGCGGTTTCCGTTTCAGCCTTGGTATATTCAGCAACAATGGTGGTTACTGGTGGAGCTCGACGGAGAACTGGAAAGGCTCAGCCTGGTACCGCCTCCTGAAATACCACGATGGCGGTGTCTACAAGCTCCACTACGCTAAGGACTTAGGGTTATCTGTTCGTTGCCTTAGGGATTAGAATTTGTTTGATTCATTTGACCATTTACCGTGACGGGGCGAATTTTCACAACTGTGATTCGATAAAACTATGTTTAAATCGTTCATGTCATTGGCCGCTTAGAATTAAAAAATAATTGTACTTTTAAATTCTTGTCTAGCAGATGCGACAGAACCTAAGGATGTTCCTGAAGCAGGGTTAGGAGGTTTTAAATGACGAATATACTTATACATTTGATTTCGGTGCAAAAGAAGAAGTGTCACGATATGCAACCGCAACATTCAGTTACACTTTTGAAAATGACGAACTTTGGCGACTGAAATTAAATACAAAAGGTGTAGATGACTTTTCTCTTCCTTTGTTTGTTTTTGAAAACATTAAGGAGCTTTATGAAACAAAGTATGGTAAATCTAAAATGGAAGATGATACAAGGTTAGGTGATTTTGTTAATTCTTGGTCTTTTGAAAATATGGAGATTAGATTGATCGGAGGTAAAAATGATTGCGTTATTATCTATACTGATTTAGAAGCGAAGAGGCGATTTGAAGAAGAACAATTGGATACATCTGATCTTTGATCATCCGAATTGATTGCGTGTAATAAGGGAGGTGAGTAGTAAACATACTAATCATTATCTGTTCGGGGAAAATAAGGGGAAAGTAAAAAGGCAAACAACTGATTAACAATTGTTTGCCTTGTAATGTAGTGATCGCGCTAGGATTCGAACCTAGGACCGTCTGCTTAGAAGGCAGATGCTCTATCCAGCTGAGCTACGCGACCATCACTTACCTTTTTTTTCAAGGAGATAGCCAACCCTGTACCGCTAATAGGACCGTCCCGAGATCGGGATGCTCTATCCTCCGTCTCAGACGGAACGCGACCATCACTTACATTTATTTAAAGAAGCTGCAGTTACTTCTGAAAAAACGACTAAAGGAGACAAAGCTGTCTCCTTTAGTCGGGGTGGCAGGATTCGAACCTGCGACCTCCTCGTCCCAAACGAGGCGCGATAACCGGGCTACGCTACACCCCGAGGCCATTCATTAGGCGAGCGCAAAGATAAAGGTAATTTATTTCTTTGCAAGTAGTTTTTTAAGTTTTTTTAGAAATGTTTTTTTTGTTGAGTTCTAACTATCGCATTACGAAGGATTTTCATTGAATAGAATCACTTTTTATTTCTGAAGTCCTATTGTTTGATCAGCTTGAATCGTTGCTCTTCGGTTACTAGAAAATACACCCCGTTTTCATAGTCTGACAAGTCGATCAAAAGATCGTTTTGATTCAGAATTAACCTTCCTGTCTGATCATAAACACGATAAGATTCAACCTCTCGGGATAAATGGTATACACCGTTTGAAGGGTTAGGGTAAAGGTTCACCTCGATCTCCTTTTGAACCGGAATTTCAGATAAAGTCTTTGTATACGCACCTGTTCGCCAATAACCTCTTCCGTATGTTCCTATACGAACTGTGCTATCGGGTGTATAAAAATGCAAGTCTTCAACAACCACAGCTCCAGGTAACCCATCATTAAAAGCAATATAGTTTTCTCCTCCGTCCATACTTAACCAAACACCGAGGTCTGTTCCGACATATATTTCATCTGGATTGAATGTGGAAATAGCAATACTATTTGCAGGTGCCTCAGGCAGGTTGTTAGACATGTTTTCCCAGGAAGCACCAGCCGTTTCTGACATGTAAACCTGATTGTCTGCAGCATAAGAACCAACGGTGATGAATACTCTTCCACTTGCAGCTCGATCCGTTTCAATATCAGTTGTTGGTCCCGGAGGAGCGCCTTCGAGGTAGGACCATGTTATTCCGCCGTCCAAAGTGCGATACATATTAGAGCCCCATAGATCACATGCGTATACTAAATCTGTATTTTGTTTGTCAAAGGCAAAGGTTCTGATAGGCCCGACGGGAGCAACAGCGGTCCAAGACATACCAGCATCATCAGAACGATACATGTAACTATTATCAGCCGATAATAGGATGTCACTGTTTCCTGGGTGCATAACCATCGGCATTCGCCATTGATCACCTACAGTTCCTGCATTGATAGTGAACCATAATTCACCCGAATTTGTAGATTTTAATCGACGGTAGTTGATATAACTTGTAGCGTACCAGATGCTCGAATTATCATGCGCTATAACATGCCCAAAGCCGTCTCCTAAAACTGGATTTTGCCATATTCCAGAATGCGCATTAGTTGTTGTAAAGGTTCCTACATCTTGTGTACCCCCAATAACCACATCAGGATCAGTTTGTGCGAAAGCAATGGAGTAAAATTGATGAGTGATTAATCCGTTCGATATATTCTGCCATGAATCTCCACCGTCGTCAGAATAGTTTACACCGCCATCGTGACAGTCGAATAAGTCTCCCGTAATTGGATGAAAAATTGTTTGGTGGTGATCAGGGTGCACCACGTATTCAGTACCTGCTTCATTCCGATCAATTAAATCCCAATCGATACCACCATTATAACTTTTCGATAGTCTAGTTCCACCAGCATAAATGATGTTAGTGTCTGCCGCATCAATCAAAATGGTATTATCATACCATCCTTGACAGATATAATCGTAAGGTGCTGGATAGCAAAATATGTCCTGGGTAGAGGGGACTTCGGTGAACGTCTCTCCATAATCTACTGATTTAAAGATCCCTTTCATTGGACCTGTCCCTTCCTCTACACTTTGAGAAACAGCTAAGTATACTAGGTTGGGATAAGTTTCGTGAATGGAGATTGAGGTATATCCAAATTCAGCAGGAATAGGTAGGCCATCTCCAGATAATTCCCAAGATTGACCCGAATCTTCTGAAATATATAAACCACCCGGATAATCAGCTGTATAGTAGCGGGCCGTGAAATAAAGTCGATTTGGGTTGGATGGATCCGCAATCATTCGCCCTCCAATTCGGTCTAAGGCATAGCTGTAATTGATGCCACCGTCATTGGAAAAGTAATTCCCAAAAGAAGATGCAATTGCCACCTTATTCGTGTCGACAGGGTTCCAATAAATGTCCATTCCTGCAAATAGTTGATCGAATTCCGCTACAATCATGGTTTCATTCCATGTTTCTCCGCCGTCATAGGTTATGTAAACTCCGAATCCCTGTGTAAATTCACCATCGAAACAATAGCCTTCGCCTGTTGCAATTAATATAGAGTTCGGGTTTTGAGGGTTATATTTCACCGCCCCAATACCCATAGTCATATAATTATCGGTTATAGGTTCCCAGGTTTCCCCATAATCTCATGTGCGCCATAGACCTCCGGATGCTGAACCTACTAAAAAAGTATTCGGGTCTGAAGGATGAAAATCAATCGAAATAATACGTCCACTTATGGTGTCCGGACCGTGATTTTGCCACGGTTCCATTTCAATGCGTTTGTGATTGGCCATTACTTGCTCCCAGGCTTGTTTTCTCAACCAATCCCCATTTAATCCACCTGTCTCTCGATTATTGGAGTAATCAAAAAGTCGCTTGTATTGCTTCGATTCAATTAGGTTATCATCTAAAGCAGGCGGGTCTGTTATTCCTTGACTAAAAATTACGTTTGTAAATAAAAACGTAAAGAGTAGGAGCGACATTTTTTTCATGTCCTCAAGTTAGAAAAAAATGAGGATTAATAAAAGACTTAATAGATTGTCCTAATCTTGATTATTTGCATTTTGATAATCTGTAATTGCATGGCTTAGAGTGTTTAGGGCGGATTCTCGACCGGCAAAACCAAGCGACTTCATCTTGTTAGGTCCTTTGTAATTCGTGAACCAAGTTTCAATTATGGTGGTTATACCTGGATAATAATCGTTTAGATTTTCGATTGTATCAGCTTGGAATTGATCAGAATCAATCGGAATGCCAATTAGTTTGTCGTCTTGCTCTCCCTTATCCAATAAACGCAAAACACCAGCTATTTTGCACTTGATAACACTTCCTCTTTCAACGGGCGGCCCTAAAACGAGTATATCAAGTGGGTCACCGTCACCACCGTTTTCCTTCGATAGCAGCGTTTGCGGAATCATACCATAATTGCCAGGATAACCCAAATAATCAATTGTACGTGGTCTGCCATTTGATGAGTCTCGCTCAACTTTACCAGTTATTTTATTGACTTCCCATTTTTCGAGTGTGCCAGCAGGTATTTCAACCACCACGTTAACATCGTTGTTGACATCTAAAGCAGGAATGTGATGCAGCAGGTGAACGATAGTCGTATCAGCTATAGTATCATCTTCATGAACATCAGACCTCGGGTTTCCATTATCACAACTCAATGTAATAACACAAGTCAGTGCAAGGGCAAGTATTTCTTTGATCATAATTATTTTGCAGATCTTTCCTCAAAATTAAACGAATATTATTAAATAAGTAGCGCTTTTCTTGTGCTTGCTGAGGAAAAGGGGAATAAGGATTACCTTCGCTGATATTTAGCATGACACTCAATGACGCTCTTCGAAGTTGATCGTCAGTGACACGATCTCGTTTTTTAGAAAACAGGAAAGTGGTAACCGATTTATGATAGGTTTTGGCTTTGACATAAACGTCAAGCTTTTCGAAATCAAACATAATTTTGGGTTAGATTGACTTGAAAAATAAGAAAATTCAGTTTAAGTTTGAGGGAGAGTTAAGAGGGAGTCCAGTTTCTGAGTGTAAGTCTATCGCTCTTGCTCAAGACTCACACTCCAAACTGTCCTAAGGGGAGTGATGGATTATCTTGTGATCCCTAGGGGTATTTGACACAACTTCAAAAGCTGACTTTTCTGTGAAAAGTTCTGCGGCTTTTTTTTTCAAACATGAAGTAAACTTCAGCTTATTCTACAAAAAAAGCCGATCCTCTCAGACGATCAGCTTTTTCGTTGCGGAGAGTGAGGGATTACATTCTGTGATCCCTGTGAGCGTATAATGACACAAGATAAAATCAAAGTCGTTTCACTCCCTTTTTTTCTCCTCAATAATTTGATTGAACAAGTTCATCAAATTCTTTCACATAAAAAAAGCCTAGCTAAAGGCTAGGCTTTGATTTTGCTTGCGGAGAGTGAGGGATTCGAACCCCCGGTACCTTGCGGTACAATGGTTTTCAAGACCACCGCATTCGACCACTCTGCCAACTCTCCTTGCACTTCGATCCTACTTAGCCATCAAGTATTTTTTCCGTGCGTTGAGGCGGCGAAGATAAGGTTTTTTTTCTAATAAAAAATGATTCGCCAATTTTTTTTGAAAGGATTATTCTAATAGTTCTATTTTTGTAGGGAACATTAAAAACAAGCAAAATGAAAATAAAATCATTCATTCTATTTTTAGCCATGACAGCTTTATTAAGTTCATGTTATACTACCCAAGTCACAGTGGGAGATATGCCATTCAGAGCAAAAACGGAGCGTTATTCAAAGTCCAAGCAGTTCTATTTATTCTGGGGAATCATTCCTCTAGGTGAGAATGACCCAAGAGCGCCATCTGGTCAGGATGCATATGTAGTCGAAAGTAAATTTAAATTCGGTGACTTCCTGATTTCTGGATTAACGGGTGGAATTGTAGGAGCAAGAACATCAACCGTATTTGTCGAAAAGGAATAACCTTAAGGCGTTCAATTTCACAATAGTATGAAGACAGAGAATTTCGTATTTTAGTCACATGAAACGAAATTTTCTCTGTCTTTTTTTATGCTCCTTTTTAGCGTTTAATTGCACAAAGACGCCAGTCTTAGAAGCATCTGATGCGGTTGTAGGTGATTGGATACATTATACCTCTGAAACAGAAGCGCACCGGATCAATATTTCTGAAGATGGCACGGGAAATATCGAATGGATTGTTGGTGATAAAACAACACGAGCAACTAAGATTCGCGAATGGTATTTGGATGAAAATGTCCTCTCATTCGGTAAAGTAGCATTTTATGGTGAGGCCTATGGAATCGAGGATTATCCACAAGTAGCTTGGGAAGAGATGATCAATTATTATGACACCGTACCGGAATTGTCCAGATACATGATTTTGGAAGGCCGCTATTATGTCGAGACGGAGTAATATCATTATTTTTGTGGTAAAATTTGACTGATGAGATATACGCTATTGACTTTTATGACACTTTTCCTCATTTCTTGTGGGGGAGAGGATAGTGGTTGGGCTACGGAAGATATGCTCGTGGAGCCATCCCCGTATGCTGCAGGAGAAAAAGTATATATTTCAAATTGTGCTTCTTGCCATCAAAAGACAGGGGATGGTTTAGAAGGCGCTTTTCCACCACTCGCACAATCAGATTATTTATTGGCAGATAAAGAAAGAGCTATTCAGATAGCTGCCAATGGTATGGATGGAGCAATCGTTGTAAATGGCGTAGAATATAATGCACTCATGTCTTCTCAGGGTCTGACTAATGAGGAAGTCAAAGATGTTGTGAATTACATTTTAAACAGTTGGGGAAATGACGGGGGAGAAGTAACCCTTTCAGAGGTCGAATCCGCACTATCAAAGTAACTGACGAAGATCAGTATCCTTTTCTCCAATTTTCATGTAAAAATGTTTATTTTTGGTAGCTACCAAAAACAATACGCATGATTCTATTAGACGGGAAAAAAACTTCGGCAGATATTAAAGAAGAAATCGCTGCTAAAGTTGCTGAATTAAAAACTCACGGAAAGAAAACACCTCATTTAGCCGCTGTAATAGTTGGTGCTAATGGAGCCAGTGTCACCTACGTAAACGCAAAAGTTAAAGCTTGTGAGAAGGTAGGTTTTGATTCTACGCTTATTCAGTTACCCGAAGATGTTTCAGAAGCAGATTTACTTGCTAAGATTCATGAGCTCAACAATGATGACGAGATTGATGGTTTTATTGTTCAATTGCCTTTGCCGGATCATATTGATGAGCAAAAGGTAACATTAGCTGTTGCTCCTAATAAGGATGTTGATGGTTTCCATCCAGAGAATCTAGGTCGAATGGTGCTGGATTTACCGGGATTTTTACCGGCAACGCCATACGGTATCGTACAATTATTGGATCGTTATAATATTGAAACTTCTGGTAAAGATTGTGTTGTTATTGGTCGCAGTCATATTGTTGGGTCACCGATGAGTATCTTAATGGCGCGAAATAACAAAGTAGGTAACTGTACAGTTACCTTAACACACTCTCGTACCAAGAACCTCAGAGAAATTACGCAAAAAGCGGACATCATTATTGTAGCATTGGGTAAAGCTGAATATTTAACGGCGGATATGGTGAAGGACGGAGCAGTAGTCGTCGATGTGGGAATTACGCGTGTTGATGATCCTTCAAAGAAGTCAGGTTTCAGATTATTGGGCGATGTAAAATTTGATGAAGTTGCACCGAAGTGTTCTTATATTACGCCAGTTCCTGGTGGTGTAGGTCCAATGACCATCGCTTCTCTCATGATGAATACCCTGCAAGCAGTTGAAATGAAATAATGTGACGGATTTTGATCAGGGTGTTATAAAGATAAATCATCCATGAAAAAGTTCATAGTCATTTGTACGTTAATTGCCCTTGCACTTGGGATTTCGTTTTATTTCATACCGTATCTGCGAAAGACCACTGGTTTCTTTCCAGAAAAAAATATTATTGGCATTCAGCCACTAGGGGATGTTCCTGAGAATGAAATTTTAGCCGTGAAGGAAACGGTGAAGGACATGTATGGTTTTGCCGTCGTCGAACTCGATCAACAACCCATGCCTGATATGGCTTATACCGAAATTCGTTACCCGAGGTACAGAGCTGATTCAATTCTCACTTGGTTATTAGAAGATGATTATCAGTCTTCTATTCCCGACTCTGTCAATATTGTTTTATCCCTAACTAAATCTGACATATCGATTACCAAATACAACAAGGAAACGGGTGAAATCAGAGATCCAGAATGGAAATACAAAGATTTTGGAATATTTGGATTGGGTCGAATAAATGGGGGAGTATGTGTCGTATCATCTCACCGCTTAGGGAATGGGGTGTCTAAAAAAACATTTGAAAAAAGATTGACTCGAATTGCATGTCATGAAGTTGGCCATGTTTTGGGATTGCCACACTGTCCGGTTGAAAAATGTCTGATGAATGATGCAAATGAATCCATTAAGACGATTGATAAAAGCACGGGTGTTTTATGCCAAAACTGCAAAACAGCGATTGAATAGGCAGGCTACTTTAATAGTTTGGTCTGGTCTAACTCGCGCTCAATTCTATTTTCTCCTTTAGCATTGGATAAGAAATACCCACATCCATCCTCTGACTCGCACATAGCGACGTTTTTCACTAATACAGGACCGTCTTTGTCTTCGAAAGTGATGTGCCATCCACCGCCACTTCCATCTTGTTCCCACTCACCATTATAAAGCATATAATCAGGTTCGTCGGACATTGTAAATTTTGTTGACCATTGGGCATAACGCAGTCCTTTTTCGTCAGTGTCGTCGATGCGAATAATGTATTCATCGGTCTTACCAGTAAACAAATTATAGTTGTATTTTTGTACAGCAGGATGAATGGATTGACGTATTGTTTCTTTTAACTATTTCTTTTTATTTTCCTCTAGCTGAGCAACGTAATTAAATCCTGTCAATTCACCGGTACTCGTAAACCAAAGCGCACCATCTAAAATACCTATTTCGCCTGTTGCACCCGATCGGTCAATGATGTCGGGGTAAAGTTGAAATTTGTGGAACAAACCTATTAATGAGTCATCAAAAGCACTTTCAAAAGCATTTTTAAAATCATTTTGATCAGACCAACCCGGGAGAGGACTCAGCCTCGCTATGGGGTATTCTGTATGCTTCACCAGATAGTCAACATCTCCATTGATTGCGGCATCTAAATATTCGTTGATAGCCTCCAACAGCGTCGAGTCAAAGCTTGCTTCATCACCTCCAATTAAATCATCAAGCGTATCAACGGCTAAATCTAATGAGTCAGTATTCTGATTTGAATCCGCATCGGAATGATCTCCTCCGCAGCTTAGGAAAATAAGTAGCGAAAATGTAATGGTAAAGCTTTAAATCGGCTTCATAAAATTAATTTCGTTGATTTGGTTGCACCGTAAAGTTAAGGAGAATTTTTTATTTCAATCCAACAACAGCATCCCTTCGCGAATGACCAGTGGTGAGGGAATATTATTCGTGTACAACTGTCCCGTTCCTAGACCTTGCGGCAATGGATTTTCTTTGGTATACGTGTACTGTGCAATCGCATTGAGGCCAATATTGCTTTCCAGGGCAGATGTTATCCACCAATCAATATCGAGCGCTTCAGCTGCGGCAATCCATTCATTGGTTCCTTTAAAACCACCAACCAAACTGGGTTTAAGAATGATGTACTGCGGCTTGATTCGTTCTAATAAATCGATTTTATCTTTTGGAGCATTTATGCCAATTAATTCTTCGTCTAACGCAATTGGAAGAGGCGTTTCAGCACAAAGCGCCGCCATTGCTTCAATTTGCCCTTGTTTGATAGGTTGCTCAATTGAATGAAGATCGTAGGCAGCCAATGCTTTTAACTTATCCATGGCATCGTCTGGAGAAAAGGCACCATTTGCATCGACACGCAACTCAATTTTATTGGCGTTATAGTGTTTTCTGATAAAAGCCAACAGCTCGAGTTCTTTTTCAAAATCAATCGCACCAATTTTCATTTTAATACAACTAAACCCTTGATTTATCTTTTCTCGAATTTGTTGGAGCATAAATTCCTGTTCCCCCATCCAGATTAAACCATTGATGCGTATTGAAGATCGATTTTCAGTGAAAGGTGAACGAAACAACAACTGACGGCCACCGTTTTTTAGGTCTAATAAAGCTGTTTCAATCGCAAAGTAGATAGAAGGGAAGGGGCGCAATTCTTCCAGACCTTTATCAACATAGTGATTGATGTTATTAACAACACCCGATAAAAATTCCTCATAGTGGTCGGACCAATCAGGAGATAAAGTTTTGATGATCGATGCTTCACCAATCCCGACCTTTTTAGAGTCGTTCTGATGCCAAATACGGACAAACCAAGAATCCTTTTCGGTTAGGATTCCCCTCGATGTTCCGCTCGGACGTTTGAATTTTAGTGTATATTTTTCAAGGCTTGCTCTGTACATAGCCTAAAGTTAAATCAAATCTTATCCAAAGCCTAGTCATAGGTGGTTTTTTGAATAAAATTTTAACTGTTGAAATGTTTTTATAGGCACATATCTAAAACAAATCAAGAAGTCGTAACTTCGTGCTGATGAACATTCCTTCGAAACATATAGAAAGCCTTGTAGAGCATTTTTCTTCTTTACCCGGTATTGGTAAAAAGACCGCATTACGTCTGGTGCTTAACCTATTAAAGAGGGATGAACAAGAAATTGATGCGTTCGCAAATGACTTGGCTGAGATGCACGCTAAGATTTCAACTTGCTCTGTCTGCGGAAATATTGCAGATGGCGACCTATGCAGCATTTGTGTCCAGAACACGCGCAAAAAAGATTTGATCTGTGTTGTGGAGGATATACGCGATATTATGGCCATAGAGGCTACAGAACAATATTATGGGGTTTATCATGTGTTGGGCGGCGTGATTTCTCCAATGGATGGCATTGGTCCGCACGATCTGAATATAGAAAGTTTGGTTGAGCGGGTAAAAGCAGGCGAAATAAAGGAAGTTGTGTTAGCCTTGAACCCATCGATGGAAGGTGATACAACGAATTTTTTTTTGTACCGAAAACTGGCTGATTTTGATGTCGCTGTCACAACACTCTCTAGAGGAGTTGCGGTTGGAACTGAACTGCATTACACTGATGAACTGACATTGGGAAGATCGATTGTAAATCGATTACCTTTTGATATGAACTTCTCCAGAAAATAAAAAACACCGACCGTTTATACGATCGATTCTTCGAAATAGATTTTTTCTAGGTTTTAAACAGCTTTCACCACTTTTCCTGCTTCAAATGCTATCTTCTTTCCAGCTTTGACAGTAACCTCTTTCACTTTAGACCCTTTGTAAACTTTTACAGTTACTTCGTTACCTACAAATATTTTTTCAATGATACATTTACCACTTTCAGCGGTAGTGTTAACACGTGAGCCGTTTTCGATAGCAACAGCCTGACCTTCGATATCAATGGTATTGCCCTCTCCTGAGATAAATGCGGTCAATTCGTTTTTAGCATTGAGGCGATATGAAGCATTGTTTTCGTCGATACCGACTGCATAAGATTTCCCGTCTATAGTCACCTTATCCACAGCGCCAAGGTAAACTTGATCCAATTTGCCATCATCAAACACCAAACGGCTTCCAGCATTTAGATTCAGTTCAACATTCGCTGACCAAGTCATTGCCTCTGCTAAATAACATCCAGCAAACTTTCCTTGATTGTCAAAGCGAATATCCGGCTTGTCGGTGTTCATTGCTTTGCATTGAAAGGTTTTTCCATCAACGTTTAAAGCGGCATCTTTTAACAAGTGACCCGCAACCAGTTTATCTCCACTGAATACGACAATTGTTCCAGATTTTAAGTTGATTTCTCCATAGGCTGTTTTGTAAGTTAAATCAGCTCTCAAAATTCCTTCAATTAATGTTTTACTTACTTTATTATAACGCACTTCAGTTCCACCTTTGATAGGGATAATTGCACCGCCAATTTCAAAATTACAATCAGCTGCAATCAAACCGGCATAAGCTCCAGATCCTGAAGTTTTGAATCCGTTCAAGCAAACATTCGAACCGTTAATCGCAACAACAGTATCCTTTGCACCTTTCTCTAAACTTTCAAAATCGTTTGTTTTAGTCGTTAAATCAGTTGCTCCAATCACTTCTGGTGCTTTCTCTTTGATTTTTACAGATCCTCCGAGAGCTTCACTAGCACCGTCATCACTACCTGAACCTGCTTCTGTCGATTCCGAGCTTTCCGAAGCGTCTTCCTCTGAGTCCGTGCCTCCTTCATCATTATTGGAGCTTTCATTCTCACCCTCATTTTCATTCTGATTCTCGCTCTCCTCATCGTTCTCACTCTCTTCATCATTCTCAAGAAGAACAAAATTATTTGGAGTGAAACGTCTTAACATCGTTCTGGCTTCAAACGTTTCCTCCATCCATAACATATTACCATTCATTGTTTTCTTTTCTGCACGTAGCACAATCGGTCTAGTCAGATCGAGTTCTCCGTTGAAAGGTATTTCAGTTTTAATATGTCCTGTTGAATATTCGTAATGATTGGGTCCGACTACGTCAATTCCCCATGTATCTTGGCCCTCGTTCTTCAGCATGACATGGTAATCATCTTTTGAACGGTTGGTGCGTGAATCGCCTGCTGCTGCTAACGCTTCTTTGATTTTTTTATCTTCCTTAGAACTGCCGTGTTGATTGGCAATGTTTAAGCGGATATTACTTTTCGCAGCTATACCGTTTGTTTCACCATAATTGTATTTATCAAGGATTATCGGTTCTTCTGCAGTTTCGAGCGTTCTTCTCACCTTGGTCCAGATCCGATTACCTAAAATCGTTTCAACAGAGTCGGTAATTTCAAAATCTCCTTGTAAACTGATCCAATCCGATTCAATGACCGTTACAGTTGCATCAAACGAATAGTGCCCATTTTCATCTTTATTAAATTCTACGGATTTACCAAAAGACTTGCGTTGTGCACCATTTGCAACCTCTACTTGCAGGTTATTATGAAACTGCATATCTCCATAATAACTGGGCATATCTCCAGGCAACAGCGCTTCTTCCAATTCTGGAGCAAAGCCTGTAATCTTTATATCTACTTTATTGGGTTCATCTTGAGCAAAAGTGATGAATGTAGCAATCAGAAAAGTGAAAAAGGTAAGGTGTTTTTAATAATATAATAAGGTTTTAAATTGGTTGTTATCGCTTGCAGGTATTCAAACCTCATGCCAAATTAATTATTCTGTTTTAAATCAATGTCTGATAGAATGAATTTTTCCTATTGGGCATAAAAAAAGCCCCTTTCTCTTGTTAGAAAAAGGGGCCAGAATTATTTTAGTTCTATTATCCTTCTTTTGCAGCAAGATAACGTTCAGCATCCAAAGCAGCCATACATCCAGTGCCGGCTGCAGTAATTGCTTGGCGGTAGACATGATCTGCCGCGTCACCAGAAACAAATACACCCGGTACATTTGTTTTAGAAGACCCTGGTTCGTTAATTATATAACCCGTCTCATCCATGTCAATCCAACCTTTGAAGATGTCAGTGTTTGGTTTGTGCCCAATGGCTACAAAGAATCCTGTAGCTGGAATGTCTTGTTCTTCCCCTGTAACATTGTTTTTAACGCGAGCGCCAGTGACTCCATGTTCATCACCCAAAACTTCTACCGTTTCAGTATTGAACATAATTTCAATATTCTCTGAGTTTTTAACACGTTCAGCCATAATTTTGGAAGCTCTAAAAACATCACGTCGAACAAGCATCGTTACTTTAGTACACAGTTTTGATAAATAATGTGCTTCCTCGCAAGCTGAATCTCCAGCGCCAACGATAATTGTCTCTTGACCTCTGTAAAAGAATCCATCACATACTGCACATGCAGATACACCACCACCAATTTTTAAATAGTGTTGCTCTGATTCTAGACCAAGATATTTTGCAGATGCACCTGTAGAAATGATTACCGTATCAGCATGAATTTCAGTTTTCTCATCCACCCATACTTTGTGAACAGGTCCAGAAAAATCAACCTTAGAAACCCATCCGGTTCGAATATCAGCATCGAAACGCTCAGCTTGAGCTTGTAGCTGTAACATCATTTCAGGTCCTGTAACACCTTCTGGATAACCCGGAAAGTTCTCAACTTCATTTGTAGTTGTCAATTGTCCACCTGGTTGCAAACCTTGGTATAAAACTGGATTCATGTTTGCACGAGCAGCGTATATTGCCGCCGTATATCCTGCAGGTCCTGATCCAATAATCAGGCATTTTACGTGTTCGATATCGCTCATATTATTTTGCATGTCTGGTTTTAACTTGGAAACAAATATAATATATGTCCAATACTTCAAAGGAGATTTTTGTTACGGAATAGAAATAGATTTTACTGGATTATTGCAAACCCCACTAATAATAGATGTTTCAATATTTTTTTTTTCAATTTAAAGGTGCTATTTTTGCAGCCGCCTTAGACGCGATGGAACCGCTCAAAATGAGACAAACAGAATATGATCGATAAAAGCCTCTTCAAGAAAAAAGAACTCTATCCATTCCAGAAAAAGATTGTAAATCAAATCATTAAGGAATTGCTTGAGGAAGGTGAAAACTTCAACCTCCTTTTTCAATTACCTACTGGTGGAGGAAAAACGGTCATTTTTTCAAATATTGCCAAAGAGTATATCGCGAAGTCAAAGAAAAAAGTTTTGATCTTGACACACCGAATTGAGTTGTGTATTCAAACGTCCAAACAGCTAGCTGCTCTGGGCATTGAGAATAAGGTGATCAACAGTCTTGTTAAAACCTTAGATGATCAAGAACAGTTTAACTCTTTTACGGCAATGGTTGAAACCCTAAACAACCGTTTGCAGGATAATAGTGATTTTTTGAAAGGTATCGGGTTGGTGATTGTGGATGAAGCACACAATAACTCGTTTAGAAAGATTTTTCAATATTTTGAAAATATCAACATACTTGGAGTAACAGCGACACCTCTGAGCTCAAACAAAACCTTGCCTTTAAAAGATAATTACGATAAGTTGATTGTTGGGGAGAGTATCAAATCCTTAATTGAAAACGGTTATTTGTCGAATGCAGAAACATACACTTACGATGTAAACTTGCATGGATTAAAAATCGGAGTGAACGGGGATTTTACTGTTAGTTCGTCCGACAAAGTTTACTCCAATTATTTTATGCAGGAAAAGCTACTCTTTGCATACGAGGAAGTTGCATTGGGTAAGAAAACCTTGATTTTTAATAGCGGAATTGAATCTTCGCGATCTGTATATGAGCTCTTTAAAAAACACAAATACAAAGTCCGCCATTTGGATAGTACTTTTGGTGATACAGAGCGAAAAGAAATATTAAAATGGTTTAAAGAAACACGGGATGCTGTTTTAACATCCGTTGGTATTTTGACAACTGGTTTTGACGAACCGACGGTTGAGACCATTATTCTGAATAGAGCAACGCGTTCATTGACTTTATATCACCAAATGATTGGTCGTGGATCACGAAAATTGAAGAATAAGGATTCATTTCAAGTCATTGATTTAGGTAATAATGTGCGCCGTTTTGGTTATTGGCAAGAATATATTGACTGGCAAGATGCTTTTAATTATCCTGATCGGTTCTTGGAAGCAAGATTGAGTGAGGAAGATGATATTCTATTCGAAGCGGCATATGAATTACCTCGTAACCTGAGAGAAAAACTCAAGCATCCAGGCAAATTGGAAGAATTCTCCATGAAAGCAGTTTACGATGATTGTATCGATCAAGGAAGAAAAGGTAAGGACGCCGTAGATATCTCATTAGCCAATCATTTTGAAGTTGTGGCAGAGAATTCAGAAGACATGTACGATGGTTTAATCCTTTTGGAGGAGCTACAAGATGATATCGAACGCAGGTTGAAACATTATACCAAATGTATCACAAAAGCTACAGACAGTTACCTAAACTGGTTAAAAGAGACGTATAATAGACAATTAAGTCGACGCATCCGTCAGGAGTTGGATGCGGAGTAATAATTACGTTGTTTATAGCATTGAATTAAAAAAGGCGATTCGTTTTTATCGAATCGCCTTTTTTAATAGCTGTTGTTTGGCTATTACTTCACCATCAACTGTGTAGTTGTTGAAGTTTCACCATTATTAACGACGATCATGTATAATCCCGATTCAAAATTTGAAACGTCAATCGTTTTTACATTCCCCAATTCTTGGTATACAATCGCTCCTGTAGCAGCATAAATGGTTACCATAGCATTTGCATCAACCGCTAAGTTTACAAATGTTTGAGCTGGGTTAGGGTAGACAGATACTTCATTCGCATTTTCATCGATGCTTGCATATCCCGAAGTTTCGATATCCTCAATAGAACGCGGATAGATTTTTACCTCTCCAAATGAAAGGAAAGAAACACCAGTAATATTGTAAAAGTTTCCAAGTGTTGCAGTGTAAGAGAAAATCTCATCGTCGATTAGACGTGCACCTGAACCATCGTTAACTTCAAACTGACCAAAGCCAGCGTCATCATTAGTACATTCAGCATCCATAACTTTTACGAGAACACCTTCGTACTCTTCGTTTACAACATCAGCCGTTGAGATTTCCACAGCTGCTGGTAGTTCGTTATCTGAGCTTATGACGTCAACCAAAAGTACATCTACGATTTCCGTTAACTCAAAGAATTCATCTACTGTTCCCGTTACAACAACACTGTCACCGATGTTAACTGCCGTTCCATCTTCATATACATATACACCATTCCAAGCTCCTTCGCCATCCTGAATGAAAAACTTTCCAGCATCACCTCCGGCTGTGAAAACGCCTGTAACAATACCTGATGTTGTCACCAATGAACCCTCATAAGCAGAAATGTAAGGTGCCTCAGTGGCATATTGAATATCATAAATTGAAACGAGTTCTGGTTCTTCTCCTTCAGTAAACGAAACCGAGACAGAATCCAATAAAATACCAACCATTGCGTCTGTGTTTCTAATTGAGAAAATCACTTCAGCCGATGTACATCCTGCTGGTACCGTAATAGTTTGTGATAACATCGTTAAGTCACCACCTGTCTCTGCGTCTAAATCAATGTAGTCATTATAAAACCAACCATCATTGTCAGCATCCCAATAACCTGTTCTTAGTTCTGAACCAGGAAAACCGGTAACCCACATCTTGATTTCATAAGTTTCCAGTTCAGTCACTGTCAATGCCGTTGTAGTAAATCTTTTATGCGAAGCGCCTGCATTAAATAACTGCGCCATTGATGTTCCGTGTTCAACACCGATTGTTTGTTCAACAATGTTTTCTGAGGCTAAATTGGTTTTTGTTCCCATCCATCCTCCCGATGGGTCCCCGTCAATCCATGAGCTTAGGTCACTTTCGAAGATAACCTGCCCATATGAGAACAATCCAATGGAAAGTCCTAAGGTTAAAGTAAATAGTCTTTTCATAATTCTAATTATTGGTTTTACTAATTTATAGCTTGTTTAAAGATTGGCTAATTCAATCTATATCATCTTTTCGTTAATTTATCCTCTGATGATAATATTATCTAATTCCCATGTACTGCCATTCGAGGCTGTACCTGCGTATTTAAATGCAATTCTCGTATTTGCGCTAATGACACCTTCTAACGATACATCGCCCGAGTTAACCCAAACAAATCCTCCGCTAGACCATGTTGCTGAAAGCGGGAACCATGTTCCGCTTACGTTAGGATTACTTACTCCGTCATAATCTGTACAAGCGTATAGTGTTAATGCAGGACCGTCATAATTGTAAGCGTTATCAAAGTTTAAGATCGGACTGTCACCTTGAATTAAATCGATTGGAGGCGAGATCAACCAGTTCTCGCAAGCGATGTTTGATCCGTCAATGTAGTTTGAAATCACACCATAATCAGTCTGTGCGCCACCTGCACTGCTTGTTTCCCATTCTATATCTCCAATTGCTTGATAGGTCATCCATCCACCTGACATTACATCACCATCATCAAAGTTTTTTAAATGCCAAATTCCTGCAAAACGCTCATTTGACATGTTAATTTCTGAATAAGAACGTATCAGTAATTGCACACTACCATTGAAATGACTTACTATACAAACAATACTTCCAGAACCACTGGGTAACTCTTGATCGGCAAAACTTGAATAACCACTTGTTCTAACGATAATTGTATTTCCCGAAGCATCTTCTATTGTTCGGTCTAACGAAATAAGATTTTCACCATCCGCAAAGGTTCCTCCTAATTCTGGACTAATGAATTGTACGTTATTAATTTGGATTAACTCTGATTCTTTTATGGCTGTAATCTCGTCGATATTGACAACTTCAGGAGCGAAACTCACATTTGTAGATTGTTTGAAAATATTTCGATCAACATCTACCGAATCAATCTGTAAAACGCCGTTATACTGATTTAAAACAGTTCCCTTTAGATATATCCGAATGGAATCGCCCTCATAAACACCACCTCCATTAAGCATTCTAACATTCACAGCACCCGTCTCGTCTTGCATGTAAACGTTTTTGTAAATATTTCCGTCGTTTTCATCCATGGTAACAACGCCATAAACAGATATGTCATTTTGGATTGATATCTTTCCGCCAAAAGTTGCCTGCCATTCCCGTAATTCGCCAATGGTCATGGTCGATGATTCGGGATCTTCAGGAAGTGGGGGAGTGTCATACTTTTTCTTGCAGCCTCCTAAGCCAACTACAAAAATTAATAATAGACTGTATATTGCTGTTTTCATGATTCCTAACCGTTAATGGTGATATTATCGATTTCCCAGGTTCTTCCGCTGAAATCTGTTCCGGTGTATTTAAAAGCGATGTGAACATTTGTGCCCATGAATTCACTCAAGTCGATATCACCTGAATTCACAAAATCAAAGCCACCTCCTGACCACGTTGCGGATAAGGCTGTCCATGTGTATCCATTTGGATCACCTGTTTCGGGATAATCCACAGAAACGAGCAATTCCAATGGATCGCCACTAAAGTTGTAGGCGTTATCGAAATTCAAAACAGGATCAGTAGTCTCACTTAAATCAAGGGGAGGAGAAATTAACCAACTTTCGCAAGCCGTATTTCCACCATCGTAATTGGAGATGACCGCATAAGGAGCGTCTTCCCATCCGCCTAATGTACCGGTTTCCCATGTATGGGTTCCTTCAATGTTTTGGACAGTCCATCCACCAGAGAAAATATCGTCGTCATCAAAATCTTTCAACAATAACTCACCTGGTCCGCGCTCATTGTTCATTAAAACTTCATCTTTCGAGCGAATCAATAATTGTAGCTCGCCGTTGTATTCACTGGCGATACAAACGATTGAGCCGCTGCCTTTCGGAAGGCTGTCTGCTGCAAAGTCGGCAAAACCACTTGTTCTTACAAAAATTTCATTTCCATCGAAATCTTTTAATGTTCGATTCTCAGACGATTGATTGACAGCATCCGCATAAGTGTTGTTTAATTCTGAGAATTTAAATTGTACGTTTTCAAGTTTAATCAATCGCGATTCATAAGCCCACGCATCTTCTTCGCCCATGGTAATGGCCAATCCTGGAATAGTCACCAATTTTGGTGCTAAATCATTGTTTTTCGATTGTACAACAATTTGTTTGTCTGGATCAATGCCATCTAATTGAATTACACCATTGTATTCACTCAAAGTTGCACCATAAAGTGCGATACGAATGGAGTCGCCTTGGACAAAATAGGATGCCGATGTCATTCTTACATTTATCGCCGTTGTATCATCCTGCAAATAAATGTTTTTATAAATATTTCCGCTGCTTTCATCCATTGAAACGATACCATAAACTGAAAGCGAATCTTCGAATGTAATTGGTCCTTCAGCAGCAATTTGCCAGCTTCTTAAGCTAACAATGGTAACAATATTGCTTTCGGGTAATTGTTGAATCGGTGGGCTGTCTGGTTCTTTATTACATGCAATCAAAGTGATTGCGATCCCCATTAACCAAATTGTATGTTTTTTAATCATCTTCATATCTCCTCAATTAAAAGCGAAGTGTTGCCATTAAAAAATAGTTTAAACCGTACAAATAGCCTACGCGTGGTGGAAATTTGTTGATGTTTTGCGGATCAAATCTCAATTGTTCGAAACCGCCGGTTTGAAAACTTCTATTGTTAGTCAAGTTATTGATATTCAAATTAATGTTCAAGAAATAATCATTTATCTTGAAAGATTTACCTGCAAATAATGTTACGTTATAACCATTTTCCAATCTAGTTTGATCAATTGTCTCTCTGTATTGCGGATCGGTTTCAACAAAATTAGCAATTGCTTCTTCCGTTCTTCGATCTGGGTTTGGATCTAAATAGATGTCCATAAAATAGTTAACATTGGCACCAGCAAACCAGTATTTCTTGCCGTTGTATTTTAATCCGAAAGATGCTGCCGACTGAGGCATCCCGCCAACTTTATAATTCTGAAGGTATACCGTCTTGTCTCTTGCTAATACTTCCGCACTGTTATCTACATAAATTGATGCAGTCGGACGAGAGTTGTAAAGATGTTGTCCATAAGCTACTACAGCATTTGCAGATAAACCACCATATATATTTCCATCAATTCCAAATTCTAATCCGTGGTGTAAATAGTCTACACCTTCCATTACATAATTAATGAATGAACGGTATTCATCATGATAAAAACTACGCGACCAAATCGCATCTTGACGTTCTGTATAATAATAAGTCAATCGCATTTTTAATTTAGGAAAACGAAGAATATAGTTAATGTCTCCTGTATAAATGGTCTCGTTGGTTAAGTTGTCAACCGTATTGTTTCTAGTTCTCGGTGAAATAAAAGCTGCTCTTGAAGTAGGTGCTTCCGTCTGATAAGCTGCATTGACTGCTAAATATTGACGTCCTGAGATCTTGTATGTAGCACCTCCTTTAACGGCGTAGTTCAAGAAGTTGTTTACAACTGATTTTCCCAATGAATTCTCGGGAAATAGTCCTGTTTGAAAAAGACCTTCTCGGTAAAACTGCTCCCCACTTAATTCCAAAGCTGCGTAATAATCAACTTTTTTGGTTGTATAATTCACTTGTCCAAAAGCAGTTGCCGAGTGATTGTAGATGTAATAGTTGTTAGCATAAATATCGCCTTCTCGCACAACACGATTTGGGTTTTGTAAATCACTCTGTGCCGCCTGGGGATCAATAAAGTCTTGCTCTGCAAACTGGTTGACATCAACCCAAAAATCTCCACCCAAAAGATCTTCCACGGTGTTATAATAGTGATTTCTTTGTGTCTGAAGATACAAACCTGTATTTACCACAAAATCACCTATTTCAACAGAATACAAAGATGTAACACCTCCCGACATCAAATTATTCCAACGATTCTCAACGATGTATTTTGATCGTAAACCTTCTTCAATGATATTTCCAAATTGGTCTTTAAACGTAAAAAGGTTTTTGCTGTTCGCATAATATAATTCATCCCATTGCACTTGGCGCAAGGCAGGGTTTTGCCAGTTTTGGTACATGCGCGCCGCGCTGACAGGATCATTTATTCCTTCATAGTAGGAGGGGAGGTATTTATAATATTCAGGTCTCGGGTCTTTCGCGTCATACCAGTTTAACGCAGTTTGTCCGTACTTTCCAAAGCTGGTGTAAACAGATGTTTTTAAACTCGATTTTTCGCTCAGTTTCCATTCATGTGAAAGCGCTATAATTGGCATGTGAGAATCTGCAACACGAGAGTTTCGTTTTATTCGCGAACCATCGGGTTGTGTTTGATAACCCCAATACGAATTATAGTATGGATCACCTGTAATTTCGTAAGTCTCATCAACCGAAATGCTGCTTTTGCCTCTTAGAGAAGGAGCTCCTAGAATACTTATGTTTAATCGATGGCTTGCGTTTATTTTTTTCTCAGCAGCCAAGAAGTAACTATAAGCTTGATAAAAAGTACCATCAACGTAGCCTTCTTGAGAATAACGCGTGGAGAGGGACATTGCAAATGCCCAGCCATTTTTTTGCATTCCCGTACCCATCGTATACATTAACCTGTGAGAGTAGGCTCGATTTGTAGACGCATATGACAACCGCTGTCCTCTTCTGACACCTGTAGCTCTAGAATCGATATTTGAGTAGCCTCCAATGCCTCCAAAATGATAAGGATTGTCAGTAAGCCAGTTTTTGGTTTCAGAATAACGAGTGATATCGTTAAGTCCGCCCCATCGATACCATGTTCCACGACCTGTCTCCAAATCATTCATTGGAATGCCGTTTAAAAGAATCATCGTTTTGTCTGATTGATAGCCTCGAATACGAAAACGAGCAGCGCTGAAGTTAAAACCTGCCGTTGCGGCGAATACATCCCGCGATGATTGAAGTAGTCCTGAAATGTTTCCAGCGCTACCTGAACTGTTCTCACCATCATCCAACGTCGTAACAAAAACAGGGGTGTTGGTTTCTAAGGTGTCTTCTGCTTCCGCCGCAACCTGACCGAAGGAAAAACCGACGACGAAAAGCGAAGAAATTAATGCAATAGATTTAGTCATATTTGTTATGCTATTTTCTACTTTTATTATGCGTGAATAAAAAAAGCAGGACAAATCTAAGAAATTATCCCTGTCTGCATCAAAAAGGAAATGCAAATGTGGATAAGTTAATACATTGTTAACATTTCGAGGATGATTATCTGGCTTAATATTTGATTTAATTAGTTAGATTTGAACCAAAATTTCAACGTTATTTATGATAAGTAAGAATTACATTATTGGATTGCTAACTTTTAGTGTTCTAATTATATCGACGCAGAATCTTTTTGCTCAACAGAAACAATATAAAGTGGCCTGCTTTGGTTTTTACAACTTAGAAAATCTCTTCGACACAGTTGATGATCCTAATAAGCGTGATGAGGATTTCACACCAGATGGAAGTTATGCATGGAATGAAGAGAAGTATTTGAACAAACTAAACAATATGGCTCATGTCATTGAGGATATGGGGACTGATATTACTCCAGATGGAATGGCTATTTTAGGAGTTTGTGAGGTTGAAAATAGAAAAGTATTAGAAGACCTTGTAGTTCAAGAAAAAATTAAAGACCGCGATTACCAAATCATACATGAGGAATCTCCAGATAGGAGAGGTATAGATGTTGGACTTCTCTATCAATCAAAATATTTCACACCGAGTAATTTTAAGTCATACGAATTAAAATTTCCGGATAACCCAGATTATTACACCAGAGATCAGCTGGTCGTGTCAGGTACTTTGGATGGCGATAAGGTTAATATTATCGTCGCGCATTGGCCATCGCGCAGCGGTGGACAAGCGAAATCTGAGCCAAGAAGAATTGAGGCAGCTAAACTTGGGAGAAAGATAATAGACTCTTTGTTGGCAGTCGACCCAGCCTCAAAAATTATTCTCATGGGTGATTTAAATGATGACCCTATTGATAGAAGTGTTAAAGAATATATTCGTGCGCGTGCAAAAATAAAGAAGATGAAATCTGGAGACATGTATAATACGATGTACGACAAGTTCAAACAAGGTGATTGTACGTTGGCCTATAGAGATGCATGGAATTTATTTGATCAGTTAATTATTAGCGCAGGTTTAATAAGCGAAGATTGTTCATCCTTTGTTTTTCATCGATCATACGTATACAATAAACCATATCTCAAGCAAAAAGAAGGCCCCTATAAAGGTTACCCAAAAAGAACGCATGCGGGAGGGAAGTATTTGAACGGATATTCAGACCACTTACCAGTATATTTGGTACTAAAGAAAGAAGTTAATTAGAGGATGCGATGGCGTAAAACATCTTTAGTATTAGCATTAATAATTCTTTTTAATGCTTCTTGTAAGCAACAGAATTACACTCATTATGAAGGGGCAAATGTTCAACTAGATTCTGCATACAACGGAAGTAATTTAGATGTTATCATTGGTCCTTATCGTTCAGCAGTGGACAGTACAATGAATAAGGTGATTGGATTTGCTACTGAAGCTCTCGTGAATCGTTCACCAGAATCCAGTCTCAGTAATTTTGCTGTCGATGTAATTTTTGAGAGAGGAATTGCATATGCTCAGAGGAATTCTGAATTAAACGATTTATCAGTCAATAACACGATAGGCTTAATTAATTTCGGTGGTTTGCGTGCTCCAATTAGTGCCGGTGATATTACGGTGGGTAATGTATACGAGTTAATGCCCTTTGATAATGCAATCGTCGTCGTTAAACTTTCACCGTTAGCTGTACAAGAACTAATAGAATATATTCCTGTTGAGGGAGGGCAACCGGTCGCGAATTGTATAATGGATTACAGTGAGGAGATCCCGGTATTACAAATAAATAACAAATCATATGATGATGGTGAATTATACGTGATCACCTCGAATTATCTGGCTTCAGGGGGAGATGGAATGAAATTTCTTGAAGAGTCAGAGATGAAATGGGATACCGGAATTTTGATGCGTGATGTTTTTATCGAACACATTTCAGCTGTTGATACCTTGATGGTACCTAAAGTAACTGGTAGAATTATATTAAAGGAATGAAAAGGAGACAGTTTATAAGAAATATGGCTACTGGAAGTGCTGCGCTGTTGACCCTTTCTTCGGCTGTTAAGCTCGGCAAAAATCGGCGAAAAATAACGGTTTTACATACAAACGATACGCACTCTCATATCGATGCTTTCCCTCATAATCATGGCAAGTATCCTGGAAAAGGTGGAGTAGAAAAACGTTATAATCTTGTGCAACAAATTCGTAATCAGGAAAAAAATGTACTATTATTAGATGCTGGAGATATTTTTCAGGGCACTCCTTATTTTAATATTCACGGTGGCGAGTTAGAGTTGAAATTGATGTCAAAATTGGGCTATGACGCTGCTACAATGGGGAATCACGATTTTGATGGTGGTATGGATGGGTTTGATAAGGCTTTACCAAATGCAAATTTCCCTTTTCTTTGCGCAAATTACGACTTTTCAAATACGATACTTAACGGTAAAACCAAATCCAATCACATTTTTGAAAAGGATGATCTTAAAATTGGAGTTTTTGGCTTGGGTGTTGAATTAGATGGTTTGGTTTCCAAAGAATTGTATCAAGAAACAGTTTATAATGATCCAATTGAAAAAGCCCAGCAACAAATAAACCAGTTAAAAGAAGGTGGATGTAATCTAGTTATATGTCTTTCTCATTTAGGATACAAAGCAAGAAGGAATAATATGTGCGACCCAGTTTTGGCTAAGAATACACATGGTCTAGATTTGATTATTGGTGGGCATACCCATACCTTCCTCGAACAGGTAGAAATGCACAAAAACAGTAAAGGAAAACCTGTACTAATCAACCAGGTTGGTTGGGCAGGTCTGGTGCTTGGCAGAATTGATTTTTACTTTAAGGACAATGGAGATGCAGACTTGTATTCATCGATTGCGCTAAATACAAACTATCAGTTGGTATAGAGAGCTTCTTCATCGATAGTCTGATAGGGCTTCAATCTTCCATAAAAAACGACGATTTTTTTTAACATAGAGGCTTCCTTCATGTTAAATAATCGTTAATTTAGTGCGCAACTGCAACAGACATGAGAAATACTTTACTGCTCTTATTCGGGTTATTATCTGTAACACAAGCTTTTACACAAGGGCCTAGTATTGATGCCGGTCCTGATACAATAACCTGTCCTCCGGACTGTGTTGACTTAACAGCCACTTTTGTTGGCGGAGGAAACTCTACTGATTACACAGTTGCGTCCATCACCTATGCACCTGATGCATACGCAGGAACTACTGTTTCATTATGGGATGATGGCCTTTCCGGCTCTTTGCCTATCGGATTTGATTTTTGTTTTTATGGAAATACTTATTCAAATTTTAACGTTTGCTCAAATGGTTGGATAGGTTTTTCAGGAGGTCCTACAACATGGAATCCAGCTGCTATACCGAGTGGTGCAGGTACAGTTCCAAAAAACTGCATCATGGGGCCATGGCAGGATTTGAACCCAGGTCTTGGTGGAACAGTACGATACCAAACGTTGGGAGTAGCACCTTTTAGAAGGTTGGTAGTAACATGGCAAGCGGTCCCATACTTTCTTTGTACAGGAAATACAGGTACGCAACAAATCATTTTATACGAAACAACAAACGAAATTGAGAACCACATCGACCAGAAGTATGAGTGTATGTCGTGGGCTGGTGGTAGAGCTGTTCAAGGCATTCATAACTCAACTGGTACAGAAGCGGTGGTGTATGCTGGGAGAAACAATACCGTATGGTCAGCTGATAATGAGGCTATTCGTTATACGCCGGAAGGTGACCCTGAAATTGAATGGTACCTGGGGCCTTTATTATTGGGAACAGGTGCTGAAATAACATTATGCCCGGTTGCTACAACTACATACACTGTGAAGTTAATATCATGCGGTGTGGAGGTTGCGTCTGATGACATTACCATAGAAGTTATTTGTTGTGAGCCGCCTGATATGACCTTTACAGATGTAACCTGTTTTGGAGCATGCGACGGAACAACAACCGCGAATGGTATTGGTGTTGCTCCATTTACCTATTTGTGGGATGACCCTTTAGCACAAACTACAGCTACAGCTACTGGTCTGTGCGCCGGAGATTACACGGTTACTGTAACAGATGCAATTGGTTGTGTAGAAACGGCAACAGTTACTATATCAGAACCTGAAGAATTAACAGCTATGGTAACGGCTACAACAGCGGTATCTTGTTTTGGTGATGCTGACGGTTCAGGTACAATTGAGGCATCAGGTGGAACAGGTACGTACACTTATGATATAGGTGCAGGACCAGTTGCGGATGGAACATTTACAGGTTTGGCCGCTGGTACGTATCCTGTGACTGCTACAGATGAAAATGGTTGTGAAATAATTGTTGATCTGATTATCCCTGAGCCTGATTTATTAACAATAACTGCAACTGACATTGTGAATGTGTCCTGTTTTGGAGGTGCTGATGGTTCAATTACAGTAGTAGGTGATGGAGGTGTTGTAGACTATGAATTCTCAATTGATGGCGGTCCTTATGATCCATCTGGTGTTTTCACAGGATTAGCTGCAGGAACCTACACCATAGAAATACTTGATTTTGTTGGATGCTCTGAAACAACCACAATTGATGTTACAGAACCACCAGCCCTGACATTAGATCTGGTCACTTATGCTGATGCACTGTGTTTTGGCGGAGATGACGGTTCACTTCAAGTAGTTGCTGGGGGCGGAACCGGTGCTTATGAATATGCTATTGATGGTGGTCCTTTTGGACCGTCGGATACATTTACTGATCTAGAGGCGGGCACATATACGGTATCTGTCCGTGATGAAAATGATTGTGAAACAGATCTGGATGTGATAATCGGAGAAGGTGATGCCATTGTAGTAGACAATATTGTGGTAGATGAAACCTGCCTCGGGGATTGTTTAGGTTCGATTAGTTTAGATGCCTCAGAAGGTTTAGCTCCATACACTTGTAGTATTGATGGCTGTGTGACGACTAGTCCAACTGGGGACTTTATTGATCTGTGTGCGGATGATTATGACATTTGTGTGTTAGATGCAGACGGTTGTGAAATCAATCTTGTTTTGACTGTAAATCCTGGAGAAACTCCTGCAGATGCCTCGATTACGCCGTTTGGACCGCTTTGTATTAATGATGATCCGGTTACGCTAACGGCGGCTTCGCCAGGTGGAACTTATTCTGGCCCTGGTGTTTCAGGGGGCGTATTTGATCCAAGTTCCGTAGGGCCAGGAACGTATACCATTACCAACACAATTGCTGACGGATGCGGTGATGTAGCCACTTTTGATGTTACCGTTAATCCTTTACCGAACGTATCCTTTACATCTGATATAAATACAAGTTGTTCACCATTGGATGTTACATTTTACTACACGGGAGACCCAGGGGTTGCGTGCACCTGGGAATTTGGAGATGGTGATTTGGCATCGGTTTGTGGTGATGTTGGTCATGTCTATGAATTTGGGGGAGAGTATGACGTTACGCTGACAGTCACTGACGCAAATGGTTGTACCAATTCTTCGACGCTTTTCGATTATGTGAGCGTTTTTGATGTGCCAAACGCAGCTTTCAGATTCGGACCACAACCTGCAACTACAATTGATACTGAGATTAATTTTACTGACATGTCAACAGGTGCAAGTTCGTGGGAATGGACCTTTGGAAGTCTAGGAAATTCAAATGTGCAGGACCCGGTTTATTTATTCCCTGCTGAAGAAGTGGCTTACGACGTACAATTAAAGGTTTCTAATGAATTTGGTTGTATTGATAGTACTTCGCAACGTGTTATTATTTCAGAACAATATTTGATTTATGTGCCCAACACCATCACCCCTGATGGGGATCTGTTTAACGAAGTGTTTAAGCCTTATTTTAATGGTATTGACATCTATAATTACACGCTTACGATATACAATCGTTGGGGAGAAATTATGTTTGTGTCTTATGATCCGTCCGTTGGCTGGAATGGAACTTATGGTGATGAAATAGTTCCAGCTGGAGTATACATCTGGCACATCGTTACCGATGAAATTACGTCCGATAAAAAGATCGATACAAAGGGGCATGTAACTGTTCTATACTAGGTCTTACTTTAATGCTGAATTTCGCCTAAGTAATCTGCGAAGTCATCTTGATAAACTGAGAACGGAAATTCTTTCTATTTGGGCAACTAAGACTTGTTTTATACGTCTTTACACCAAACGTGTAAAAAATTAATGCCCTGCTTATCATGAATGCAATTCAAAAATCCTTAGCATTTGTCTTGGCTTTAACGCTATCCACTAATGCCTCATCCCAAACTCTACCAAATGGAAGTTTTGAAGCAACAACTGCACCTGTCGGTTGTAACTACAATCTCTCCAATGCGGTTTTTAATGGTTATTATACGGATGTAAGAGCATTTGGAGGTGGTAACGAGACAGATATCATTATGGATGGTTGTTATGTAACGGATATTCCGGATGGTGTTCGGTCGATTTCAATTGCGCACGATCCAGTGGATGAAGTTTCAATTCCGATTGATGCACCACTAACGCCTGGCGAAACTTATACACTTTCATTTTGGGCACTTGGAGAGACGACTTTTCGCCCTTTAGGTCCACTTCAAATTGGAGAATCAACTTCTTCTACTGCTTTTGGAACGGTCATCTACACAGTTACTCCATCTGAAATGACTTGGAGTAATTACACATTTACTTTTGTTGCTTCAGCCGCTTCTACGCATATTACCGTACGTAATGAGCCTACGGGTGATGTATACTGGAATCACGTTGATCATTTCGAATTCATCGTTCCGGATGATGTTTTGGAAATTGAATCGACAGATGCTTCTTGCTTTGGTGTTTGTGATGGTGAAGCAACGGTAGTTGTTGGAGATGTACCGCCTTATACATTTTTATGGGATGATGGAAGTACTACTGCAACAGTAACTGATCTTTGTGCAGGTGATTATAGTGTTGAAGTAACCAATGGAGCTGGAGTTGTGGAAGTTTTGGATGTAACAATTAGTGAACCGGACGAGCTTATACCTTCACTTGTTACCGCTACAGATGTAACCTGTAACGGTTTTTCAGACGGTGAATTTGAAGTTGAAGCTATTGGAGGTGCGGGAGCATATACTTTTGATATAGGTGCTGGTCCTACCGCAGATGCAGTTTTTACAGACCTAACCGCGAGCATGTATACCGTTACAGTGGAAGATGAAAATGGTTGTACCGCTGAAATAGACGTTGAAATTACAGAACCTCCAGTATTAACGTTGGACGCGACAACTGTCGGAGACGTTTTATGTAATGAAGGTACTGATGGCTCTATCGAGGTAACGGCTGGTGGAGGTACCCCAGGATATACTTATTCTTTTGATGGAGGTGTATTTGGTGCAACTACACTATATAGTGATCTTGGCGCGGGTACTTACACAATTACGGTTCAAGATGCTAATGCTTGCGAAACAAGTATTGATGTTGAAGTAATTGAACCGGATGTAATTGCTGTTGACGCGGTGGTTGTTAATGAATCATGTCTAGGTGAATGCGATGGTTCGATCAATTTATCTGCTAGTGGAGGAACAGGAACATATACGTACAGTATTGATGATTGCATAACCACTCAACCTGATGGATTATTCTCAGATCTTTGTGCAACTGACTTTACAATTTGTATTACTGATGAAAATGGATGTGTTTACAATGAGATAATTACTGTTGAAGAGGGAGAAACAGCAGGCGATCCAACGATTGTAGCATTTGGGCCATTATGTGAAAACGATCCTCCAGTAATACTAGACGCTGTAACAGTAGGTACTTTTTCTGGTCCTGGTGTAGTTGGTGGAACATTTGATCCAGCTATAGCTGGGCCAGGTGTGCACACAATTACAAATACTATCCTAGATGGCTGTGGAGCCGAGGCAACATTTGATGTTCAGGTTAACGCTATTCCAAACGTTTCATTTATGGGAGATGAATTGAGTGGCTGTCAACCGCATCGCGTGAATTTTGAAAACACAGGAGATGCTGGCGTAAGTTGCGAATGGTATTTTGGCGATGGATCAATTGCTACAGGATGTGGTTCGGCAACCCATGTATATGAATTTGCAGGAGACTATGATGTCAACTTACAATTAACGGATGCGAATGGATGTTCATCTTCGGCGACTTATAACGATTATATTAATGTCTATCCGCTACCAAACGCAAACTTTAGTATGAATCCAAATCCAACAACAACAAATAATCCTATGGTAGAATTTGAGGATTTATCCGATGGTGCAAATTCATGGATGTGGATTTTTGGAGAAGTGGGTACAGCTTTCGAATCAGATCCAACGTTCTTGTTCCCTGCTACAGAAGGAACACATGATGTTCAATTAATTGTGACTTCCGAGCATGGCTGTAAAGATAGTATCACTAAAGCATTGCAAGTTAATCAAGAACAGTTGATTTTTGTTCCGAATACAATTACACCAGATGGCGATTTATTTAACGAAGTGTTTAAACCATACATGACAGGTATTGATATTTATGATTACCACCTGACAATCTTCAACAGATGGGGAGAAATCATCTTTGAAAGCTTCGATTTATCGAAAGGATGGAACGGTACTTATGGTGGTGAAATCGTTCAGGATGGCGTTTATATTTGGCAGATCATAGCTGCTGACATCGCCACTGACAAAAAACTAGAATTTAACGGACACGTTACTGTTATTAAATAGATACGGTTGATATTTAGAATTAAGACCATTAAAGAAGTGTAGGGTTACGTGTTAAATTAGCACAATATTTTACCCAAAAGTGATAAAAAACAAACATGTTTAAAAGAATAATCTTCGCAGCGCTAACCAGCATTTCAGGACTTGTTTATGCGCAAGATCCTAGTATTGACGCAGGACCGGATCAAACCGTATGTCCACCTGAATGTGCAACGCTAACAGCTACTTACATCGGTGGAGGTGGTAATACAAGTGATTATACCATTTCAGACATTCCTTTTGCTCCAGATGCACCAGGCGGAACGGTCGTTGGATTAACAGATGATTCGCAAACAGGATTATTGCCTATCGGATTTGATTTTTGCTTTTACGGCAATACCTACAGCGAATTCGTCATTTGTTCAAATAACTGGATTGGTTTTTCGGCTGGAGAAACTTCTACGTGGGTAACGGTCCCTATTCCGAGTGGAGCAGGAGACGCGCCTAGAAATTGTATAATGGGACCTTGGCATGATATCAACCCTGGAATTGGAGGAACTATAACTTACGAGGTTTTAGGGGTTGCTCCTTCGAGAAGATTAGTAGTGACCTACGACAATATCCCCATGTTTTCTTGCACGGATATGGAATTTACATGTCAAATAATCATTTATGAAACGACAAACATTATTGAGAATCATATTTCTTCTAAACCAATATGTCCAACGTGGAATGACGGTAATGCGGTGCAAGGCTTGCATAATATAGATGGAACAGAGGCAGTTGTTAGTCCGGGAAGAAATAACACACCTTGGGATGTAACGGATGAAGCAATTCGATATACACCGTTGGGAGAACCGGATGTGCTTTGGTATGATGAAGGTGGTGCTTTTATAGGTGCAGGAACAGATATTGAAGTGTGTCCTGATGTAACCACTACTTATACAGTTGAATTGGTTTCATGTGGTGTGGTTATCGCAACCGATGAAGTAACTGTTGAAGCAGTATGTTGCGAACCGCCAACACTTGAAAAAACAGATGTTACTTGCTTTGGAGTTTGCGATGGAACAGCAACAGCAACACCTTTTGGAGAGCCTCCATTTACGTACTTATGGGATGATCCAATGGGGCAAACGACTGCCACGGCTGTAGGGTTATGCGCTGGAACTTACACCGTAACGGTGGCTGATGCAGGAGATTGTTTAGAATCTTCTACAATTACCATTGAAGAACCAGATGAATTAATCATCGATGTTGACTTAACGCATATTAGCTGTTTTGGAGCGGCTGATGGTGAAATAGAGGTTTCCGCAGTAGGGGGCACACCGCCTTATACCTATGATATAGGAGCAGGACCATCTGGATTTGGATCATTTACCAGTTTAGATCCAGGAGACTATTCTGTTACAGTTATTGATGCTGATGGATGCGCAGCATCTCAGGACGTAACCATTTTGGAAGATCCGCTACCAGTCGTTTCTTTCACTGTCGATCAAAATGATGGGTGTGAACCACTGAATGTTACATTCTCCAATACAGGAGAATCAGGAGCTACTTGTGTATGGAACTTTGGAGATGGTGAATCTGCCATGACTTGTGGGGACGTTTCACATACTTTTGAAAGTGCTGGAGTGTACAGTGTTTCATTGACCGTTACTGATGCTGATGGTTGTGTTAATACGGCACTTTACAATGATTATATTAATGTGTATGAGCAACCAATAGCATCGTTCTATTTTTCGCCAACCACAATAACTACGATTGCGACGGATGTTAATTTTAGTGATTTATCTACCGGTGGTGATTTATATACATGGGATTTTGCAGGTCTGGGAATGTCAAACCTCACAGAGCCATCGTTCTCATTTCCAGAAAGAGAAGGGGATTATCCTGTTACTTTGATTGTTGAAACCAACGAGGGTTGTGCCGATACGATTACCAAAATTCTACGTATCGATCAGCAACAATTAATATTTGCACCAAATGTAATTACACCTGATGGCGATAGTTTCAACGAGGTCTTCTTGCCTTATTTCACTGGAATCGATATTTATGATTTCCACATGGTCATCTATAACCGATGGGGAGAGATTGTTTTTGAATCATTCGATTCAGGCAAAGGATGGAACGGAACTTATGGTGGAGAAATCGTACCTGATGGTGTTTATGTATGGCAAATCACTACAGCAGATATCGCCTCAGATGAGAAGCGGAATTTCTATGGCCATGTTACCGTTATAAAGTAGGCTTTTCCGGTTATAAAAATCGGCCGCCTGATGCGCTTAACGCCAATAATCCAATAAGGATAAAGACTAACCCCAAGATGAGTAAAACTCCGGTAAAAATCCAGTAATTGAGCTGCTTTTGAAGCAATTGCATTAAATCCTTCTCAGATCCTGAAAGACCGAAACTTTTCATTTCATTCGCCATTTGCAATAAGACGACATTAAGGGTTATGTTAATACTAACTCCTATTGCATTCCCTGCTACTCCTCGGTTAGGATCAAAGAAACTAACCAAGAAAGAAATGGACTGAAAGATAATATTAGCTATAGCAACATACTTCGCCCATGGAGCGATTTCTTTAAAGCCTTTTTTAAGTGAATCTGAAATAGACCCGTTATCTAAGTTTTCGTCTAGTGTATCGAATTCATTCATTGTGTTGGGTTTTTATCGCATGGATAATGCGGCCATAAAGCCTAATAACATCAAAGCAAAAGCAAGGCTCAATAATATTGCACTTGTCATAAAGTAATTCTTATAGCCCTGTAAACCTTTTGTAATTAGATTTACATTTTTTTCAGTTGCTGCCTCTTTAAGACCTTTCATATATTTTGTTAGTTGCACTGCAACGAAAACGATGAGGCCTATGGCTATAATACCAACTCCCAGAAACACTTCTCGCATGTATGGAGGGTAGCCTCGTTGCGACATCATCAGCATAAGTGCTAAAAATATAAAGCCGCTAATGATATAAAGTGCAACTACAAAAAAATTGATCCATCCTGCTGTTTTGCGAAGTGTGTTGCTCATCGCAGAGGACATTGTTTGGGTTTCTTCTATTTCCATTGTTTGGGTTACTTGAGTTAAAAAAAAAGCTATTCTAAGGCATTTCGTATTCCTGACCAACCCTCATTTCGCCTATCACTTTGGATTTGAGATTTTTAAAATCATACAAATCTGAGTCGAACATGTGGCTAGGTGTAATTTTGCTGAGCGCTGTAAACATGATTTCAGAGCGGTTCTTATATTTCTCGTCCCAAGTTGCAAGCATTTTCTTTACTACTTGTCGCTGCAAGTTTTCCTGTGCTCCGCATAAATTGCATGGTATGATCGGATAACCTCTATATTCAGCAAATTCTTTAATTTGATCCTCCTTAACAAAAGCTAGCGGACGCATCACAACAAACCGCTCGTCATTCGTGATGTATTTGGCTGGCATGGTCTCAATTTTTCCAGCAAAGAACAAATTAAGCATGAATGTTTCCAGAATATCATCACGATGATGACCCAAACAAATTTTATTGCATCCCAATCGCTCTGCCGCTTCGTACAATGTTCCTCTTCTAAGTCTTGAGCAAAGGCTGCAGGTAGTTTTGCCTTCTGGTACTTTTTCTTTAACAATGCTATAGGTATCACGCTCAACAATTTCAAAAGGAACACCCACTTCAGTTAGGTAGGTTGGTAAGACTTCTTCTGGGAATCCCGGCTGTTTTTGATCAAGATTAACCGCTATTATTTCGAAATTAAAGACAGATGCTTTCTGAATCTGCATCAAAATATCCAGCATTGTATAGCTGTCTTTTCCTCCAGATAAGCAAACCATAAGACGATCACCATCCTGAATCATATCAAATTCATTAATGGCATTCCAAACCGTCTTCTTTATTTTACGATTGAGTTTCTCTTCTTTAGCTTTCAGCTCCTCTTCCTTAACGCGACTCATTTTATTGTCTTTTTTGTATTCTATCGTACATCACTATACTACCACTAACAGCTTCATTCAAGGAGTGCTCTCCTGGCAATTGTACCAAGTGATGACAGCGCTCGGCTATCTTCTCAGGTAAACCATTATCTTCTGCTCCTAACAAATATGCGGCCCTTGAAGGGTGTGCAAATGTACGAATTGCCGTTGAATTATTCGAAAGCTCTAGACCTACAAGTTGAGTTGAGTAGGGTATAGAACTGTAAAAATGATCAAAATCTTTATATCTATAAAACGGAATTTTAGACCAAGCTTTTTGCGTATTAGAGGTTTGCGGTTTATACTTTCCGTCAACAATAAAAATGAATGAAGCTCCTAAAATATAGGCAGAACGCCACAAGATTCCAATATTGTGTTCTGTTTTTGGCTGGTAAACACCTATTCCGAAAAACTGCTCACTATTTGGGTCCCATCGTTTTTTCATGGTTTATGTTGCTCAGTTTGAAGCTCTTGACGTTTGTATGTGTCGAAATAAATTCCATTAAGAGCCATTAACTCATCATGATTTCCTTGTTCAACTAACATTCCGTCGTCCATAACAATAATCCGATCTGCATATTTTAAGCTTGAAATACGATGACTAATAATGAAAGTCGTTTTCGATTTTAATTCACTCTTAATGGATTGTAATATCAACTCTTCTGTTTCATTATCAACTGCAGATAAGCAATCATCCAATACTAATATGTCAGGTTGTTTAATAAGCGCTCTTGCTATAGATAAACGCTGTTTTTGACCGCCAGACAAGTTAATTCCGCGCTCTCCAAGACGCGTCTCATACTGATCTGGGAAGTTCATGATACTTTCATGTATTCCTGCATTTTTTGCCACCTCTACAACACGCTCCAAAGAAACTTCCTCTTTTGTTCCGAATAGAATGTTGTTCATAATACTATCTGAGAACAAAAAATGCTCTTGAGGAACATAGCCCAGATATTGACGCCAAGAATCTAAATGCAATTCGTTCAGTTGTTTACCGTCGACCGTAATATGACCACTTGTAGGGTCTAATAGACGCATGACTAAATAAGCAAGAGAAGATTTGCCTGAGCCCGTCTTGCCCATTATACCAATTGTTTCTCCCTTTTTGATCGTAAAATTGACATCTCTAACAGCCGTTACACCTGAGTTTTTATAAGTCAGACTAATGTTTTTCAGTCGAATTTCATCATTGAAATGAATTTTTTGTTCGGCATCTTGATTCGGATCTATGTCCGGTTCGACTTCTAGAAATTCATTGATACGTTTTTGAGAAGCAGCAGCTCGCTGCACGATGGAAGTAACCCAACCTATAGAAGCGAAAGGCCAAGTTAGCATATTAACATACACTACAAATTCGGCAATTTCCCCTGGGTCTATTATACCGTCATTCGCTTGTAGGCCTCCCATGTAAATAGTGAGAACCGTGCTTATTCCGATCAATAATATAATGGTTGGCATGAAAAAGGCGTTGGTTATAGCCAAACTCATTGAGTTCTTTTTATACTGTTCTGCTTCCTCCTCAAATTTAGCACTAACAGTTTCCTCCTTGACATGCGATTTTACGACCCTTATACCTGAAAAAGTTTCTTGTACAATGGTAGATAATAGCGATTGCTGCGCTTGGACCTTTTCACTCTTTTTATTTATTACACGACTTACGAAATAGATTAGTAATGACATTAGAGGGAGTGGTGTCAAGACGTATAAGGTCAGTTCGGGATTGCGAGACAACATCTTGTATAGGACAAGTGAGAACAATACAAATAGGTTAATTGTATACATTATACCTGGCCCCAAATACATTCTGACCTTTGTTACATCCTCACTAATTCTATTCATCAGATCACCGGTCGCATTCTTTTTGTAAAAATTAAATGTCAACCGCTGATATTGGTCATAAATTTCATTTTTCAAGTCGTACTCAATATAACGTGACATGATGATGATCGTCTGTCGCGTAAAGAACAAGAAAATCCCTTTCAATATTGATAAAAGGGTATATAACCCCGATAGCCACAGGCCTTGTTTTATAATGTTGGATGTGGCTTCAGGATCAACGTTGGTAATAAAGTCTTCTATTTCATTGATCGCATCTCTAATTAAACCAGGCTGTTGCACGAAAAAGATATTTGAGCAAACGATAAAAACAGCACCAAGAATGAGGCGCCATTTATAACGAACCAAATATTTATTTAGATAGAATAATGAAGACATTTAAAATTTCGTACTTTTGTAGCGCAAAAAATCGCGCACAAATGTACGATTTAAGATTCATTTAAAAGAATCTGTTGCAACAAATATTTAGATGCACTAGCGGGATGACATCCTTAGATATTTGATGAAGATCAAGCTGGCCATTTAAAACAATAAGTTAGAAAGATATTTTTCAACTACTATGTTCGAAGTTAAACCTATTAACGAGTCAACCCTGATAGAAAATCCAGTGGTTGCACGCATGTCCGCGTATAATCATGAGCAATTATTATTCTGCAATGACAACGCTACGGGACTTAAAGCGATTATCGCTGTTCACAATACCACTTTAGGACCTGCTCTCGGAGGTACACGTATGTGGCAATACAACAATGAACTTGAAGCATTAAACGATGTTCTAAGATTGTCTCGCGGGATGACTTACAAGAATTCTATTTCAGGATTAAACCTGGGTGGGGGTAAAGCAGTTATCATTGGAGATTCGAGAAAACACAAAAGCGAAGCGCTTTTCCGTCGATTTGGAAAGTTTGTTGAATCTTTAGGAGGTAAATATATTACTGCTGAGGATGTTGGAATTTCTCCTCAAGATATGACTTGGGTTAACATGGAAACCAATAATGTTGTTGGGCTGCCAGGCAAAAGTGGCGACCCTTCTCCAGTTACAGCCTATGGTGTCTATATGGGTATGAAAGCAGCAGCGAAAAAACAATTTGGCACAGATAATTTGGCCGGAAAGAAAGTAGCTGTGCAAGGTATAGGGCATGTCGGCGAATATTTGGTAAGTCATTTGGCAAAGGAAAATGCAATTGTGTATATTTCGGATATTCATGAGTCTTCGCTTCAGCGTGTGGCCAAGAAATATGGAGCTATTGTTGTTGGATTAGACGAAATCTATTCCTTGGATGTAGATATCTACGCTCCATGTGCTTTAGGAGCAACAGTTAATGATTATACCTTGGATCACCTGAAGTGTTCTATCATTGCTGGGGCAGCGAATAACCAATTGGCCGATGAGACTGTTCATGGTGAAATCATGCAGGAAAAAGGCATCTTATATGTTCCCGATTTCATGTTAAATGCAGGGGGAGTAATTAATTGCTATGCAGAAGTAAAAGGACTGTCATCAGAATGGGCTATGGGCAAAGCAGAAGAGATTTACAATACCACAACCAACATTTTAGAGCGTTCGGAAAAAGATAAAGTTCCGACGTATAAAATTGCTAATCAAATGGCTGAAGAGCGTATTGAGGCAATTGGAAGAGTAAAATTACCCATGTAAAAAATATAGGAGTAGAAGATTAAAATGTTGAACAGGAGACATTTGCGTATTAAAGTGCTACAGGTGCTTTACGCATTTTATCAAAATAATGAGGGGGATATTCTCAAAGCAGAAAAGGAGTTGTTACGGTCTGTATATCGTATGTACGACTTATACATTTGGTATCTATTAACTTTCGAGGAATTGCATTCGTTTGCAATGAAAAGAATTGAAGATCGTCGTAAAAAGGTGCGCCCTACAGAGGAGGATCTGAATCCTAACTTAAAATTTGTCGAAAATAAAATCTTACAGCATTTTATTGGAAACGTTGACTTGAAGCGTAAAAGCGAAGAGCGAAAAGTGAACTGGACAGGAGCTATTGAGAATGATTTAATGCGTAAGTTATTTTTGCAGGTAGTGGACTCAGATGTTTATAACACCTACATGCAGTCTAATACTTCATCTTTAGAAGAGGATAGACAATTCATGGTTGATCTGTTTAAGCAAGAAATAGCAAATTTCCATTTGATTCACGACTATTATGAAAATCTCAGTATTTATTGGTTAGACGACATTGATTTAATGTGTTCGATGGTTTTAAAGTCAATAAAGCAATTGAAATCTGAAAAGGATCTTGAATCTTCAAAGGTTATGGATTTGCACAAAGATAAAGCTGATGAATTGGGCTTTGTAAAATCATTGTTGCACAATACACTTGAAATGGATGAAGTGAATACATCCTTAATCGATGAACTTACAAAAAATTGGGAGCTAGAGCGAATTGCAAAAATGGATGTTATTCTATTGAAGATGGCGCTGACAGAATTAAAGGTTCAACCTTCCATTCCAAAAAAAGTGACCTTGAACGAATATATCGAAATTTCAAAGTTCTATAGCACCCCTAAAAGTCAGGTGTTCATTAATGGTATACTTGATAAAGCTATTCCTTTATTGGAAGAAAGGGGCGAATTAAAAAAATCAGGTAGAGGTTTAATGAATTAATATTATCGTATGAAAACTTGGAGTATACTTATTGTATTGTTTGGATTGTCATTGAGTGCCTGTACATCTGGTGCAGGAGAAGATGCTGAAGAAAGAAGGGCTGATTTTGCGGAGTACGTGGATTTGCCAACAACAATGATCTTTGACAATGATGTCCATAATTTTGGGAAAGTGGTTGATGGTGAAATGGTAAAGCATACTTTCCATTTTACAAATACGGGTGAAGAGAATTTGATCATCTTTGACGTAAAATCAACTTGTGGATGCACTGTTCCGGAAGATTGGCCGAAACAACCAATTGCACCAGGTGATGGGGGAGACATTAAAGTGATTTTCAACTCTAATAATAAAGTAGGTAAAGTAAATAAAAGTATCCGCATTGAGGCGAATACAAATCCAACGGTAAATACAGTCTCTATTACAGGAGAGGTTATACCAGAATAAAAACCATAAAAATTAAACTAATGAATTTCGATTTTATATTATTACAAGAAGCGGGTCAACCTCAAGGTGGATTGATGCAAACGATTTTAATGTTCGCAATGATCGGCCTTGTTTTCTATTTCTTTATGATTCGTCCGCAGATGAAAAGAAATAAGCAGGCCAAGCAGTTCCGTGAAAATTTAGCAACTGGAGATAAGGTTGTTACCATAGGTGGTATTCATGGCAAAGTTTTGGAAATTACAGATACAACAATTTTGATTTCATCTGATGGAACCAAATTGCGCGTAGATAAGAATGCCGTAAGTCCTAATGGTTTAGAAATGGGACAACAACGATAAATTCGTAAAATATTGACCATAAAAAATCCCCGCTTCGAAAGAGGCGGGGATTTTTTATTCAATCTATGTTCTTATTGGAGTGTGATCTTCTCTACTGTTCGCTTACTATCAACTGCTACATGCAAGATGTATTGACCACGATCTAAATCTTGTAAATCAATCATTTCGAAAGCGCTGTTCAGTGTTCCGTTTAGAATGACTTTACCAGCAATGTCATACAATTCATATGTCGCTGATCCATTGATTTCTCCGTTAACTTGAATATTTATTTCATTTGTTGTTGGGTTAGGATAAACAGAAAGGCTTAATCCTTCATTCGCGTCTTCTTCACCTAAGAAAATATCACAGGCAAATTTTCCACGAACGTGAAAATCGATTGCTGATATTTCTATATCCTCTTGATTCGTAAAGTCAACCTCAACAGGTGTGAAATCTACTTCAGCAGTATCTGTAAAGTCAGCAGTTGTAAAAGCAATATCAGAGGGCTGAATTAAACAGCTTTCATCGAATACATTTGCTACTCTGTGAATCATTGCATCATAAGCTCCAGGTGTAAATTCTCCCGAACCGTATAAGTACACATTCTTCTCTTCAGCATACTCTAATTTGTTATAATCAATAACATCGTATACACTCTGAGTCGCTTCAATTACCTCACCATCTTCTGTAAGTTTAATGAAGTATTGACGTCCTGCTGGGTTTGCCATGTCAAAGATAATTTCATCATCAACAACAGAAAGGTGCGCTTTACCAAGAAAACCAAGAGTTGTTCCTGGGAACGTTTTCACCCAAATTAGAGACCCGTCCGCTACGTCCACTTCCATGATGTGAGGCACATAGTCAACAAAACCTGCTACAAGAATATTCCCGTTTGGTGAACGCGCTAATGTTTTTCCATGCGTGTATCCTCCAATTGAATATGCTCTATTCCATAATAATTCTCCATCAGCTGTATAGCGCAATAGTGAGAAATCGTTTGTCGCTTTTCCTGCACATGCTCCTCCGCCATCGTCTTCTTCGTCATCGTCATCGTCACCATCCGGTTCTGGAATGGCTAACCATTCGAATCCCGGGTTTTTACCTCCTTCGTCTGGAGCCCCAATCCCGGTTTGCTTTGCCCAAATGATGTCTCCTGTTTCGGTAGTTTGCATGACAATGACCTTGCTGAATACGGCAATCATCATTTGCAAAGTACCATCATTGTTTATTCTTAATTTGTTTATTGTGTAAGCAACTGTTTCGTTGGTTCCAAAATCATATTCTTTCGACCAAAGCTCAGCTCCATTTTCATCCAATTCTGTGAGGATGGCACGCATGTGGTTTGTTTCAGCCTCTTTACTTAACCCCCATAAGAGGTAATTGCCGTTTTCTTTTTCTACAACTTCAAAAGTACATCCGGCAACGGATCCAGCAATTTCTAGCGTTTTTGCCCAAACTACGGTGCCGTCGAAAGCTGTTTTCATAATTCCAGCAGCTGGCACGTCAAGGGCATTATGATGATCGAAACCGACCAATAAATGATTATCGCTTGTTTCTACAACATCGCGTATTACCATATAGTCCGTTTCTTCCAACGGCGCATACATTAATGAAATGTCTTGCGAAAAAGAGTAGCTTCCCAATAAGAGCGAGAGGCCAAAAAGTAAAGATTTCTTCATGTTATTAAAGGTTTGGTTAGCGTTATTATTATTGATTTAAATAACTATTGATCAATAGGTAAAGCTAGGTATAAAAACTGACAATTACAATTGTGCCAAAATAATTACTAGAATTCGATATCTAAATTGAACAGTTTCCGCAATTTGTCAAGTGACGAATTCTCTTCCAATAGTTTATCGAAAGTTCCTTTGCTGTCCAAAATTTGAACTTTTTCTTTCTCTATTGTGCTGTATTCGAGTTGAATACTATAGTTTTTAAGCTCCTTTCTCAGATAGGCCATTAATGCGACCTTTTCGCGTTCTAATTCTGCGGCTTGAACGCTATGAATTTCAAATTTGATCCGAAAGTCAGAGGTCATACTTAAAATAGCATTTACAAGCGTTGTGTATAAACTATCTTTTCGCTCACGTTTTAAAGCCAATGCATAACTTTTCCATGTTCTTTCCAAATCCTCAAAGCTGAATTTTTCATTTTGGTTTTCTGCAGCTTTGTCACCTTCTTGTTTTTGATGCTTTTTTTGAGGAGGATTGATTGTGTCTCGAATACCAATGTTTGTAGTGCGCAACACACCGCTAGGTTTGGAAGCCTGTTTACGCTGCGCTTCTTGTTTAGGTGGGTGCTGTGTATTTTTAGGGGCCGGTTTTTTTGTAACGGGCTCCTTTTTCACTTTCTGCTTTAGTGATTGTCCTTCAAAAGGCAAAATCAATATGTCTTTATGACTTAAGATGCTTGTTGTTTTGTTAAAGTAGCGATAATTGAGCTTAACTTCATCAAGCAAATCTCAACACTTAAGCGTTTGTTTTTACTCGCTTTGTAATGGATGTCAGTGTCTCTGAGTAAGTCCAAAGCAAGCAATAAGAAGGGTGTGCTAGCTGCTTGTGATTGCCCCATGTATTTGTCTTTAATCTCTGCAGGAACTTCTAATAAACTTACCGTCTCTGGATCTTTGCAAACCAAGAGATTTCTGAGGTGTTCAGAAAGCCCCAAAATAAACTGGCTGCCATCAAAGCCTTTCTCCAAAACATTATTGTACAATAATAGATTTGATGCGATATCTTCTTCTAAAGCTGATTGAATAACCTTAAAATAGTAATCGTAATCTAATACGTTAAGATTTTCCAAAACAGCCTCGTAACTCACATTATTATTGCTGAAAGAAACGATCTGATCGAAGATTGATAACGCATCTCTCAAAGCGCCATCAGCTTTTTGAGCAATAACGTGGAGTGCTTTTGGATCCGCTTGTATACCTTCTTTTTCTGCAATGAACCGGAGATGCTTTACAATGTCTTCAATTTGAATACGATGAAAATCAAAAATTTGGCACCTCGACAATATGGTTGGTAAAATCTTGTGCTTCTCCGTAGTGGCTAAAATGAAAATTGCATGTGCAGGAGGTTCCTCTAATGTTTTCAAAAAAGCGTTAAATGCAGATTGTGAAAGCATGTGTACCTCATCAATAATGAAGATTTTATGATTTCCAACTTGCGGAGCTATTCTTACTTGATCAATCAAATTTCGGATATCGTCTACAGAGTTATTTGATGCCGCGTCAAGCTCTAAAATGTTAAAGGAATGTCCTTCATTAAAAGAGGTGCAAGACTCACATGCGTTGCAAGGCTCAATACTATCACTTAAATTCAGGCAGTTAATTGTTTTTGCTAAAATTCTAGCCGTTGTTGTCTTACCAACTCCTCTTGAACCAAAAAAGAGAAATGCTTGCGCCAGATGATCATTTTTGATTGCATTTTTAAGTGTTGTTGTTATTGTAGATTGCCCAACAACGGTGTCAAATGTTAAAGGTCTGTATTTCCTTGCCGAAACTATAAAGTTGCTCATATCTCAGGTTGAAAAACAAATATAAATGAAAGGCATTAGATTGTATTAGTAAATGGGAGGTATTTATTAACATTCCTGCTATTTTTGACATGGTTTAACTTTTCGAACAACATCCTACTTGTCTTAACCATTTTGTTTAAAAAACTAAGTAGCCTAGTAAATGCAACCACAAAAGTTGTTGATTTTCATTGTTCTTCAAATAATAACAGTATCTTTGCGCTCTCAATTTGCTATAACAAGGTGTTGTAGCGAGTAAAATTAAATTTTTATAGTATGAATAGATACGAAACTGTTTTCATTTTAACTCCCGTTTTGTCTGATGAGCAGACAAAGGAAGCAGTAAAAGTGTACGAAGATTTCATTACCTCAAACGGAGGTGTGATTAAGCACAGTGAATTCTGGGGCCTCAAAAAAATGGCTTACCAAATTCAGAAGAAATCAAATGGCTTTTACAACTTAATCGAATTTGAAGCTAACGGAGAATTGATTCAAAAGTTGGAAATTGCGTTTAAACGTGATGAGCGCATTATGCGATTCTTGACAGTTAGAATGGATAAACACCATGTTGCATTCGCTGAGAAAACAAGAAAAGAAGCAAAAGCTTAATTAGAAGTGATTAATCATTAAAACGAAATTACAATGGCACAATCAGAAATTAGATATTTAACGCCGATCAACATAGAAATCAAAAAGGAAAAATACTGCCGTTTCAAAAAAAGCGGTATTAAGTATGTTGATTATAAGAACCCAGATTTTTTAATCAAATTTATCAATGAGCAGGGTAAAATCTTGCCACGTCGAGTAACCGGTACTTCTCAGAAATACCAGAAGAAAGTGAACAAGGCAGTTAAGCGAGCTAGACATCTAGCGATCTTGCCTTACGTAGCTGACTTGATGAAATAAAATTATTGTAGAATTTAAAATTCCGAAGTGATGGAAGTTATATTGAAAAAGAACGTTGATAAATTGGGTTATAAGGATGAAGTAGTAACCGTTAAGGATGGTTACGGTAGAAATTTCCTTATCCCTCAGGGATACGCAGTTCTAGCAACTGTTTCTGCTAAAAAGGCGCATGAAGAGACCTTAAAGCAGAGATCGCATAAAGAATCAAAAATCAAAGAAGAAGCAGAAGCATTAGCTGCAAAATTAAATGGAACTTCTGTTGTAGTTAGAGCTAGAACAGGTGAGTCAGGAAAAATCTTTGGTTCGATTAATACAATCGCACTATCTGAAGCTCTTAGAGCTGAAGGTGTTGAAATCGATCGTAAATCAATTACAATTAAAGATGAACCGATTCGTGAGTTAGGCACGTATCAGGCTGTTGCCAACCTGCATAAAGAGGTTAAACAAGAATTTAACTTCGAGGTACAAGCAGAAGCTTAACATCCAAAGTATAAATTATTGATAAAGCCGTTCTCAAATCATTGAGAACGGCTTTATTTTGTTTATCGAATTCATCCGATATTCCAATGCGAATAATTGATTATATTTGGGCCGCTGTGACCATTTTAAACCAGAAACAAAATAGCTTATTGGGATTTGTCCCTATGAAGATAGTTCAATACGCTCTTCTTATAGTATTTCTGTTTCTAGCCAAAGCATCTTTTACACAAGGGATTGATACCTCAAAAGTCGACTCCCTTATTATGCGTTTGTCTGTACTTGACCAGGGTATCGAAAAGGCAGATGTGCTCTATACAATATCAGAAACTTACGGAAAACAAGATTGCGAACGATCAGAAGAGTATGCGCAGTATTCTCTTAATCTCTGCAAACAGATAAAGTACAAATATGGAGAGGCTAGAGCGCTCAATCGATTGGGGGAAGTGTTTCTGATGTGTGACAATAATGTTGTAGAATCACTCGCCAAATATAACGAGGCCATGCGCATTGCCAATCAAATCAGTGCCACCGATTTGCAATACGAAATCTTATTAAACCTTGCATATAATGCTTATGCAAATGAGGACCTAGAATCAGCCAAAGATCATTACGAAAAAATCATCGATATCGCCGCAAGAAATAACGATTTGAATGAATTATCGAATGCCTATTCATACCTGGGATACGCATATTTAGGAGCAGGGGACACCGCCAATGCGATTATCAATTTCGAAAAGGTGATTGATTTTCAAGGGGATCAGTTGTCAAAAATAGAATCAACAAACGTATTATCTACGATTGCTGAATATTATTTGATTAAGAATGATTTTGATAATGCCAAGAAGTTTGCAAGGAAGTCAATTTTGGCAGCAAAGAAGGATGCTGACCCAGCTTGGTTAGCCTATAACAACTATTTCTTGGGAGTGATTCATTTTAAAGCGGATAGTATTTACAAAGCAAGATACTATGGTGAGGTAGCCAAGAAAATCGCTGAAAAATACAGCTTGAACAAAGAAAGAGTTGATAGTTATGGTCTCTTAACAGAAGTCTACGATCAATTAGGAGCTCATGAAATGGCTCTTGATAATTTGCAACGACTTAATTCACTGCAAGACTCTATTGGAGAGGTTGAAGCCAATAGTCGAGAACAAGCCATCCAATCAGAGTTTCAAACTTTTAAGGCAGAGCAAGAAAATCAGCGCACAAAAAGTGAATTAAGGGAAAAAGAATTGGCCTATGAAAATGATCAACTCATTATTCGCTTTATCATTGCGATACTTGTTGTTACGTTCGTTTTCCTGTTTTTCATTTATCGCCGATTGAGAAAGGGAACAAAACTCAACAAACAATTAAATGAACAGCGACAGCAATTAGAAAAATTATCTATTGTAGCAGCAAACATTGACCAAATGGTAATGATTGTTGGCAATGATGATCGGATAGAGTGGGTCAATGAAGCGTTTGAGCGTACTTTTGGGTTTTTGAGATTTGAAGCAGTGAATCGAACACCGATGGAACTGCTTGGCGGCAAAGAAACAAATCTGGAGGATGTCCAGATGATAAACGAACGTAATCTTAAAGAAAAGCGTTCATTCGAGCAAAAACTGGTTCAATATGCCAAAGACGGTAGAGCATATCTTACGCGTTTACATATCAATCCAATTCTTAATGAAAATGACCGTCTTGAACGCTATGTAATTATTTCCCACGATATAACAGAAGAACAAAAGGTAGCTGAAGAATTGAAGGAGCTCTCCCTAGTTGCAAGCAATACGACCAATTCAATAGCCATTTTTGATCAGAATATGCAAGTTATTTGGGTAAATGACGGGTTTTCTTTGGTTTCAGGAATGTCGGGGGATGCAGCGCAAGGCAAAAATCCAGTAGAAATATACAATGGCCCAATACTAAGTGCAAGGGAAAAGGAAAAATTGCTCGATAAGTATAGAAGCCAGGAGCCGTTCACTATTGATTTTGAGAGTGTGAACAGAAGATCAGATAAACGTTATTGGTTATCAATGAGTGTGACTCCCGTTTTCGATGAAAATGATCGATTAATTAAGTACATCAGTGTTGCAACTGACATTACAGATCTGAAGATATTGGAGGAACAATATGAAGGGCTCGTAGAAAGTTCATCGGACATTATTTTTGAGATTAAAGACTCTGGACATTTTGTTTTCATAAACGATGTAATGGCTAAGACATTTGGTTATGATAAAGAAGAAATGATAGGCGCTCATTTTTCAAAGTTTGTGTTTGAAGATGACAGAGATATGGTCATCCGAAACTACGAGGATCAAATAGCCAACAAACAGTCTGAATCATATATCGAATTTAGGGTTAAAAATAGTGACGGTAAGCACATTTGGCTTGGTCAACGTGCCAAAGCTAAATGGGACGAGAATCACGAAAAAATTACAGGATTCAATGTCATAGCAAGTGATATAACTGATCAAAAGCAAGTATCGCAACGCCTTGATCAAACTTGTCAAAATACTCGTTTGATGAGTGAAATTGGGATGCAGATAACAGCCACAAGAACAGTGATTGAGATCATTAACAACGTCTATGATAATATCAACAAGTTAATGGACGCAAACATTTTTGGAATTGGAATACCGAATAAGGAAGGTAATAGCCTAGATTTTCCAATAGTGTTAGAAAAAGGAGAAACGTTCGAAAATGTGAGCTACAGTCTCGATGATGACAATCGAATAGCAGTTGTTTCTTTTAAGGAAGAGGAACCGATTGTCATGAATAATTTTGAAGAGGACTTTAAGTTTTACTTCCCCGAACAAGAAGTCGTTGCGCCAAAGGCTGGTGAAATGGCGAGATCACTAATTTATTTCCCGCTGAAGTCAAAAGGGAATACGATAGGTGTAATTACCGTACAGAGTTTTAATGTTAATGCATATGAAGAATATCAGGTTGATTTGATACGTTCTTTAGCGAGTTTTGTAGCTATTGCAATTGAAAATGCGACGCTTTATGAGACAATGGAAGACGAAATCAACAAGCGCACCGCTGAAGTTAGGGTGCAGAAAGAAGAACTTGAGGTAAACTATTACAACACGCGATTATTGAGTGAAATTGGACAATTAGTATCGTCTACACTTAATTTCGGATCGATACTAGATGAGCTTTACGAAAAGGTGGGCCAGTTAATGGATGCCGAGATATTTGCAGTTCGAATTTTTGACGAAGAAACTCAGCAGATACATTTTACTTATACAATTGAGAATGGTAAAAGATGCGAACCTTTTTCGATCTCAATGGAAGAAGAGCACAACTACAATGTTTGGTGTATTAAACATCAAAAAGAGATTTTAATAAACGATCATCAAAAGGATTATAAAAAGTATGTGAGTGAAATTCAAGTACTTCAAGGTGATCTGCCAGAATCCTTGATTTTTTATCCGATGATTGTTGAGGAAAATTTGATTGGTGTCATAACGATACAAAGTTTTAATAAAAATGCCTATCAATCTTATCATTTGGATATACTTAAAACGCTGGCATCATACATAGGTACGGTAATTAGCAACGCTGCTCTTTATAATACGCTCGAGACAAAAGTTGAGGAAAGAACGATGGAGTTGGCTGAGAAAAATGCAGATATTACTGCTAGTATTAATTATGCCAAACGTCTTCAAAAAGGGATTTTGCCAGATGCTTCTTTTATGCACCAGTTATTGCCCGATTCATTTGTTTATTATCGACCGAAAGATATTGTAAGTGGTGATTTTTATTGGGTAGATCGTAATCATGCTAAAGTATTCTTTGCTGTGGTAGACTGCACGGGACATGGCGTTCCTGGGGCGATGATGAGTATAATCGGTCGAAATCTATTAGATCAGGCCGTTAACGAGAAAGGTTTAGCAACTCCATCTCAAATTCTCAACTTCTTACAGGTTGGTTTATCACTGGCTTTTGGTCAAACGGCCGAAAAGAAAGCGGCTTTATTTGATGGAATGGACTTGGCACTTTGTGCTATTGATGTGAAAGAAAATATACTTGAATTTGCAGGAGCAAATAGTTCTTTGTATTTAATTCAAGATGATGAACTCGTTGTACTGAAAGGTGATAAAGTGGGTATAAGCGCCGAGTATGAGGTTACGAATATGTACAATAATATCGAGATTGAAGTAGGCAAGGGCGATATGATTTATCTCACTTCGGATGGTTACCCTGATCAATTTGGCGGAGAACGTTATAAAAAGTTTACGTACCGCAGAATGAATCAACTCTTCGAGGAAATCTATAAATTGCCAATTGAGGAACAAAAAGCTCGAATTGAGAAAGCATTTCTAGACTGGAAAGATGATAAAGAGCAGACGGATGATGTTTGTTTAATGGGTATTCGTTTGTAGAACTCAAGGCCATCTTTCTGTTGCCATCATCATCCATTTTCCTTTTTCTCTATTCACACCAGTATAATATAAACGTCTGGGTCCGTAAATGCCATATATAGGATCAAAAGCAATTTGTGAAGCCATGATTTCATCTATTTCAAATGGTTTACCGGCTTGTGTTAGAAGGGCAAGTGTGTCTTTTGTCCATGGTCCAAAAGGGTGATCGGCGTGAGCGTAATAGATTTTGTAACCATCATCATGGGACGATGTTCCAACAGCGTGAAATTTATCATCAGGCCCTTTGGTTATTTTGCCGCTAACACCAAGCGGACAGTCAACTTCTTGATAGTTTTTCCAGGTGTGTCCACCATCGTCTGAAGTCGCTCCAAATGTCCAAACAACACTTGTTTTAGAAGGAATTGAATTCCAGCCAACAAAAACCATATACAATAAACTATCGTGCGCTACAACGCTGGGAGAGGTTAAACAATGTATCCATTTTCCTTCGATCAATCCCCGAGATATGAGTGGTCCACTTACATGAGTATACGGCCCTCTTAAGTTTTCAGCTTCAGCCAAATAGATCTCGGCTTCGTAGGTTTCGCTGTAAGGATAACCGATGTAGTAAATCTGGTGGGTGCTATCATTTGTTAAACGGTAATAGGGCGTTCCCTTTTCAATGTCTTTTCCCGATGCTCCGTTTGTTGATAACAATGTACCTGCGGTATCCCAATCAATCCATGTTTGCCCAAATGCCAACTTAATGTCATGAATACCATCGCTTTTTCCAGTATAGGCCATATAACGTAGGCTGTCATAATAAAAGATGTGTCCTTCACCAGCCGTTTGCTTCTTGTCATCGCTGTAAAAATCTCGAAAAACAGGAACATCATAGCGCTCCCAATCAGTAGAAGGAACTTCTTCTTTGTTGCATCCCGAACAAACGGGGATCAAAAGGAGCAATAATGAAAAATAGAACCAGCTTTTCATAGTACTAGTTTAACAATTGTCAAGCAATAAAGTTAGTTTAAAAACAAAAAACGCGAAACTTTCGCTTCGCGTTTTTGTTCGGTGTTAACCGACATTATTTTTTAAAATTATCGGCTACGATTAGTTCTTTGGTGCCATGTCCCCAGCTATAAAAACCTTCTCCTGATTTCACCCCTAATTTGCCCGCGGTTACCATATTAACCAATAGCGGGCAAGGTGCATATTTGTCATTTCCTAAACCATCATAAAGCACGTTCATAATAGCTAAACAAACATCTAAACCAATAAAATCGGCCAATTGCAATGGACCCATAGGATGCGCCATACCTAACTTCATCACGGTATCGATTTCTTCAACTCCCGCGACCCCTTCATTTAAAGTAATAATGGCTTCGTTAATCATTGGCATAAGAATTCGATTTGCCACGAATCCAGGATAATCATTTACCTCTACCGGTACCTTTTTTAATGACTTGGATGTTTCCATAATGATCTCAGTCACCTCGTCGGAAGTCGAATACCCTCTGATAATTTCCACTAATTTCATGATCGGAACTGGATTCATAAAATGCATTCCAATCACTTTGTCAGGTTTTGAAGTCACCGCAGCAATCTTGGTAATTGAAATAGAAGAAGTGTTAGTCGTTAAAATGCAACTGTCCGATGTCGCTTCATCAATATCTTTGAAGATTTTCAACTTCAGATCTACATTTTCGGTTGCTGCCTCAACAACTAATTCAGCATTTGCAACCCCCGTTTTCAAATCCCTAGAAGTCGATATATTACCCAATGTATTTGATTTGTCTGCTTCTGAGATTTTTTCTTTGGCAATCATGCGGTCAAGATTCTTTCCGATCTTGGCAACTGCTTTATCCAAAGCCGCTTGAGAGATGTCTACTAGTTGAACTTGGTATCCACTTTGAGCAAATACATGCGCAATACCATTACCCATTGTTCCAGCTCCAATTACCGTAATATTCTTCATATAAAATTTCGTTTTTCTAATTCTGATTTAGGCCCATAAATATAGTCATTTTCGATCAATATCCCGCCAATTTGTACGAGCGTAACCCTATCTGAATAATAAGTTATTGGAATAAGAGTTATTTTATAAGAACGGTATTCGTTTTGCCATTTATCTTGTGTAATTTTGAAAGGTGACGGAGAAAGAAGAACATAATAGAGGCGGTTCAGTGATTTTACTCGGACTTGTTGCTGCAGTTTTAACAATGCCGCTTTTTATGTTATTATATAAATACGTTCCTGCGATTGAAATAGGAACGCTTCGTTTAGATCACATCATTTTGTTTTTATTGATCTTCTTCATTGCTTATTATTTGCTAAAGAAAATGAGGATGGTTGTCTATGTGACACTGATTGGTGGTATACTGGTCTTTACCGTAACTAATTTCTCAGGGATCTATACGTTGGATAATCTCTATCATGATTATGCCGAATTCCTTTACAATATTTCCCAAAATTCCCTTCGCCAAAAGTTTGAAAATCACGAAACGTTCTTCAAAAAGGAAAAAGAATTGCGTCAATCTATTGATTACAAGGATGTTTCGGTAAGGAATTATGCTACAAGCATAGCGGTAAAACACTTTCAAGACAAGGCACATTTATCTATGAATCGAAAATGGGTGCAATGCTTTAGTATTTTTAAAGAAATCTATTCGAATTGGATTTATGTTAATGATCCGATAGATGAAGATTACTATTCAACTGCTAGCAACAGTATCTTACAGCTGGCAGATGATGGCAAGTTTAAAGGGGATTGCGACGATTATTCAATTATGATGGCAGCCTGCATTAAATCGATCGGAGGAGAAGTAAGGTTAGTGCGAACGGTTGTCAAACAAGGGGATCGTGAGGTTGGACACATGTATCCAGAAGTGAAGTTTGGAAATTCCAAAGATTTGGAATCCGTAGCATATCTCATTAAGAACGTCTATTTCATCGAAGAGTCTAAAGGGAAATCAGTTTACTACTACATAGACAATAAAGGCTTTGTATGGCTGAATTTTGACTACAATGACCCTTATCCGGGAGGTAAATATATGAGTGAAATAAGAGAAAGTGAAGTAATTATATAAGCCTCAGAAATTCAGCAAATTATTGCAACTTTCATGTTTTTGGCGTACCTTTTTCAAAATCCAATTTCATGAATCTAGATCAGTACAGTTTTTCGTGTCCGAAATGTAAAGCCAGACTTAATAATGATCAAACAATCGAATTAAATACAGAACGTCAAAATGGTGATAAAGGAGTGATTCACCTGTCGGTTGGAATAGGTGATTATAACTTCACGCATGAACCAAAAACGAAATTTGTTGAGGGTGAAATCGTGGAGTTTTATTGTCCACATTGCAAATCTAATCTCTCAGCACCGCAACATAAAGATTTCACGCTATTGAAAATGGATGTCGATGAGAATATACAGTTTGATGTTATTTTCTCGCGTAAAGCTGGTCATCGCAAGACTTATGTAATTAATGAAGATGGAATAGAGTCTTATGGAGCGTAACCCCGAATAATCAATTCATTTTTACGGATAATAACTTTACGATTCCTTCATGATAGGAATCATTGTTTTATCCAAACTTATATTGTACATTCGTTTTGCAATTTAATCCAGTTCGCCAACACTCGTGTGTTACGATCATAAAAACCGTATATATGAATCGTATATTAGTATTCCTTATCGCTTTGCCTTTTTTCTTTATTGGCTGTTCAGGCTCTTCAGAGACCGCACCTGGAGATCAGGTTCAAATTAATCCTGAGTTTGCTCAATACATAGGAGCATTCACTGGCGGTACTGTAAAAGCAAATGATCCAATTAAAATTCAATTCAATGAGTCTATCGCTCAGGATGTGAGAGAAGCCAACAAGGCCGATATTTTTACATTCGAGCCAGCAGCTACAGGCGAGGTGGAATGGCTAGATGACCGAACGGTTGCTTTTCAACCTACCGAGCCTTTCGAATCAGGAATTAGATATAAAGCTGAAGTGAATATTGCGGACATTGTTGAACCAGAGAAAGAGGAACTGGAAGTCTTTGCCTTTAATTTTCATACGCGCAAAAAGAGTATTCGTCTAGAAATTGATCGTTTCCAAGCCTATGATGAAAATGACAATTCAAAACAGAAAATGATCGGTAAACTTCACTTTAATGGCTTAACAGATACAACCAATATTTCACGTATTATTCAAGCGGAACAAGACGGTAGCAGTTTGAAAATAAACTACTTCAGAGAAAATGAATCAACCTACGGATTTATAGTAGAAAATATAGTGCGTAAAGAAAATCGATCCACATTAGTTCTTAATTGGTCAGGAGAACCCGTAGGTATCGAAACAAGTGGTAAAAAAACGATTCGTATTCCGTCAATAAACGAATTTGTTGTACTGGATTATGAAGTTAATCATTCACCTGAACAATATGTGAAAATCTATTTTTCAGACCCGCTCGAGACGGGACAGTTTTTGGAAGGACTCATTTATTTAAAGGACAATGATGTTAAAATAGCAGCCGATGGGCAAATAGTAATGGTTTACCCAGAAGAACGAATAGTGGGTGATGAGGTCTTAAAGGTAAGCCAAGGTGTCAAAAACTATGAAGGAGCTAGACTATCAGAGGTTGGACATTTTAATGTATTCTTTGAGGATATTGCCCCGGGAATAGAATTGGTTGGGGAAGGAAATATAATTCCGAAAACTGGCGAAGCACATTTTCCTTTTCAAACGGTTAATTTAACTGCGGTTGATGTGAGTATTTCCAAGATTTATGAAGACAACATCATTCAGTTTCTCCAGGTCAATAATTATGACGGAATCTACCAGTTGAGACGTGTTTCGAGAGAGGTATATGAAGAACGAATTGACTTAGACCCACAAGGAGAGCTGAATTTACATGAAATGAATAAGTTTTCAGTTGATCTTTCGAAATATGTCGAAATGGATCCGGGTGCTATTTATCGCGTTAAGATTTCTGCACGCAAAGAGTATTCTGCATATGATTGTCAGCTGGGTGAGGGCACGGACCAATCCATGACGCAATTCAACTTCACATCTTCCAGCGAACCCTGGAATGAGGATGATTGGGAGTCAGGTTATTATTATTACGACTATTATGATTACGATTCTGAATATCATTATTCGGAAAGAAATGACCCTTGTAAAGATTCATTTTACAGAAACCTGACCGTTTCACGTAATGTGCTTATTTCTGATATAGGTGTTATAGCCAAAGCTGGAGCAGATAAACAGATGCATATTGTGTTGACGGATTTAAATACCACTGAACCGTTAACTGGAGCATCAGTTAAATTTTATGATTACCAGCAACAGTTTCTCGGAGAGGCAACTACCGATGGAGACGGAATGAGCATCACATATCTCGATCGTAAACCGTTTGTTGTTGTTGCGGAAAAAGATGGTCAGCGAGGTTATTTAAAGTTAATGGATGGTGAAGCACTTTCAATGAGTAAATTTGATGTGTCAGGCGAAACAGTTCAACACGGGGTTAAAGGATTCATTTATACTGAAAGAGGTGTCTGGAGACCTGGTGATAGTTTGTTTATCTCGTTCATGTTAGAAGACAAAGAAGATCTTCTCCCCGAATCACATCCTGTTGTTTTTGAATTTGTCAATCCAAAAGGAATTGTTGTGAACGAACAAATTGCAACACATTCCATAAATGGTTTATATGATTTTAGAACTGCCACTCATCCAGATGATATTACTGGAAATTATAGCGTTCGCGTGACAATTGGCAATCGTAAGTTTTACAAAAATATCAAAGTTGAAAGTGTGAAACCAAATCGATTAAAAGTTGATTTATCATTTGAAGATGAAATCCTTTCAAACAACACGAGTCGAATGGTGACACTTAAATCAAAGTGGTTGCACGGTGCTACAGCAGGCGACCTTAAAACTAAAGTTGATGTACATCTTAAATCAACACGAACGCAGTTTGACAAGTACAATGGATTTATTTTCGATGACCCAATAAAAGGGTTTACATCCGAGAGTAAAACCATATTTGAAGGCAGACTAGATGAATTTGGAGAAGTAAAATTTGATCATGGAATCTCATTAACCAATGCTGCTCCCGGTATGCTAAAGGCATACTTCACAACAAAAGTTTTTGAAAAAGGTGGTGAGTTCAGTATTGACAGAACGTCTGTTGTTTATTCGCCATACTCCGAGTATGCTGGGTTGAGAGTTCCTGAAGGTTCATTATATGGCGGAGCGCTCTTAACGGACAAGAATCACTATATGGATATTGTCACTGTCAGTGAAACCGGAAAACCGGTTAGCAGTGAGGTTAAAGTCCAAGTTTACAAACTCTCATGGAGATGGTGGTGGGACAGTTATGACAACGATATTGCTAGCTATATTTCACGAACAGGAACAGTGCCGATTCAAACACAAACATTAAGAACTAACGGCGGAAAAGCTTCTTTTAAATTTAGGGTTGATCAGCCAGAGTGGGGAAGGTATTTGGTTTTAGTTGAGGATCGAAAATCAGGACATACTGCAGGAAAAATAGTTTATGTGGATTGGCCTTATTATGCACGTTCCAATAGGAGAGATTCAGAAAACGCAACGATGCTCAGTTTTGCAACCGATAAGGAAAAGTATGTACGCGGTGAAGAAGTAACCTTGTCAATTCCTACTCCTGATGCTGGTAAGGCGCTAGTAAGTTTGGAAAGCGGTACAAAAATTATCGATAAATTCTGGGTTGACACGGAGAAAGGAGAGACGACTGTTTCGTTTCCAACTACGGCTGAAATGGATCCGAATGTATTTGTGCACGTCACGCTCATACAACCTTATAAAGCTGTAACTAATGATTTACCAATACGCATGTACGGTGTTGTTCCAATATATGTCGAGGATCCTGATACGCACGTCGAACCGATAATAACAATGCCGGACGTATTAAGACCTGAATCGAAAATAGAAATCAAAGTAAGTGAGAAGTCCAAAAAGCCAATGACCTATACATTAGCAATAGTTGATGAGGGCTTATTGGATCTTACCAACTTTAAAACACCTGATCCATGGTCTCATTTTAATGCTCGTGAAGCATTAGGTGTAAAGACATGGGATATGTATGACTACGTGCTCGGAACGTATGCTGAAGAACTGGATAAGTTACTCGCAATCGGAGGAGATGAAGATGGTTCCGGTAAAAAAGCAGCGAAAGCCAATCGATTTGAGCCAATGGTTCGATTTATAGGACCATTCGAATATAATGGATCAACGATAACGCATAAAGTAGATGTGCCAAATTATGTCGGTTCTGTCCGGGTAATGGTCGTAGCAGGAGAGGAAGGAACTTATGGTAATGCGGAAAAAACTGTTCCCGTGCGAAGTCCGTTAATGGTGCTAGGGACTTTGCCACGTGTATTAGGTCCTGGTGAAGAAGTAACCATACCGGCAAATATTTTTGCGATGGAAAAGGGGGTTAATGATGTTTCAGTCACTATTAAGACAAATGATCTTTTAAAAGTAAACGGTGCGCAGACAAAACGAGTAAAATTCTCCAAACAAGGTGACAAAATTGTGAACTTCGATTTGAGCGTTGCGGAGGAAACAGGCGTGGCGAAAGTAAGTATCATTGCTTCTGGTGGTGGGCACAAAGCTCAGTATGACATAGAATTGGATGTTAGAACACCAAACATGGAGCAAACTACAACGGTTGAGAAAGTTCTCGATGCAGGTGAATCATTCTCAGCTAATGTGGATTATTTTGGCGTTGGAGGCACAAATCAAGCTTACTTGGAGGTTTCGAATTTCCCTCCTTTAGATCTAGGCAGACGACTGGATTATTTGATTAAGTATCCACATGGATGCATTGAACAGACTACATCTTCTGTGTTCCCGCAACTATTTTTAGATGAATTAACGGATCTTGATGCAGCTAAAAAAACAGTAATTCAGCAGAATATTAATAATGCGATTGATCGCATCAAATTGTTTCAAACAACTAGTGGTGGTTTTGCTTACTGGCCGGGAGGAAGTTATAGTAGTGAGTGGGGAACGAATTATGCTGGACACTTTCTATTAGAAGCTGAAAAGAAAGGATACTCAATTCCGAAAACCATGAAGAATACATGGTTGAAATTTCAGAAAAAGCAGTCTAAATCATGGAGCAAAGCAAACCGTGACATAGATGGTCCAAAATATGACGACCTAACTCAAGCCTACCGATTATATACATTAGCGCTTGCGGGTAAACCAGAGCTTGGTTTGATGAACCGTCTTCGAGAAAGAGGTGACCTCTCTGTACCTGCAAAGTGGAGATTGGCTGCCGCGTATAAATTAGCGGGTCAAAGAGAGGCCGCATTTGGCTTGGTGAAGAACATCAGTAGAACAGTACCTGAGTACGTTGAATTGTCGTACACTTTTGGTTCGAACGTTAGGGATGAAGCTATGATTCTTGAGACTTTGGTTCTGTTGAATATGAAAACAGCTGGAGCTGAAATGGCTAGAAAAGTAGCGAATAGACTTAATGAAGATCGCTGGATGAGCACGCAAACAACAGCATATTCATTATTAGCTGTCAGTCGTTTCCTAGGTAAAAATAAAGCAGAAGAAAACCTGAAGTTCAATTTTGAAGTTAATGGGCAAAGAGGAAGAAGAGACACAGAGGTTAACCTCGTGAATTTCGATTTAGGTGCAGATGGTAAATCAGTCAAAGTCGAAAATGGAGGCAAGGGAGTGCTTTATGTCCGTTTGATAACAAAAGGGGTTCCGCTAGGCGGACAAGAAGAAGCAACTGCTCGTAATATTCAACTTTCTGTGCGCTATTTTAATATGCGTAATCAATTGATCAGTGTAGATGAATTAGAGCAAGGAGAGGATTTTTATGCTGAGATCAAAGTAAGTAATCCAGGTGTTCGCGGAAATTTGAAAGAATTAGCTTTGAGTCATATTGTTCCATCTGGTTGGGAAATTCACAATAATAGAATGGATCAGTACAACTCAAATGAATCAGCATATTTCACTTATCAAGACGTTAGGGATGATCGACTCTATACCTATTTTGACTTGAAACGTAACCAAACTAAGACCTTCAAGGTTCAGTTAAACTCAAGTTATTTAGGTAAGTTTTATCTCCCCGGAATCACCGTTGAAGCCATGTATGACCATTCGATCTATGCTCGAACAAAGGGCCAGTGGGTCAAGGTCAAACAAGAGAGCAGAGCAGATAGTTAATTTTTGCAAGAGGTTACCTTCCGTATTTAGAATATTAAGGATGGTAACCTTTATTTCCGTTTTTCGTATATTTACGTCAAATTAACGGAGATGAAAACGAAATTCGCATTAGCTTTTTTTGCCTTAGCTACACTCGGTGTAACTGCATGTAATAAAAATAACGGTTGTTCACGTTCTGAAAAGGCCATTGTTAGGGATTTTTCAGATTCAGGTACGTGTGGTATAGTTTTCGAATTAGAAGGAGACGGAACGTATCTTGAAGCAACCAACTTGAGTGATTTTCAAAAGTTTGAGGATGGTGACTTGGTCTTCATTTCACACAAAGAAACGGCAGGTGCCAGTACTTGTGGTTTAGGTGAAATCGTTTATATCCGCTGTGTAGTTCCGCGTGAATTCTAAGATTGGTTCAGCAAGAGTCAACGATTTCCAATGATGAAACGTTATACAAATGTGAAGCAATTTGTATACAGCACTTCCTTTTTAATTATTCTTTTGCTTTCGAGTTGTGATCGAAAGGAGTTTAGAACCTATAAAGGTCAATACGAATGTCAATTAGCTGCTCGTAAATGGGTCGAAGGCGGTTTAAATGAATACACGATTTCACCTGGTTACCTGATTGAGGTGTTTAAAGATAAAAAAGACGTTTACCTCCTAGGGCATCTTATTCATATTGATTCAATTGAACCCAATACGCCTTATGAATGGCAAGCAGGAGAAAAGTATTACACCCTCCGTTTTTTTAATGACAGTATTCGCTATTCCGAGACAGTATATGGAGATACCAGCGTAAGTCGTATTTACGTTGGAGGGAAAACCAAATGAGAGACTAGTAAGAACTAACAGAAATTTCTAGTTTTTTCATAACCTCACCAGTAATATCAAGATTTGGATCAGCACTTACAATAATATCTTGCTTTAGTATGATGTCAAATCCAAGCTCTTTTCTCACTTCATTAATAGCCTTTTCAACTCGTTTTATTAATGGAGCCATTAGTTCATGCTCTTTATTGGCATATTTATACGTTGCATCTTCATTGAGCTTTTGTATTTCTGCCGATAATTGATGCGCTTTTAATTGGAGTTCCTTTTATTCACTTTGGTCTGTAGAACTAATATATTTTTTGACAGTAATCTCATCATTAAGATTTGTCAGTTCTTGCTGCTTAACGAATAACGATTGTTCCAATTTGGCTTTATAATTATTCAATGTTTTGGTGGCATTCTGTACTTCCGGCACATAGGATAGGATGTATTCAGAATTTACATAGCCGATTTTGGTTTGGCTAAAAGACGTAAAGGCCGCAAATATGAATAGAACTGTTAATAATCGCATTTTTATTAGTTTTTGAATTATTCTGACTCGACTTCCAATTCAACCAATTCAAGAATATCGCCATTAAGCACTGGTATTACAGGCGCTTGATTGGGAGTTAAGCAGTATTTGATATCCTCGTTAAGGTTCAAATTCTTTAATCTTCTGCGGTGCGAAGAGGCCTTTAAATAGCCAAAGATATTGTCCTTTGCACTCAAGTACAAATATTTGGCAGCAATCGAAGAATCCTCTTCCGAATGAAATTTCCCCGAATTAAGGAGATGATCCAAAATTGCACCTGCGCAAATGGTATCTTCTAGGTTAAACTTATTTTGCCAACCTGAACAAAGACATAATATGTTTTTATCTTGCTTTTCAAGCCATTCACAAAGCACATCCAGGTTAGATAAGGAACCAATCACAACCTGTCCAGCATCCTTGGCGATATGAATCGATTTAGTACCATTTGTGGTACTTAAAACAACCGTTTCACCTTTTAATTCTGGCTTTAAGTAAGAATAAGGTGAATTTCCAAAATCAAAACCCTCAACAATTTGTCCTTTTCGTTCCGCACCAACGAGGTATCCTTTTTCCTGATAAGCTCTTGCTTCTTCGATAGTTGAGACAGGAATAAGTCCTTTTACACCATTCTGAAAGGCTGCACAAATGGCAGAAGTAGCTCTCAATACATCGATGACCACAATAATATCAAATTCGTCTTTAAATAATGGGAAAAGGTAAGGGCTGAAGCAAACTTCAATTTTATTTCGGTTGTCCGTTGATTCCATGGCTCGAAAATACCAAAAATATGTGAAATGCAATGCGAAGAAATGGTAAGAATATCAACATTTCTGAGGGTTGAGCAATATATGGCATTGCTCAGTTCTGGTTCAACACAAGGATATAAACCTTTAATTACAGATGCATGAAGTCCTTCTTCGCAAGTAATTCTTCTTCTGTTTCGCGCACGTTTTCATCATCAACACAACAATCCACTGGACATACAGCAGCACATTGAGGTTCTTCATGGAAACCAACACATTCTGTACATTTTGTTGGAACGATATAATAGACATCCATATCAACAGGTTCGTTGTCCGCATCCGCATCCGTTTCCGATTCGCCCGGAGGAGTTACCATTCCCGTTAAAGATGTACCATCCGAATAGCGCCATTCTGCACCACCTTCATAAATTGCGTTGTTTGGGCACTCTGGTTCGCAAGCCCCACAATTGATACATTCGTCAGTTATAATAATCGCCATTGCTGTTTGTTTCTATTCGTTATTTTTGCAAATATACAGTATAGGATCTTTATTAAATAAAAGATAAGCGTTAATTTTCTTTTTCAAATCTCTACACCAGATTGTTAAAAAAGGTTTCGTTTTAAAATCCGAATAAAACAACAGTTAAACGATGAATTTGTTTGAAAGAGCCACGCTCATGGCGCAAACGGGAAGAGTAATGTATCACTTGTCAAAAGATGATGCTTGGCAAGATCATGAAATGGATATTTCAAAGGATGCCTATGAAAGGATGCAAGAAGTTGTACGTCGTGTTCATGTTCATAATGGGTGGTTCACAGAATCTGCAGTAAGAGAAGCATTCGGGGGCATTTCAAGATGGTTGGAAGTGGATAAACTGGCGGACTGGGCAAAACCCTATGCCAAAGAAGATTCCGATAAAAAAGTTGCCATTATAATGGCAGGTAACATTCCGCTTGTCGGCTTCCATGATTTTCTTTCTGTTTTTATGAGTGGCAAAAAAGCGTTAATTAAGTTATCATCCGACGATAAGCAATTGTTTCCCGCCCTCTTAGATGTAATGGTTTCAATAAATCCAAGTATCAAGAATTGGATTGAAATTATAGAAACACAATTAAAGGGATTCGACGCAGTTATTGCCACGGGGAGTAACAATTCCGCAAACTATTTTGAGTCTTATTTTGGTCGTTATCCAAATATCATTCGAAAGAATAGGAATTCAGTTGCTGTGCTCACAGGAGATGAATCAAAGGAAGAAATAGAGGAGCTAGGAAAGGATGTATTTACTTTTTTTGGATTAGGGTGTAGGAATGTAACACAAGTGCTCATTCCAAGTAATTTTAAATTGAATCGACTCTTTGAAGGTTTTTTCGATTTTCAAGAAATCATCAATCATAACAAATACGCCAATAATTACGATTATAATAAGGCGGTATACTTGTTGAATCAGGAAGATTTGCTTGACAATGGTTTTTTACTGCTAAAGGAGGATGATCAATTAGCTTCGCCTCTTGGGATGTTACACTATAAGCGTTACAATCAAGAAGATGAGATCCAAGCATACCTACAAAAAAACGAGGAGGACATTCAGGCAATTGTAGGAAAAGATTTCATTCCTTTTGGAAAAGCACAATCACCAGATTTAACAGCTTATGCAGATAATATCAATACGTTAGAATTCTTAACAAAGATTTAATCTATTACAATTGTGCTTGAGAAACTCATGTTTTCGCATAACATGATAGATATCAACTAAATCTTGTTAAAATTTAGAATAACCAAAGGGCTGTTTAACGCTACAATCCCCTTAAAAAGGGTATATTTGCGGCACAGAATCAAACGTGAAATGACAAAGATAAAATTTGGTACAGATGGTTGGAGAGCCATCATTGCAAAAGAATATACAGTAGATAATGTTGCGCGTGTTAACATTGCAACAGCAGAATGGTTACTGCGTAATTTTGAAAACCCAAGTGTGGTAATCGGTCACGACTGCCGTTTCGGTGGACCAATGTTCGTAGAGACGGCCATGAAAATTTTTGTGCACAAAGGAATAAAAGTTTACACCACTCAAAAAGGTTTTGTGTCAACGCCAATGATTTCTTTGGCAACAACTGAACTTGGGGCATCAATTGGTGTGGTAATAACGGCAAGTCACAATCCACCAAACTACAATGGTTATAAACTAAAAGGTCACTTTGGTGGACCGTTGGCGCCGGCACAGGTCGATGAAATTCAGTCAATCATTCCAGCAGATAATGACATTAATCTAGATATTATCTCTATAGAGAATGCGGAGAAAGAAGGTTTGACCGTTTACCGTGATTTAGAAGAAATTTATCTAAATAAGGTACGCAGTGTCTTTGATTTAGAACTGATTAAAAATGCAAACTTCGGTTGGGCTTATGACGCGATGTACGGAGCAGGTCAAAACGTATTAAAGCGTTTATTGCCAGATATGACATTTTTACACTGTGATCATAATCCTTCTTTCAGGGGTCAAGCTCCTGAACCGATTGACAAAAACTTACGCGAGTTTTCTGAGTTGATTGCGGGCGATGATTCCATTCACTGTGGATTAGCCACAGATGGTGATGCGGATAGAATTGGTTTGTACGACGAAAATGGCGTATTTGTAGATTCACACCACATCATTTTGTTAACGATTCACTATTTGGTTAAATACAAAGGGTTAACCGGAAAAGTTGTGACTGGATTTTCAAGCACCCCTCGTATTAAAAAGATGTGCGCACATTACGGCCTCGAACATGTTGAGGTGCCAATTGGTTTTAAATACATATCCGTTTTAATGGCTGATCCAGAGCAAGATGTTCTGTTAGGAGGAGAAGAATCCGGAGGTATTGCACTTAAAACACATATACCAGAACGCGATGGTATTTGGATGGGGCTAACGGTTTGGGAATATATGGCTAAAACAGGGAAATCATTGACCGATCTGATTCAAGAGGTTTATGAAATTGTTGGACCTTTTGCGTTTGAAAGAAATGATCTGCATATCAATGAGCAACTAAAAAGTAAAATCATTGAACAATGTAAGAACAGAGCATTTAATATGTTCGGGAAGTACCAAGTGGAGCGAGTAGAGGACATGGATGGATTTAAATACTTCTTCGATGAAAATCGTTGGGTTATGATTCGACCTTCCGGAACAGAGCCAGTTTTAAGAACATACGCAGAGGCTCCGACGTTGGCTGAAGCTAGAAAAATTCTTGAAGCTTGTCAACTAACAATTGGGGCTTAAAATAGATTATGGCAGGGAATTCAATCGGACATATCTTTAAATTATCCACATTTGGTGAATCCCACGGTGGAGCGATAGGGGGTATGATTGATGGATGTCCTGCAAATATCGAATTGGACTTAGCAGCGATTCAAAATCAATTGGATCGTCGCAGACCAGGCCAGTCGGCTATTTCAACACAACGCAAAGAAACAGACGAGGTTCAATTTTTGTCAGGGATTACGAATGGGGTAACCTTAGGAACTCCTATCGGATTTATAATTCCCAACAAAGACCAGCGAAGCAAGGACTACGATCGATTAGCGGAAGTATATCGTCCGTCACACGCAGATTATACCTATGACAAAAAATATGGTATTCGAGATGTGAGAGGAGGGGGTAGAAGTAGTGCACGTGAAACGGCATGCCGCGTAGTTGCTGGTGCTATTGCGCAGCAAATACTGGCAAAACAAGGTATATCAATACATGGTTTTGTGTCACAGGTTGGTACCATCAAATTGGAAAAGCGGTATTCAGAAATTGATTTTAACAGAATTGATCAGAATCGTGTTCGCTGTCCAGATTCCGATACAGCTGCCAAAATGGATGAAGCAATTCTTGCCGTCAAGAAAAGTGGTGATACTTTGGGGGGGGTTATAACTTGTGTCATTAAAGGAGTGCCAGCTGGAATAGGAGAGCCCGTTTTTGATAAGCTGCATGCCGAACTTGGAAAAGCAATGCTGAGCATTAATGCTGTGAAAGGATTTGAAATAGGGTCTGGTTTTCAGGCAGCGGAAATGAAAGGAAGTGAACACAATGATGCTTTTATAGAAAAAGAAGGTAAGGTTAGCACAGCTACCAATTTTTCAGGAGGCATTCAAGGTGGTATTTCGAACGGTCAAGAAATCCAATTCCGTGTAGCTTTTAAACCTGTTGCAACGATTATGCAATCCCAAAAAACCGTAAATAAAGACGGTGAGGAAGTTGATTTTAAAGGCGAGGGAAGACACGATCCTTGCGTGGTGCCTCGTGCTGTTCCCATTGTCGATGCAATGGCGGCACTAGTTCTTCTTGATCAATTCTTAAGAGCGAAAGTGAGTCAGCTGTAAATTTAAAATTGAATTTTTCAAACGATCATATTAATGATGCACTTCTTCAGATTGCCGGCGAAGGTATTGAAGGTGTGCATGAATCTGCAATTCTTCCTGAGACCAAGCGCGAGACATTAATCAATTATCTGCTCGAACATGATTTAATTGAAGTAGATGATATACCAGATATTTATTATTTAACTGACAGAGGGTACGAAGCAATAGATAATGGAGGTTGGCATGATGAGAGCCTCGAGCACCATCAGGATGAAAACAAGGAATACGGAGTTAAATATCGAGTCGTTCCTAGTGAAGAAGAAGTTGAATTTCGATCCAAGGAAAAGGAGTTTCAGCTTTCATCTGGTACCAAAATTTCCCTATTGTCGATATTTGTTCTTCTAGGTACATATTTAATCAATGGAAACCTTGATTTTTTAAAACCAGATAGGAATAATAATCAACCGACGATCCCTTCAAATATTAAATTTGAACAACGAGGAGATACTGTATACTTTCTAGAAGTTAATCAGGATTAATGAGCATCCAAAAATCCTTTTACTTCACTCGATTCATACCCATAGCCTTCAACATCCATTTGGGAAGTCGTTTCTTCGGATCGCGTTTCTTTAAGTTGATATACCATCCTAGGCTCTTCATAACAGGTACTTTGTGTGTCTCAACGAATTCAATCCAAGTGCCATCAGGATCTTCGATGTAAGAAAAACGACCGCCAGCTTCACCCATGTCAAAAGTATCTCCTGAATCTACAGTAAATGGAAAACCTGCAGCTTCACAATCCTTTTTTAAGTCTTCCATTCCTTGAATGTCAAAACATAAATGAATGAATCCCCAATCTCCCCAATAGCGATCTTCAAAGATTTTTTTTGGTTGACGATCAAGTGCTTGAACAAGCTCTATACGAGTAGGACCCAATAGCTCGCTAAACGGCCCTTGTCTTTCATTTTTATGAGATAAAAGAACTCGTCTATATTGTCGATCACCAGCTAATAAACCTTTAAAGCAATCAAACGACCCTGTTTCATCAAATACAACTGTTTCATATTCTAAAACATCACGGTATAATTTCAAAGAAGCCTCCATGTCACTAACCCCTATAATGGTTCCACCAACAGCTCCCGTTTTGGCCGGGTGTCCTGTGTCTTTAAACCACACTAAACCTTCAACAATATTGAAAATATTACCATTCGGGTCTTCAACAAAATAGTTCAGCTCTCCTGTTGGGATTTTACTCAAATCTCCTAAGATTTTTACCCCCTTGGATTGATGATATGCAAAACTGGCTTTAACGTCACGTGACTTTATTTTGCAGGCATAAAGGCCAAGATCCCCAAGCTGAATTGCAAAATTGGCACGTTCTGTAGGACGACTTGTATATTGCCAAATCTCAAATCCGCCACCACCTTCCATGCTCAAGGCAAGCGTAGCTGTTCTGCTATGAACTTTATCACCTGTGTAACGTGTCATTAATGGTGCGTCTGCAGCATCTTCAAACATGCGCACGTCAATTCCAAACATTTCACGATACCATTTCCAAATTTCCTGAACGTCCGGAACACCAATACCCATTTGTTGGATTCCTGATATGATTTTTGCCATTTTCTGTGATGTTTGGCGCAAATCTAATGAATATCTCCATAGAATGTGCAAAACTCGTTTAGAACCTGTGGAACATCTGAATTTAACTGACTTTATTTTTGCTATTTTTGATTCCATGAAAAAAGCAATAGGTCTTATTTTATGCTTGATTTCGTTGAGTGCGAGTGCTCAGCTTTTTTTGTATAAAGGCGATGGCCGTTTTGATAGCGATATTGCTTTTACCATTCAAAACGGAACGGTATATCACGGCGATAACAGGTTCAATCCTATGATCTATTATACGATCTCAGAAAATCAAGTTTTTCTGGGACGCTCCACAATGCAATTTGATTGCTTATATACTGTCAAGGACAATAAAGTATACAGAGGAAATTCGACTTTCAGCTCAGACATTCTCTACACGATTGAGGACCAAAAGGTTTATCGAGGTGATAGCACTTTTTCTACGGAATGTTTGCTTACTTTCGAAGACGACAAGATTTATAGAGGAGATTCAACCTTTCCAACCGATTTATTATTTACGATTTCTGGAGAGAATGTTTTATCCGTAGCCCTTTTGGCCTGTATTGTTGGTCCTTACTAATTAATTTTAGCAAAAACACATGAAAAGATTTTTAGTATTACTTGTATTAACCCTGTCATTTTCGTGTTTCGCACAAATGCGTCAAGCAACTGCGGAGGATGCGGATTCGCTTCATCACGTTGTTGATTTTAATGATTTAGCTTCGTTGTATTACAAAAAGGAGACACCATCACTGAAAATTACATTCACGGACATGGATAGCTCTATCGTCCTTTATGACGGTGACACTGCAAATTTGTCAACAGATGCTCCTTTAATCTATCTGCCAGAGCGAGGCGATCATACGATCACTGTTTGGGATACTTGTGATGAATGTGATGCAAGAAATAAGGTCACAAAAACAGTGAAGATAAAGTCTTCTTTACCATGGATTACGAATGATGCTACGGTTTTTGGAATCCTCATGATTGTTCTATTTATTGTATTTCGAACAGCGAGCAGTGCGAATCCAGGTTTAAAAAAGTTTTATCGAATAGTACCCGCATTACTATTGTGCTATTTTATTCCAGCTGGTTTAAATTCAGCGGGAATTATCTCCTCTGAGGAGTCGAACCTATACTTTATTGCTTCTCGATATTTACTACCGGGCAGTTTAGTATTATTGTGTTTGAGCATTGATATACCAGCCATTAAAAGGTTAGGTTCTAAAGCAATTATCATGTTCTTTACTGCTACTATTGGAATCGTAATTGGCGGCCCATTGGCTCTGTGGTTGATTTCTTTAATTGCACCGGAAGTTTTAGAAGGTGAGATTTGGCGTGGACTTTCAACGGTTGCAGGTTCTTGGATTGGAGGAGGAGCAAACCAAACGGCCATGAAAGAAATCTACGGTGCAAGTGATGAATTATTCTCTGCAATGATTGTAGTTGACGTTTTTGTTGCAAATATATTTATGTCTGTTTTGTTGTTCGGAACGGGAATGAACAAGAAGATTAACGCATTTTTCAAAGCAGATGATTCTGCAATAGAGGCATTGAAGAAGAAAATAGAGAATTTCCAGGCGAGTGTGTCTAGAGTAGCTACTTTCCCTGATTTGATATTCATGCTCGGTATAACTTTCGGATTAGTCGGTTTGGCTCATTTGCTATCTGATTACATTGCACCGTTTATTAACGGAGGGTTAGACTCGATGCGCACGCCTTACACAATGGAAATGGCTTGTCAAGGAATTGCTTTTGAAGATATCAGCACATGGAAAGATACTGCTGCGGACCTAATGGTTTCATTTGGAAGTGGATTCTTCTGGTTGGTCGTATTTTCTACAATTTTTGGCGTGGTTTTATCCTTTACAAAATTTAGAAATTTTGAAGGTGTTGGTGCATCCAAAATGGGTAGCGTATTCCTTTATGTACTTGTAGCGACGATCGGAATGAAAATGGATATCATGGAGTTAGTGGCGAATTGGGGGGTATTTAAATTCTTATTGTCCATTGGATTAATTTGGATTTTTATTCACGCGTTGTTTCTATTTGTCGTTGCGAAATTGATCAAAGCACCTTTCTTTTTTGTGGCAGTTGGTAGTCAAGCGAATGTTGGAGGAGCTGCTTCAGCTCCGATTGTTGCAGGCGCATTCAGTCCTTCTTTAGCTCCAGTTGGTGTGCTTTTAGCTGTTCTTGGATACGCGGTGGGTACTTTCGGGGCAATTCTATGTACGATTTTGATGCAGTGGATTTCAGTGGGAGGTTAAATGAAGATTGGTGAGGTGGAGAAAATGCTAGCGAACTGGATTAAATACATTGGGATTTTATTCGTGCTTCTTTTGACTTTTACCTCGAAAGGTCAGATACAAGTGAAAGAACTGGTTAGAGATCTTGGGGATATTTTCGAAAAATCAGGTCCGGTTACGATACAGTTCGAACTGGAAAACCCATACAGAAATGACACCATTATTATTGCGGATATTATTACCTCATGCGGCTGTACAGCTGCTCTAGCAGAAGATACGGTGATATACCCTGGCTCTTCTGTCAGCTTAGACGTTGTCTATGATCCAACAAATCGGCCAGGACTTTTTGTCAAAAGTATCGAATTAACAACTCATTCAGGAGTTGCTGATCAACATAAGTTTTATCTCAAGATTTTGGGAAATGTCGTTCAAGAATCATTTACGGGAAGAGAAGTTTCTGGTGAACTAAAAGATTATCAGGTCGCACCTATTTATTTCTACCCAATTACGTGGTATGACACAGCTTACTTTAGTTTATCTTACTTAGAAACATTTGTAAATGACCTTACTTATGAAATTGATTATCATCAATTTACCACCATAGGCATGGATGTAGTTGTAACTGATCTTTCAGAAGTATTAGAATTGGAACCGCAATTGGATCACCTCAAAGAAAAGATCCAACAAGCGTTCTACAGGAGAGGCTATGCTCCAACAACGGTATTTTTCGATGAGCCTTTTGTAAAGATATCAGACAGTATACCAAATTGGGCAACAGGATCAATACGTCTATATTCCTCGAATTTTGATGCGCCACATTTGTTGGAAAGTGAGATTGAAGTGACTGCTACGGAAAATGTAAAACAGGAAAAAATGCTACTCTCAATGGAACGGTTTGCGCTTCCTGAGGTAGAAGAAGTTTTGGATGCGGTAAATTTCGAAACCATTGAAACAAAACTCTTTTTAAATGGAGGACTGACCCTCAAAGGTCAAATTCATATGCCTTGGAAAAAAAGCGAGAAGTTGCGTAAAATGACCGCCAAGAAAGTCAGAAAAGCAATACAAAAAGCAATCAAATCAAGAACAGGTGCCAACTCCAAAGAAGTGAGTATAACCATTGATCCTACATTTATACATCCCGATAATAAATATAAATTTTTACTATGGGATGAGGCAGATCGTGAGACAACTGAACATCTCAAGTATGTTGTAAAACCAGAGGAAATTACTCCACCACTATTACCCACTTATCGCACTTATTATGAGCTAGGTAAAGCTTTGAGTATAAACGAGCGGAAATTTGTTCATTTTTGGGAAAATCTCATCCTCAATGCCAAGGCTGGCCATCCGGTTGAATTACTTATCAATGTGGGTTACTTTCAGCAAGATGAAAATATCAAACACAAGTGGCAAGCAGCTGCGCAACAGGTGTCGGATTATCTATCAGGGAGATTTAAAGAAGAAACAGGCTTTGATCTGAATATCATAACAAAACTCAATAGGAGAGGACCGAGACATAATGATTTAAAAGACCTCAAGCTTGATTTCAAGCGTTTCAATTATATTAATCTTATTCCGATTGTTCATAACAGAAAAGATATCCGTGTTGCTGCTCCATCTCCGTATCAGGTAAATTTTGACCTGTATTTCAATGGTATTGATAAAGGAGCTTTTGGTTTACACCGATTTGTGAAGGAAATTGCCAAAATGGTGAACAAATACGGATATGTTGAGTTAATTATGGAATCAAGCGCTTCTAAGATAGAATTGGATGAGCATTTATCAAACAAAACTGTGGCCTATCAGCGTTTATTGGAAAGTCAAAAACGGTTGCTAGAAGTAATGGCCCAACATTTGATTGATCCGAACAGAATTTTGTTTTCTGATGAGGTAGTTATTATTCAAGGGCCTGAATATGATGGTTCCTTGCCAGTTTTGAGTTACCGGGATTATCATTATTTGAAAATTATTCCGGAAAAGTATTTAAAAAGATAAAAAATGAAGAAGGTCTTATTGGTTTTTACAATACTTATTTCGACGCTCAGTTTTGGGCATAAGTTTTATGTTTCAATCGCAGATCTTGCGTGGGATGCAGAGCATAAACGCATAGAAGGATCTATGAAATTAACAGCACACGATGTTGAGGATGTGTTGGCAAATAAGTTTCAACGAAAAATAGATCTCGAACAAGAAGCCGATACATCTGAAGTAGGGAAATATTTGCAAACTTATCTAGCTCGCAACGTAATCGTTAAATCAGATGGAAAACAGGCAACTCCAAATTACCTGGGTAAGGAAATTACAATGCGAGGAGAGTTGTTTATCTATTTTACTTTTACAAATGTTTCTAATCCCGCAAACATCATAGTAACATACAAAGTCTTGTTTGAGTTGTTTCCCAAGCAACAAAATATTGTGCATTACGCATATAAAGACCAAAGGAAAAGTTTAACTTTATTGCCCTTGAAACCAGATGGAAAAATCGAATTTGAATAAAAACATGCAAACCTTTATTAAACTTCTACCGATCTTTTTTTTGAGTTTATCGCTTACGGCTCAAGAAAACACGAATAACAATAAGTTTAAACAACTTAAAGAGGAGTTAGCTACACCTAATGTATATAGAAATGCTGCAGGAGCTCCTGGACCACGGTATTATCAGCAACAGGCTGACTATAAAATGAAAATTAAGTTGGATGATGAAAACCAACGTATTTCTGGAGAGGAGACCATTACATACACTAACAATTCACCAGACCCGCTAACATATTTATGGTTGCAATTGGATCAAAACATACGTAAACCAGGATCTGACGGACAATTATCTCGTACAAGTTCTATTGGTTCTATTTCATCCCCTTGGGGATTAAAAAGAATGGTGCGTATGAGCGAATTTGAAGGTGGCTTCAATATCGAAAAAGTTACGGATGCCTCGGGGAAGAAAATTCCCTACACAATAGTGGGTACAATGATGCGCATTGATTTGGATAAAGCTTTGTTGAATGGAGGAACGTATTCCTTTAAAATAGACTGGTGGTACAATATCAATAATAGAATGGAAATTGGTGGAAGATCCGGTTATGAATACTTTGAAGAAGACGACAACTACTTGTACACAATCGCACAGTTTTTTCCGCGCATGTGTGTTTACAACGATTTAGAGGGGTGGCAAAACAAGCAGTTTTTAGGATCTGGCGAGTTTACCCTGCCTTTCGGGGATTATGAGGTCGAGATTACCGTGCCTGCTGATCATGTCGTTGCGGCCACAGGTGTTCTACAAAACGGTAGCAAAGTACTCACCAAAGAGCAACAGAAAAGACTCGAAGAGGCAGAGGGCGCTGATGCTCCTGTTTTGATAATTACGCAAGAAGAGGCAGAAGCAAATGAAAAAGAAAAGGCTACTGGAACCAAAACATGGGTCTTTGAAGCCGAAAATGTGAGAGATTTTTCATTTGCTTCCTCAAGAAAGTTTATGTGGGATGCGCAAAGTGTTCAACAAGAAACAAAAAAGGTGCTGGCAATGTCTTATTATCCTAAAGAAGGTAACCCGCTGTGGGAGAAGTACAGCACACGATTAATTGTACAAACCTTAAAAACATATTCGAAGCATACATTTGATTATCCATACCCTGTAGCTATATCGGTACACGCTAATTCAATAGGTATGGAATACCCCATGATTTGTTTTAATGGAGGCCGTCCAAATCCTGATGGAACTTACAGTGAACGCACAAAGTACGGAATGCATTCGGTAATCATCCATGAGGTGGGTCACAATTACTTTCCAATGATCATCAATTCTGATGAACGTCAATGGACATGGATGGATGAAGGCCTAAATACATTCTTACAGTACCTGACAGAACAAGAGTGGCAAAGAGATTATCCTTCACGCAGAGGGCCGGCTCATTTAATTGTAGATTATATGAAAGGGGATAAAGACTTCATATCTCCGATTATGACAAATTCTGAATCGATTTACCAGTTTGGGAATAATGCCTACGGAAAACCAGCGACAGCGCTTAATATATTACGGGAGACCATACTTGGACGCGAACTTTTTGATTATGCTTTCAAAGTATACGCAAATCGTTGGATGTTCAAGCATCCAACACCTGCTGATTTTTTCCGAACAATGGAGGATGCTAGTGGAGTGGACTTAGATTGGTTTTGGAGAGGGTGGTTTTATACAAATGATCACGTCGATATTGGATTAGAGAACGTACAGTGGTTTATGTTAGATACGCACAATCCTGAAATTGAAACTCAATTTGAAAAAGAGTTAGATGAAATGGAGAATAAAAAAATTTCTGAAATCCGCAATAAAAAGCAAATCAAAGAAACAGAAAATGAGCGTGTACCATCATTAGATGATGAATATAATACACGCGATATATATGCTGTCACAGAGGAGGACAAGGAGGCGTATGAGAACTTTTTAAATGAGCTTTCCGATGAGGATAAAGCATTACTTAATTCAGGATATCAATTTTACCAGCTTGATTTTGAGAATAAAGGTGGATTGGTAATGCCTATTATTCTTCAATTTACATTTACAGATGGCACAACAGAATTAATTAAAATTCCGGCTGAAATCTGGCGAAAGAACGATAAGAATGTATCGAAGATTTTCTTCTTTAAAAAGGAAGTTTTACGCGTTGATTTAGATCCTTTCTTAGAAACTGCTGATTGTGAAACGTATGATAATCATTGGCCACGCCAGATGATGCCTTCGCGCTTTGATATCTTCGAGCAAAGAACAGGAAGGTAATTATAGATGAACCATTTCGAAAGGCTTTCAATTATATTGAAAGCCTTTTTTATGCGGTCTCATCAATTGCTTCAATAATGATTTTTCCAGCCTCCAAGATTTCACCCATCGAGATAGTAAGGGGAGGAGAGAGCCTGAAACTATTTGGACAAGACAGAAACCAAAAACCAATCAAACCTTTTTCTAGGCAACGATCGACTACCTTTTTAACACGGTCAAAGTCACTCATCTCGATTGCAAACATGAGCCCCGCTCTGCGAATCTCGGAGATTTCATTAGACTTTAGAAGCATGTCTTCTAGTGCTTTTCCTTTATTGTCTGCTTCTGCTACCCAGTTTTCTTCCTTTAATACTTCGACAGTTGCATTTGCCGCTGCAGCAATCACAGGATTACCTCCAAATGTTGTAATGTGCCCAAGCATAGGATTATGCGTAATCAATTGCATGTTTTTGTGCTCCGAAATAAAAGCTCCAATGGGCATTCCTCCTCCAAGTGCTTTACCCAAAGTCAGAATATCTGGAGAAACGTTGAAATGTTCAAAAGCAAAGTTTTTACCCGTTCTACCCATTCCGGTCTGTACTTCATCGAAAATTAATTGGGCTCCTGTTGATGTACACCGCTTTCGAAGTTCGAGCATAAATTTTTGGGAGGGTATCCGAACACCTGCATCTCCTTGAATAGGCTCAATAATAACCGCAGCAGTATTCTTAGAAATAACATCGAGTTCATCAATATTGTTGAAGGTTAAGAATTTTACACCCGGTAACAAAGGACGGAATGCAGCCTTTTTAACTTCGTTGGAACTGATACTTAGTGAGCCATGCGTCGCTCCGTGATATGCGCCTTTAAAAGCAATGATCTCTCGTCTACCGGTAATGCGTTTTGCTAGTTTAATAGCTCCTTCATTGGCCTCAGTGCCCGAATTGACAATGTATGTACAATTTAAGTTGGGTGGCAGAATGGAATGCAAGTTTTCTGCCATTTTAAGCGGCATTTCTTGGATGTACTCGCCATAAACCATAACGTGTAAGTATTTATCAACTTGTTCTTTTATGGCAGCAACAACTTTCGGATGACGATGGCCTACATTGTTGACAGCAACCCCGGCTATCATGTCCATGTAACGCTTTCCATCACGATCCCAAATGTAAATGCCTTCAGCCTTTTCGACATCAATGAGGTAAGGTGTGTCGTTTGTAGGGGCTAGTTGTCTTAGAAACTGATCTTTGCGCTTGGCGTCCATTCTTTTGGCTTTATCTCAAAAATACATGGAAACTAAAAAAGAGCCTTTAGAAAAGCTCTTTTTTTTATTTATCAATTGCTATTTTAAGGTCTGCCTTCACCAGGCGGGGGCGGAGGCCCTCCATGGTCTGATTTTAATTTATCCAATAATAGCCTTCGAAACTTTTCTTCGGCAATAAATACCTTGGCGGCTTTACCTTTCTCCAGCAAATCAGAAAACTTTTTGAGGTAGCTTTGCCGCACTTCGCTTTCTTTCTTCTCAGCTTCAAACATCAACTCAAAAAGCTCATATGCGCGTTCGTCACTCAATCGCTCAGGGTTGCGCAGTTCCTTTTTATAACCTTTCCGTTGTTTGTGAAGGGCTTCAAGTTCTGCTTCATAGGCGTTGTAAACTGGCCAGAATTTTTCTGCTTCCTCTGTTGTTAATTCCAATTCAGTGGAGATAAAGGCGATTTTTTGTGCCTTTATCTTTTCACGCTTTTCTTGTCTTGGTCCGCCAGGTGGTTGACCAAAAATTAATCCTGAAGTGAGGAAAGTAAATAATATGAGTAAAATTTTATTATACATAAAATGTTGTTTTAAAGGTCTAAATAATAATCTAAAAGCTCTTCTTCGGTGTAGTCAATATAGTTGTCATAATCAATCGTTTCAGTTGTGTCTTCAATCGTAACATTATTTTCGACGACATATTCAATTAATTCATATTCATCCATTACGGCGAGGTAATCATCAAAAATCACCTCTTCAGCTACAGCGTCTAGAGCAGGGGCAACAGCAGTTTCTGATCTGCCGTGATTAGGATTAAAATCAACAAACATGAAAAGGATAGCGAATATAGCTGCAATGGAACCAACGGCATACAAAATACGCATCGAAATGATCCGACTGCCAGATGGTTTGTCAACTAATTTTTCTGTTATACGATCAGGAAATCCCTTAAAAAATGCATCATCGACTTTTGGCTTTTTAGTTTTAGCGAAATCATCTAAAAGAGAAACGGATGTATTGTCAATTTCATTAGAAGAGCTGATAGAAACATTCAATTGATCAAAGAAACCTTCTGGAACCTCCGGACGTTTGGTCTTCTTTAATTGACTTAAAACCCCATCTTCCGATTCAATTTTTGTCATAAGATTATCGAAGAACTGTTCGAAAAATCCAGCTGGAACAACAGGTTTTTCCCTTTTATCGATTTGGTTCAATATGCCCTTATTCGTTTCCATTTATTCCTTTGACTCAGTTTTTTATCAAATGTTTAATCTTCTTTTAAAAATTCTTCAATTTTTTTCACGGCCAAATGATACGAGGCTTTTAATCCACCAACGCTTGTGCCTGTCAACTCTGCAATTTCAGAGAATTTTAGTTCATCGAAATATTTAAGATTAAAAACAAGTAATTGCTTTTCAGGCAGCGTTTCCATTGCCTTTTTTAATTTGTTTTCAATTTCTTCAGGTGATAGCGCAGTGCCTTCAACGATTATTTGATTTTCAAAAAGAGGAGGATCTAAGTCAACAGTTTTAGTCTTATTCGCTTTAGTCAGAAAGGTATGCGTTTCATTATAAGTGATACGAAAGAGCCACGTGTACAAACCTGATTCTTCGCGAAAGTTTGGCAGTCCTTTCCAAGCCTTGATCAGTTGCCCGTCCATTCCAAATAGCGCGAG
>JBMZAY010000015.1:0-85431 GCA_049611865.1 Crocinitomicaceae bacterium | reverse complement strand
TTTTGTGACCTCGGCAGGATTCAAACCTGCAACCGCCTGAGCCGTAATCAGGTATTCTATTCAGTTGAACTACGAGGCCAGTACCCTTTCCCATTTAAGGGGTGATTCCTTTGAATCGGGGGGACAAAGATACAATTTTTTTGATATTGCCATTCAAAAATGGCTTTTTTTGTTTTAGTGAATTTTTGCGTCAATACCGTGTTCGTTTAATGCACGGCGCATCGGTAAAAGGGCATCCATATCTCCTTCTTTAACAGCGCACTTTCCATTGTAATGAATGATCCATGTACATTGCTCTGCCTGTATCACTTCATGCTTGCAAACTTTTACTAACGAATCAATCACATGATCAAATGTGTTAACGTCATCGTTATAGATCACTAAGTTTTTCGAATACACGGTCTGTTCATTAACTGCTACCTGCTCATCAAATTCTACTTCTGTACTCATTTTACTCATCTTTTTCTAAAATCTCTCTCGCTTTCTCAATCGAAATCTCATCATACTTATGATAAGCGATCACTTTTGCATTCGTAAATCCTTTTTCTTTTAATCGATTCGCCGCTTCATCTGCTTCTGCAAAATCTCTGACTGAACCGGTAAAGAAAACGGTTAAGTCATCTATCGTTTCCTCTTTATAGATGTTCTCTTCCGCTTCATGCAAAAGTAATAAGTTTATAAATTCTGCCGGCACTTTCTCTTCAAACTCTCCTAATTTCACCTTAAAATATACAGCATCTTTTTCATAGATGAAAGGGTTAGCACTGATTCCTTGCATTTCGTCATACGGATTCAATCGTTCTGTTTGTGTATCGTTTAAAATGTTCTGCCCTTCATCATACGGGATAATGTCATATTTGTAATACGTTAATACTTGCATATCTTCAATTCCTAGATCCGCAAATTCACGTAAACGATCTACCAAATCTTCATGAGATTCTAACTTCGTCGATAACAAGCATGATCTTCCTTCAATATCTACCTCTATTTCAAAGACATCTTCAGTTTGTAATAGAAGTGTTGCAAACTCTCCCGGGATAGCATCTGCATATTTCCCGATCAATATTCGATAAAATACGCCTTCTTTAAAGAATGTCAACTTCTCTTCTTCAACGCTGTCTGTATTGTCTGTGTTATCTGTATTGTCTGTATTATTTCCATTAGCACCTTGTCTTCCTACCAGTATGTCTGCGCCCTCTCGCGTTAAAATAGACAAGGCTTCTTCTGGAGTGATTCGCTCTCCATTAAAATAAGCCGTTACAAAGGCATCTGTTATTCCGATCTCAACAACCTCGTTCTTGCGCGCAGTCGCTTCCTCTTCTGATAGGAAAATTCCAGTTGAGTAACGGATATAACCATTATCTGTTCGTTGAGAATTCAACGGTTGGATATTGAATAATGCACTTTTTGGAACTGGCTTCGAGTAAACTCCAATCTGAACCGTATAGAACAATCCATCGATGATTTCAACCTGATTGGCTTTTGCAGCATTTGGTGTATTCGTGTAATATGCTATCTCTGCACGTTCTGCATCATTAGTCGGATTAAATTCGAGGTCATTGCTTTGGTCTGTGTATGAACCATTGTTATTATTGTCAGTATTGTTTGTGTTATTCGCGTTGTTGGCGAATTGCGTTTCTTCGACATTTCCAATACACTCAATTTCCCCAGCTTCAATTCGGCGTGCACGATCAACTGTGATTCGATCTCCATTACAATAGGCTACGATGAATGCATCAGGATATCCAATTGGACGGATTTGATTTCTAGCTCCCAAGGCGGCATCAAAAGCTGTAAAATAACCTACCATATAGCGTGTGATACCGTTTGGCAGTACTTCACCAGAAATCGGTGCAAATTCTTTAAAGTGATCCTGCGGTAATGGCTTTCTAAATGCTCCAACCTGTACTTTATAGACCAAGCCACTTGTTTTCTGTCCCACTGGAATAGGATTTTCTTCGCTGTACACTTCTCCCTCTGTGCGACGGAAGATGTTTTCGGTAACTTCCAATGGCGCTTCAAAATCTGGATTAATATCCGGTTGTTTTTCTCTTGGAGCAATATCATTTGTTGCCAATGCCATCATATTTGTCTGGTCTTCTTCAGATTGTGAATCCAAAATCGCTTTCGCTTTTTCATAACTTGCCAATGCCTCATCTCTCAGCTCCTTTTGAGCAGCTTTCAATGAATCGATTCTTGCTGTTGTTGCCTGATATTCTTGATTATTTTCGACATTCTGAATCGGATCACCTTCTAACAAAATAGCTTCGCGGTATTTGCGTGTTTTTCTAGCATTTAATTCTTTCAGTTCATTATTGATGGCTTTCGCTTGATCCATTTTTTCATCACCCGCTTGTTGGTTCTGGTAGAATGCTTCGTAGGTTTCTGAAGTCGCCAATTCCTCTTCTGTTTCGTCATCTACAGAAATATTCACTTCTTCTGGAACCGACGCTGATACTTTCTCCTCCTCTGCTGCTAATCGCTCCGCTTTTGCTTCTGTTTGGTCTGCCCTTGATTCTAGAACATTCGCTTTATTTTCAACTTCATCAGCTTCTAATAAAATCGCTTCTCTAAACTTCTTCTTGACTGTTTCAGCGCTATCTCTTAAGTCATTTGCACGATCATAATAATCAGAAGCTAATTTGCGTAATTCGCCAGCCTCATCTAATAATTGTGTTGATTCTCTTTCAGCCGGATTTTCACTTACCTCTGTAACTACACCTGGCTCTTCCTCTGCAGACAATAATATTGCTGATCGATAAACTCTTTCGGCACGTTCAGTCAAGTCTTTTGCTTCTTCTTCCAATTGCAATGCCTCACTTAATAACGCATTCGTCTTGACCGGATCTTTTTCATCCTCCGCCTGCTCACGAAGAGCTTTGGCTTGATTCATTTTGACTTCTGCCGTGGCTAAATCTTGATCAGCCTGTTTTACTGCATCTGATAAACCAGCACTTTCGACCTGACTCGAGTTTTCCGTTGATTGTTTATCAACTTGTAAATCTTTTTTTGTCTCGTCAACCTCTGCTTCGTTAACCTGACCTAGTTCCTCAATGATCTCATTCTCGATCTTCGCCTTCTTGCTTTCTATTTTTTCTATTTGCTTGTCTATTTTTGCTTGCTCGCCCGCATCATTAGTAGCAGCACGCTGAGCTTCTAGCTCATTTAGATCATTATCCATCGCCTTTACCTCTTCGATGTCTGCTGCATAATCATTCATCAACGCTTTACCCTCTGGACTATCGAAATTATCGGCTCCTAAATCAACAACGGCGACCTCTTCCCCTTCAAGAGCAGCAATCGCTGCTTCGTTTTGCTCGATATCACTTCTCACTGACTCTTCAAGTTCTTCAAGCTTATCCAATTCCTCCTCAAATAGATCGCCTAAGGTTGGATCTTCTTCCCATTCCTCTTGCACGGTTTCGATCTTCGAAGAAATCGCACGCAATAACTGATCATTCAATTCATTCTTACGTGTTAGTTTGTCCGCCTCAGAGAGGTCACTGTTTTCGATATTGGCGATTTTGGCTTCGTAATCAGGCATGAGTTCACCGATACTGATTTGTGGACGCTGATTATCTGGATTGTCGTTGTTGTTATTATCGGGATTATTATTGTTATCAGGATTGTCGTTGTTGTTGTTCTCTGGGTTAATGTTGTTATTGTCCGGGTTGTTGTCGTTGTTGTCGTTGTTGTCTGGGTTGTTGTTGTCCGGGTTGTTGTTGTCCGGGTTGTTGTTGTCGTTGTTGTCCGGGTTGTTGTTATTGTCTGGGTTGTTGTTGTCCGGGTTGTTGTTGTCGTTGTTGTCCGGGTTGTTGTTATTGTCTGGGTTGTTGTTGTCCGGGGTATTATTGTTGATATCAGCAATGTTGTCAACATTCGCTAAGTCAGACTCTGTATCCGATTTATCCGATTCTATTTTTGATTTTATCGATAATAAATCGGCAAGCTGCTTATCAACGCGTCCAGCGACCGCAGGATTATCTGCTTTTCCCTTTTCCAATTGGTCCTTCTTCCAAGAAATGGCTGCTAAGAGCATATCGTGTAATTCGATCTCTTCTTCTAGTCGCTGCTTGATAGGATTACCACTGTTTCTAATCTTCGACAAGTCTGATTCATAATCTGGCATTAAATCACCAATTGAAATAGTAGCTCCGTTTGCTTCTCCGTTATTACCATTATCAACCACATCAGTCATCCCTGCAGCTGTTTCTGTATCGGCTTCAATTTCCGATTCTAAGTCTGTCTTGAGTGACTTTAATGCCTCTTCACGGGCTGAGATTTCTTCTTCTAATTCAGGATGCAACATTTTTCGCTGCTCAACTTGTTCTAATTCTTTATCAATTATTTCAACACTCTGCTCTTTCAGTGCAATTTGATCCAATAATTTCTCCTTGTCAGATTTGTCAGAACCTTCAATCGCAGCGATTTGCTCTTCATAATTTGGCGCAACGTCCGCAATGGTTGGATCGGTTACAATAGTCTCAGCTGATGTTGGTGGAAGCAACGGCAAGTTTGGTTTTTCTTCGATATTTGTTTTTATCTCATTCAGCAATTCTTTTTCCTGTTCTTCCGATAGGGTCAATTCTCCTGAAGCTTCTTTTGCAGACAATTCTTCTAAACGCTCATCGACCTTTGCAAGAGTATTTTCATTCAACTCTTTTGTTGCCGTTTGCTTGATTTCACCTTCGGGCATTTTGTCAATTTTATCAATTTCAATTTGATATTCTTCATTCGCCATTGCGACGTTTGAAGATGACTCATAATCCATCACTAATGGTTGATTTTCGTTCAACCATTCATCGTTATCAGCAATTTGCTCCATCAAATCAGCTTCTAATTTTGAAAGTGATTTTTGACGTTTTTTTATGTTTTTACTATCTGGATTCTTTTCTGCTAAACGCTGCATGCGCTCCATTTCTGCTCTTGCAGCAACTAATACTTCTTGGTTTAGTTTATTCTCTTTTGATTTACGATCATATTCATCTTTAATACCCGAAATGACTTTCATTCTCGCATCGTAATCACGTACTAAATCCGTCGCGGACACATCTGCACTTAAAGATTCTGGATCGATGTTCTCCGGCTCGACAATGGCTTGATCTTTATTAGTTTTTAGATCATCAACCAATTCTTCTATGATAACCAATTCTTCTTTTGCAGCTTCGTTTTCAGGATCAGATGAAATAATGGCATTTAATTCTTGAATGCGCTCATTACCTTTTTCAATCATGATTTCATTGGCTTCTTCAATGGCTTTTGCTCTTTCACCATCATCAGCCAGTTCCCAAGCATCATTGATCTTTAGTTGATAATCATCATCCAACCCAACAATAACTTCGTCTTTTGTTGGCCCTCCGCTATTATCAATTGCTGCCAACCACGTCGTATTCTCATTGTTTTCATTTTGAAGACCACGTTCCAATACCGTTAGGTTCTCTATACGTTCCTGAATATTCTTCGCTTTCGGATATTCCTCCTCCAGGCGTTTAAGCTCTTTCTTTTCTTTTTGAATTTCTTGAATCAGACGATTATTCAAATCAACACTTGCCTTACGACGATCCGATTCATTAACAATTTCTCCGATGGCTTCCTTCTCGGCTTGATAACCTGGTAAGATCATTCCTTCATCCACATCTGCTGAGATATTTTCAGGATCATCATTAATTACCGTGAACTCAGCTTCTTTGGCTGCGCGCAAATCTTCGAGACGCTTTAACTCTTCATCAATTTGGCGTTGCTTTTCGGCGGAAGCCATTAAACGTTCTTCTTGCAAGCGCTGACGTTCTTTATCAATTGCTTCATTCCAATCTTGCAAATTGTAGCTGTTGGTCGTTTCATTGCTCGCATACAGATCAATATTGAAAGCAGAAACATTATTGGTTTCCAGAATCTGATCAACAACCGCGAGGTTTTCAGACAAATCATTGGTTTCAACTTTATTGGCAATTGCATTTCTTTCTGCATCTGAGAGTTCCTTCGTTAATGCGGGTGTATCATTTTCATCCTTTAGAATGATAGCTGCGGCCAAACCATCGCGAACGGTCGCATTGTCTTCCATTACTTCATCCAACGCTTTTGTTTTTGCTTTGATTTGATCCTCATAGATAGCAATATCTGATTCGTTGGCGTTAATCTTGCGCTCCAGTTCTTCGATTGCTTTCTTCGTCTTCTCGTTTTTGATCCTTTCTCGTAATCGATCATTTTCTTTTTGCAATGCACGCTTTTCATCGTTGAGTTTCGAGATCTCCTCACTCAATTCTTGCACCTTCTTTTGTTCATTCGATCCAGCTTTTAGCTTTTCAACTAAAACTGTTTCCCCATCAGAATCAACTGCAACTTGCTCTTTGAAAAATGATTTATTCTCCGCAACCAAACTGGTTAATGCTCCACGATCTCCGTCTGGCAAGACTTTTGTTTTTTCAATCAGCGTCTCCGTAGCAGCAATAGTTTGTTCTTTTTCTTGAATCGACTTTTCAAGTGTTTCTGTTATACTTAGCAAATTATTCGCCTCATCATTCAATCGCTCAATTTCCGCTTTTTTCTCGATGACTTTCTCGAGGGTTCTTGTTTTTTCACCACCGTTTAAACCTTCTGCCTTTTGTATCAGTGCATTTAATTCAACCATTTTGGCATTGGCCTTATCACTCTTCTGCTCCGCCAAATTATAGGCAATGTTTAGTTGTTTTTCCTCTTCTAATTTTAAGGCTTCTAAGTCTTCCTTTTCGTCAATGAGGACTGTTTCGACACTCTCCTTAGTCGAATACGGATCAAGCCCTGCATCTACAAAGATTTTATCCGTTTGCTTTAAGGCATCTAACGAATCGAGGTTGAAATCATCCGCATTCGGCGGTAATTTTGACATTTCTCGATAGACTTCTGCCATAACTGCCAAAGGATCGTCTATATCATTGCCTAGCGGACTGATAATAATTTGCTCCTGACCATCAATCTCTTTGAAGGTCATGGTTTGTGAGTATGGAAGGAATTCTCGCCTTGGTGGTACTTCAATGACCTGCCCAAAAATGTTTTCACTGTTCTTGGGTTCTATTTCAAATCGGTATTTACCGGCTTTCGGCAGGGTAATCAGATAATCCCCGTTCGATTTTTTCGAATTAAATGTTCCGATTTGTGTTCCTGTTGAAAAGTCGGTAATAATGATTTTGACTTCTTTATCATCTCCATTGATTTCATTAAAGAAGTTTCCTTTAATGACCGCCATTTGCATTGGTATACGTTCAACACGAACCTTATAAACCGTCAAATTCCCATCTTTACTGGCACGTGAAGATGAGAAATAAGCGTTTCGATCAAGACTATCCACCACAAATAGTAGATCATCATCCGGTGAACTGATGGCGAAATCCATATTCTCAGGTGGGCCAAAACTTTGTGAATTCGGGTTGTATTTCGATCGGAAGACATCATAACCCCCCATTGAATTATGACCTCTCGAACAGAAATAGAGATATTGTCCATTCGGGTGCATATAGGCATACGCTTCGTCTTCATCCGTGTTGACTTGTCCCCTCACCTTTTGCGCCATTGACCATTCGCCCCCCGGTAATTTTTGTTTAACATAAATGTCTAGTCCGGTAGCCCCATCCTCTCCATAACTTGAATAATAAATATATGGTGATTCGGCAGGGAAATGAATAACCGGGCGGTGATTCATTTTCTTATCAAACTTCGTCTGAAACTCATCTGTAATCAAAAGGGTTCCTCCAATATCACTCAAGTCGTAGAGATCATAGAAATTGTCCCGACCTAATTCATTCTTCGACATAACCACCATGTCCGTAACTGCAGCCAATAGTTTTTTACCACTTTTACATGCCGCAATATCGACATCAACTGGATATTTCTTTAAATCCTTTGGCGGCACCACTTGCTGATAGCGCTGATAAGAGCGCAAAGCTTCATTAAACTGATAGTTGAGATGGTAGGCTCTACCCAGGAAATAATGCGCACGAATATCTACCCCTCCGCTAGACGTCGCGTAGGCAAGACGCGTAATCGCTCCTTCTACATCTTTTGAGCCGTTCAATAAACAAACGCCGTATCTAAAATTGAGATCGTAATCCCGCGGGCGACTGGTAATGACAGTTGCATAAAGTTTCTCTGCCGCTATCCAGTTTTCGTCGTCGAAATAGGCATCTGCTTGCTTTCGCTTATCCTCAAGTGACTCCTGTGCATAGGACAGACTATTTCCTCTCCAGCAAAAGATTGTAGCTAGTATGACAATTAAAGAATATTTCATTTTTCATCAACCGAAAAAAATCGGCTTGTATGGTAAGTACGACTTATTCGCATAAAGGTTCAAAAATCAGCCCAAAAATTTAACGTATACGACGAGTTTTAGGGTTAGCAATTGGTGCAGATTAAAAATCAAAGAAGATGGACTAATTCCATCTTCTTGTATGCGAGGGTCGTTTTTCGCTTTTATAATCTCTCTAAAAATAACAAAACTTAGGATTTATTTAACACAGAGCAGGCCTACCAGCCTTTTATTCTCCAAATAATCCTCTAAAGACACTCAAGTATGTCGCTTTGTTTTTAGTTCTCAACGCGTATTGGAAATCCTTTTCTTTTCGTTTTTCATCGCTGAGTTCCAACAATATTGCTTCCAATTCTTTGGAACTGGTCATGATGTCCATCTCTGTATTTTTCTTGACACGGTTCATCGCGAAATAGTAGTAATTACCTGGTTTTTCTCCTCCCGGCAATTCGATCAATAGCCCCAATTTATCCCCTCGAAGTCCTCCTGGTACAGAATATTGAATCGCCAATTTAGCTGTGAAATCTTTGAATATCGGTTCTCCATTGATTCCAACAATAGCTGTAATTGGATTTGAAACCAAGGCAATATCATCATCCGACCAAGCCAATTTAATGTTGGAGAGATAGAAGGTCTGCTGCATTTCTTTCGGAAGCTTCTTAACCTCTCCATCTAAGGTATAGTCGGCTTTTAAATTTTCAGCTTCTTCTTTAGAAATCTGCTCCGATACGGCTTGTTCCAATGTCGTTCTTCCAATGTCAATTCCACTCAACCCTTCGGCTGATTTGATATCGTTGGCAATTAAATCCATTGCTTTTTTATCCACAAAGAATGACAATGCTCCGGACAAATTCATGGTGGTCAATTGGTTTGCGGCGTTATAATTAACTACGCCATAAGTCTCAAATTCAACGCCTGGCAATTCTACACCTAGATCCACTAAACCATCTCCTTGCATTGAACAACTCTCAATATGCAACGCCAAATAGTTCCCATTTTCTGCACGGTTAATGAGTTTTTCAGGACTTGCTATTCGGAATTCTTTTGCCTCCTCATTATAATTTAACACACCCGAAGAAGTAAACATGATGTGATCGTTAGGGTTACCCAATGCCGATAAGAAAGCTGGGTAGATTTCTAAACTATCCGAATCCAATGTATTTCGTTTCACTAGACCAATGGCAATTCCATTTCCTTCGAGGTCTGTTAAGTTCTCTGCCGCAACTGGAATTTGAATATTATTCGGATCAATAGGCGTTCGGAACGATAACCAGTTTCGTTGGAATTGATTACAATCGTGATTAATTCGTGTCGCCCCATCGAAGGTTAAGAACTGTTCAGCGGCATACAATTCAACACCTCCATAGAAATCAAATTTATCACTCAATTTAAATCCTGCTTCTTCCTCAACACGACCTTTCGCGACAGTTTGATAGGCAGAATCTAATCCAATGTTTTCGAAGTTGATGACTTGGATATTTCCTTGACTGTCTTCGTATGGGTATTTGCCACTCGCTTCATACTTTCTTCTCGCTAATACTTGCACATAAGCCTCTGTGATCGTATGGTATTTGGTAACGAAGTTGGCTACAATTTCAGCGTTTTCAAATGGATCCATCGCCGCTTTTTTACGTATGATAACTTTCTCATCCTCTGGGAAGATTCGTGCATCGGCTACGTCCAAATATTTCACCTTTTCACAATCAATAACGTTTTCGCTCAAATAGAATTTAGCTATCGGCGCCCTAAAGTTCAATGAGTCTTGGTCTGGATGGACAGAGTAGAAGTTAGACCCTGCTAAATCGAGTCCGGTTTCAATGGATATATCAGACTCTTCGGTTTTTGACAATTCCATTTCGTCTTGATCCATTAACCAGGTAAACATGTCGATATAACAGATGTATTGGTTCTTCGGGAAGTTTACAACTGATGTTCCGTCATTCGATTTAAACTCTCCTTTCCTCGCCTCAAAATCGACATGTGCGTTTAAGTTTCTTGAATCAAATGAAAGCGGATTTTGAACATCCCCATCTTCTGCTTCTTGTTTCTTCGCCAATAGGTTGAAATCTGATGTATCCGCGTCAATGGTCCAACGCTTAAATTTAAAGTCTTTCGAACCCAGCTCTGCATCCTTAAAGTACATCAAACCTCTTCCGGTCATACCTTTTTCTGTCAACTCGGTTAATCCATTCATCTCAGCTTCCTTATCGAAGAATCTAAGCGGACTCTTTAATGTTCTTACACGTAATTTTTTCTCACCTGGCACATAGGTTACTAAAACACCATCACCAGTAACATCGGGCACAGAGACACCTTCGTTTTTCGTTTGCGGATTGTTAACATATTGCGAAACGCCCATCGTTGAATCTGGGAAGAACACAAAGTCTTCTGAGACCGATTTTGAGGTTACGAAATTAATCTCTCCCGCACCACGAAGTCCTTTATTACTCAAGCGAATCTCATTGTCGAATTTTGCTTCTTCACCATAGAAATCGAAACCGGTTGGAGGCGCTTGCGTTTTAAACCCAAATGAATAATCTTCCTGCAATGATAGCTCCTCTTCAAAAACAGGGAAAATACCTGCTGAACGCATTTCTCCGCTGAACTTCATGGTTCGTTCATCGAATGTATTTAAGCTATCAAACTCGAAAGGATCGGCTTTAAAATAAAAGTCTAGACTATCATAAACCCCTTCATAAATCGAAGGATGATTGTAATAGACATAAGAGTCTTTTGTTGATTTGAGTATTGGTAAATTATCGAAATCCTCACTTTGTCCTGAGCGGTTACTCGGATCATCAATTTGAATAGAACCTTTTAAGTGACTAAAATGTGAATACATCGGGATCAAACGATCGCTACCACCAAAAATTGGAGCTACTCTGAATAAGGCTGCATCCACATCCAATAAGTGCACTTTGAAATTCTCGTAATCGAAAGCACCATCTTTTAAATAGACTTCTAATTTACCAGCCATAACTGCTCCTGAGAACAAGAAATCCCTTCCCTCTTTGATTAATAGATTTCCGGCGTCTGGAAAAACAACGACATTCTTCGCAGGCGAAACTTCAATCGGATCTACCTCATTTAATGTAAAATAAAGGGACTTAATATTCATGCGCCCAAACTCCGTCACAGTGGCTTTACGACGGTTTAATGAATCGGCCATTGTATTGTATGAAGCCGCCTCACGATTCGGCGTTCCGTCCGGATTCATTTCTGGCTTTTTCTTTACCTCCAGAAGATTACAAACAAATGAGACGTGATCGTAGTCGCGTTTACCAGCTCTTGCATCGATATACTTTTTCGTTTTAGGCTGGATGGTAATAGTCTGCTTTGATTTGTTGTAATTGATAAAGCCCTGATTGGCCAAATCGAGCAAAATTGGTATCGCCTGTTCATTTGTATAGCGCATTGCTGTAGCTGCTTGACTTATAGGAATAACTTCGACATCGTATTTATAGGCATAGCCATAAATAGCGACTAATGGATTGACTTGGCTCATGCCTTGAATCTCATTGTAAACGCGTAAGTCAAAAAAGTCTTGCGATTCAAAACGCGCTAATTTTCTCGAGCTCAACGGGTGCCATGTTAAGGTCAAATTAGGGTCAGACTTGTCCCATAAGATACGATCGACATACATGTCCAATTTATGATAAGAATCCTTAAAAGGAGCCTGTGCAATCCCTTCTTTTCCCCTTGCCATTTGAAGCATTTCCGTATCATAAATGATTTCTAATCCCGGATGAAATATAGAGTCATTATCTGAGATATACATGGTTACCTCACTCTCCGAAGCGGAGATTCCTTTCTGATTAGCTTTAATGCGCAAAGCTCTTGCAATTACAAATGGTTTTTCTTCTTTATAGAAAACCAATTGTGCAGGTTCTGCATCGTATCCAATACCACTGAAATCTGCTCCTTCCAAAGCAAAACCTCCTACATAATCCACTTCAGGTAAGATGTCTTTTCGGACAATATGTTTATTGTATGAAATGAATGAAGGATAGACCCGATCTACTTCTCGGTTAGTCTTCTTAGCGATGTCTTTTAAAGTTCCATATAATGGTTTCTCGTAATAGTCTGTATAAACCAACACAGAATCTGATTCAATCTTAGAGCCCTTTAAGGACATCATATAACTAGTAATCTCGGCATAGTTTGTTTTAGGATCTTTGCCTACTTTTTGCCAATCAACTATACCTCCATCGCCGGTCCATTTAACTCGGAATAGCTCATACAACCCATTCGTATTTCGCACAATGGTGCTATCAAAATAGGGGTTCTCTTTTTTACCAGCTTTTCGATTAACAGCATAACACTGGAGGTTAACGTTTTCAAATGATATGGTAGGATTATTTTTCTCGAAATTAAAGATGTATTTACCCCCTCGTACTTTCCAAATGTGGTTGGTTGAATAATAGATCATGCCTTCTGCAAAGAAGTCGGCACATATTTCGATAAAATCTCTGAACTTCTTTACTTTTTTCGAATCAAGCAATGCGTCGATGGTTTCGTGCCAAGAATTAAAGCTTCCTTCCGGCTGATTTGTCAATACGAAAGAGTGAACCGAGAGCAAATACCCATATAGCTCAGGGAAAGGAGGAAGACGTTTTGAAACAATAAGGTTACTGGTAGAGACAACTTTACTCTGATAAGCCGGTGAGAAGTTATTGAGCCAATTGGGCTCAAACTCTTCCATAAAAGCCATTGTCTTTGCCCGATTTGACGCTGCGAGGTATTTTTTGACATCTTTGAGGAACCCTTCGGGATCACCAGAAAACTGTGCATTCGCAGTTATTCCAAATAATAATAACAATCCCAAAAATAGTCCTCGTTTCATCTTAATTACTTTTATTCATTTTGAATTGGACAAGCGCCCACTCGTCTTTTGTAAAGATCTGTTCAAAAATAAAGCCAAGTTTCCCAGCGGCTTGAACGAGATCTTCTTTATCCGTCTCAAAGAAACCACTAATTAAAAGGGTTCCTCCGTCTACAATTACCTCAGCATAAGTCGGAAATTGTTGTAATAAAACATTCTTATTGATATTCGCGACAATAACATCGAAACTTCTTCCTGTGAGCAATTGATCGTCACCCAATGCCAACTCTATTTTATTACAATTATTCAGAGCTATATTTTCTTGAGCGTTGTTATAAGACCACTCGTCAATATCTGGTGCATAGACAGACTTTGCTCCAAGTTTTTCTGCAAGAATTGCCAGAATGCCCGTTCCGGTGCCCATATCCAAAACGGACTTATCGCTTAAATCTAAATCAAAAAATCGTTTAGAAGCCAACCAAGTGGTTTGATGATGCCCAGTACCAAATGACATTTGGGGTTGGATGGTAATAACCATACTTTGCGAAAATTCCTCTTTATGAAAAGGCGCTATGATTGCGAGTTTATCCTCAACAAATACAGGATCAAAATTCTCCTCCCAGGTTGCATTCCAGTTTTGATCTTGAATAACCTTGGTTGTAAATTGATCGATGGCTTCGATGTTTTTGAGCGAGGCGAGCATGCTTTCTTCAAATTCTTTTTCCGCGATATAACTCAATAAACCTGTTTTGGTTTCAACAAAACTTTCGAAACCTTCTTCAGCTAACTGCGAAACCAAAATATCACGCCATGGCTCTAGCGCTTTAAATTCAATATTAAGCTCTATATAATTCATTCGTATGAGTTAGCAATCGCAACAAAGCTCTCAGCGTCCAATGAAGCTCCACCAATCAGTCCTCCGTTAATATCAGCTTGTGAAAACAACTCCTTTGCATTCTCAGGCTTACAACTACCTCCGTAGAGTATACTCACTTGATTCGCAGTTTTTTCATCGTATTGTGATGCGATTCTGCTTCGAATCAGGTGATGGATCTCTTGCGCTTGTTCTGCAGAGGCTGTCTTACCTGTTCCAATTGCCCAAATCGGTTCATAAGCAATCACAACTTTCTGAATTTCCTCGGCGCTAAATTTAAAGAGACTGTCTTCGATTTGTTTCATTATGAATTCCTTATAGACATTGCTTTCTCTAACCTGCAATTGCTCTCCACAACAAAACACAGGACGGATGTCATGCTTTAACAAGGCTTTTACTTTCTTAGAAAGAATCGCATAATCTTCATTAAAATCATTTCGTCGTTCACTGTGTCCAACAAGACAGTATGAAACACCTAAACTTTTTAGTTGTGTTGGCGAAACTTCACCGGTGTGTGCTCCACTATCTTCGAAATAGTTGTTTTGTGCACCTAGCTGCACCCATTCTTGATCTTTTAAAACCTCTGAAAATGCACTTAAATAGGGTGTCGACGGACAAATAATAATGGACACGTCTTTCGGAAACTTATCTTTTTCAGCCATTAAGGCTTTGAGTAGGGTTTTAGCCTCTGTATAGTCGAGATTCATTTTCCAGTTTCCCGCTACGATTCTTCTTGTCATTCTTTTCTATAAATTGGTTTTGGTGCCTTTCTGGCAAATATTTTCAAATAACAGGAGCTCCCGTTATTCTTCGTTTGACGCTGGCAAGTTGATGTAGGCTTCGAAAATATCTTCGAAATCCTCTACACTTCGTGATGGCCATTTGTCCAATACGGTTCCTTTTTTCAGGAGAACCAAACCTGGATTTGATCGAACAATAATCTTTATCTCAGTTCCGTCAAACCCGAGGAATGTTGCATCAAAGTCATGTTCTGCTTTGAATTCGGCAATTGCCGCGGTAGTTGCAGGCGACAGCACATAGAATGGTATACCATTTTCTCTGGCTCCGTTTAAAACTTCTTTGAAGCTATCCAAGCTGTTCAGATTGGCTGACTCCATCTCTCTGATCGTCATCAAGAATATATAATCTTCAGACATCAAATAATTCGTAAGATCCATTGAGAATGGCATTGATGGATCAACCAATCCTGTGTATTCAGAAACAACCGTATACATTGAATCAGGATAATACAGGGTGTCATAATCAATCGCAGCAATGGTATCAGTATATCCTTCAACCGACTTTAAAACCATCTTATCTTCGTAGTAATTTTCGTAATCGGCTTGAATAATAGAATCAATTACTGGTTTCTGACGCTCTTCCTCCGTCAACGAAGCATAATCTATACGCGCAACAAAATCGGATATCGATGCCTCTTTACCTTCTTTGATAACATCCAAGTATAGGTCTTCGTATACATATTGAGTGGTATCTGAATATTTATCCTCCCAGTTTAAAACAGAATCAATCTTACCCGTCTGAACATTTCTGTAGAGCATATAATAGTCTGCTACCTGGGGTTCAGAGTCGTTCATTTTTTCCACTAAATTATTACCAATAGCATAAGGTCGATAATCTTTGATTGGTAGATAAGCGGTTGTATACATACTAAAAAGCAACGATACAATTCCAACAAAAATCGCCATCTTCCATGGCTTGGCTATTTTTCCAATATTCAAATTCCCAGCTACAAAGGCGCCAAGAACAGCTATAATAGTGAAGAAGATTGGGAAATACCAACCAAACACCCAAGAGAAAAACACGACCACAAGCAAAGAAGCAGGAACCATAATCCAGTTTTCTTTTACCGTGTTTAATTGAATTTTCCATTGACTCACAAATATGATCAAGACAAAATAGAACAACACCAAATCTTTCCAAAATGACTCATAAGGGGTTAAGGATCGTCCAACAGAACCTCTCAATGCATCTCCAAAACATCCGCAATCAGTTACACACTGACGCGAGAACTCCTCTCCCAACTCCATCGCTGTGGTTTGATCGACATTACACGAGTGTGTATACCAAGTCAACCACGAAAAGAATAGCATCATAATAACAAGTGACCAAGAAGCCAATTTAATTTTACCACCAACGATGATCGCCACTCCCAACGCGATTTCTGCGACACAAATCAAGATCGAAAGGGGCAGAACATAATCACTGAATGCTTCAAAAAACGGGAAGTCGTACGACAGTCCGTTTGGCTCAAAATATTCTTCTAATTTAAATGCGAATCCCCAAGGATCGTTTGCCTTTACCAATCCTGATACAATAAACAAGCCACCGACTAAAACACGAGAGACATACGAAAAGAGAAATAATCCTTTCAATGCCAACATTGTCATCAGCGAAACTACAATCAATGCAGACCCTCCAATTACCATCAGGTTTTCGTATTGAACAGTACTTTCGTGGGCGCCCTTTACAACAAAAAAGACCCCAATCAGGTTCAACACAATTGCGGCTATGTTTAAAATAGGTGAACGCCCAACAACGTCACGTTTCGTATTTCTAAGTCTCATTTCGTCCATAACAAAATTTTGATCTAAATTACTGCAAAAAGCTCTTCTTATTTTGGGTTTAACAATCTGCTAACAATCCTCTCCTTCACCGATTTTGATTAAGGCAAAAACGGCGTAATTTAACATATCCAAGTAATTGGCATCAATTCCTTCAGAAATCAAAGTTTTTCCTTGATTGTCTTCAATTTGTTTGGTGCGTAAAATCTTCATCATAACTAAGTCCGTCAATGAACTGATGCGCATATCTCTCCATGCTTCACCGTAATCATGATTCTTCTTTTCCATCAATTCAAAAGACTCTGTCGTCTTTTCATCGTATCGTTTTAAAGCTTCTTCAATCGACATCTCCTCGGTAGCCGCCCCAAGCTCTAATTGCACGAGCCCCATAACACAATAGTTTACGATTGCGACAAACTCTCCTTCAACCGACTCCCCGACTTTGTTTTCTCCTGTTTCTTGAATGGTTCGAATGCGTTGCGCTTTGATAAATAATTGATCGGTTAAAGAACTGACTCTAAGAATACGCCAAGCAGTCCCATAGTCCTTACCTTTTTTTTCAAAAATTGAGCGGCAATTCAGAATTACTTTTCTATATTGATCGGCTGTTTTACCCATTAAAACTAAATCTATTTTTAGCTGTGAAAGATACGTTTTTTTCCTCAGAATTTACTTTTAAGACCAAAGGTATTTTGCATACTTTTCAAAAGCCCATTATCATGGGTATTCTCAACGTAACACCGGACAGTTTTTTTGCCGGCAGCAGGGTCAATAATGAAGCCGACATTCTCAGCAAAGCGGAAGCCATGATAGCTGCTGGCGCAACGATTTTAGATATTGGCGGATATTCATCACGTCCAGGAGCAACGGATATTTCTGAGGAGGAGGAAATAAAACGGGTGACTGGACCAATAAGCGCAATTCGCGATCAATTTCCTGAAGTTTTAATATCCATTGATACTTTTCATTCTCGCGTTGCTCAGGCTGCCGTGGAAGCCGGTGCGGCCATCGTTAATGATATTTCTGGAGGACAAATTGATCCCGACATGATTCCAACAGTGGCCGATTTAAACTGTCCTTATATCCTCATGCACATGAGAGGAACACCCCAAAACATGTCTAAGAATACGAATTATGAGTACCTCGTCAAAGATTTGATTAAATACTTCTCTGAACGTATCGCACTCGCCAAAGCAGCAGGTATAAAAGATATTATTCTTGATCCAGGATTTGGTTTTAGCAAAAAGGTCGACCAAAATTATGAATTACTCAACAAACTTGAGCTTTTGCATGTTCTTGAACACCCAGTATTAGTAGGTGTTTCTAGAAAGTCAATGATTTATAAAACACTTAACTGCTCACCAGAAGATAGTTTAAACGGAACAACCGTCTTGAATACAATCAGTTTGATGAAAGGTGCGCAGATTTTGCGGGTACATGATGTTAAAGAAGCTGTCGAAGCTGTTACCTTGATAGAAAAGTTAAGGGTTTAGTCAGCCGACAATACGAAAACGCGAAAGCTTAATCTAGCCTTCTTTTTACTATTGGAAATAAGCTCGATTTTAAGACTCTGAAATCCGTGTTTACCCTTTGTGTCGAACTCCAAATGAATTTTACCTGTATCACCAGGATTTACTGGGGTTTTCGGAAAGGTAATTTTAGTACATGAACAAGCTACAGTATAATCAGAAATTAGCAGCGGTTGATCACCGGAATTGGTGAATGTGTAATCGTGGTGCAGAACAACACCCTCTTTGGTATCTGTAAAGTCGTGATTCTTTTCAGAAAAAAAGAATTCCGCACCGCCACCCAAAGGGTAAGCAAATGCGGAACTCAGCGCTATTATGATCGCAAAAAATAGCCTCATTAATTCGATGAAGGTGGCGTCGTAGTCGAAGAGCTTGAAGCCTTCGCTTTGACCACACCTTTAATCTTTACTCTTTTCGACGGCGCATTTACCGCGTTAGAAGTAATTGTAACAGACTTGTTAAAAGGTCCTGTTCGCTTCGTATCATATGTTACCTTAATTTCAGCAGTAGCACCTGGCGTAATTGGCTTTTTAGGGCAATCTGGCACGGTACAACCACAAGAACCTTGGCAAGTAGAAATGATTAAAGGAGCTGTCCCTGTATTTGTTACTTTGAAAACGCATGATCCATCAGATCCGTTTTCTATAGTTCCGTAATCGTGTAGCTCTTTATCCACAGTAATTACCGGACCATTTTCTTGTAATGCAACTGGTGTTCCTTCTTGAGCCATTGCTGTTGAACCAACAAAGGCCATTAACGCAACACCTAGTGATAATAATGCTTTTTTCATGATAATTTATTTAAATAATGTTATTTGCTTAATTTACTGTTGGACCACCTGTTGTAGTTGGAGCCCCACCAGCTGGCTTAGGCTTAACTTGTCCTTTAATTTTAACCGTTTTCTTCGGTGAGTTCAAAGCGTTTGAATTAATGGTCACTGTTTTATTAATCATTCCTGTTCGCTTTGTGTCGTACTTAACAGTAATTTCAGTTGTAGCACCTGGAGCAATTGGCTCTTTGCTACAAGTTGGAACTGTACATCCGCAAGAACCTTTACAGAAAGAAATGATTAAAGGTGCATTACCTGTGTTTGTTACAGTAAATACACATGTTCCATCTCCGTATTGCTCGATTGTACCGTAATCGTGTACTTCTTTATCGATCGAAATTTTTGGACCATCCTTTGGCTCAACTGGCTCTTCAGTGGTGATTTCACCAGTAGTTTGGGCATAAACGCCATTCATTCCAACAACTGCTAAAAGCAGTAAACTCATAGTAAAAAACAGTTTTCTCATCTTTTTAATTTTTAAATTGCTTACTTTTTGCAAGATCAAATATATAAACGTTCTTCAAGTGTTAAAAGAGTTTAACAGAACATTAACAAAACGGATAATATCTGATAACGTTGCTTGTGTTCTCTTTTATCTGTTTGAAGAACTTTCAAAATGTATGCCAAAATATTCAACACCTCGCAGCGCAAAGCTTTTAAGGAGAAATGTAAATTCAAAAGCCAAAACTGGAATTCAGATTTAATGATTTACCGAATTGTTAAAAACCCTACTAAAACTTTTTTTAGCTGGCATTTTTATAACCCGCCAATTATCTTATCTTTATTCTAGCAATTGTTATGCATGACGAACAAAAAAGAATTTAAGTAAGAAGTTCATGGAGACGACAGATCAGGTAGATTTAAAAGGGTCATTGAAGAAATTTTTTGGTTTCAATGAGTTCAAAGGAGAACAAGAAGCCATTATCGCCAATGTGATAGACGGCAAGAATACGTTCGTCATTATGCCAACCGGCGGCGGAAAATCATTATGCTATCAATTACCTGCCCTCATTTTGGAAGGTACGGCTGTAGTTGTATCTCCATTGATTGCCTTGATGAAAAACCAGGTGGATGCCATACGTCATACCTACGGGTCTGACTCAATTGCTCATTTTTTAAATTCTTCACTAACCAAAACGGAAATCAAACGCGTCAAGGAGGATATTACCGATGGCAAAACAAAGCTATTGTATGTTGCTCCAGAGTCACTTACCAAAAAAGAAAACATTGCTTTTTTAACTGGAGTTAAAATTTCTTTTTTCGCTATTGATGAAGCGCATTGTATCTCCGAATGGGGTCATGATTTCAGACCAGAATACAGAAGATTAAGAGAGATCTTTGAAGCGATAAGTAACGTTCCGATAATAGCACTTACGGCAACTGCTACTCCTAAAGTGCAACACGACATTCAAAAGAACTTGCACATGTTGGATGCGACGATTTTTAAGATGTCTTTTAACCGTGAAAACTTATACTACGAAGTAAGACCGAAGCAAGATGTCGAGAAAAACATCATTCGATTTATAAAAGAGAACCAACTCAAATCAGGAATTATTTACTGTTTGAGTCGGAAGAAAGTAGAAGAAATTGCAGAGGTGTTGCAAATCAATGGCATCAATGCGCTTCCATACCACGCTGGGCTTGAATCCAGTGTAAGGGCCAGACATCAAGATATGTTTTTGATGGAAGAGGCTGATGTTATAGTAGCAACCATTGCTTTTGGTATGGGGATTGACAAACCGGATGTCCGTTTTGTAATTCACCATGACATACCAAAAAGCCTAGAGAGCTATTACCAAGAAACGGGGCGTGCAGGTCGAGACGGTGGACAAGGACACTGCTTGACTTTTTACAGCTATAAAGACATTGAAAAATTAGAGAAATTCCTACATGGCAAACCAATTGCAGAACAAGAAGTTGGAAGGCAGCTATTGCACGAAATTGTTTCGTATGCTGAAACTTCTGTTTGCCGAAGAAAATACATCCTCCATTATTTCGGTGAGGGTTATGATGAAAGTCGATGCGCTGAAATGTGTGACAACTGCAAGAATCCGCCGGAAAAAATAGAAGGCAAAAATGAAGTCCAATTATTCCTTCAAGCCTTGGAAGACCTGAAAGAGACGCAAAAAGCCAAATATGTTTGTAATTATCTCCTCGGTAAAGAAAGTCAGGAAACAAAATCATACCGACATGATACACTCGATACTTTTGGTGCAGGAAAGGATCAAGATTATAATTTCTGGAACGCAGTGTCTCGTCAATGCCTTGTTCATGGATTTGTTGCAAAAGAGATAGAGTCTTATGGAACTTTGAAATTGACAGATGAAGGAAAGGCTTTCATAGCTAAACCTACTTCTTTCATATTGCTAAAAGAGAGAGATTATTCCAGCGGAGAAGACCATTCAATTATCAATACTAGAGGAGGGAATTCGACAGATGAGAAGCTCTACCAAATGCTCCTTGACTTGAGAAAACGAATCTCAAAAGAAAAGAATGTGCCACCTTTTGTAATATTCCAAGAACCATCTTTGCAGGATATGACGATCCAATATCCAATCACTTCAGAGGAATTGGCAAATATCGTTGGTGTAGGAATTGGAAAAGCGAAAAGGTATGGACAACCTTTTTTGGAATTGATCGCTTCTTACGTCGAAGAGAATGAAATTGAACGAGCGCAAGATTTTGTTGTCAAGTCAATGGTAAATAAGTCTGGATTAAAGGTCCACATCATTCAAAATATTGACCGCAAAATGCCATTAGAGGATATTGCAAGTTCAAAAGGTAAAAGTGTTGATGAGATCATTACCGAAATTGAAGGTATTGTTGGATCCGGAACTAAGATCGATATTGATTATTATATCAACGATCAATTGGATGACGAAGACCAAGAGGATATCTACGACTATTTCTTAGAGGCTGAAAGCGACAGTCTAGACGAAGCCTATGAGGAATTTGAAGGTGATTATGAAGAAGAACAACTTCGATTGATGCGCATCAAGTTCATGAGCGAAATGGCGAACTAATGTCTTCTCATAAACCCATACACCTATTTTTTTTACTTCAATTCATGTTGGGTGTGTCACTCGTTCAGCTGGGTTGCCAAAAAACTGTAGAACCAGATCCTACTCTATTAATTAGCAGTCAAGAATTTGATGATATCTTAAAAATTGATGGACATGAATTTGACAGTTTAATCATTGAAAATTGCACTTTTAGAGGTGGCGGATTATCTATTGGTGACGCCGACAATGTTGTGGTCAGAAATTGCAGATTTGAGGACATTCGTCATAATGGAATAAAGGTTGGATTCACCGGACCAGCTTCCGATATCTTAATCGAGGATTGTTTTTTTGACGGCATCGGATTCAATGCGATTGATTCACATCGAGAGGCACCAAACGGAACGATTCGAGGTTGCACAATCAAAAATGCTGGGTTAAGTGAAACTGGCACCGCAATGGCTCAACCCCATCACGGTATTTATTGGAAAGGCAAAGATGTCCTCATTGAAGAAAACCGATTTGAAGCTGGAAACCAACCACAAGGAAATGCAATTAGCGTGAGAAGTTCAGGGATAGTTCGCAAAAATGTAATCATAGGCGCGCCTAAAAATGGGATCATGTATTATTCCAATCATCCCGGATCGGACAGTTTATTGATTGAACATAACTTTTTGGCTTACAACACATACGGAATCAGCTGCGCGACCCTCGGCAATGAGGAATGTCACAATCAAAATGTGATCATTCGGTTTAAAACGGTTTTACAGGAAACAAACTATAACCTTTACATTGCTGCTGGTTTTCAGAATACAACCGTTTTTTCCATTTACGGCAATTTATTTGTCAACCCAACAGAAACGTAATTCCAAAAATTTTACGAGGTTGACGGGATCAACAACAATCTGCTGACTGCAGGGAGTATTGATTTTGTGGATGCTGAAAATGGTGACTTACATTTAATACCAGGTTCAGCTGCCGAAGATTATTGTGCTGGCTTAATCAATTATCCAACAACAGATATTGATGGTGATTTGAGAGCAAGTGAAACCTTACACGCTGGTGCCGATGAATAGGTTTTTAGCACTTATTTTAGTCACATTTTCCCTTTCTAATTTTGGGCAAGAGAATATGAGAAGACCCATTTATTTGTCAACCCAATTGGACTTGAGTTTTTATCATCTGGGAAGCTACAGTAAAGAGCGTGCAACGATCTATCTTGAGCAAGCTGTTGATTATCAATTTGACAATGGTATTCAAGTCGGGGGATCTTTTGGATTCAATGCCTACCCCGGATTACTCGCCATACCGCTTGGTGGACAAGTCCGTTTCCCCGTTTTAAAAAAGCGTCGCAGTGACTGGTTTATTACGCAATCTTTGCATAAAAATTTACCGGTTGGCAATCTCTTTTATGGAGGCAATCGCTATCGTGGCGAACTAAGTAGTATACTTTATCAAAATGACAAACTTCAGATCATACCTGCTTTGGGGTATAGCTTTATTTGGGATCGATATGGCGGTATTGCCTTGAGCTTTAATGCTGGATTAAGAGTCACTTATTAACCCGCTGATACAATCAATAAATCTTCCTTTTTCCAGTATTTATTTGCCAGTTTTTTAAGATCTGCTGCTGAAGTATCATGAACTGCGAGGATATAGTCATTGTAGTATGATGTTTTGAGGTCGTTAAAATGGATGTTTTTAAAATTCTCCATCATCGCCATCGGTCCATCAGCATGTCTCAGGAAATCACCCAGCATATAATTCTTAACTTTTTGTAATTCTTCAGCGTCAATGGTCTCTGTTTTTAAGCGTTCCATTTCAGCAAAAATCTCACTTATTGCCGCTTCGCGAACATCAGAACCTACCTCTGTCGTAATGAAGAAATAGGCAGCATCCTGCATTACCGACATCCCCGAACCAATACCGTATGTATAACCTTTGTCCTCTCGAATATTGGCCATCAAACGCGATCCAAAATAACCACCAAAAAGTGTATTCAGTACTTGAAATTTAAAATAGTCGGGATGATTTTTCGTAAACATCAACCTACCAACACGAATGGCGGATTGAATTGCATCTTCAACGGGAATATGTTGCTCACCCTTTTCTTGAACTTTTACGGAAGACTCAAATATAACCTTATCATTTTGACATGTCGATGCCCATGATTTCAACTCCTCAATGAGACCTTCTTCTACATTACCAACCAAAAATAATGTCGGAGCTTGCTTTCGATAGTAAGTCTCATAGAAATCCATAATATCGGAACGGTTAATATTCGCGAAATCTTCTTCTTGAGCAACTTGACCATACTCCGTATCCCTCCCAAAAATGGATTGATTAAATGCTCTTCTAGCAATTGTCTTCACCTTTTTCGATTCAATTTGAAAACGAGTCAAACCAACAGCGCGCTCTTTTTCAAATTCCTCTTCAGGAAAAGCAGCATTCATATAGCCATCCTTAAAAATTTTAAATATGGACGACATATTTTCCATCAATCCATATAGTGTAATTCCTGCATGATCACGATCGATTTCATGTTGCACATACCCCCCATAAAAATCTAGTTCAGAAGCTATTTCTCCAGCAGATCGCTCTGCGGTACCGGCTAACAATAGCTTATTGGCGAAAGATGCAGATAATCTTTTTGTTTGGTATTTACTCCCAGCGCACCATTCGATATCTAGTTTTACCGATGAATCTTTATCATGTTTGATCCAGAACAGCTGAATGCCATTAGCTAAATCTATTTTTTCCGGCAGTACTAAATCTAATTTGTCCGGCTGTTTAAATGCTGGGGCTATCGTTCTGTTCATGATGTCTTTTTTACGCGTAAAACGGACTGGTTATTGGGTTGAATCGTGTGCTGCATAAATAATTGCAAAGTTAGAGGGGTAATTGCATCATACTTATCCAGCTCATCATTAAGCTGATCGAGCATTCCCATATTTTCAAAGAATGCAATTTTCATGACGCGATTTAAGAGGTTTTGCTCTCCGAAAACTTTTCCGGTCTTATGCTTATTCTTTACCTTTTGCAGTTCTTTTACCTCGATTTCATTGATCATTAATTTTTGAAGCTCTTCCCAAATAACTTCTTCGCCACGTTCAAAAGTCACATCATCAGAAAGATGTCCACTCACAATTAATAAACCATCTTCTAATGCCCCTGTAATATATGCGGATATACTCGTAAACAAACGTTCTTTCACTACCAAACGCTGATACAATCGAGAGGATTTACTACCTGCGAGTATATCTGTTGTTAAATCACCAAGATGATGTTCATCTGAAGTTCTATTTCCCATTCGGAAAGCAATATAAACTGCGTTTGAAGGCACGTTCCGCTCAATTTCCAACTCACGTTTTTCTGTTTGCGGCGGTTCTGGTTTTAAATTGCGTTGTTTTACTTCTCTTCTTGGGATATCTCCATACCATTTTGTTGCCAACGACTTTACTTGATCCAATTCAAGATTGCCACCAACTACTAATACTGCATTGTTTGGCGCATAATGATGGTAAAAGAAATCCTTTACATCCTGCATTATTGCTCCTTCGATATGCTCAATAGACTTACCAATAGTCGCCCATTTATAAGGATGCTCTTTATAGATTAAGGGTCTAAAATTCAACCAAACATCGCCATACGGCTGATTGAGATAACGTTGTTTAAATTCTTCAACAACCACTCCGCGCTGAACCTCCAAACTTTTATGTGTAAAAGCCAATTCGAGCATTCGATCACTCTCCAACCAGAAAGCCGTTTCGATATTCTCAGTAGGTAAGATGTCGTAATAATTAGTGATATCGTTGTTCGTAAACGCATTACATTCTCCACCAGCCATCTGTAAGGGTGTATCAAAATTGGGTATGTTCGCTGACCCACCAAACATTAAATGCTCGAAAAGATGCGCAAATCCCGTACGGTTTTCATCTTCATCCCTCGCACCTACATCATACAGCACGTTAACTACTGCCAATGGCGTTGTCTCATCTCTATGAAACAGCACTTTCAGTCCGTTTTCTAATTCGAATTTTTCGTATTCAATCATTTAAATTGAAATTTTGGTCCAGTCAATTCTCGACGAGCAGACTCAAATTCATTAATAATTTCTTTTACTATCTCAGCTGCTGGTTTAATTTCATCAATAACACTAGCGATTTGACCAATTTCTAATTCACCTTCTTCAAGGTCTCCCTCAAACATTCCTTTTTTGGCTCTGCCCCTTCCCAAGAGTGCTTTCAAATCTTCAACACTTGCATCTTCGGCGTACGCCTCTTCCACTTTTTGAAAAAAAGCGTTTTTTATTAGCCTCACAGGAGTTAACTCCTTCAATGTTAATTTTGTTCCACCATCACCAGTTTCGACCACTTTATCCTTAAATGCCTGATGCGCCGAGGATTCCAACGAAGCCACGAATCGACTTCCGATTTGAACACCGTCAGCACCCAAAGCTATAGCCGCTAGCATTCCTCTTCCTGTCCCTATTCCACCGGCAGCAATTACTGGAATATCTAATACTTTTTTCACTGCCGGAACTAGTGTCAGCGTGGTTGTTTCGTCCAGTCCATTGTGACCGCCGGCCTCGAACCCTTCGACCACTACCGCATCTACGCCTGCAGCTTGCGACTTCAAAGCAAACTTCTGACTCGAAACAACGTGTACAACGGTAATACCATTTTCCTTCAGCAACGGCGTCCATGTTTTTGGGTTACCTGCCGATGTAAAAACAATTGGCACCTTATATTTGATAATGGTTTCTATGTGTTTGTCAATGTCTGGATAGAGCATTGGCAAGTTCACAGCAAAAGGTTTGTCTGTAGCTTTTTTACATTTTTGGACATGATCCTCTAATACCTCGGGGTACATCGAACCCGAACCAATAATACCCAGTCCCCCTTCATTACTTACTGCTGCTGCCAACCTCCATCCTGAACACCAAATCATACCTGCTTGAATCAAAGGATAATCAATTCCGAATAATGCCGTAATGCGGTTTTTTTCTATCGTCATAATCGCAAGGATTAACGCAAATAGCATTTCTGCTCGAATGCGTTCAATGGTCTCACAAAATTAATGATAATAAGAGGTAAATCGACATCATTCTAGAATGATTCGTTTTTTTTTTATAATTTAGGTGGTTTAGAAGCGTACAAAGGATTAACTTTGTGACAAATGACTGTAAAAGAATGAAAAAACTGCTCCTTTTTATCTGTTTAATTAGCATTGCACCATTTGCAAATGCACAAACCTACAACCTCGGTTTTGGTGCTCGTGCTGGTGCGGCCAATTTTTTAGGTGATATTGGTAGTGGTGATCTGGCGCGTGATTTTGTATACAACATGGAACTCAGGGATACACGCTGGTCTTTTGGTGCTTTTTCAAGGTACCGTTGGCATCCATTATTTGCAGTTCAGGTTTCTTTTGATTACGCTCGCATCCAAGGAATGGATGCTAACTCAGATAACAGAGCTCGTTTGGGCAGAAACTTAAGTTTTAAGAACGATCTTTTACATCTCAACGCAAAGTTTGAGATTTACCCGCAAATTTTATCCGTTTCCGATGTAGGATACCGTGGAAGGTACCGTACCGATTATCAAACTTACTTTTTTGCTGGCGTTGGAGGTGTGTTCAACAACCCCAAAGTGGAATACAACGGAACCAATGTCAAACTAAGACCTTTGATGACGGAAGGGGTGAAATACTCTCCAATCGCATTGACATTCCCTTTCGGAGGTGGCTTTTTCTTCACACACAAAAAACAACATCGCATTGGTTTTGAATACGCATGGAACTGGACAATGACCGATTATTTAGATGACATCAGTACGAGTTATGTCGATCCTTCACAAATGTCCAGTGATCCTCTGGCTCCTATTTTAGCCAATCGTTATTCTGGTTTCGGTGATGTTCCTGATGGCATTCATTACGGGCCAGGTAGTCCAAGAGGCGACCCTACTGATCGTGATAATTTTATGACCATGACTGTATCTTACAGTTACCTCATTCGAACAAGAGGTAATTTCTACCGTAGAAATTATTCTTGGATGTACGGTCGTCGTCGTCGTTGGGGCGGTACTAAGGCGAAATTCTAATATCCGCAGAGATAACTGCTTTCAGCTTAACTTTCGAATTATTCAGTTCGATTTATAATAAGTCGTTTATCATCTGATTGCCCAGCGCTTGAAACGAATACGGGTTGACATCAAAAACTTCGTTGTATTCAATTGTTATATCACCATTCAACAAATTGGAAACAAGATGAGCCGTTTTAGCAATTGGGCAGTAGATTCCTAATTGGTTGAAAACTATAAATTCACTTGCCTTACCTGCTTCTCCAATCAGAATCACAGGGGTGCGGCTTCGAATGATTTCATAGTATTTCGTAGATACATTGTCTTTACCATATTCATAAGGTTTAAACAGGAGCACATAATTGGATGCTGCTACTTTTTGCAAAACATCTTTGGAAGGAATTGGCTTATGGTAAGTCACCTTTTCTTGAACTTGATGTTGCTCAAAAACCGCTTGATAGGCTTTGGAATTAGAATAGATATCTAGTTCCACATCCTGCTTGGCTAGTTTTATGCCTTTTGCTAGCGCATTAAAATGATCATCCAAATTATCATAGAGTGACCCATAATAAATGAGTTTGATTGGACCATTAGATGCCTTTTGGACTTTCACATCAATAAAGTCATCTTCATCAAAACCAGGTGGTAACCAATACAATTTATCTTTACTCGCTTCATTGTGAGATGCAATATTGTCAATCATATTTTCAACAGGAACGATGATTTTATCCGCTTGATTGATAACCTCTGTTTCCATTGCCTCTTCTTTGGCTTTTTTACCTGGACTTATATTCGGATATTCTCGAAACGTGCCCCACATCCAAGGATCTCGGAAATCAACCATAAAATTTAATGTTGGCATCTCTTTCTTGAGTTTTGTCATATAATACGCCGATCGATGAGGTGGTGTACTTACAAGAACATTGCGGATATTGTTCCTTTCAATACAAGTCCTTGCTGATTTAAGTAATTCATTTTCCCAAAATACGGAGCGATCATAAGGCATACCTTTTACTTTTGTTTTTACCCACTTATCAGTGACCTTGTATCTGATTTTTTGCATCAAATTCTTGTTGCTCCAATCGTCTAGTATTTTTGGATAATGTGAAGGGATATAGGTGACATTCAAGTCTTCAACATCCTTATCCCAAGGTGACTTTTCAGAATCCGTTTCTGCGACAATGACAAAAACATCTACTCCATTTTTTTGCAGGACTTTTCCATATTTCGCCCAACGTCTGCTTCCTACAATAGGATTTGGAGGAAAATAATAGGATATGATCAGGAGTGACTTTTTCTCATTCATTTCGAGTAACTAATTTAAGTATATTTATGGACTTAAATTACGTGTATATGAGAAAGATCAAGGTTATCGTAACTGCCGCAGGATGCCCCGGTGCATCGACGTTTATCCATCAACTCAAACATCAAGTTAAGGAGCGAACTATAGAGGTTGTCGCAGTGGATATGGACCCTCAGGCAATTGGTCGTTTTATTTCGGATAAATTTTATCAAATTCCATCTGCATCTGATTCAGCCTATATACCAGCAATAAAAGAGTTGATCGTTAATGAAAAACCTGATATTTTTTATGGTGTATCATCCTATGAGGTCCCCGTCGTTTCAAAACATAAAGATGAGTTGGAAGCATTAGGAACTAAAGTAATTGTTGGTAATTACAAGGATGCCGAATTAGCTGGAAATAAGTACACGCTATACGAAGCTTTAAAGGATGTTGAAGGAGTTAAAATCCCTCGTTACTTTTACCCTAAAAACCTTGAGGAATTCATTGCATACGCAAAAGAATTGGGCTATCCAGAAAAACGGGTTTGTTTCAAACCCCATTTCTCTAAGGGAAGTCGAGGATTTAGAATTATCGATGACAGCATTAGCAGAAAGGACTTACTTCTGAATTATAAGCCGGTTAGCACATACATGTCGATGGCCGAGTTCATTTCAATTTTTGAAAATGAACCAACCTTTCCTGACTTTCTAATCATGGAAGTAGTTGAAGGAGTCGAGCATGATGTTATGACTATTTCAATGGACGGTGAAGTACTTTTAACTACCTGCAAAAAACGAGAAGCAAACCGAGGCGGAGTGATCACAAAAGGTGAATTAGTTTATGAGCCAGAAATCATGGAGTATTGCAAACGAATTATTAAGCAGATACCATTGACATATAATTCATGTTTTCAGTTTATCGACGGTTATTTAATTGAGATCAATACACGCGTATCGACATATATTTATCAGGAGGATTTGATTGAACCATACATCACCATAAAACTTGCTCTTGGCGAGTATACAAAAGACGATGTCCGAGCATTACAAGAGAATGTGCAGTATGGCAGAAGAATGCTACGTTATTTCGACCAAGTTTTTTACCATAAAGACTTATTGCAATAGTTTCTTGAAGCCATTTCCCTCGAGCACCCTTTCAAAGAGATGTGGATATTGTTTATAAACCGCAGCCTCTATTCTATTCGTTAGTTCTCCAGCTACACCATTGCCTAAAACTACTTTTAGCCCTCTGTCATTGGCGTAAGTTGCACATTCGATCAACTCTTTAATACCGCCTTGTTTGTACAATTTTAATTTGATAATGTTTACTCCTGATTCAATGGTTTTATCGATATCAGAAAGGGTAATTACAGCCTCATCGAGCATGATTGGCGTCTTGACTCCACCCTGCTTTAATTGAAGATTATATCCCCACCTATCAACCGGAAAAGGCTGTTCGATGTATTGAATATGTCCTCTGCCCGAATAATCATTCAAAAAAGTAAAGAATCTTTCTCCGTTTTCCCAGTCATACGCCTGATTCGCATCGAGACGTAGGTCTTTTTTATCTCCTTCTAATGACGGTGCTAAACGTTGTAATGCAGCAATATCGTTTGAAGCTTTTCCGCTTAGTTTAATTTTTAACGTACCATTATTTTCGAGACATGTCTTTTCGTAGAGTGAAACCAACTCTTCAATTTTATCCACACTAGACGGCACGACATATTCAAATTTATTTAGATCGATATCCGTATCCAATTCAATTTCGTGTAAATCGATAGCAGTTAAAGGAGCGGAAACACTAAACGGTCGATCATTTATCTCTGGAACCAATGCAGCTCGTGCATCTTCAACGGTTTTATTCTCCAATAGATCAGGCAAGGTATTTAAAAAGCTACCTATAGATTCGGATGTTTCGGTGGAATACCCAAACAAAGGCACCACTTCTCCAATGGTTACTTTCCCAGAACTAAATGCGATTTGCACCTGATACGCTTCAAAAACGCTGATGGTATCAAACGAGAGAATATAAGGTTTAATAAGCGGGAATTCATGTTTAGAAACTTGAATTTCTAAAACCCTGGTTTGACTAGGCATCGTCTTCCTTTACATTGATCAACTTACTTTTAATTCGATCAATACGATCTTCGATCATCGCTTCCCTTTTCTTCAACTTAATATCCTCTTTGTCTTTGACAACACTCAAGACATAGCCAACAGGGTTATAATTCATATCCCCCATATCTTTAGAATACAATCCTACCCTTCCAACAGTGGTTGTATGAATTAGCTCGCCAGTCTTATTAAGTTCGTCAACCAATTCCTCTTTATCTAAAAATGTTCCCTTGTGATAATGTGTGACCAATGGTTTTGAGACAATAGTATGATGACGCATCATCGAAGTCACAAGTCGAATATGAAGATTTTCTTTAGCGCCCACCTCATCAATAATCAATGGAGTCACCAATAAATCACTGAAAACATAGTCTCCTCTTCTGAGGTATCGTGTTCGCTCGATAAATTTCTGATAATTTGTAACAATGCCTTCCCGATCTTTTGGACTAAAAACAACAGGAATGATGCTATCAGCCTCTGTAAATAATGAGTGTATATCCAGGAAGACATCCTTTTTACTTTTTATTATACATCGGTATTCCTCATCAACTGCAATGTGAGTAGGGCAAATATCGCACCCCAAACAACGCATGATATAAGAAGAACCAAGGTTAACAATCTTAACATCAAAACCAGGCATTTTCTTAACAAGGTCCTTGACAAAATTTTCTGCAACATCATCTTTGTCCTGAAGTATCCAAAATTGCACTCGGGGCTTCTCACTGTAGCCGTATCCTCTTGCTAACTCCAACAATCGAACTACGCGTGCTAATCTTCTTCCAGTACCCATTGCTGTCGCCAAACCATAAGCGTCTTCCGGCATTTTACCTACATCTCCTGCAACCCCTGTTCCGCCATACTGTGATGTGGTTTCAGAGTCGTTACCAACGCCCATTGCACCACAATTTAACATGTCCATCAATTGGTAGATCAATGTGGTTTCTTGCCCCCCATTTCGCTTAGCTCCAACTGCAATACCGGCATACACTTTACCGTGAAATGACGCTTTTAAATCCTCATCTACACGTATAAAATCAATCAATGACTGTGACAATGATCCACGATCTCCAAAATAAACAGGTGTTGAAATGATGTATCCGTCCGCCTCCTGGAGTTTTTGTTTTAGAACATCTAAATTCTGTTCTCCGGATTCTGTAAAATACTCTGCCAAAGAAACATGATCGATTTCTACACCGAACTCCTTAGCGTTCCAAAGCGCCGCCGCCAGAGCAACCTCTGAATTACTTAAACCTTTGTTACCCTTTTGTTTCTTTAGGTTGGTATACATTTTATCGAAAGGTAAGTTTTCCTTTCTACCAGCGTCTTCAAAGTTCTTTAAGTGCTGTGCCGCTTCTTGCGTGATGAATGCCTGTAATTCATCTTTCGAAGAAGCATTCATAATGTCTTGTATCAAGGTTTCATTTCCTGTACCGCGACGGGCATTTCTTAAACTTGCAGAAATTCCGAGTATTTTCATTGTATTAGGTTCAAGTTTCTCGTTGGTTGTTCGATCAATCAATATACTAACAAAGATAGCATTTTATCAAGACGGTTCTTCGTTGATCAAGGCGAATTTCAGTTGCTTGTGATACCGTGTAGATGCAAATCTATCAGCATACAATTCTGTAGCACGCGTTTGCTTTTCGATCCGCAATTTTTCTGAAGCTGCATAGCTTTGGACACATGCTATCAATGAAGTTAGCTCATTTGAGGAATCGATAAAAAGACAGTGTTCTTCAGAGAAAATAGATTTGACAGTAGGCGTTTGAGGAGCAATAAATGGTATCCCTGATTGGGCATATTCAAATAGTTTCAAGGGACTGCCATACCAGTTTGAACCAGGCATGATAGCAATATTTGCCTTTGCTTTATATTGATTCAATTCATTCTCCGAGACGAAACCAGGCATTTCAATCTGCTCTTCTAGGTTCTCGAATTTAACGTATTCTTGAATATTTGCCCATTCTTCTCCAAATCCAATCAATTGTAAACGCGCCTTTTCATTTGATTTCAATACTTCCTTAAATGCTTTTACAAGCAGATCTACTTTATGCCAAGAAAGAAAGGATCCAATAAATAGTATATTGAATACATCTTCTGGAGGAGTGCGCTCAACTGTTTGTTTAGAAACAACACATGGAAGAGTTGTCATCGTTGCCTTGATTTTATATCGCCTCATTAAATAGTCTTTGCACGCTGGAGAATAAGCCATAATTCTATCCGCAGCCTCCATTATCTCTCTCTCAGAATTCTTTATATGATTCCAAAATAGCGTTTTCGTCTTTTTCATTTCGACAAATTGCTCGTGCACTGGTGAATCGAACATGACCGAGAGTTTTGCCTTCCATTTGTTTGCTAACACTTTTCCAATTGTTGAACCTACCGTATGAAATTCAACAACATGATCATAAGGCTTTTTATTCAAAAGTTTTGACAAGAGTACATCTTGTTTCCTCCGATAAACTTCATATGACAATGTTTGATAACCCCAATTCCACTTCTTAAGAATATTCTTTACAACTCCCGAATTGTTTTGAACTGATTTTGATGGAACAAGAACTTCATCTGATGCATCCGGAAAATCTACTAACGTATTTTCGTCTTCAAGTGCCGTTTTAACTTGTTTAAGAAATAGCGCCACAGCCGATTTTTCATCGTAATAATTAAAATGAGGAATCCCCACCAGTATTAGGATTCTCTTAGCCATTTTTAAGTCGTGTTTTCATCATATTAACCCCTGCCTCGAATGTAAAACCTGGTTTCCAGTTGAGCTCTTTCTCAACAAAACGCATATCACACAAGGTTTCTGGAATCTCGTTTTTTCTTTTTTGGCTAGTACTATACACTGGTAAATCTGTTGCAAAAACCCGCTGACAGCAAGCTATTACCTCCTCTACTGATAGGGACTCGCCAGACCCAGCATTGAACGTTTCATTTTTGTTATAATCCAGAAGACGAATCAATAAATCTATGAGATCATCAATGAAGATAAAGTCACGTTTAGGCGCCAAATCCTTCACCCTAACCTGTTTCCCTTCTTTTATTTGCTCAATAATTTCAGGAATCAAAAGTGATTTATTTCCCAAAGCACCATAGACATTAAACGGTCGAATGATGACATAAGAAAGGTTGTAGTGTTTACCATAAAAATGACATAAATCCTCCCCCATCATCTTTGTCAACGCATAAGGATTAACAGCGGACACAGGGTGCTTTTCATCAATGGGCAAATATTGCGGTATGCCATAAGCATAAGAACTGATAAAGATGATTTTCGCACTGTTTTTTCTGCAAAATTCCAATGTTCGATGCGTACCCAAAATATTTACTTCTGAAAAATCATCTGGGCTCTCCCAGCTATCCGGCACAAACGTTTTTGCGGCTAAATGATAAACGGCATCAATTGTCTCTGGTGTTTTGATAGCATCAAAATAACCTTGATCTTGAATTCTTTTTTTTCCAGAAACTCCCTCAACAGTGTGACCTTCTTTTTTAAGAGCTGTTGCAAGTTCTGAACCAATTGTTCCAGTAATACCGGTAATCAATATTCTAGCCATTTTTTAAGAAGGTCCCTTTATTTTTTTCAAATTCATCAATGGCGATCATATAGTCATCCGGGCGTCCGATATCAAGCCAATAGCCATTGAACCGTCTCACGGTTGCATTCTTACCAACCTTGATCAGGTCTAACATAAGATGATCGAAACCATAGGGTTCATTATGCGGAATGAATTCGAGCACAGCTTTATTGAGCATATAAATACCCATGCTCACTTCGAAACGCGTCACGGGCTTCTCTTTGAAGTCGATCAATTTGTGATTTACATCTGTTTCAAGCACGCCATATAAGTTAACGTGTTCTCGAACAAATGAAGAAATTGTGAAGATGTTGCTTTGCGAAAAGTGATCTTTGTATAATGTAGAGAAATCTAAATCCGTTAGAATATCTCCGTTCATCACCAAGAAATTCTCGGGTAAATCATCAATAAGACTTAATGGCCCCATAGTAGAAAGTGGTTTGTCCTCTAGAGAATAGTCAATCTTAATCCCCCATTTTTCTCCGTCTCCAAAGAAGGTTTTTATTAAATCTGCTTGATGATTGACCGTCATTGTAATATGATCGAAACCTGCATCCACCAATTGTCGAACAATCACTTCTAATATGGGATAATCCCCTAAAGGCATTAAAGGCTTTGGTAAAACAACCGTATATGGTCTTAAGCGAGTCCCTTTACCTCCCGCCAAAATGACTGCTCTTTTAGACATTGTATATATGTGATTTATATTGCTTTAAATTCTCCTCATCTGTGAACCAATTAATGGTTTCCTCTAAACCTTTTTCTATGCTATAGGCAGCTTTGAACCCAGTAGTTTCATGGATTTTTGTGTTGTCACACCACAAGCGTTGAACCTCACTCTTACCTGGACGAATACGCTCCGGATCTTCGACAAAATCAACGTCTGACTTCATGATTTTTTTTATCAATTCAAAGGTGTCCTTAATGGATATTTCAAAGTTTGATCCTATATTAAAAACGTCTCCAACTGTGTCATCAGACTGAGCCAAAGCAATGAATCCTGCACATGTGTCGAGTACGAAATTGAAGTCTCTCGTAGGAGACAAATCACCCACCTTAATTTCTGACGCTCCATCCGCTATTTGTGAAATTATAGTGGGAATAACAGCACGTGCAGATTGTCTTGGCCCATAAGTATTAAATGGTCTAGCAATTGTTATCGGGACATCAAAAGCATTGTAAAAACTCATGGCCATATTATCGGCACCAATTTTACTTGCGCTATAGGGAGATTGTGGTTGCAATGGATGTTTTTCATCTATCGGCACATATTGCGCTGTGCCATATACCTCGGAAGTTGAAGTATGAATAACACGCTCACAGCCATTTTCCATGGCTGCTTGACAAATATTTAAAGTTCCAGTTACATTAGTATCTACATAAGACGTTGGAGCAATGTAAGAATAAGGAATTGCAATTAATGCTGCCAAATGAAAAACAACATCGACACCTTTGGTAATGTGTTTACAATAATGTGGATCTCTGATATCCCCTGAAAGCACCTCGATATCGCTCAGACAAGAAACCTGTTCTAACCATCCCCAATTGTTGAATGAATTGTATTGTGACAAAGCTTTGACTTTTGCACCCGTTTTAACCAATTCCTCAGTTAAATGCGAACCAATAAAGCCATCTGCTCCAGTTATTAAAACGGTCTTATTTTTTAAATCCATTATAAGTATATACTATCAAATTTAACGATTCTTTTTGAATTGCTTAGCCACAAAGTACCTCAACAAGGCGGGGTGCTTCACTCCTTCTTTTAGGAGCTCCGATCGTGTCATTTCTCCGAGATCAATGAATTTATAGAGCAATTTTAACCTTCGATTTCTCAGCACTTCTATCAATTCATTTTCAGGGAATAGTTTTTTATCCTTATTGGCGTCTATCAAAGATTTTATATGCGCGTCAACCGCTTTCAACCCATATTTTAGTTCAGACTTATTTGCCAATTGCATGTGAATATCAAGCGATTTAGAGTTAAATAACATACCTAAATCATTTAGAATCATTTCGTAAAATGAGTGATAAGCTAAGTTCTTTTTCGCTTCGGTACTACTATCGTTGTTATATGCCTCCTGTCTATAATAATATAATGGTTCACATAAACTTGTTGTCTTCGCGATATCCTTAATCGTATAAAAGAGCTGATAATCCTCCAAACGGTAGTAGTCGTTCTGATACTGAATCTGATTCTTTTTAATTGTATTCGTGCGAAATATGCAAGAGGCATGACCAATGGAATGACCAAAAATCAAATTGGCTTTGTTCAGATTCGAATTTTGAGGATACTGTTGTAATTCTTCTCTTATGCCAAATGTTTGAATGCTTGACCCACATACATCGATATTAGGATTTTCATCCATATATTTTACCAGTAGTTCAAAACGATCTTGACGCATTCGATCGTCACCATCCAAGCGGATATAGTATTCCGTGTCGATTGCGGCAAGCCCCTTGTTCATTGTCTCCACTATTCCGGAATTCTTCTTTTTTTTGATGACAACAAAGCGCTCATCCCCATATTCTTCGATTATTTTGACACTATTATCGGTAGAACAATCATCAACAAAAATGACTTGAAAATCGGTAAAAGTTTGAGCAACAATAGTCTCCAAACATTCCTTTAAATAGGGAGCGTTATTATAGTTTGGAAGTAATACCGACAATCGCTTCTTCATTCAAATCATTTAATGTTCTAATCGACATTGAGCGCTTCGAACAGAGCCTTGTAATTAGGTGCTGCACCAAACTTTTTATAAATATTCTTTTTAATCACTTCACGATACGCATTTGAATTCTTTTCGCTCTCTAATACATCGCGAATTGCAGCTGCTATTTCTTCGCCTTCAGCTTGGGGATGCAGCACCGCTCCTGTCTCGTCACTTACAATATCTAGAACACCGCCAACACCAATAACAACCGCTGGAATGCCAAAGCTCTGCGCTTCAATGATTGCCATTCCTAAACCTTCCGTTTCACTCGTATGGATAAACAAGTTTACTGGTTCGCTATTGTAGGTATTGATAATTTCACCGTTAGGAACATTACCTTTAAACTCCGCGATAATATTATCCGATAATTCAGATGCTTTAGCTTTTAACTCTTCCATTAAAAACCCATCACCAAAATGTGTCCAAGATATTTTTAAATCCTCTAAATAAGATAAAGCAGATATAATTTTATCAATACGTTTGAGTGGAATGACATTAGCCACGGAAACGATTCGAATCGTTTCCGTGCCCGTTAATCGATTGGTTGGATTCTCGTATATACCGTAATGACTTAGCACCAACTTATTTGGAAAACAATTGAGTCCTTTTAAATAATTCAATGCTTCAGAAGACAATACAAAAACTTTACGTACATGTTTATAGTTGTAAAATCGAAAAGGCATATAACCAGCCTCATGTCTTTCATTGAATATATCAAACCCATTCACACGGAAATTGAAGCTATCTATCTTGCCTTTATCTTTTAGAATGGACAGTGTTAAAGCTCCGTCATTCATCCAAAAGGAATAAAATTGATTCTCCTTATTCTGATCAATCTCCTTAAGAAATTCCTCCCCGAAACTCGCTGCTTGAGAAATGGAAACCAACCAACGTTTCATCTTTTTTAAGATATAAGCGCGTTTGTCTGATTTTCTCCATTCAAAAAAGACAATTTTCAAAATCAGGGAAATATCCCGAAATGTGGCTGATTTCGAGACCACCCGCGGCATGTCTGAGAGTACATTATTTACTTTTACGTTATCCGGAAGTTTTCTTAATTCACCTTTTCGAATAAGAGGAAACAATTGAATTTCATCATAATACGACGCTAATGTATTTACCTCAGCATCAAAAAACTGTTCACCAGTACCGTAAGGATAATGCTCAGAAATAATATTTAGAACCTTTTTTGAAGCCATCTATCGAGGGTCAAATTTAAAAAAGCTTTTCAAGTATATGACGAATAATCCATAATTAACCGTTTATATCTATTACAAAATACAGCAGTATTAATCCGTTGAGATTGTTAATATTGTAAATTGAAAAGAAATGGAGAAAACACTTATGCGCAAAATTCTAGTTACAGGTGGTGCAGGTAATGTGGGCAGTGCTCTTGTTGAAGGACTCCTAGCAGAACCAAACACACTTGTTACAGTTGTCGACAACCTTTCAACTGGCAGTCGTTCTAAACTGCCGAACAATGTAGCTAATTTCAAGTTTATTAAAGCGGACGTCAATGACCGTGAAGAGATTACAAATATCATGTTATCCAACCAGTTTGATTATGTTTTTCATTACGCTGCGTATGTTGGTGTGCAACGAACACAAGAAAATCCAATCAGCGTCCTTAAGGACATTGAAGGGATTAAACATATGTTGTCTTTATCAAAGAATACAGGAGTTAAACGCTTCTTTTTCTCATCCTCCTCTGAGGTATACGGTGAACCTGTAACGATTCCGCAGCATGAAGAAACGACGCCACTAAATTCACGCGTGCCATATGCCGTTGTGAAAAACATCGGTGAGGCCTTCTGTAAATCATACTTTCAAGAATATGACTTGAATTATACGATTTTCAGATTCTTCAATACCTACGGTCCAAACCAAACAACGGACTTTGTAATCAGCCGATTTATATCACAAGCGCTGAAAAATGAACCGATCACAGTATACGGAGATGGAAGCCAGACTAGAACCTTTTGTTATGTAACCGACAATATAACAGCAACGATCAAATCGTTGAATGATGATTTATTTGTAAATGATGTCATCAACATTGGTGGTGATGTCGTCATTTCTATAAAAGAATTAGCAGAACTGATCATTCGACTCACAGGTAGTCGTTCTGAAATCGTTCATCTTCCCCCTTTAAAAGAGGGCGACATGTCTCGACGTCAACCAGATAATTCGAAAATGAAGAAGATTCTTGGAAGAGAACTAATAACGATTGAAGAAGGGATTCAAAAACTGCTGGCAAACGAGCATTTTATCTCTAAAATGAAACTCTGATATGATCAGCGAGGAGAAGTGGGATTTAATCATAAAACCAAGAACGAGCTGGATGGATTTGCGGCTGGGTGAGGTTTGGCGTTATCGCGATCTACTGTTCCTTTTTGTCAAACGTGATTTTGTAGCCATATATAAACAGACCGTCTTAGGACCCTTATGGTTTTTTATTCAGCCTGTTTTAACTACGCTTATGTTCTGGTTGATCTTTTCATTTTTTGGAAAAATCAGTACGGAAGGAATGCCCCCATTATTGTTCTATTTGGCAGGTTTGACCCTTTGGAATTACTTTGCAGACTGTCTTACGAAAACGTCAGAGACCTTCACCAAAAACCAAAATATCTTTGGTAAGGTATTTTTTCCGCGCTTAATTGTACCGTTGTCAATTACCGTATCCTCTTTATTGAAATTTGCAATACAATTGATTTTGCTCCTTGGCGTTTGGGGTTATTATTATTTCTTTGATACGGAATATTCAATATCACCGAATGCCGCATTAGCAGTTGTGCCGGCTCTTGTTTTGATGATGGCAGGACTTAGTTTAGGTTTCGGTGTGATCTTCTCATCAATAACCACCAAATACAAGGACATGAAGTTCTTGCTGCAGTTTGGTGTTCAACTTTTCATGTATGCATCGTCAGTGGTCATTCCAATATCAATGATGGGTAAATATGCATGGGTGTTCAAGTTAAACCCCATGGTAAATATCATTGAGGCATTTAAATATGCCTTTTTAGGTGCCGGAGAATTTAGCTGGTTTTGGCTCGGATATAGTTTTGTATTTATGGTGGTTTTATTGTTTTTTGGTATCATCATTTTTAATCGCGTCGAAAAATCATTTATGGACACCGTTTAATAGCGGATAAGAACTGAACATGACATCTGTACTAAAGGCTGAAAATATCTCAAAGCAATATCGACTTGGACAAGTTGGTACAGGTACATTATCGCATGACTTGAATAGATTCTGGCATCGCGTTAGAGGAAAAGAAGATCCCTATCTTATGCTCGGTCAAGAAAACGATCGTGCAGGTTCTGGTACAAAAGGATATGTTTGGGCTTTAAAGGATATCAACTTTGATATTCAACAAGGTGAAATGGTGGGTATAATTGGAAAAAATGGAGCAGGTAAATCCACTTTACTGAAACTATTATCCCGCGTAACGGCACCAAGCACCGGCATCATCCAAGTAAAAGGTCGAATTGCTGCACTGTTAGAGGTTGGAACGGGGTTTCATCCGGAACTTACGGGCAGAGAAAACGTCTATCTTAACGGTGCTATTTTAGGAATGAGTCGGGCCGAAATTAGTCGGAAACTTGATGAAATCATCACTTTTTCCGGCTGTCAAAAATACGTTGACACTCCTGTTAAAAGATATTCGTCAGGAATGATCGTCAGATTAGGTTTTGCAGTTGCTGCTCATCTCGAACCCGAAATACTCATTGTTGATGAAGTACTTGCGGTTGGAGATGCCGAGTTTCAAGAGAAGTGCATCGGTAAAATGAAAGACATTAGTGGCGAAGGACGCACTGTTTTATTCGTCAGTCATAACATGGCCTCCATGAAAGCCCTATGCAAAAAAGGCTTTTTGATGGAACGTGGTAAAATAGTACAGCAAGGTGATATGAATGAGGTCATTGAGACGTATTTGGCTTCAACGACAAAAACTTCATCTGAGGGATTGATTCCTGAGGAGGCATCCAGTATTAATTCAGGACTGGTGAAGTATCGAAAAATTCAATTGCTAAATGTTGCTAGTGAGTCTGTTGATCGGGTAAACTATCTTTCTGACATACGATTAAACATGACGTTAGAATGCATGCAGGACTTGAATGACGTTTTATTGGACGTTCGCATTCGTTCAAGGGACGGCATAGAATTAGTGCATACCATGAATAAATACGAATCCAATGCGAAACAGCCGCTTTCAAAAGGAACTCATCTTGTTCAATGTCAAATTAACAATCAACTTCAACCCGGTAATTATTCGATTACGATCGGTGTACATCAAACGAATGGAATTACATTGGAGTTTGTTGAGAATGTTTTTGATTTTTCGGTGATGCAAATTGGGGAAGGAGACAACGCCGGTTATACGTTTGATTTTAAGCTAGGCTACGTGCGTTTCGAATCTAAATGGAAGATTGATTAATATGGACAAATTTATTCCACTCGCTAGCCCAGATATTCGGGAGAAGGACATTGATGCAGTCAATAAGGTTCTTCGCTCCGGCATGTTGGTTCAGGGTAAAGAGGTAGCTGCCTTTGAGGAGGCAATTGCAGCCTATACAGATTCAAAACATGTTATCGCGAGCTCCAATGGAACCTCAACCATGCATCTAGCACTTTGCATATTAGGAGTTGGACCAGGAGATGAGGTGATCGTTCCTGCGTTTTCTTATGTTGCCACAGCCAATGTGGTAGAACTAGTTGGAGCAACTCCCGTCTTTGTTGATATTCAACCAGACACGTTCAATATCGACCCACTGAAAATTGAATCGGCCATAACACGCAGGACAAAAGCAATCATACCCGTTCATGAATTTGGATTACCATGTGATATTGATCAAATTGTTCTAATCGCCAAAAAACATAAATTGGCAATCATTGAAGATGCTGCCTGTGCACTGGGCGCAACTTTTAATGATCAACACGTGGGTACATTTGGTGAATTTGGTTCCTTTTCACTGCATCCTCGTAAGGCAATCTCATCTGGCGAGGGCGGTTTAATCACTACCAATAATGCTGATTATGCGGATAAAGCCCGAACGCTGCGTAATCATGGCATTCATTTCGAAAATAATCAAATGAATTTTGTAGTTGCTGGATTCAATTATCGAATGACAGACATACAGGCAGCATTGGTGAATAGTCAATTTCAGCGTTTCAATGAGATATTGAAGAAAAAGCAATTACTTGCTGACCAATATTTGAATGACATTAAACATACTGCTATTAATTTACCGATCACACCAGAAAACCGATCACACAGTTGGCAGACATTCCATATTTTAGTAGATGAGACTATGGATCGAGACAAAGTCATACACACCTTAAGAGAAAATGGTATTGGAACGAATTATGGTGCTCAATGCATTCCAGCACAACTATTTTATCAAAAAAAGTATGGTTTGGATGTTGATTCCATATTTCCGAATTCCATGAATGCGTACAAAAATGGAATCGCACTACCTTTGTACGAAAAATTATCGGGCGCGGATATTTCCTATATTGCAAACGAATTAAATAATTTGAAATAAACCAAATAAGTGAATGATTTGTAAAGAATAACTTACATTTCACAGACTGACCAGAAACATGAAAGGAAAAAATATATTTATTACTGGGGGCGCTGGCTTTATCGCGAATACGCTCATACAACGATTAATAGAGGATAATCACATTACGGTATTCGATAATTTTCACCGTGACACCTTATCAGGCAGTGGTTATTCAGACCATACAAATCTGAAAATTGTTAAAGGAGATGTGTTGGATTTTGATTTACTGAACGCATCTATGAAAGGAGCTGATGTAGTTATCCATGCAGCAGGTATTGCGGGTATTGATACGGTAATTAAGAATCCGGTGACCACCATGCGTGTAAACATGATGGGGACAGCAAATGCTCTGGAAGCTGCGAAAAACAATGGGATTTCAGATCGATTTATCGACTTTTCGACATCTGAGGTTTTTGGCTCTATGGCATTTAAATCTTCGGAGAAAGATGAAACAGTATCGGGATCGGCTGGGGAAGCTCGTTGGACTTATGCCGTGAGTAAATTAGCAGGAGAACATTTAGCTCATGCTTATTTTACGCAATATGAGTTGCCAGTTGTAACTGTGAGACCATTTAATGTATACGGCCCAGGACAAACTGGAGAAGGTGCCATTCAAATTTTTATAAAAAAAGCCCTTAAAAACGAGGATATTTTTATTCACGGAGACGGAAATCAAATTCGTGCTTGGTGTTTTGTCGATGACTTTGTTGAATGCATCTTTAAATGCCTAGACAATGACAAAGCGGTTGGTGAGAGTTTCAATATAGGAAATGCCAGAGCGGTTATTACAATCCTAGGATTGGCGCAAACTGTTTGTCGTGTATTAAACTCATCTTCAAAGATAATTTTCAAGGATGCTCTTTCTGCTGATATTGCATTGCGCATACCGTCTGTTGATAAAAGTGAAAACATCCTAGGCTTTAAAGCAAAAGTAGATTTAGAAGAAGGTATTCGCCGAACTGCTGAGTGGATGAAAAGCAATATGTAATGGATCGCAGAAAAGCTCTGGAAAATAACGTTGAGAGTAAAAAACTCTTTGATGAACTCCAAGAGTTACATAGCCATTTATCCGATGCTTTTAAGCAACAATTTGATCGCCAACTCCCCTTTTCCGAAGAAATCTTCGATAGATGGGACAAGGCAAAATCACTCAATTGGGGTGAAAACACTTCCGTTTATGAATCTAGCTATATCTATGGACAGCCCGAGGTAGGAAAAAAGGTATGGATTGGCCCAATGACAATAATAGATGGCACTGGAGGTCTTAAAATCGGTGATTTTGCGACAATATCCGCAGGTGTTCATATTTATACTCATAATAATATCAAGCAGACTTTAAGTGGAGGAAAACTGCCTATAGAATATGCTTCGGTGGAGATTGGAGAAAGCACCTATATTGGTCCGCAATCAATTATCACAATGGGAACGACAATTGGCAAACATTGCCTAGTTGGAGCAAATTCGTTTGTAAATAAGAGCTTTCCAGATTTTGCGATTATTGCAGGCAATCCTGCTCGACAAGTTGGTAATGTAATTGTTGAAGGCGATTCGGTTCGATTCGAATATCCCAAATCATGAAAAGTAGAATAAAAATTGCTTGCATCTGCAACATGAATAATATGATGTTCATCCTATGTAGGTATTTAAGGGATGCAGGATATGATGCTCATTTATTTGTGTTGTCCGATGAACCCAAACATTTTCATCCAAGCGCAGATAGCTACGATGATGAATACATCACCTATTATCATCAACTCAGTCAAACAAAATCAACAATTTATAAAAAGGAATTTGCTTTAGAACTAAGGCGTGAATTGGGTGATTTTGATTTCCTGATTGGATCTGATATAGCACCTGCATTGATTGCACTTATAGGTCGAAAACTGGACATTTTCATTCCGCATGGCAGTGATATATACGCCCTTCCTTTTCAACAATCTAGACCAAAAGATACGGATGCCGTATGGTGGCAACGCGAAGTTGGCATGCTCAGTCAACTTCAAGAACTCGGAATCAGAGAGATCAATACAATTCTTTTTCCTGATGAATATGATATCCATTTTCCTTTTAAAACAAAATTAAAGACCAGCGCTACTTATCACAATACGTCAGGACCAATGGTCTATATTCATCAATACACTGATTTGGAAGGCAAGGCGCTAACATTCAATTTAAAGCATGCTACTGTATTTCAAAACATTCGTAAGGAATCGTCGTTGATGTTGTTTTCTCATTCACGCCATAACGGTTTTAATTTGACCGGAAAAATGGCCGTTCATGACAAAGGAAATGATCAACTTATTCGAGGTTTTGCAGAATTTCTTCGGTTAAATGACCTTGATGCAAGACTCGTTCTGTTCGATTATGGAATCAATGTTGAAGCTTCTAAAAATCTAATTCAAGAATTGTCCATTGAAAAACATATTCATTGGATGCCTTTGATGGATAGAAAAGAAATCATGTTTGGCCTTATGCTGTCGGATATTGCATGTGGTCAATTTAAAAACAGCTGGCTTACTTGTGGTGTAGTTAACGAATCTTTGGCTACTAACAAACCACTACTTCATTATCGGGATGATATGCTTTATCAATCCGACTATCAATGGCTTTATCCAGTCCTCAATGCGAATAGTCCTGCAGCTATTTCAAACCTATTATCAGATTACCTTAATAATAAAACTAACTATGATAATGCATCAAATAAAGGAAGTGATTGGTTGTATGAGCATACAGTAAAAGGTCCTTTGTCGATTATTGAAGGAGTAATCAAATCTAAAGATAATAATGACTTATTTTTATCTACTTCGACCCTGAACGAAATTCATAGAAGACTGCGAAAGCATCGATTATTAGATAAAATATATCGCGCTCAGGGGAAAGTTCGAGAGAGTTTAAAGCGAAATTAACTACTCCTCCGTTGGGACCAAATCACCGACTTCCTGCTCTACAGCAACCTTCTGCTCCAATAAAATCAACATACGCTCAAGACGTTGACGTTGTTCTTTCAACTCCTCTAATTGATTTTGCATTTCCATCATTTCGGCCTCTTGTTTTTCCAATTTATCCATCTTCTCATCCAAAGCCTTAATCAATAACATATTGACACCGTCAAAATCACCAGAATTAATTGTTGTTGAATCATCACCCAATTCAAACGCTTTATAAAAATCTTGCGCCATAGGCCCAATATGACGAATGCTAGAATCTTGCGCGATATATGACCATTCATAAACCTTAACACTATCCAAACGATTTAAATATTCACTTGCGTCGAGGGTGGTTATATTTTCTTTTCGTTCCCTGTCAGATAAAATTGACCAGGCCCCGGCACCAGGTAATAATTCTACACCGGTTGTCAAATCAGCATCAGAATAGAAAACAGTCCCACCAGATGCTTTTACCATAAATTGATTTTCTGCTGTTGTTTCCACATAACCAAAGGCATCCGCCTTATCATTGTATATAAAACTTCCGTCATGAAGCGCCCAAGAGTGATATCCAATAGCCACCGAATTATCACCGTGAGCATAAGTATAATTGCCAAGGGATAGTGAGTAGAGTCCGTCAGCAGTCGGGTGATACCCAATTGCAATTGCACTCTCCGCATAAGCTAGAGCACCGCGTCCTAGCGCTATACTGTGATCTCCAGTAGCCTGCGGATTATGTCCGGCAGAGAAAGACCAATCACCTGATGATATGGATGCATTCCCAACAGCGAAAGCCCCTTCTCCAGTAGCCTGACTATTAAATCCAAAAGCCACCGCATATGGCTGCGTCGCTCTCGTTCCATATCCTGTTGCGAAGGAATAATTCCCTATTAAACCATCATCCCATTGAAAACTAGAAACATAACCCGCTCTAAACGCCGCCTTTTTAGGGTACCACATCATTCTAGTTCCTGCTCCTTCAGTTGGAATATCTCCAATACCATAAGTTCCTGTAAATAAAGCACCGTTCGTATTATTGACATGAAAACCAGTTAGCGGTTCATCAATTCCGACGCCTATATCTCCGTTTGCTTTAATCCGCATCCTTTCAATGCTATCGGTCTTAACAACCAGGTCAACTGAATCAATTGTTCCCAAGAAATTTTCACTTCCATCCACATTATCATTCCCATGAATACCCCAGTTATTTATGGCGTACATCACTACTCCGGCTGTATCAGCAAACAGTGTTGAATCAGCATATAAGCTGTGATAACCATCAATGGCATAATTTGCCGAATCTGATAAAATCGCGTATCCTGCGCTTTCCACCCAGATTGGAGTTTCGCAATTTAAAGCATAATCGGCAGTATCAGCATAATTAGCCGTATCCGAATAATGCGCAAAATCAACCGTATCTGCTACAAGATCTTCTTGCGCCTCCCAATTTGTTCCATTCCATTTTAAGATATCACCTTCTTCAATTCCTGTCGTATCGACATCTGACAACTGAGATAAAGCAAATTCCTGAGAAGTTGTTTTGGCATGAAAAGCATACGGCACTGCCATCATTTGTTGGTTCAAACTTGTCAGGTATGTCCCCATTAGAGTACGATCAACAGCCATTTCAAGAAAATGTATATCAGCAGCCCAATCAATTTCTGCGAAAGCAACCGCTGTTCCTGTTCCAGTAGAGATACCTTCTCCGATGACAGCAGTAAAATGTCCCCAGTCATTAAGTTCCACAGTGTGTCGTTCTTGCCAAACAATTGTACCGCCCATGCTTCCAGTGCGTATAGAAAATTCAATTCCTACTGTAGCTCCGGACATAAATGTTCCATCCTCATCAAACACTTGTGCTTGATAAGACATACCTTCTGAAAAACTCTGGGCAAAGCCACTCAGAGAAAGTATCAATAAGCTACTAACGATTATCCAATTCTTCATATAATATGTTTATGCGTTGCTCCATTTCGTCCAACGCGTCTCTTTCTTTTTCAATTTCTTCTTCGACTGTATTTTGATCAAGAAGTTTGATTTCCTCAAGCGCTCCTCTCAACATTTGAATTCCCAACATGGTGACTCCATCACTATCTATCATATTGATTAAATATGGTTTTTCGCCAATATGAAATAAACCATAGACATCCTGAGCCATAGGCCCTATATGACTTGTCATCCCTCCCAAATAATTCCAATTATATATGGTTAAACTGTCAAAAACAGGCCGATAAATAGCCGGTTCTAGTGCCAGGATATTCATCTTCTTATTTCTGTCTGAAATCATGGACCAACTGCCCGCACCAGGCAATAATTCAACCCCCATCGTCAACCCTACATTGCTGTAAAATACGTAACCTCCCGCTGCTCTAATCATAAATTGATGGGCTGCTGTGTTCATGACCGTGTCAGCAGTCGAAGCATCACCATAAACGAATGCACCAGTATGCCCATTAGTACTTGCATTTGTTCCGAGTACCGTCGAGAAATTACCCGTACCAGTTAAATTATGTCCAGCAGCCCAACTGGTAGCTCCTGTAACCAATAAATTATCCCCAATTGCTGTGCCTGCAGATGCAGTAGTCGCAATCGCTCTGTGCCCTATAGCGATGTTTCTGTAATAACCAGCAATTGCACTGTCACCGATTGCAACTCCCATGTGCGTAACGTGGCAATTTCTTCCCAACGCAAAACTAGAAATTGCGGCGTATGGGGTTGTTGCGGCAAAAATAGCTGTATCCCCATACGTATCTTTTCCAAACACCGTAGAATATGTTCCATTTGTCCCAACATTTTCACCAAATGCAAAGCTGTATTGTCCCATAAGAGTATCAATAGATTCATCGCTTCTACCAGCATGGAGTAATGATCTATCTCCATTAAAATATAAATGAGCTCCCCCAAATTCCGTGGGGCCGATTGAATCATTGGGAGTAACCAAATAACCTTTATTAGTTTCCCATCGGAAGCCTTTTCCTTCAATTCCATTGCGAACAGAAGAGTCTGATATGATAAAGCGAGAAACGTTATTCGTTCTAAAAATTAAACTATCGGCTGTAGTAGTGCCGATGAAATTAGTATCTACTGTAGAATTATTTCCAAATATCCCCCAATTACCCATTGAATAAAAACCTCTTCCAGCAGAATCTGCATATCTAGCCGTATCTCCATAATCACTTTCAAACATAGAATAAGCGTAATCCGCGGTATCCGTATACAACGAAAAAGATGAAGAATCTGCAAATTCATCATTGAAAGCAAACCAAACAGTGTCAGCATAGGAAATACTATCTGCCAATTCGGCATAGGGATTGGTATACAAGCTGTCATTCGACCATAAAAAGTAAAAACCATCAAAACGAAAAACATCTCCTTCTTCGGCTGTGTCCTCCGGTGTATCATTGAGATCAAATAATAGGGGGGCGGAATCAACACTTTTTGCATGGAAAGAATATGGTACAATTGAAATGCCATAAACGCCAATCAACCTCCTATCTGGATCAAGTTCGTAAAGTTCAAATCGGATCGCATTCATCCAAGCAATCATTTCAAAAGATGGATAAGTTCCGGAAATGTAATCTCCAGAACCAATATCCAGCCTAAACATTCCAGACTCATGAATCGGTACAGATCCATAGCTAGCTCTCCACAAAGTATCTCCTAACTCATCTAAAATCATACATTCGAGACTTGTGGTTCCTTCTCCTCTGCCTATAAGCTGTCCTTGAAGATTCATTTGTTTGTAGCTATCCTGAGCAGAACTAATGTTGGCTAACAAAACAAAAAGCAGTATGTATAATCTCTTCATTTGCATTTACTGCTTTACTATCTTTTCGGCAAATATTAAACTCCCATCATTTGACAATATCCTTATTATATATATGCCTCTTCCCCAATGAATACAGGATATTTCGGATAATTGAAATGTATTCTTTTCTGCAAATACAATAGCACCAGACACATCCGTTATTTCTATCGAATAGCTATTAATATAGTTATTATTTAAAGTAACATAAATCAGATCCTGAAACGGATTTGGAAAAACATTTACTTGATAATCATTGGGTAAATGTTCTGAAACTGAAAGCATGGTTTGTTGTAGGGGATAATATCCATGTAAACTGTTATCCATGTCTGTTCCAGACAATACTTGTCCTGCGGCTATCAAAACAGTATCATTCGTCTCAATCTGAAAAAAGACGGCAAATGTTGATCGATCATTTATTTGAGAAAATAAAGCTCCACTGCAACAAATAATGCAGCTTAAAGTAAGTATCCATTTCATTTCCATCAAATTTAGATGAAATCAAATGAAAAAGCAACATTTAAACTTTTGAATAAAAAGGGATGTAAGTAGAACGGGATTTTAGTGAACCTTATCCATTTGATCTAGTATTCATCATTACTACTGTATCCACTTCCATATGTACTGCCATAACCATAACCATAACCATAGTTGTAACCATAGGTATATTTGTAAGTGTATTTCGAATAGTAATGCTGTAATCTGCTCTCTCGAATACCATTAAGGATTAATCCTTTTCCAATGTTATCGTATTTCTCCAACATTTGCCCCACATGCTCTACACCTTTCTTGCGTGTATATCTAGTATTCATAATGATCAAGAACATATCTACATATGAAAGAAGTTCAAGTGTGTCATTTAATAAACCAAACGGAGGCGTATCAATAATGACATAATCATAATTTGAATCAGCGAAATCAATCAACTCTTTCACCTGTTCACGCAACACTAGTTCAGAAGGATTTGGAGCAACAGGTCCAGCTGTTATTATATCGAGATTTTCATAAACATCTTTGTGTATAATATCCTCAATTTTACTTTTACCAATGATAAAATTGGATGCACCTGAAGTATTCGGCAACTTATACATTTTATGAACTTTCGGTCGGTGCAAATCGAAATCAATGATGATCGTCTTTTTATTTCCTCTTGCTACAAGATTAGATAAGTTAGAAGAACAAAAAGTCTTTCCTTCTCCCGGAAAAAATGAAGACAAAAGTATTTTCTGTGCTTTTCCTTCATCTGGATTTCCCAAAAAGGCCAGGTTAGTTCTTATCGTCCTAAAACTTTCTGTGACATGAGATTTAGGATTGGATTCAATAACGATGCCCTGTGTCATGTCTTTCACAAATGGAACACCTCCAATAATATTTATCTCGGCGACTTCAGCCAATTCATTCACATTCTCGATTTTTTCAAAAAAGAGTTTTCTTATTATCGCTATGAGAAAAGCCAGCACTAAACCTCCCAGAACAAAAAGTCGGATGATTTTTGTTTTATTCGGATAAACTACTCCTGTGCTTACGGTATTTTGAATAATGCGTACTTGAGGGATGATACCAGCTCTAGCTATCAAGGTGTTCGTCTTTTTCTCGAGTAAGAACAAATACATCTTGTTGTTGACATCCAGTTCGCGTTGAATATTTAAAACACCTTGTGCTGATTTTGGTAATTTTCGTATGTCATTTTTGTAATTAGATATAAAATCATTTGCCGTTTCAATTTCGGCATTCAACGCCACTAAAAGGTTTTCTAGATAGTTAAGAATATCGTTGTTCAATAAAGCAATTTCTTTCCTAGCATGTATCATACTGAGGTTCTCCTCCGATTTTTGAGTCTTATCTATTTCATATCGGATTTGTTTTTTACGAACTTCTCCGATCGCTTCTTTCAAATACAAATCATTTTGCTCGATATAAAATGAAGGGGGAAGAACACGATTATCTGGAGACGTCTCTATATATTCACGCAATGCCAATGCTGAACTTCTTTTTTGCTCAATTAATCGCTTCTGTTTGGTATAAGCTATGTATTCCGCAAAAAAGTCATCCTCTTCTTTGTCAATATTCAATATTGCATTTTTATCCTTGTAGGCCAATAACTCCCTCTCCTTTTCCTCAATCAAAACGCTCACTGTATCGATCTGTTTTTGGATGTTATTCAGTGTATTCTCGTTTACTTCTAGCTGAATTCTTTTTGAATAGTCGACATAGGTATGTGTTAGGGAATCCAAGTAAACAATACCTCTATTGATTAACTCATCATTCACTGTTAACTCTAGTACACTCGTATGTTCAATATTCTCAACCGCAAGACTAGCTTGATACTTATTTATCAAAAAATCCCTAGAATGAAATACGATCTCGTAGTCAGATTCCTTCAATTCTTCAATGTTTTCATCATCCAAATCGTATTGTCTTTCTAACTCCAAAATAAAGTCTGAATTGGAAACTTCCTTGTCGAAATGATACTGATGAGACTGTGTTTGCCCGTTCGCTTCGTAATCAATCTGATACTCATCCTTGTTTAGTATGGTAACTTGGATTGGCCTCTCGTAAATAGAGGGATTTAAGACTGTAACGTTTGAGCGAAAAGGTAAAGTCTCAAAAACTTCAACTTTTTTAATTCGACCAACTACGTAGTAAGAGGTTCCTATGCTGATTTTGTCGATTACTTCTCCAATTAAATCTCTGGAATTTAGAATTCGGATTTGATTCTGAACATCCATGTATACGCCATATGCTCCTAATCCTTTGTATATCGGATCCTGATAATCGTAGGTCTCATTAGATTTAAGAAGCAGCTCTGCCTTGGCACCATAAACATTGGTCAAACGATAGGTATAAACATACCCTACACCATAAGCTATAAGAGGAATTCCAATTAAAAAACCGAGATTTTTTAATATCATTTTCCAAATAAAAAGAATGTCTTTTGCTTCAATCAATTTATTTGAGGGTCCACTTGCTTGTTGTTCTTTCTGCTGCATATTAACTCGCTACCTTTTGGCGTCGTATTTGGGACAATGTACGGTAGATTCGTTAAAAAGTTCCCTTTTATCAACAAAATGGGTCATTTTTTAAACAAAATTTTCAACATGATTATGACTGAAATGATAACTAGTAGTGCTCGACGAAAATTTTAACCCTTTCATCGACTTATCATTACATCATTTCGTTTAATGGAATTAATTACTTATTTTTGTAAATTATTACCTCGTTACCGACGAATTAATAAATTATACTAAGCGTATGTTAAACAATACTTACTCTATTTTTGCATTAGCGGTTTGCCTTGCAGTATCCCCAGCTACTAACAAACTGTTTGCTCAAACTGGACCTGCAGGTGTAGGATCCAGTGTTGAAAACCAAATTTGGCTAGATGCTCATTCTTTGGGTGCATCGGATGGATCTTTTATCCCTATTTGGCCTGATCTATCAGGAAATGGTTCCAACTTTACACAAGGTTTCTCTGAAAGACAACCGATCTATAACATAGACGGAATAGGAGGGGTCCCGTCTTTAACATTTGATGGTGTTAACGACGTGCTTATCTCTGGATCAATGCCATCTATGGAAACGAACGAGTTCACATACTTCATCGTATATGACCGTACGACGACGACGAGCGATATGCTTATTGTTGCAAATTATACTTCGAACTACAGAAAATTTCGAACGTACATGAACAATGGGCAAAACACCATAATTAGTGCCCAATACTCTCCTACAATTAAATGGGTACGATATACGGATCCTCCGGGAGCTTCGTTCCTCCAAACGGAAATAACTCCGACGACAATCAAGACCTATAATCAGGGAGATCTTGAGATGTCCAAAACCGCGACATTTACTACTCCAACGGGACACATAGAAAACTATTTGGGTAATCAAAATGCTGCTGCAGTTTCGAGCTACACTTATACAGGTGAGATGGCTGAGGTAATTCTTTATACATCAACATTGAATGACCTCGAGAAAGTGCTGATTGAAAATTATTTAGGTGCTAAATACAGCATGAGTATTCCTACTGACCTTTATGACTATGAAGCTGAACATAAGTTTGGTTTAATAGGTATTGGAAATGATGGCTCCAATTCGCAAACTGTTGCCCAAGGGGCTGGAGAACTTGAGTTATCAGGGGCTACTGACCTTGGAAGTGATGAATACTTCCTTGTTGCACATTCTGACCACTCTTTTACTACATATACAGATGCTGATTTACCAGTAGATTTAGATGTAGATGACCACGAACGTTTAGAACGTACTTGGCGTGTCGGAGAGACTGGTGACGTAGGAACCACAACACTTTCTTTCAACATGGGAGATGGCGATTACGCTGCAGCGGATTCTTATCGTTTATTAATTGATGACGATGGTGATTTCTCTGATTGCTCCGTCGAAACTGGGACATACGAAGCAGGAGTTGTTACATTTGAAGTAAACCTGGAAGATGGTGATTACTTTACCATTTCTGGAATTCCTGAGATCTTAGTGATCCATTCAATTACTGATGGTCTATGGAGTGAAACCTCAACTTGGGATTGTACTTGTATCCCAGGAGCAAATGACGAAGTTTACATTGACCCTAGTACATCGGTGACGGTTGACGTTGATGCTGTTACAGGATACTTAAAAGTTGAATTCCTTGGCGAATTAATCATGTCAGATGACGAAGTAACGTTGGATATTAATCAAAATTTTGATATCACGGGTGAAATCGATTTCACTGCAGGAACAGTAGCATTCACAGGAGTTGTGCCTCAGGAAATGACGATCTTGTCGACTTTTGCTTATGTTGCTGAAATTAACGACATTCTCGTAGATAATGGAATTGGAAACTCATTAACATTCAAAGAACAACAATTCAATTTGAACGGTAGTTTGGATGTCAATTCCGGTGATATCATTTTCGATGCAAGTACAAAGTTTGTAGTTACTTCTACAGGAGCTGATCAAAGTGGCCGAATAGGGTCTATTATTGGCTCATCAAGTGTTACAGGAAATTTAACGGTTGAAAGGTTTATACCAGCTGGTTGGGCCGATTGGAGAAATATTTGCTCACCTGTAATAGGAAGCACTTTTGACGATTGGGATCCAGACTTAGCCATGAGCGGACCTGATTTTCCTGATGGTTGTGCCTATGAACTTGATGGTTATTGTTTCCGTTCGGTTACTTGGACAGACCATAGTATTAAGTACGATGTATTAAGCAGTTCTGATCCAATTGTAAATTTGAGAGGTTATGAAGTATTTATGGGGACAGATCTTGAAACTTTTGAAGGAACAACTTTACGTTCACAGGGTACCTTGAACCCTGCTACAGAAGTTGTCAAATCCTTCACTACGGGATGGACTATAATGGGGAATCCCTATGCTTCTCCAATTGCCTACAACACACTTACAAAGAGCGGCTCGATTAGCCGATATTTTTACGTTTACGATGCTTCAACTGGAGGATATCAATGGTACGACCAAGACTCAGAAACTGCGAGTATCCCTGAAATAACTGGAGACGGCTTGATAGCTTCTGGACAAGCGGTTTGGGTGTATGCGGGATCGGTAGGAACGGTAACATTTACCCAAGCCAACAAAGTATCTGCCGATGCGACCTACATCAGAACAGCAGATGCAGAAGACAACAACTTACACTTGACGCTAACGGAAAACGAAACACCATACGCATGTACAGTAATGTTGCAAGAGAAGGCTGGAGCGACTGATGGTATAGATGACATAATGGATATCCGTCACCTTAGCACTGGAAAAGAAAGAGCTCCGTCTATTGCAGTGAAAGACGGAGATAACTTGATTCGCAAAAACTGTATCGCACCTGATACAAGAGACAAATCATTTGATTTATTTGTTCGCATAGTGAATGATGCGTATCACACAGTTTCATTAGGGAATTGGGCTTACTTTAGAGATTATCAAGACATCCTTTTATATGATCATAAAACAGGAGAAACGATAGACTTGAAAGAAGAAAACTATGTTTTTTACGGTGAAGCTGAAGAATCTGAAAACGTACGCTTTACTTTAATATTGCGAAACGCAGCTGACGCAGAAGATGTAGGCATTGAAGTAGTAGAAAATGAGAGTGGTACTGCAATTCAAAACAACCTTGAAATTACTCAAATGGGTAATCTCTTGAATGTACAGTCTGACATCACATACAGAGCACCTACGGTTATCACATTAACCAACATTTTGGGACAAGAGATCGTTTATAAAACTACGACGACGTTATTGTCTGGTAAGAATTTAATAACTTTGCCAGAAAATTTAACTGGATTCCACATTATAACATTCACAACAGGGGATGAAGTGGTAACCCAAAAAGTGATTTTGTAAACATCACATGAAAGTATTTAGAACAGCTATTACTAGATTTATTGCGAGACTGACGCTAATAGCGTTGGCGCTCTTTTCTTCTATATTTTCATTCAGTCAACCTCCTGGAGGACCACCCCCAGGTGGAGGTGGAACAACAGGAACGACCCCACCATGTTGGGAGCCAGAATGTATTCCAATTGACGGAGGACTCATGTTTCTTGTTACAGGAGGCTTACTGCTGGGAGCTGGCTTACTTTATACCCAAAAAAAACAGACTAAGGCATAGACCATTTTGAACTTTTGGTATGCCACTCGATTTTAACCAAAATGATATAATCCGGTTTTTAATCGTAGCAGCAGGATTATATCTCGCTTGGCTATTGACATATCACCTTGGCATCAGTCCTCATACCAATTGGGATTTTTATTTAAACGGCAATATTGCCTACCTTGCACAAACTGCTTTTGGTTGGATAGATAAGAGTGCTGACATAGTCTATGAGTCCGATCACGTAGTCTTATATTTAAACGAAGGCAATTACCGGGGTATTTGGATTGGAGATGCTTGTAATGGTTTCAAGCTGTTTTCCGTTTTTACAATCTTTATTATTGCTTATCCAGGACCAATCAAATCTAAATCGTGGTTTATACCTATTGGACTTATCGCTATACACCTTGCAAACGTCATTCGTGTCATGGCACTTCTTTTAATCAATAATTATTACCCACTGTATTTAGATTTTAATCACTTGTATACTTTCACAATATTTGTGTATGCCATTATTTTCTTGTTCTGGTATATATGGGCTAAACGGATTGCACATGACAAGAAAAACTAGCCTGATTATTGGCGCCATAACAGTTATACTTATTGGGTTTCTGCGCGATTACTTGTTCTACAATATCAATTGGATTTATCTGACCTTGGTTAATGGACGGATGAATGCGGCAAGAGATGAATTTCATTTTTTGTTGGAGTGGACACCTCATCAAATCAACATACTTAAGTTTGTTCTGACAGGTGTTTTTATTTTATTATTTTTCCTTACTACATTTATCACGCTGAGAAATGCATTCAAAAATAAAAAGAATAATCGCATTATCATTGCAACTTTTCTAATCCCAGGACTAATTGCTCTATTACTTGCAGCTGTCGGAAAGCTTTCTGGTTTCTACGAAGAATTATACGGAGCCATCCATGCATTGACGACTTTTATTCAGTCATTTATTCCGATAATAGTTTTGGGTTTAGTTTTTTCATTTTTACCCGCAGAGAAATCTCAATAACTCAAACTAATTTCTATTTTTGATTAAAAATTATTTACATGTCTAGAGATACCGCCATTTTCGATTTAATCGCAGAAGAAAAAAAAAGACAACTTGAAGGAATTGAACTGATTGCTTCAGAAAACTTTGTAAGTGACCAAGTTATGGAAGCTATGGGTTCAGTATTAACGAATAAGTACGCTGAAGGCCTTCCTGGCAAGCGGTACTACGGAGGTTGTCAAGTGGTTGATCAAGTCGAGAATTTGGCGATAGAACGTTTGAAAAAACTCTTTAATATCACATGGGCTAACGTCCAACCACATGCTGGATCTCAAGCAAATTATGCGGTTACCTTAGCATGTCTTGAGCCGGGCGATACTATTTTAGGATTTGACCTATCTCATGGTGGTCACCTTACGCATGGATCTCCTGTTAACTTCTCGGGAAAACGATTTAAGAATTTCTTCTATGGCGTAAAAAAAGAAACCGGATATGTAGAATACGACCAAATGGAGGAAATTGCTCTGCGCGAAAAACCGAAATTGATTATATGTGGTGCCTCTGCCTACTCTCGCGATTGGGATTACGAAAGAATTCGATCTATTGCTGATCAATGTGGAGCAGTTGTTTTGGCTGACATCTCTCACCCAGCTGGATTAATTGCAGCCGGACTGCTTAATGATCCTTTTGATCATTGTCATATAGTAACAACAACAACACACAAAACGTTACGCGGACCGCGTGGCGGAGTGATTATGCTCCGTCATGATTTTGATAATCCATGGGGCATAACGACTAAAAAAGGAACGGTCAGAAAAATGAGTTCATTATTAGACTCAGCTGTTTTTCCAGGATCTCAGGGTGGACCATTGGAACATGTCATTGCGGCAAAAGCAGTGGCTTTTGAAGAGGCAAATTCAGAAGCCTACAGAACGTACATGAAGCAGGTCGTTGCTAACGCCAAGAAAATGGCTCAGACATTTGTTGACAAAGGATACGATATCATTTCCGGAGGCACTGACAATCATTCCATGTTAATTGACCTAAGAAGTAAAGGCTTGAATGGAAAAGATGCAGAAAACGCATTAGTTGCTGCGAACATTACGGTTAATAAAAACATGGTTCCTTTTGATACTGAATCTCCCTTTGTGACATCTGGAATTCGAATTGGAACTGCTGCGATTACAACGCGTGGGATCAAAGAAGCCCAAATTGACCAGATCGTAAATTTGATTGATCGAGTATTAATGAACAAGGACAACCAATCAGAAATTGATGCTGTAAGAAAAGAGGTGCACGCTTTGATGAGTGAATTACCGCTTTTTACTTGGTAGTTTTTTTTTAAAACTGTTCAGAATACCACTTAATGTAATAACCACTCGATATTCTTGTAAGGAAGGTCAAAAACTTTCCCCAAGATTTGACTGGTCAATTGTCCTTGATAAACGTATACACCGCTTCTGAAACCTGGATCTTTTAGCACAAGCCCTTTGCAACCTCCTACCTCTCCCATTTCCAGTAATATTGGTGAGAAGATATTACTCAAAGCAATAGACGCTGTCCTAGATACTCTTGAAGCAATATTCGGGACACAATAATGAATTACCTCATGTTTGACGTAAGTTGGCTTATCATGATTGGTAATTGATGAGGTTTCAAAACATCCTCCTTGATCAATACTAACATCTACGATTACAGAACCTGGCTTCATACTCTTCACCATCTCCTCAGTCACAATACAAGGTGTACGCCCATAGGGAGCGCGGATTGCACCAATTACAACATCAGCACGCTGAATGGCTTTCCCCATTAACTTTGGTTGAATCACGGATGTGTACACACGACTACCAATATCATTGTGAAGTCTTCTTAATTTAGAGATTGAATTATCAAATACTTTGACAGAAGCTCCTAAACCTAACGCAGTTCTACAAGCGTATTCCCCAACCGTTCCTGCCCCAAGTATCACAACTTCTGAAGGTTGAACACCAGCCACTCCTCCCATCATAATACCCTTACCATTCTTGTAGTCAGATAATAGTTCTGCCGCAATCAAAATAGAAGTATTTCCTGCAATTTCACCCATTGCACGAACTACGGGAAAAATGGAATGCTCATCCTGAATATAATCCCAAGCCACTGCGGTAATCTTTTTCTGCATCAACTTTACCAGCGTTTCCTTTGGATGCAGCGTTAGCTGCAATGCAGAAATTAATGTTTGATTTCCTTGCATCAAGTCTATTTCTTCACTTGACGGTGGAGCTACCTTCAGAATAATATTCGATTGGAAAACTTTTTCACGGTCTTTAACAATTTCAGCACCAGCTTCAGAATAATCAACATCGCTATATCTTGAATGCTTTCCTGCATCCGATTCAACCACAATATCATGCCCATTATTTACTAAAAGCTGAACCGCCTCAGGGTTGAGCGCAACACGGCATTCTTGATAGGTTGTTTCTTTCGGAATACCAATTGTCAAACGACCTCTCCGTTTCCCTATCGCCAACATCTCTTCTTGCGGTAAGAGACTCCCCTCTTTCATCAAAGACTTAAGTGTTTCCGGATCTGTAATCATAACTCCAATGAGATTATTCGAACGTCTTGTTCTGTTGTTATACGTAAGGATACGGTATTTTCGGGTAGAAGGTTATTTATTTTTTCAGGCCACTCCATAAAGCACCAAGATTCCTCTTCAAATATTTCCTCTATCCCGATATTTAACGCTTCATCTTCATCCTCTAATCGATAAAAATCAAAATGATAAATTTTACCGTATCGATTGGATTGATATTCATTTACAATCGAAAAAGTTGGTGATGATACATGATCTTCAACCCCCATACATTTCATTAAACCCGTGATAAAAGTCGTTTTACCAGCACCTATTTCACCATAAAACGCTAAATGTTTTGCCTCACCCAAAGCCTTTAAAAAATAAGGGGCTACTTCCTTGATTTCTTCAATCGAATTTAATCGAAATTCCATAGAAAAGACCTTTTACGATTTAGGCGACAATTCAACAAACGGTATGATCATCTCTTCTAAGGACACCCCACCATGCTGAAACGTATCTCGATAATAATTTGCGTAATAATTGAAGTTATTTGGATATGCAAAAAAATCGTTCTCTTTAGCAAATACAAAACTAGAGCTAACATTTTCGCGTGGTAAACGAATCGCTTCAGGATCACTAGAAAATAAAACCTCCTTTTCGTTATAGCTAAGATTTTTTCCCACTTTGTATCGTAAATTGGTATTCGTATGCTTGTCTCCAACTATTTTCACCGGAGAATCAACTCGAATAGTCCCGTGATCCGTTGTTATCATCAACCTGTGTCCATTCTCTGCTATTTTTCGCAGGATATCCCTTAGGGGAGAATGATTGAACCAAGAAGCCGTCAAAGAGCGGTATGCCGATTCATCATCCGCCAATTCTTTGATGACCTCCATTTCTGTACGAGCGTGCGACAACATGTCAACAAAGTTATAAACGATTACATTTAAATCATTCTGTAAAAGATCATTGAATCGATCAACTAATCGCTTCGCAAAATCTAGTTTCACGACCTTGTTGTAAGACATTTTAATGTTCAAATGGTTTCGTTTTAGGTTCTCTGCAAGTAATTTTTTTTCGTACATATTTTTCCCACCTTCATCATTCTCATTCAACCATAAATTTGGATGTTTCTTCTCAATTTCCGCTGGCATCAAACCCGCAAAGATGGCGTTACGCGCATAATGGGTAGCCGTCGGCAAAATCGAATAGAACAAAGATTCATCGTCAACGTTAAAATACTCACTAATCAGTGGTTTTAGCACTAACCATTGATCAAATCTTAGATTGTCAATAACTACTAAAAACAAAGGCTCATTCCCGAGGCTCGAGAACACCTTTTCTTTTAAGAGTTGATGCGATAAAAGCGGTGCATCATCATCTCCATCTAACCAGTCACGGTAATTATAATCGACAAATCGACAAAACTGAGTGTTTGCTTCCTTCTTTTGCATTGAAAAAATCTCTTTCATGCCTTCATCGTTAGAGCCCTCCAGTTTGATTTCCCAATTAACCAATTGACGATAGATATCAGACCACTCCTGAGCATCCAAACGATCATTCAAACGCATGCCAATTTGTCGAAATTCAATCTGATAATCATGAGATGTTTTTTGACTGACCAGGTCTTTCCGCTTAAGATTCTTTTTTAATGAAAGCAATATTTGATTGGGATTAACCGGTTTAATTAAATAATCAGAAATCTGTCCACCTATAGCCTCCTCCATAATATACTCCTCTTCACTTTTTGTGATCATGATTATTGGAACAGTTTGATCCTGGGTCTTGATTTTAGCCAATGTCTCTAGCCCATTCAACCCTGGCATATTCTCATCCAAAAAAATGATATCATAATGCGTTTCCGCTGCCATATCAACGGCATCAGCGCCATTATTCACCGTATCTATCTGATAACCTTTTTGTTCTAGAAATAAAATATGAGGTTTAAGTAAATCGATTTCATCATCCGCCCACAAAATTCTTGCTTCCATCTATAATTTTTAATTAGTTTTGAAGTGTTAAATTAATCATTTGATCTTGCATAGACATCCCGCCAATAAAAGAAAAATTATTAACGATCCTGTCCACGGTTTTATTACCCTACCGGACGAATTAATTTTCGACTTAATTGAGCACCCGTACTTTCAGCGACTGCGCAGAATTAAGCAGCTGGGCTTATCACACTTAGTTTATCCCGGAGCAAACCACACCCGATTTCATCATGCTCTTGGTGCCATGCACCTCATGCTCAAAGCAATTGATGTATTACGTTCGAAAAGTGTAGAAATTTCGGAGGAAGAGCGAATTGGGGCTGCTATAGCGATTTTACTTCATGATATCGGTCATGGACCATTTTCACATACATTGGAGCATTCTTTATTGAAGTCTGTTCACCACGAAGAACTTTCTGTGTTGTTTATGCAGCGCTTAAATGAAGAGTTTAATAATAAGCTTGAATTAGCCATTGCTATTTTCACTGACACTTATCCCAAAAGCTTTCTGCATCAATTGGTATCCAGTCAACTTGATATGGATCGACTCGACTATTTACAACGTGATAGTTATTTCACCGGAGTATCCGAAGGCGTAGTTGGTAGCGATAGGATCATTGCAATGTTGAATGTGAGAAACAACCAATTGGTTATCGAAGAGAAAGGTATCTACTCGATTGAAAATTTTATAGGTTCACGCCGAATCATGTACTGGCAGGTATACATGCATAAAACAGTGGTATCCTCTGAATTCATGCTCACCAGTATTCTCAAAAGAGCCAAATTTCTTTATCGAAAAGGCGTTGATCTTTTCGCAAGTCCAAGTCTCAAACTTTTTCTAAAAGGAGACATTACGCACCAGGATTTTCGAGATAATGAGCACATTTTAGAAAACTTTGCCTTAATTGATGATAGTGATATCAGTTCAGCAATAAAGGTATGGCAATCAGTCGATGATAAGATTCTTGCTACCCTTTGCACACAAGTAGCCTCACGTGATTTATTTAAAACCGTTATTTCCAAAACACCCTTTGATAAGTCAATCATCGAAGAAACTAGAAAAAAGATTCACGAATCACTAGGGGTATCGGAGGACGAGGTCGACTACTTCTTAAAAACTGAAACACTGGTAAACAGTGCGTACAGTGAAGAACACAAACAAATTCACATCCTAGGAAAAAATGATGAGATTGTTGACTTGGCTCAAGCTTCTGACAACTACAATATCAGCGCACTATCCACTCCTGTCGAGAAGCATTATATGTGCTTTTATCGTTGCTAATCGAACATTTCTTGAAATTACTCGAAAATCACGGGTTTTCTCAAACCATTTGTTGAAAACTTCGTTCTTCATTATACCCCTTAGGTTTATTAATTGTTAATTTTGGCACAATGGAATTCTCTGCTCAACAAATAGCGGCAATCTTAGAAGGAGAAATAGTAGGTAATCCCGAAGAAAAAGTCAGCGGTTTATCTAAGATTGAAGAAGGTAAAAAAGGTACCCTTTCTTTTCTAGCCAATCCAAAGTACGAGGAGTTCATTTACGACACCAAGGCGTCTATCGTTATCGTCAATAAGGACTTCACACCGCAAAAGGAGCTTAATCCCGAAACGACCCTAATCAAGGTGGAGGAAGCATACAGTTGTTTTGCAAAATTGTTGGGTATGTATGACGCAGCAATGGCTAAGCAACCTGCTATAGAGGATATGGCTTTTGTTTCGCCGAATGCAACAATCGGCGAAAATGTTTACATCGGAGCTTTTGCATATATCTCAGATGGCGCTGTTATAGGAGATAATGTGCACATCTACCCAAACACATATATTGGAGATCAAGTTAGCGTTGGAGCTAATACAAAAATCTTTGCTGGCGTAAAGATATACCGCGACTGCAAGATTGGTGCATCATGTACACTTCACTCAGGGGTAGTTATAGGTGCAGATGGATTTGGTTTCGCACCAAATTCTGAAAATAATTATCAAAAAGTACCTCAGATAGGAAATGTGATCATCGAAGATTATGTTGAAATCGGTGCAAACACCTGTGTCGACAGAGCTACGCTTGGTTCAACAATTATCAAAAAAGGTGTCAAATTGGATAATTTGGTGCAAATTGGTCATAACGTTCAGGTTGGCGATAATACTGTAATGGCTGCTCAAGTTGGTGTTGCTGGTTCAGCAAAACTTGGAAAAAACATGATGATTGGTGGACAAGTTGGTATCGTGGGGCACATTAGTCTTGCAGACGGAACTTTAATTGGGGCTCAATCAGGTGTTCCCAAGACTATTAAGAAAGAAGGCACAACCCTTTTAGGATCTCCAGCCTACGATGCGGAGGACTACAAAAAAGCATATATGGGATTCAGACGTTTACCACAAATTCTGGATCGTCTGAGAGAGGTAGAGGAAGAGTTGAAAAAACTAAAAGAAAAAAACAACTAATAGAATGGCTGAAAAGCAAAAAACGCTCAAAGAAGCGATTAAACTTTCCGGAGTTGGATTACACACCGGAGAACACGTCAACTTGACAATCTGCCCTGCCCCCGACAAACATGGGTACAAATTTCAAAGAATTGATTTAGATGATCAACCAATCATCAAAGCAGATCCAGATAATGTCGTTTCTACAGCAAGAGGAACTACTTTGGAACAAAATGGTGGAAAAGTATATACTACTGAGCATATACTTGCAGCTTTGTATGCTATGCAAGTTGATAATGCGCTGATTCAATTAGATGGGCCTGAAGTTCCAATTTTAGATGGGAGCTCTTATCCTTTTGTTGATGCGATTCGCAAAGTAGGATTAGAAGAACAACAAGAGGAACGTGATTTTCTCGTACTTGACGAGAACATTAAATGGGAAGATGCAGAAAAAGGAATTGAATTTTTGGCTATTCCCGACACAGAATATCGCATCACCGTAATGGTAGATTATAATTCTCCAGTGCTAGGTACTCAGCATGCGAGTATGTATAAAATTGAAGATTTTGAGGAGCAAATTTCGAAGTGTAGAACCTTTGTCTTCTTGAGGGAACTTGAATACCTAGCAATGAATGACCTCATAAAAGGGGGAGATCTAGATAATGCCATAGTTCTCGTTGAACGTGAAAATATCAAACAAGAAGAATTAGATCGTCTGGCGAAATTACTTGGAAAGGAAAACTTATCTGTCAGCATTGACGGTATTGGTACTTTGAACCACACGAAATTACATTTTGAAAATGAGCCAGCACGTCATAAACTACTCGATATTGTTGGTGATTTAGCATTATTAGGTAGACCGATCAAAGGGCATATTTTGGCGGCACGTCCCGGGCATAGTGGTAATGTTCGATTTGCAAAGCTTCTGAAAGAATATGCGAAAAAGTTAGCCAACAAGGGAACTTATTTCGATTTAACGAAGGATCCTGTATACGATATTACGGATATTGAGCGGATGCTTCCACATCGTTATCCTTTCCTTTTGGTCGATAAGATCATGGAGTTGACTGATGACGGAATTGTTGGTGTAAAAAACATCACGATGAATGAGCCTCAGTTTACTGGACATTTTCCACAGAATCCAATTTTCCCAGGAGTTCTCCAAATTGAAGCGATGGCGCAAGTAGGAGGAATCTTTGCCTTAGACAAGGTTGAAGACCCTCATCTCTACTCTACCTATTTCATGAAAATCGACAACGTTAAATTTAAGCAAATGGTTAGACCAGGAGATACGGTTGTATTTGACTTGAAATTGCTTTCACCTATCCGCAGAGGATTAGTAAACATGGGAGGAAAAGCATATGTTAACGGTAAACAAGTAATGGAAGCTGAAATGCTAGCTCAAGTTGTCAAAGACAAAACTGAATGATAAGCGAACACGCACATATTAGCCCTGAAGCGAAATTACACGAAACAGTGACCGTCGAGTCCTTCTCAAGAATATATGAGGATGTCGAAATTGGAGCTGGAACCAAAATTGGTCCGAATGTAACCATATATCCCGGAGCAAGAATTGGAAAAAACGTTACCATTTATCCCGGAGCGGTCATATCAGCTGTTCCTCAAGACCTGAAGTTTCATGGTGAGTATACAACAACTCATATTGGAGATAACACAGTCATTCGCGAGTGCGTGACCATCCATCGTGGAACGGATGACAAACTCAGAACGAGTATTGGAGAAAACTGCCTGTTGATGTGCTATGTTCATATTGGACATGACTGTTCAATCGGAAACAATGTCATTATCGCTAATAGTACAGGCATATCGGGACATGTGATTATAGAAGATTGGGCCATTGTAGAAGGAATGTGTGGGGTACAACAATTTGTTCGTATAGGCAAGCATGCTTTTGTCGCAGGGATGACAAGTGTGCGGAAAAATGTCCCTCCATTTATTCGTGTTGCTAGAGAACCTCTAACTTATGCGGGGGTCAATGCTATCGGTTTGAGAAGAAGGGGTATTGAAGACGAAAAATTAAAAATCATAGAAGATATTTATCGAAACCTATTCATACTCAATAATTCAATCAGTAATGGTATTAAATCCATTGAATCTGAAATTCCTGATTGTGAAGAGAAAGAAATGGTTTTAAACTTTATTCATGAATCTAAGAAGGGTATTATAAAAGGCCCTCTATAAAAAAGAATTATGGCAAATACATCAGACATAAAAAATGGACTATGCATTGTGCACAACGGAAAAATTGCAACAATTGTTGAATTTCAACATGTAAAACCGGGTAAAGGTCCTGCTTTCGTTCGTACAAAGTTAAAGTTTATTGAAACTGGTAAAGTTATTGACAATACATTCTCAGCCGGACATAAAATTGAAGTTGTTCGAGTTGAAACGCGCTCATACCAGTATTTATACCCTGAAGGCGATGGTTTTCACTTCATGAATACAGATAATTATGAGCAAGTTTTCATCAACAAAAACATGATTGAAAAATCGGAATTCCTGAAGGAAGGTGTTGTTTGTACCATTTTGTTCCATGCTGAGGAAGAAACTCCATTGTCAGTGGAATTACCATTCTATATTGATGCAGAGGTTACCTATACAGAACCAGGCGTAAAAGGTGACACCGCAACAAATACGCTCAAACCTGCTACCATTGATACGGGGGCTGAAATTAAAGTCCCGTTGTTTATAGGTATTGGTGATAAAATCAAAGTTGATACACGTACTGGCGAATATTCTGAACGCTTAAAATAATCGTCGAATCAATATAGACGCATGGAGCTTAATCATGTTTTTGCTGGTCCGTCGTCTCCTACTCTCGTCATTTTTTTACATGAAGGATTGGGATCCATTAAACAGTGGAAACAATACCTTTCGGAATTATGCGAGGAATTGCAGGTAACAGGATTGATTTACGACCGAGCTGGATATGGAAAATCTCCCGGGTCGCTTGAAAATAGAAAACCTAATTATCTGCATCTTGCAGCAGAAGAATTGAAGGCAGTTGTAGGAGCCTATCAACAAGAATATGAAAACATTTTCTTGTATGGTCATTCAGATGGAGGATCTATTGCCTTGATTGCAGCAGCAAATCTCAAAGACCGGAAACTAAAGGGTGTTATTACAGAAGCAGCCCATGTGTTTGTCGAAGAAGAAACTATAAAAGGTGTAAAGGAGGCGAGACCGCCCTTTGCAAAAGGTTATTTTGACGGACTTAAGAAATATCATTCTGAAAGATATAAAGTAGTCTTTTTCGCGTGGAATGACATCTGGCTAGATCCAAGCTTTAAGGATTGGAACATTTTCGAATTACTACCTAAAATTAAATGCCCTCAACTGGCAATTCAAGGAAAAGACGATCAATACGGCACGTTAAAGCAGTTGGAATATATATCAACTAAAACTATTGGGCAAACTACCTTATTTGTTCCAGAAAATTGCGGTCATGCACCGCACAAGGAGCAAAAAGAAGCTGTGCTAGAAATCGTAAAACCCTTTATCCATTCATACTTAATTTAAAGCCATGAGTAACTATTCTACAAGTTCTTTCAAATTTCAGAAAACAGGACGATATAGTACATACGGAGATCCTGAAAAGGCTTCTCACTTGGTTATTGCTTTACACGGTTATGGACAATTAGTCCCCTATTTCATTCGTAAGTTTTCTCAATTGGACCCCGATAAATTTTATGTTGTTTGTCCAGAAGGGCCTCATCGTTTTTATAGAAATGGAACCAGCGGTCGAGTGGGTGCATCGTGGATGACAAAAGAGGAACGCGATACCGATATAGAAGATTATATTTTCTACCTAGACCACTTGATGGATCATATTCTCGTTGACAAAAAATTTCAAGAAAAAACACTATTGGGGTTCTCACAAGGCGGTGCTACTGCCTCTCGATGGATCGCTTTTGGAAAATATAAATTTGATCGCTTTTTATTGTGGGCTGCCGTCTTCCCGCCAGATATGGACGCCAAGTTTATTCCAAGATTCGAAAGTTCTAAAAATTTTTGGGTAATTAGTGATGAAGATGAATTTATAAGCATCGAAAAAGCAAAAGTCTATTTTGAGGGTTTAAAAAGACAATTAAAGCAAATAGAATTCGTTAAATTTGAAGGTAAGCATGATATCGAATCAAAAACCTTGCATACCCTATTAAAATGAAAAAGCTCCTCTTTATATCCGCAATATTAATCACTTCAATTACTTGGAGTCAATATGATATGGATGAAGCCAAAAAAGAAGATAGTCGAGAGGGCATCAATTGGTTTCAATTGAAACAAAAAATCTATGTTGGAGGTGAATTGGGATTATCCTTCGGAACGGGGTCAAGTTTCATCAGTGCAGCTCCTATAATGGGTTATGATATAACGGAACGCTTTAGCGCAGGCATTTCTGGTATGTATCAATTATGGAGATTTAGAGACTGGGGTGGAAATACGTTTAATTCTCACACATACGGAGGTGGAGTCTTTGCCCGATTAAGACCTATCGAAGTTTTAATTATGCAGGTGGAAGCTAATATTTACAATACAAACGATTTTGAGTCAGGGACTATAGATCGTACGAATGTGCCCGCTGTAATGGCAGGTTTAGGATACGCGCAGCCTATTGGTGGAAGGAGCTATTATCATATTATGTTAATGTATGATTTTATTAATGATCCAAATATGCCTTTGCCCCCTTTTATATTTGAACCCCTCCACTTTAGAATGGGGCTGACTTGGTACTTAGGTTAGATTCGATCAAATAAACCAACCAACATACAACGCACACCACCCCCGCCTATCTTTTCGATAATGGAAACATCCAGCACCAGAATCTTGTTAAAATAAGTAATCTTCTCAAGCTGCTCCTCTTTTAACGATTGATGAGCCGTTTGGCTCATAACTAATATTGAATCACCGTTCTGGTTTTTCACTTCCATAACGTTTCCCGCAAATGACTTCGTTTGTTGATGATCAATTTCGATAATCATTTTGCCGCTTTTCTCCAATTCTTTTTTGAGCATCAATCGTTCAAGCGTATTTTCGACACTTTCAATATTTACGATAACGTAATGCTCAGTAATTGCCATGATTACATTTGTATGATAAATCTGCTTTCCTTTTAAATCTACACTTTCGAAAGAGAATGGAGTATAACCTATCATTTTGCAATATGACTCGAATAAAGTTACATTAGTCCGATCTGAAACACAAGTGTAGGCAATCTTGTTATCGTAATCATAAACGATAGATCCTGTACCCTCGAGGTATTGGCCAATTTCCGCCTCTGTTCTAAGATCAATCAAACAATTGCCTACTTCTTTTTCTAATAGATATTGAATGATGTTATCTTGTACTTCTGTTTGTCGCAGCGAAGTCGCCATTGGAAACAGTGTCACAGTGCCGTCCGGCATTTGACTAACCCAATTATTGGGAAAAATTGCATCTGGTGATAACCCCTTCAAATCATCAAAAACTTTCACATCAATATTATTGGCGATAAAAACGTCCACAACATTCTCAAAGACCTCGTTAACCAAATCACCTAGGCCTTCAATTTCCAATTCATTTTGAAAAGCATTTGAATTTGCTGTTTCATAATTAAATCCAAATTTCTTTGGTCTAACCATCAATATAGAATTCGGTATATTTGAGCCTAAAGTATTCTTCATGACAAAATTTATTTTCGTTGGCTTTTGGCTTTTCTTACTACTTGCGTGTAGCGAGCAGGAAGGTAGCGAAAATTCCGGCTTTAATCAGCCGAATGACTCAATAAATCTGGTAGTATTTAAAACCGAATACCCAGATACTGTTAGAGTTTTTGATCCGTTTATCGATACTTATATAGTTGATACTTTAGAACAACGTTTAATCGATTCTGGATTGGTTAATATTCAGGATGTCATTCCCGGAATCCTTGTTGATGTCAGATACTCCGACACCAACAATTTCATGCATAAAGATGTATACGGGCACCTTAATCGAATTTACCTTCAGCCATCAGTGGCTGAAGATTTAAAAAAAGCACACGAAGCACTTAAAGCAAAAGATTCGACACTTACATTACTTGTTTATGATGGTGTTCGGCCACGCAGCGTGCAGCAACTCATGTGGGATATACTCGACATGCCAATTTATGAAAAAACAAAATTTGTATCCAACCCTAAAAACGGATCGGTGCATAATTTTGGTGCAGCGGTTGACTTAACTATTGCCGATTTATCTGGCAATCCATTAGATATGGGGGCAGGATATGACGACCCTAGAAAAATTGCTTACCCTCGTTTTGAACAAGCCTACCTTGATTCAGGCATGTTATCATTGGAACACATCGAAAATAGAGAGTTACTCAGATCGGTAATGCGTGCTGGTGGTTTTTGGGGTATCCAAACTGAATGGTGGCATTTCAATCGTTACAGCAGAGCTATATGCATGGAGATGTTCAGTATTGTCGAGTAGCTTTCGACACTTTCAACCCTCAAACAGAATAAATTAGTTTGCGCAATTTGACTTGCTACCTTATACTCTTCAGGATAAGAATTCTCCAATCACGTCGAGTGATGACGCTGAGCCGTCTTACAATTTCCTGAAACAGATTGCTCCAGTCACGTCGAGTGGCGCCGCTGCAGCGACATTGTATCGAGACTGGGCTGGAGTTCCACATTTTGATCACACAAAACAATTGTTTATCTTTATCACACCAAAACGATCACCCTTGTTATTAAGACAATTGAAAATGAAAAAGTTTTTCGTTTATATTCTGCTGTGCGCTGATGAGACATACTATGTTGGTGTGACTTCTGACCTTGAAAAACGAATACATCGTCATAAAACATCCTATTACGAAGGTGCTTATACCTAAACACGGCTGCCCGTTGAATTAAAATATTACGAGGAGTTTCCTTCCTTATGGGTAGTTCTCCAGAAATACGGCTGGGGAGTAATGGAAGGATAATCCGTATCGGTTTCGTCTTCGAATCTCAAATTACCGCCCGCATCATTCCATGTCAGGTAGTAATTTATGGTATCGTTGTATAGCGGGTAGTATTTGTTTGCAATATCATCAGGCGAGTCATACATCAATGAATCCAACCAAGCCATATTTTTCTGAGCATAGAAGACCATAGCATCTCCCGGATCTATCGAACCATCTTCTCCTCCTTCAACCCATATTGGTTTTTCACTTTCAAAGCCAAATAATTGAATCTGATCAGGACTAATTGACCCCACAGGAATTCCTGAGGCCATCATGGTCTCGTAGGTTATCCGATAGACACCGTCTTGATGTATTTTAAAAGAGTAATGTTGTTGGTCATAATTGATCCACTCATTTCCGAATTGAGCATAACTCAATCCTGTTACAAAAAATGATATGACGATCAATAATTTAGACCACATTTCTATTCAGATTGTTCGCGCTCTTTCGGATCATTTAAATTAAATCGTAAAGAGAATACGTGTGAGTATAAGGCCACAGAAGCATCACCAATATCGGTAAAAGCGTAATCAATTGCAATGCCTTTAAAACCAACACCAATTCCGATATTCGGTTGCAGCGTCAATGATTCTGTCAAATCTAAATTCTTGATCCACTGAATATTTCCGACACCAAAACGTACTGCGACCCATTTTCCATAACCTAGTTCAACTCCCATTGAAGGATCTACGCTAATAGGGTTGGTTCGAATAAGCACATTTCTACGCCCATCTGTATTCAGCGCCAAGTCAATTTCTGATTTCACATAAAACTCCTTGACAATATTAGTTCTAAACTGAGTTCCAAAAATGAATTTAGGTAGCGTAATTTCTAAACCATTTTCGGGGATTTCGTTCCCAGTCAATTCAAAGGTTTCAATCATTTGATCATCTAGCGAGAATGACCAAGCATTGAATGTCGTTGTAACATCTCTCGCCAATAATCCAAATTTCCATTTGTCTCCAAGGTTATAACGAACACCACCGTCAATACCAAATCCCCAAGATCGCGCAAAATCGCCTACATGGCGATATACCACTTTAAAATTACCACCAATACTTAAACCTTCAATTGGCATTTTGCGGGCATAGGAGAATAAAAAAGCATAATCTCCAGCCGAGAAAGTGGTGATATTATCATAATTAACATTACCGTCTTTGTCAATTAGTTGTGTTGTGTTTGGAATGTCATCTACACCGAAACGGATGAAAGTGAAACCTGCCGTACTCATAACGTCGAGCGGTTTAGCGATACCTAAATAATCATACTTAGCAATTCCAGTAAAATACTCTGAATGCATCGCACTCACTTGCAAGAAATCATCGACCTCTGTCAAACCAGCAGGGTTCCAGTAGCCAGCTGTTACATCGTTTACACCACCAACTACCGCATTCGACATTCCTAACGGTCCAGCCCCTACACCAATGGATAAAAACTCATTGGAATATTTTGGTGTTATGTCCTCTTCTTGCGCGATGGTGTTAATGGTCAAAGCAGAGAAAATTGAAGTCAGAAGTAGTTCTTTCATATTAAGCTCTCTAAAGATACGAATTTATCAAGTTCAATACCCATAACGTGGCTCACTGAATTAAATTGTCTATTATTTTTTCGACATGTCCATTGTTTTAGTCGATAATACCTCCATTCCTTTCAAATAAAAATCATCATTTTCTGCTAATTCCAGATTATTGTCCATTTTTGTATTGTGAAGTCCATAAAGCAACTTATACCAAATCTACTAACCGCGGGAAATCTGATAGGCGGAATCTTTGCGATCCTCTTTACATTGACGGGCAATATAGAGATTGCGCCGTTATTTATTTTTGCTTCAGCAATCCTCGATTTTCTGGATGGTTTTGTTGCGCGCCTTTTGAAGGTGCAAAGTGAGATGGGAAAGCAGTTGGATTCATTGGCCGATATGGTTACTTTCGGAGTAGCTCCGGGTTTGATGGTATTCGTGATGATGGGGGGAATGATGTGGTTTGATTTTGGAGCTTATACTGAAAACGTAATTATTGGGGGTGAAATCATCGAGCAAAACAGCGATATATCCGTAACTACCGCCAGTCTAGGTTACCTCAAATTTTTACCATTTATTGCATTATTAATACCTGTTTTTGCTTTATTCAGACTTGCTAAATTTAATATTGACACAAGACAATCAGACTCCTTTATTGGATTACCCACGCCTGCCATGACATTATTCTTCGCAGTGCTCCCAGTTTTGATTTATGACACCCATGTTGGTGTCCTCGAAAACAGTATTCACCCCTCGTCATGGAAAATGGTTATTGCTCAAGAATTAGAGAATCCTTTTCTGCTGGCCTTTTTGAGTCTCGTTTTTTCAATTCTCATGGTAATTGAGTTGCCACTTTTCGCTTTAAAATTCAAACATTTCAAATGGAAAGGGAATGAGATTCGATTCATCTTTTTAACAATTACGGTCATTTTGTTGGCAACTTTATTCCTTTGGGCGATACCAATGATTGTAATATTATATGTAATTTTGTCGCTGATTATAACACTAATTCGAAAAGCAAAAACAGATGAAATTTAAAGCGGAAATTGACGTCATGCCTTTAGAGGCTTTATTAGATCCTCAAGGTAAAGCGGTTACGCAATCAATGGGAAACCTTGGTTTATCTGAAATCACCAATGTTCGCATTGGTAAACACATTCGTTTGTTCATCGAAGCATCATCCAAAGCTGAGGCTGAGGCAAAAACGGATGAGGCATGCAAAAAATTACTAGTAAATGAGATCATGGAAGGATATACATTCACGGTTACTGAGGCATAATATCTTGGAATAGCCCCTCCTTTATTTATTCTTTTTGTAAGAATTTAACACTCTTTGATAGAGTTGTTGAATCGTTTAGTTGCCATTTTGAAGGCTTTCCCAACGACGACTTGGGATGCAAAGCTATTTTACTTTATTTAATCGATAGACTATGCATCATTCGATTTTCATTTCATTTGTAAAAAACGTATCTTCAGTTGATTGAAACCAACAACCAACGAAAATGAAGAAATCTTTACTATTACTTTTCTCCCTATTCATCTATACAGCGTTTGCGCAAGATGCGGCTCGAAACTGGACTGTTCAAGTTAGTGCTGTTGTCAATCCAGATGATCCAAGTATAACTTTACAATGGCTACCCAATGCAACTGCTGCGGAAATCTACTACATCTGGAAAAAAGAAAAAGGAACTGTAGGATGGGGCACTAGTGTTGGATCTGTTCCAACTGGAGGGGATTTAGAATGGACGGATACAGATGTTCAACTTGGTGGATCGTATGAATATATGATTCAATTGAGAACTGGAGGATCGGTATTCGCTTGGAGTTATATTAACGCAGGTCTTGGGGTTGAACTCGACCCGAACAAAGGGGATATTCTATTGCTCATCGACGAGACCCATGCTGATGCATTGTCAGATGAGCTGGACACACTTGAAATGGATTTATACAATGACGGTTGGATGGTAACTCGCCATTTGGTTGATCCAGCTATAACTCCCGCTGATCTCAAAGACGAAATCAAAACGTATTATAATGAATTACCGAATTTACAATCGCTTTATCTTTTAGGTAATATTCCTGTGCCATATTCCGGAGATTTATATCCTGACCTATCTTTCTTTCATAAAGGAGCTTGGCCTGCTGACTTGTATTACGGTGACATGTTTGGCGAATGGACAGATACCGATATCAATACAACATCAGCTACTGACCCAAGAAATCATAACATTCCGGGTGACGGTAAGTTTGATCAGAGCCAAGTGGTTTCAGCTATTAATTTACAAGTAAGTCGAGTTGATTTTTCAAACCTAAGCGCTTTTGCTGACCCTGAGGTTGAACTTTTAAGAAATTATCTGAATAAGGCGCATGAGTTTAAAACAACTGCGTATATACCAACTGATCGGGGCTTGATTGATCAAAGCGCGCTATCGTTTCACTCGGAAGGATTTGCACAAAATGGATTCCGAAATTTTACTGCTTTTTTCGGACCAGATGGTGTTGAAGAACTAGACTATTGGACCACACTTAACGGTAACGATTATTTATGGTCTTATGGTTGTGGTGATGGAACTTACTCACTCGCAAATGGGCTCAATGGAGGTTCGGCTTTGACAACAAATCACATTGCTGACGGATATAGCGAATCAACATTTACAATGTTGTACGGAAGTCAATTTGGTGATTGGGATACCCCTAATAATCTTTTAAGAGCTAGCATCGCCAGCGGACGAACCCTTTCTTGTTCTTGGGCTGGACGTCCAAACTTTCATTACCATCACATGGCAATGGGAGAAAATATAGGTTATTCAGGACGTGCATCACAGGATATATACTCTGATTATTTCTCCCTCACAATCGGTGGAGGTGCCTATGTTACCGGAGAAGGTGTGCACGTTGCTCAATTGGGTGATCCTTCATTAAGAATGTATTATGTCGCTTCTCCTTCTGAAGTTGAAGTGGTAAGCAATGACGTGAACGCTGATATTTCATGGTCAGAAAGTCCGGATGCTGAAATAGATGGTTACAACATCTATCGCAGACCCGAAGAAGGGTTGTGGGTAAAAGTGAATCCTGCAATTGTGACTGAAACAAGTTTTTCTGACACAATGGTTCCTGGAGCAGGCGATTATAGATACATGGTGAAAGCTGTTAAGCTCAAGACCAATTGGAGCGGGACTTTTTATAATGAAAGTCTAGGCGCTGAAGGAAGCACATCATTTTTTGCTAGTTTAGAAGAAAATACAAATTATGCTTGGGACGTATATCCGAATCCTTCAGATGGTTTCTTTACTATTCAATCGGATGTTCAAATGGAAAGGATAGAAGTATATGCGCCAGATGGAAAACTGATTCGTACAGAACAACCAAATAATTTTATTGAAAAACTCACACTAGCTGATGTTGAACCGGGCGTATATTTTGTTCGTGTTAAGGCGAATAATGTCTGGAAAAACAAAAGACTAGTTATTCAATAATTACCTACTCATTAATACTTCTTGTTTATTACCATGAAAAAATTATACGCATTAATTGCTGGCTTGTTTTGCCTTGGTTTCGGCTTTTCTCAGGATGCTGCTAGAAGCTGGACTGTACAATTGACAGCAGAAGTAAATGAAGATCCAGCAAGCATCACACTTAACTGGTTGGAGAACGAAAATGCTATTCCAACAACTTACGACATTTATCGTAAAGTCAAAGGGGAAAGTGGCTGGGGTGGCAGTATTACCTCCCTTCCGGCGGAAACATTAACCTATACCGATGAAATTGTTGAGGAGGGAGTTTCATACGAATACTTTTTGCAACTTCGACAAGGAGGAACCATTTATGACTGGGGATATATCAGCAGCGGGATCAATGTTGAATTGACTGCGAATCGTGGTGATTTATTGCTTGTTGTAGACGAAACTTTTGAAACAAGTTTAGCGCCGGAAATTACGACCTTAGTGCAAGATTTATACACGGACGGCTGGATGGTGACAACGATATATGTTGATCCTACTTCAACGTCAATTGATGTAAAAGATGAGATCCTAGCACAATACGAAACACTGCCGAATTTAAAAGCACTTTACCTTTTAGGAAATGCACCCGTTCCTTATTCCGGTGAATTATATCCGGATGCGCATGACAATCACATTGGAGCTTGACCGGCAGATGTTTATTATGCTGATATGGATGGTACATGGACAGATGCCGCAGTGAACAATACTACAGCTTCAAGTCCAAGAAATCACAATGTTCCTGGAGACGGGAAATTTGACCAAAGTCGCGTACCATCAACACTCGAACTTCAAGTAAGTCGTGTTGACTTTAATGACCTTCCTGCTTTTGCAGAATCAGAGGAGGATTAGCTAAGCAATTATTTGAATAAAGCTCATGAGTTTAAAACGGCTGAATATGTTCCGACTGAACGTGGCTTAGTTGACCAAGGTGGTTTTACAGGGATGGAAGAGGGATTTGCTCAAAATGGATTCCGAAACTTCACGAGTTTCTTTGGTACTGAAAATGTAGATCACATTGATTATTGGTCTAACCTGAATGGGAACGATTATTTGTGGTCTTACGGTTGCGGTGCCGGCAGTTATACTAGTGCTGGTGGTCTGGATGACGGAACTTCTCTTACAACTGCAGAAGTAGCTCTAGGATACAATGAATCAACTTTCACCATGTTGTTTGGTAGTTATTTTGGAGATTGGGATGTCTCTAATAATTTGATGCGTGCAATCATTGCAAATGGCAGCACATTGACATGCTCTTGGGCAGGAAGACCAAATTGGCATTATCATACTATGGCCCGAGGGGATAATATTGGAGCAAGTGCATTGATGTCTCAGGATATGAATTCAGATTATTTATCATTGACCTTCGGTGGTGGATTTGTGACAGGAGAAGGTGTTCATGTTGCACAGCTGGGTGATCCTTCGCTGAGAATGTATTACATCATTCCTCCAACGGATGTCGAAGTGATTAATAATGTGAGTGATGCTGAATTATCATGGACCGCGAGTGCAGATGGAACGATTGATGGATACAATATCTATCGCCGTCCAGCGGATGGCTTGTGGGTTAAAGTCAATGAATCGATCGTTGCGGGCACTTCGTTTGTAGACGCTGATTTGCCTGGAGCAGGAGAATATTATTACCTTGTGAAGGCGGTTAAACACAAAACAAACAGCAGTGGAACTTTTTACAATGAAAGTTTATGTGCCGAAGGAAATATGAGTTTCTTTGCCAGTACTTCAGAACAACTCAATTTTGAATGGACATTATATCCTAATCCTTCGACGGGCATGTTTACGATTCAGTCTGATCGTTTGATCGAAAGTGTTGAAATTTATTCGCCAGACGGACAATTGGTACAACAGACTCAACCGAACACTTTTGTAGAAAAAATTGATTTACAAGATGTCATTCCGGGAGTATATTTTGTAAAAATTCAGTCCAATGGACTTTGGCGAACGAAACGAGTAGTGGTGAAATAGCCCTAATCGATCATTTCTTCAAGGTCGGGAGTTTCCAAAAACATTCTGAAACTCTCAAGATTCGTAATGAGCTTTTCAAGGTCTTGGAGACAATCCTTCTGTCTACTTCTTGCTATAACAAGTAACGCCCAACCCAAACCGGGCACAAGGAAGTAAAAAAGTAATGAGAATCTTGACTTATATCTTGCCGCAGGACCAAACAACAAAGCCTTGTAAATCTCATTAGCCCGTTTTCCCAGATCATAATCTAAGAAATAGGATTTCATTTCTTTGAGCTTATCCTCAAGGTCTTCAGATTCGGCAAGCGCTTCAACATTCAGAAACGAACCTGTCAATTTGTGCTGAAGCTGCTTTGCAGCGTGGAGAATTCGTTCGACATATTTTATGGCTTCCTCGTCTTCGCCAAGATCATTATTTGAAGACTTTTTACTTGATTTGTCATTCTCGTTGTACGACTTCTTCCTCAACTCAAAGTTTGCACCTAAGTAGACTTTGCGAACCATTTCGTCAGATGCAAGAGCCTCTGCTGTTCCCTCTCGCAATATACTTCCTTCAAAAAGTAAATATGTTCTGTCTGTAATCGATAAGGTTTCTTGTACATTGTGATCAGTAATCAAGACACCAATGTTCTTTTTCTTCAGCTTTGCTACAATGTGTTGAATATCCTCAACCGCTATTGGATCGACTCCGGCAAACGGCTCATCCAACAAAATGAATTTTGGATCTGTGGCTAGCGCTCGTGCAATTTCGGTTCTTCTTTTTTCACCACCGGACAAACTTTGCCCCAAGTTTTTTCTTACATGCTGCAAACCAAATTCATCCAACAAAGACTCAAGCTTTTCTTTTCGTTCTTCTTTCGTTCTTTTAGTCATTTCCAGAACCGTTATGATGTTATCTTCAACGGACATCTTTCTGAAAACAGATACTTCTTGTGGCAAATATCCAATTCCCAGCTGAGCCCGCTTAAACATTGCATGCCGTGTAATTTCAACGTCATCTAAAAAGACTTTTCCTTCATTCGGACTGATCAGACCAACAATCATATAAAATGAAGTCGTCTTACCTGCTCCGTTAGGACCAAGTAATCCAACAATCTCACCTTGATTCACTTCAACAGTAACACCTTTAACGACTTGTCGTCCTTTATAAGATTTCTTGATGTTTTCTGTTCTTAATTTCATGAATCCTTGATTAAAAATCGGAGGTGAAGACAAATTTAATCCCAAAATTTGGAATCGGCTGTCCGTAAAGGTCTAAATTATCCCGATACGGTAGTCGCCAAACAGCATCTACCCGAATAAATTTCAAAATATTCTCAAGTCCAACACTTACCTCATAATATGGGCTAGTTAGTCTGCTCGAATAAAACGGCAATAGCATTTCTTTATTGTGTTTATCATTGTATGATCCTACCACCATTTTTCCAGTATAAACCAATCTTAGTTTTAATTTCTTGATTAATGGAATACGATCCATCACGACACCTTGCAAATGATGCTCAAATAAAATCCTCACCCATTGATCACTGATGAATTCATAATAATTCATCAAATTGAAATTATTGACCTGAAAATAATAGGTCTCATTTCCCTGATGTACCTGCAAAAAAGGATAGGGAACTGTTCCAAAAATCTTTCCTGCATGTATTGTATAATTCAAACGACCAAACATACCCAATCGCGGTCGATGATTCCAAATAAAATCCAATCGGTGGAAACCATACTCACTCCCGAAAATTTCGTTAATTCCCCACGTATGCGTCAATGAAATGATCGGATATTTCGAACCTAATGAAACACGGTCAAATTGACCATTAAGAAACTTCTCTTCTTTGGTAAACATAATCTGTTTACGGATTTGAAATGAAGTCAAGCTACTCACTTGATTCGTATCCCCCGACAACGGATCAATACGACTGTAATCCGAACTGCCTAAGGGAATATAATTCTTCCACTCGATAGTATTGAACGTTCGCATATCAAACCGCCAATCTTTTTCCAAACCAACTGATGCTTGATTGACCATAGTCAATTTATCCAGTGGAGCCGCCGAAAGTAAGGTCGAAAAAGAGTTTCCTACATCTCCAACAGAGGCTATAAGTCCAAGTTGATCGATTCTTTTACGGTAAACAAAACGTAACATTTCTCGTGGACTTTCTCTCAATTTCCATCTTATTGAACCACCGTACTTCCACTCTTGATCTATGGTTCCGTATGCTGTAAAAGCAGAGATTTCGACCTTTTTACTGAATTTGTTTGACGTTCGCATCGACAACATGAAACGATTCCCTTCAACAACATTTTGATTGTAGATGGAATAGATACTACCGGTCTCAATTGGACCGGTTCGCCAAAAACCGGTATAGCTCATGTAAGCCAAGTTCTCATAAAAGCGATACGTTCTATTTGCTTTTAATGAATCAACCATTTCAATTACTCCCGCTTCTTCCTCTGTTAACTCAACGGAACGTTTATTCTCCCAATATTGGTCTTCCCTTGTTTCTGCGCTGTCTAAAATAACAACATCACTGACATAAAAATTAAATGGTTTGACGTCATTCAAAATAAAATTTTCTCGGTTAACAGACTTATTGATGGTCACCCCAATGAGCGGAGAATCTTCTTGTTCACTGAACAAATCAAAATTAGCTGTCATATGTTCCTGAGTCAACACATAAATACTATCATCAACCAAAGAATAATCCTGCTCCACATAAAAATCAGAAACATAATTTAAATTAACATCATTTGGGATTTCCGCTATTACGCGTTTCACAGCATATGTATCATCCGTTACCCAAAAATCTCCTTGAAATAAGGCTCCTCCCTTACGTTTCGGTTTAAATTGAATATGATAACAAGGTTGTCCATCCAAGGTATCTTTTTGCATTAAATAATACTTGTAAAAGAGTTTCCCTTCATTGGCAATAGGACTTAAAAACTCCTTGTTGAATAACTCGAGATAATCTTCATAGATATTGACATTTTGATACATGTCTCCTGTAAATTGGCCCAATTCTAAATTGTCGATCCCTGTTATACGTGTTGCTTCGATTACTTCTTTCTTCTGAGTAGGATTACTTTTGAAATAATACTTCGAAATAGATTCTGAGAGCAAAACAGGCAAATATTTTTCTCCATCCAAGCTGTCAACATAATCCATGATAAAATCAAACTTTCGATAAGCCCTGCGTTCCTCGAATTTATCGCCCATATTATTGATACTGAACTGCATTTTATTGTACACTTTACACTCGTATGCTTCGAGACGTTCCGGATCATTGATTGGCTTATTCTCTTTTATTTTTCTGAGAATTTCAAAAGCGGGATTTTCTCCTGCCGTGATCACTACCGCGTCTAAACTTGCAACATTCTCTTGAAGATTAATATCTAAAGGTGAAGCGGTATTCTTTGAAACCGGAATCACAGCCTGCTTGTAACCAATAAAATCAACTAAAAGGGTGTCTTTTGAATAGGATGAACGAATCGTATAATCGCCCTCGGCAGAAGTGACTGTTGCCGTGTTTTGCAACTTTAATCTAACCTTACCAAACGGGATTCCCTCACCTGTAATCGAGTCGAGTACAGTACCTTTTAATTGTATTTGCCCCAGGCCGAAAACCGGAAAAAGTATAAGAAATATGATTATTCCGTTTGCCTTCATGACTAAACTACAAGTTAATCATTCTCTTCTTTTTATTGAACTTATGCCATTTCATCTTGCATTCTACGCTTCTCAATTCGCATAGCAATACGAATTCCCAGCTCATAAAGCAGCAAGATAGGAATACTGACAATAACTTGGGTAATGAGATCGGGTGGTGTGATAATAGCAGCTAAAATTAATACAACAACAAAAGCGTGTTTCCTATATTTTTTTAACCAATCCGCTGTAATGATTCCCAGCTTCGAGAAAATTTGTATTACTACGGGTAATAAAAAAAGTAACCCAGTAAAGAATACTGTAGACACAACAGTTCTCAGATAAGAGTTAATGGTGAAAGCGTTGTTAATCTGATCTGACATTGTCCAATTTCCAAAAAACTGAACCGTTAAAGGTGCAATAACAAAGTATCCGAATGCCACTCCTAAAAAGAAAAGAATACTAACAAAAAAAACAATACCTCGAGCAGATTGGATTTCGTTTTGGTTGAGACCAGGCTTTACAAATCCCCAAATTTGATAAAAGATCCAAGGAAATGCAACGACCACTCCACCCATGACGGCCATCATCAGGTTTATAGAGAACTGACCCGTCATCTCCACTGACTGATAATCAATATCAATTTTATCTGCACAAATATTAAAAGCCCAACAAAAAAATCGAAAGATTGGAAAATCAGCATTGGCCAAGTTCAGGAAAATATTTTCAGTGATCCATTCGGTAAAAACAAAGATGAGAATGGCAAAAATGAGAATGGCAATTACGCTCTTAACCAGTCGCCATCTCAACTCTTCCAAGTGTGCCAAAAAAGGCATGTTATCTTGATTGTCCTCAGCCATACTGCAAAAATAAAACTTCTATCCTATTGGATTGCGTAACTGTTGACAAAAATAACGGTATGTCGACAAGATTATATCTTAACCGACTCCCCTATTGCCTCAATATAAATTGACTTTACTTTAAGCTTTTTCAATTTTTTGAGAATCAATTTACGGTTCGCCTCATTTTTGATCCAGCTATTTGCACAATTCTGTAGCAATACCTGCCACTTTTCCAGTTCTTCTTTAGCAACCAATGCAGCGTAATAATCAGTCTCTTTTAGTTCAGGATACTTGGCTTTTAGTTTCATGAAATCTGCTTTGTGATTTGAAAAGCTTGCTGGTAATTTATTTCCTGTGTATACTGTTAGTGATGTCTGTAATGCTCGGTAGCGTTCAATATGATAGACAATAACAGGATGAAAATCCTCGTCGTTTGAAGCAAACGCTGGATCGCTCGTCCTTTCATATCCATTCTCGTCCTTCGCTCCAATTCCTGCGCCTACAATAGTAAGTTCTATGACATTGTCTTTAACCGATAGATCGTCAAAAAATTCCATGATCTGTATGCTATCTGAAGCAGATATTTTACGATCTACGGAAGATTCAATTGTCTTCGATAAAACAAAGACATCGTCAGCAAATCTTTTCGATACATTTATATGTATGAAATTCTCGTCGATTTGATCTGTAAACAGCTCTTTTCCAAAAGAAATGTGGTTAACGATAAAATTGGTATTTGCTTGATCAGCTGGAAAAACAAAATCTTGGGTCCGATAATCAAAATATGCTCCATCTTCGAAGTAGTATATTGGTCCATCTTGCTCGAAGGCCATAATTTCATAGCCCATAGTCTTCTTCATGTAATCCAATTTTGTTTCATATTTCAAGAGCGTTTCATAGGCCTTTTCCATATCCTCGATTAATTGGCGAAGTATGCTTTTTTGACCTTCAAGTAGATTGTTTAATTGTACCAAACGGTTTTGTTCTATATTTTTCTTTTTATCTAGTTTACTCAACTTACTTGTAGGATGACCTCTTCCGTCTTGATCTGATCTGCCAAGATCTTTTTTCTTTATTTTTTTCTTCTTGATCTTTGGTTTCCCCTCTGGTGTATGGCGAAGTTCATCCAATCGATATGCCGTTTTCTTGATCTTTAATTTCGTTGATTCAATTTTCTTTTCATACAAATCGATCTGGTACTCATATCCACGTTTTCCGTACAGGTCTTCTTTAAGATTGGCAATATAAAAATGCTCTAATCTGTTCATCAATCGCCAATAGGTTTGTCCTTCGCCATAAGTTGAATCTGGAGAAACGAGTCGATGTTCATTTTTACCATATAAGACATATGATTTACCTCCGCTTTGAATGGCAATGGTTGTCTGTCTTTCCGGGTGATATCCCATCACATCAACATGAACAATTGTCTCTTTGACGGCATCTTTCACATATGAATAAGATTTAACATCTTTCACTAATAATTCGTCTACTTCTCTTTCCTCATTAAATTCTCTTTTAATTTCAAAACGAAACAATCCAATCTCATCCGGTAAGCCAACAGAATAAGGTGTAGAGAAACCTCCTTTTATTTCAGCCCAATTTCCACCGTCTCCAACTGCTGATAAAACAGTTGCATTGGAAAAATCACGCCCCGTCAGGATTTGATAAATTTGTTTCGATCTTTCTGAAACATATTTTTCCTGAGCATACATGATGGCATTAAGAATGAGCATTTGGTCCAATTGGTTATAACCAGCGTTAAGAATAGAAGCCAATTTATCCGCAACTGTCAAGGATGGAGTATAATAACCTTGAACTGTTTTTGCCAAAGTATAGTCTCCATTATTAAGCATACGAATGACACTTTGAGGAGCCTCTTCACGCACATAAGCCTCAAAAACCTTAAGTTTTTCTTTCAATGGCTTATCCTCTTCTGCCGTTGAATTTCGATAATGCAAAACTTGATCAAGTTCCCATAAAGCATATCGGGTTGCTAAATCGTATACCAACCCATCTGACTTACGACTCATTTGATCCTGATGTATAACCAATAGATCTGGGAAGTTTACGACCTTCTTTTCGATATAATTATAATCCGGAAGTGTATCGGTGATATATGGGATTGAGTCGGTAAATTCGAATAAAGGAAATAACTCCTGTTTAAGGACATTGACCTTTCGTGCCTGGTGATATAAAAATGCTTTCTCCTTACCCGAAACCTCGTGTAGAGCGTTTTGTGAAAACACCGAAAATACAGTGAAAGCAAAAACCAATAAGATATACTTCATGTTGAGGGGATAATAAGTGTATAGCGTGTTTTCTATTAATTGTTACGACAAAATTATCCTTTTTTTGCCATGAATATTTGCTCATAGCTGGAGTTTATTAACATGGTTTTGAACGTACCA
>JBMZAY010000014.1:0-93474 GCA_049611865.1 Crocinitomicaceae bacterium | reverse complement strand
CAAATCAACCGATGCAGGACAATCATGGAAAAACATGGGGTTGAAAAACTCTGAGAACAAAAAAACTTATCTTAGCAGGCCATAATAACGGGGGTACGCCTTCGTTTTGGTCAAAAAAATATTTTTTGAAAAACCTAGTCATCATACCAACCTATAATGAGAAAGAGAACATCGAGAAGATGATTCACAAAGTGTTTTCTTTGGATGAACCTTTCCATTTATTGATAGTAGATGATGGTTCACCTGACGGCACAGCAAAAATTGTTAAGGACTTACAAGAGACGTATCCAGATCAATTACACATCGAAGAACGTGAGGGGAAATTAGGATTGGGTACGGCGTATTTGCACGGATTTAATTGGGGATTGGAAAGGGGATATGAACATCTTTGCGAAATGGATGCTGATTTCTCGCACAACCCTGATGATCTCATCCGCTTATTGGACGCTTGCAAAAATGGTGCTGATTTGGCCATTGGTTCTCGATATGTTAAAGGTGGTAAGGTGGCCAATTGGGATCGAAAACGATTGCTATTATCCTATTTTGCATCTTGGTATGTAAGAATGATTTTATGGATCAAGATTAAGGATACCACAGCTGGTTTTAAATGTTATAACCGCCGCGTTTTGGAGAAAATTAATTTCGATGCGGTAACCTTTAAAGGCTATGCCTTCCAAATTTGCATGAAATACGCAGCCCTGAGACACGGTTTCAAAGTTGTAGAAGTGCCTATTACTTTTATTGATCGAGAATTTGGTGTATCTAAGATGAGTTCCAGTATTTTCAAAGAGGCCATTTTTGGTGTTTGGAAAATGCGTCGCCTGAAACTCTAATCGAAAAATTCACTACCGTTTTTATGGTAAAATAAATCTGCATAAGTCTCCTTCCTGAGATTGTGTTGAAATAGTCCTTAAATTTGTGGAACAAAATCTGAATATTATGGCTAAAACACTCTTGAAAAATGCGACAATTATTAACGAAGGTAAACGTTTCGAAGGGGATGTATTGATTGTTAATGAACGTATTGAAAAAATAGCAGCCAATATTTCAGATGCTGATGCTGAAGTTATTGATCTTGAAGGAAAATGGTTGATTCCAGGTATGATCGATGATCAGGTACATTTCCGCGAGCCCGGCTTAACACATAAAGGCAATATTTACACAGAGTCAAGAGCTGCGGTAGCGGGAGGCATTACTTCTTTCATGGAGATGCCCAATACAAAACCGAATGCATTAACACAGGAGTTATTGCAAGACAAATATAATATTGCAAGCGAGAGTGCAATTGCGAACTACTCATTCTTCATGGGTGCTTCAAACGATAACATTGAAGAGGTGCTTAAAACTGATCATACTCAAGTTTGTGGTGTCAAAGTATTTATGGGGTCATCCACTGGAAACATGTTGGTTGATAATGAGCAAACATTAACCGGTATTTTTTCGCGATGTGAAATGTTGATCGCAACACATTGTGAGGATGAAGCTGCTGTGCGAAAAAACTTAGCTGATTATGAAGCGAAGTATGGTGAGAATATGCCAATGAAATATCACCCGGAAATAAGAAGCGTAGAAGCTTGTTATTTATCCTCTTCTCTTGCTGCTGGTTTGGCAAAGAAATATGATACACGTTTGCATATTTTACATTTATCAACTGCCAAGGAAATGGAATTGTTCAGAAATGACATTCCTCTAAAGGAAAAACGCATCACTGCAGAAGCTTGTGTGCACCACCTTTGGTTTACAGATGCCGATTATGATGAAAAAGGTGCATTTATTAAATGGAATCCTGCTGTTAAATCAGCTGCAGATCGCGATGCGATCTGGCAAGCGGTAAATGACGATCGTATCGATGTATTTGCAACGGACCATGCACCACACACCATTGAAGAAAAATCGAACAACTATTTTAATGCACCTTCTGGTGGACCATTAGTACAACACGCTGTACTAGCGCTGTTGGAAAAAGCAAAAGAAGGATTAATTTCAGTTGAGCGTGTTGCAGAAAAGATGAGTCATGCAGTAGCAGATTGTTTCCACATCGACGAGCGTGGATATATACGTGAAGGATATTATGCTGACCTCGTTGTGGTTGATCCAAATCAAACTTACAGTGTCGATCGATCTAACCTTCTTTATAAATGCGGTTGGTCTCCTTTTGAAGGTTTCACATTTAGCCATAGCATTGATAAAACTTTCGTAAACGGAAATCTCGTTTACGCTGACGGAAAAGTCATTGAGGGTACAACGGGAAAACGAATGACTTTTCACGGCTAATCATACGATTGAACGCTTTTAAGCGTTTATCTAATTGAAATGAAAAACTGGTTAAGAATAAGCGCACTTTCCGTGCTTTTGGCTTGTAGCGAAGAAGCTCCTGCACCAATACCTGAGGGTATCATGGAAAAAGAGGATATGATTCCGCTCATTGTTGACCTGCAGATATTAGAGTCTCATTTTCAACGCCAATTTGGTCGAGTTGACCTTTTCAAGGCTGCTTTGGACAGCTCTTCTGAACAAATATTCACTGATCACGGCGTCGATCGATCGACTTATGAGCAAAGTTTAAACTACTACGCTCAAAATCCCGATACTTTATACGTGATTTATGAAGCTGCATTGGATACAGTGAACTTTCGCCTAAACCGAATGAACAGCTTCAGCGAGGAAGGAAGTATCATTCATATGGAATAAAAAAAGCGCCTATATTTCTATAGGCGCTTGTCTTTTAAATCTGTCTAGTCAATTAACCCAGCTCTGTTTCTAAATAAGCTTCAACCGGTAAACAGCTACATACTAGGTTACGATCGCCGTATGCATTATCTACTCGTCGAACTGGAGCGAAATATTTAGAAGATTCTAAATAAGGAGCAGGATATGCAGCCGCCGTTCTTGAATATGGGAAATCCCATTTATCATTAATCAAGCAAGCGGCAGTGTGTGGTGCATTTTTCAGTAAGTTATTTTCCTGATCAGCTTTTCCATCGGCTATGTCTTGAATCTCTTTTCGAATAGCGATCATAGCCACCACAAAACGATCTAACTCTTCAATGTCTTCACTTTCTGTCGGCTCAACCATTAAGGTTCCTGCCACCGGGAATGAAACCGTAGGGGCATGGAATCCATAGTCGATTAGTCGCTTAGCAATATCAGCCACCTCAACACTAGCATCTTTCTTAAAGTCACGACAATCAAGAATCATTTCGTGTGCAACTGTGTCATTTGCACCCGTGTAAAGCACGTCGTAATGACCCGCTAATTTAGCTCTTAAATAATTTGCATTTAAAATGGCTACTTCAGTAGAATCCGTTAATCCTTCAGCACCTAACATCTTAATGTATCCATAAGAAATCAACGAAACCAAAGCACTACCATATTTCGCTGCTGAGATTGAACGAATCTCTTTGTCGGCATCAGCAGAATTTGCATTTGGATTACCCGGAACAAACGGCACCAAGTGTTTTGCAACACCGATTGGTCCCATTCCAGGGCCTCCACCCCCATGAGGAATAGCAAATGTTTTGTGTAAGTTCAAGTGGCAAACATCTGCACCAATGTTTCCAGGGTTCGTTAACCCCACTTGTGCGTTCATGTTTGCACCATCCATATAAACTTGACCACCATTGTCATGAACGATAGCAGTGATATCCATAATTGCCTCCTCGTATACACCGTGTGTAGAAGGATAAGTAATCATCAAAGCAGCAAGATTATCCTTGTGCTTTTCTGCTTTCTCCTTTAAGTCAGCTAAATCGATGTTTCCGTTTTCGTCACATTTGGTTACGACAACTTTCATACCGGCCATGACAGCAGAAGCAGGATTGGTACCATGTGCAGATGAAGGAATCAAGCAAATATCTCTGTGTGTATCTCCGTTTGCATGATGATATGCACGAATAGCCATTAATCCAGCATACTCACCTTGAGCTCCTGAATTAGGCTGCATAGACATTCCAGCAAATCCTGTAATTTCACATAGATCGTCTGCCAGCTCAGATAATATTTCGATATATCCCTGAACCTGATCTTCCGGCTGATGCGGATGAATATTAGCAAACTCAGGCCATGATAATGGCATCAATTCCGATGCTGCATTCAGCTTCATTGTGCAAGATCCCAAAGAAATCATTGAGTGCACTAAAGAAATATCTTTGTTCTCTAATCTTTTGATGTATCGCATCATTTTCGATTCAGAATGATACGAGTTAAATATAGGGTGATCCAACACTTTATCCGGGCGATGCAAAGCTGGAGCAAGCGGACACTTTTCATTTGTCCATGCATCTCCGACAGCATCAGTTGATTTTCCAACTGTTTCGGCAAAGACATTTAATAAAGCTTCCATTTGACCAACTGTCGTACTCTCATCAACAGAAATTGTAACTTCCTGATCGTTGATGTATCTCAAATTAATTCTGTTGGCCAAAGCCACTTTTTTCAAGTCATCAGTTGTTACGCCTGATGACATTTGAATATGAATGGTATCGAAATACGAACCATTCAATGAAATATATCCAAGATCTTTTAATCGCTTTTCAAGGTGCACGGCTTTTAAGTGCATATCGATGGCAATCTTCTTCAAATTCTTTGGCCCGTGATAAACGGCATACATGCTGGCCATAATCGCCAATAATGCTTGAGCTGTACAAATATTAGAAGTTGCTTTATCACGTTTAATGTGTTGTTCACGTGTCTGCAGGGCCATACGCAACGCATAATTGCCTTCAGCATCTACAGAAACCCCAATAATTCTGCCTGGGATGTGTCTTTTATAATCTTCTCTAGTAGCAAAGTATGCTGCATGAGGACCACCAAATCCCATTGGGACTCCAAAACGTTGCGTGTTACCAAAAACTGCATCTGCTCCCCATTCTCCAGGAGCTTGCAATACAACGAGTGACATGATATCTGCCGCGACACCTACCTTTAATTCAGACGCATGTGCTTTTTCGATGAAGTCAGACAAATCAGCTACATGACCATTTGCATCAGGATATTGAACAATCGCTCCAAAGTAAGAGGCGTCTGGTTCAAAGCTTGCAGGATCCCCAACAATCACATCAATACCCATCGCATCTGCTCTTCCTAAAACAACGTCAATGGTTTGAGCAAAACAAGTCTCAGCCAGGAAGAAACGATTCACATCTGCTTTCTTCTGATCACGACTGCGCAAGTTATAGAACATGATCATTGCTTCAGCAGCGGCAGTACCTTCATCCAATAAAGAAGCATTGGCCAAATCCATTTTAGTAAGATCAGCGATCATCGTTTGAAAGTTTAGCAATGCCTCTAGTCGCCCCTGTGCAATCTCTGCTTGATAAGGAGTATAAGCGGTATACCATCCTGGGTTTTCAAAGATGTTGCGAAGGTTAACACTTGGGACGAGGGCTCCGTAGTAACCTTGACCAATAAAATTGGTGAACACTTCGTTTTTTGCTCCCATCTCTTTCATATGCTGTAAATATTCAGCTTCAGAAAGGGCAGGTTTTAAATCTAGGGGTGATTTCAAACGAATTTGAGCAGGAACTGTTTTATTCACCAACTCTTCAATTGAATTTACGCCAATGGCCTCCAACATCTCTTTTCGCTCTGCCGCATTAGGCCCCACATGTCTGTCTTGAAATTTCATCTACTATAGTAATTATCAGTGGACGCACACTCAGTGTCTTGAGCCTGCGATTTGTTTTTAAGCCACGGTCTTTCCACAGCTTCACAAATATAATTACTCAGGAGATATTTTGTTCAATAATAAGACCTCTATTTATGCTATTTTTTGATTAATTTTTTCCGTTTTGGGGACGCCTATTTCGCACAATTCAAATTAATTCACCAACTTTACCTGAATAAACACCATTTATAGGACTTATGATTGTTCGATTGATTTTTCTATTCTCACTACTGACAACTACTGTAAAAACTGGATTTTCTCAATCTGATTCTGATTCTATACTCCTGATGAATGGTCGTGTTTTTCGTGGAATCATCACAGATGTTTCAACTGATTTTCTTTCATTCACGGAAACAGACAAAAAAGGAAACACCTTCTCCTCTCAAATTGAAAATTATCGGATTTTTTCCTATACGCAAAAAGGCACTTCGACAACCCTTTACAAATATGATGAAACGAGTGATAATTTTCTAAGTTTAGAAGACGCAAGAAAAGCAACTCTTGGGAGTTATGATGCACGCAAAACGTTTAAGCCGCGCTTCGTTTTTTGGTCGAGTTTAGCCTTAGGATATGGTGCCTCTCTCTATGATACTTACCTCATGCAAAAATCGGTTGAACATGAAAAATACCAGGGAATACATAGCTCTGGAGGTTTTTTTAAATCACGTGCGTCCTTTTTCCCTTTTCTCATGCCGGCCGTCTTAAGTGTATCTTGGTCATTACCGAGTTTCAAAATAAGATCAAATCAAATCATCCAAAAAGACCTCATCAATGATGAAAGCTACTACAGAGGTTATCACCGAATTGCAAGACAAAAAAGAATATTTGCAGCACTGAAAGGTAGCTTTATCGGCATTGGTGCTGGCATGTTGACCTATGCTATAATGAAGCCATAGATGTCAGATCGAATAATCAAGGTTATACAAATTGTTGTCTACACCAATTTATGGATTGGTCTCGGAGCTGGGGTTATTACGTGGCAATACTATTTGATTTTTGATTTAGAACCCAACCTAGACATCATTTTGCTGGCGTTTTTTGCAACTGTTTTGACTTATTCTTTTCAACGTTTTGTCAAACTCATGAATCCCGCTCAAAGTGGAGGTGAGCGACTTGAATGGATGAGAGAAAACCCAATAATCGTAAGAGGTATTATGATTCTTTCACTCGTTGGCTGCGTCGTCTTCTTGCTTAAAGTTAGTCTGGCTACCTACTTGTTTTTAGTTGTTGCTGGGCTGATGTCCTTATTCTATGTCATTAAAACTCCTTGGATTAGTGGCAGAAGTTTACGCGACATCCCTACACTTAAAATATTTCTTATTGCGTTTGTTTGGAGTGCGACAGGAACCTTTTTACCTTGGTTAAATACAGAATTTTACCCAAAGGAAATCCCTTGGTTATTGTTTGTGATCTATTTCTTGTTTGTTCTGGCTATCACGCTCCCGTTTGACATTCGAGATATTTACCTCGATGAACCGGACAAAAAAACAATCCCGCAAAGAATTGGAGAAGGAAAAACACGTGTATTGAGTGTTATTTTACTTATTGGACAACTCGCAATTTTCTCGATTGTATTTGGTGATTGGCCAGCGCTACTCACTTTCTTTACAGCTCTTTCCGTCTTCCTGATTTTACGGAGCAAAAGCGACACGAATGACCTTTATTTTTCCTTTGTGATTGATGGTTTATTAATCCTTCAAGGACTAGTCATTTACTATGACAAACTATTCTTCTTGTAGCTCGAATTTATCCGTAAAGTTCGTCTAAAACCTCACACGTGATAGCAGAAACTTCATTCAGAATTTCCGGTGTGTGAACGCTACTTATGAAGCCAACTTCATATCCACTTGGTCCGATATAAATCCCTTTGTTTAATAAGGCACTGTGCATCTTCTTAAAATCGACCATCGTTGCTGGATCAATTTCGTCCGCTTTACGAATCGATTCATGCTCACCGAATGTCAACCAGAAAATTGATCCTAAAGAAACCAATTCAAACGGATATCCATTTTTTACGGCATGAGCATTTATACTCCCCACAAAATCTGAGGTTCTTTTTTCTTGATCTTCGTAAAAACCAGGCGCTAAACATTTTTTTAATTGTGCTATCCCTGCAGCCATTGCAACTGGATTACCACTCAGGGTGCCGGCCTGATAGACATCCCCCAACGGAGATACGTGTCCCATTATTTCTTTAGACGCAGCATAAGCGCCAACTGGAAGTCCTCCTCCGATAATCTTACCGTAAGTAATGATGTCTGGTTGAATATCATACAGAGCAGCTGCACCAGCAAATCCAACTCTGAATCCAGAAATCACTTCATCAAAGAAAAGTAAAATTCCATTTTCCGTACAAAGCTCGCGTAATGTTTCTAAATAAGCCTTTTCCTGCACAAGTAATCCATTATTTGCTGGAATAGGTTCAATAATCACACAAGCAATGTCATCTCCGTAATCTGCGATACATTGTTTAAGTGCGTTTACATCATTTAAAGGCAAGACCAATGTCTCTGCTGAAAATGCTTCTGGCACTCCTGCCGATGACGATGTTCCAAAAGTCACCAAACCAGAGCCTGCCTTAACCAATAACGAATCGACATGACCGTGATAACATCCTTCAAATTTGACGATTTTGTTTCGCCCCGTATATCCTCTTGCTAATCGCACACCAGACATGACAGCCTCAGTTCCAGAACTAACAAAACGCACCATTTCGATGTGTGGGTTATTGTCAATAATCAATTGACCCAATTCATTTTCAAGCACCGTTGGAGCTCCGAAGGAAGTACCGTTTACAAGTGCATTCTGAATCGAATTTCTAACATCAGGGTGATTGTGTCCATGAATCAGTGGCCCCCAACTACAACAGAAGTCAATGAACTCATTGCCATCTTCATCCCAAATGCGACAACCATCGCCTTTTTTAATAAATAAAGGTGGGCCTTCTACGGACTTAAATGCGCGCACGGGGGAATTTACCCCACCTGGAAACAAGCCCTTTGCCGTTTCAAATAGTTCTTTAGAATTCTTTCTGGAGATCATAAGTATTTTGTCAATGTTCGTATCTTTGGATAAATGATGCGAATGATCATTTCTCGTTTCACAGTGCAAAATTAAAAATAACAATGGTAGTAGACAAAAGTTCGATCGAATACGCAAAAGAACAAGACCAAAAAGACCCACTGCGCGCCTATCGCGAGCAATTTCATATGCCTGTGATTAATGGTATAGAAACGGTTTATTTTACAGGAAACTCACTTGGTCTACAACCCAAATCAGTGAAAAATTATCTGGAAGAAGAATTAGATGCTTGGAAAAATTGGGGTGTCGAAGGACACTTTGAAGCAAAAAGACCTTGGTTTTCATACCATGAATTTTTGACGGATAAAATTGCTCGTGTGGTCGGAGCAAAGCCTTTGGAGGTTGTTGTGACACACAGTTTAACGACGAATTTGCACTTGTTAATGGTTTCGTTTTATCAACCTAAAGGAGAGCGCTATAAAATCATCTGCGAAAAGAAAGCCTTTCCGTCTGATCAATATGCGCTCGAATCTCAAGCCCGTTTTCATGATTATGATCCGTCAGATGCCATCATTGAAATTGGCCCTCGTCCAGGAGAACATTTGATTCACGAAGAAGATGTCATCAACGCCATTAAAGAAGCGGGTGACAGTTTGGCATTGGTTATGATAGGAGGAGTGAACTATTACAGTGGTCAACTCTTTGATATGAAAAGCATCACGGAAGCAGGGCATGCTGTTGGTGCTTATGTTGGATTTGATTTGGCTCATGCTGCTGGTAATGTAAAACTTGAATTGAATGCTTGGGGCGTAGATTTTGCCGCGTGGTGTTCTTATAAATATTTAAATTCTAGTCCGGGCGGCGTTTCGGGTATGTTTGTGCATGAGAGACATGCTCATAATAAAGACTTGCCAAGATTTGCAGGATGGTGGGGTCATGATAAAGACACTCGATTCCTCATGGAACCAGGATTTAATCCGATGCCAGGAGCAGAAGGTTGGCAATTGAGCAATGCACCTGTGCTTGGAATGGCGGCGCACTTGGCTTCTTTGGATATTTTTGATGAAGTTGGAATGGATGTTTTAATTGCAAAACGTATCCAGCTGACGAATTATCTTGAATACATTATTGAAGATATCTCGGAGCGAAATAAGGACGTTTGTCAGTTTGAAATCATTACCCCTAAGGATGAATCACGCAGAGGTGCGCAATTGTCGATTCTTTCACACGGCATGGGTAGAGCACTGTTTGATGCCATAACCAAAGAAGGTGTAATTGCTGACTGGAGAGAGCCGAATGTTATTCGTATTGCACCTGTACCGCTGTACAATTCATTTGAAGATGTGTGTCGTTTTGGTGCCATTTTAGAAAAAGCCATTACGGGATGATAGAAACCTATGATCCAGATATTGTTAATATATACTTGAACGGCAATGCTACCGAGACAATGCCGATGATGAAACTAATGGCTCAAGTAATTGTTATACTCATCGTAGGTATTTTTTTGTGGCGTATCAGTGCGGTCTTTAATCGCCGAAGAAAAGAGCGTCACGAAGCTATTTTTAGAAAAACTCGCTTCCAGCAGCACTGGAAGCGAACAAAATATTAAACCATGGAAAAAAGTGCAATAATTGTTGGAGCTGGATTAGTAGGATCTTTATGGGCTGTTTACCTCTCCAAAGCGGGCTATAAAGTAACCATTTACGAGCGTCGCCCAGATATTCGTAAGGCTGAAATCTCTGCTGGGAAATCCATAAACCTCGCATTATCTGTTAGAGGATGGACGGCCTTAAAAGGTGTTGGTCTTGAAAACGAAGTAGACGAAATTGCCATTCCGATGTATGGTCGAATCATGCACCCAACGGATGGAGAGACGACCTATCAACCTTACGGAAAAGAAGGTCAGGCGATTTATTCAGTATCACGAGGTGGTCTAAACGCAAGGATGATGGACATTGCTGAGACTAAAGGTAATGCAACCATTCATTACAATAAGCAATGTATTGATGCAGATTTAGAAGCTGGCATTGTTTACCTAAAAGACGCTGAGACTGGAGAGGAGTTTCAGGATCAAGCCGATGTTGTTTTTGCATGTGATGGTGCTTTTTCAGCAGTACGATACAACGCTATGCAAAAAACGGATCGTTTCGATTATAACCAAGACTATATCGACGATGGATACCGTGAATTATTATTGCCGGCAAATGAAGATGGGTCTTATAAATTAGATAAAAACGCACTGCACATTTGGCCTAGAGGACGGTTTATGTTAATCGCTTTGGCAAACGAAGATGGTAGTTTTACATGTACCCTCTTTATGCCTTTCGAAGGTGAAAATTCATTCGAAGCATTAAAAACAGATGTAGATGTAGATCGTTTCTTCAAAGAAACCTTCCCGGACTTTTATGAAATCTGTCCAAATCTAATTGAAAGCTGGCATGATCATCCATTATCGTCTTTAGCCATCGTTAGATGTTATCCTTGGACAAAAGGCAAGTTTGCTTTAATGGGTGATGCAGCGCACGCTACTGTTCCTTTCTATGGACAAGGCATGAATGGAGGATTTGAAGATTGTACAGTAATGGCTTCCTTGATGGAAAAACACAATGAAGATTGGCCAGCTGTGTTTAAAGAATATGAAAAATTGCGTAAGCCGGACGGTGATGCGTTACAAGATTTATCCGTACATAATTATTATGTTATGCGTGATTATGTTGCGGATCCTCAATTCTTGCTTCAAAAGAAAATTGAAGCTCGTTTCAATGAATTGTACCCAAATAAATGGATGCCGTTATACAGTCAGGTCTCATTCTCTAACATCCGTTATTCAGATGCTTGGAATGCAGGGATGAGACAAGATGCTATCATGAAAAAAGTGATGGATCGACCAAACATAGAGCAAGTATGGGATTCTAAAGAAGTAGAAGAGCACATTTTGGAACTACTGGAAAAAGCTTAAATTAGTTGTATGCAGATTAAAACGGTATGGATAGTGGCCCTGCTTTTTTTGGTAGGACAAAGCTTCGCTCAGATAGGGTCTGACTTTGAAAAAAGAAACACCCGTAAAAAGAATGATAATCCTTTTTCGGAATCAAAAAACTGGGGTTGGTTAATTTGGAGTGAAAATGCTAGCCATTACCGTCCTATTGGGTGGCACGTTGATCTTGGTGTAACTTATATGGCCGGGAATAATGCCAATGATGAGGGTCAAGAATATGATTTAACTGCAACAGGATTACCAGGCTATTATTTAGAAGGTGGGATGGAACATCTTTTCCGTAAAAAAAATAAAATTGTTCATTATTTCGATTGGGGTCTAGGTTTAAAGCATTTTGGTGGACAGGAAAAATATGAATTGGGAGACGATAAAGACCGCGGTAATTTCAATTTTGGGTCGGCGTTTTTAAGAGCTGGAATCCATAACGTGTGGCAAATCACAGAGCACAATTTTATTGATCAATCCATTGGTTTTAACGTAGACTATCGCATTTATGGTGGGAAAGACAAACAAGCGGAGGGCAAATATCTGTCTCCATTGCCTTCTACGAATCAGGATAAATTAGTTGGGCAATTACATTATACTTTAGGTTTTGGGGTGAAAATGAAAGATGGTTTATTCTTGGTTCCAACTGTTCAAACACCGGTTCTTACGTTTTTAAATTTTACTGATTTCAACCCGTCACACTATTGGTTTAAAAGCCGCTATCAACCTGTAATTTTTACACTGAAACTGGCTTGGTTATGGCCTAAATCAGGATGTCCTAAGGTCTTTGATGCAGATGGTGAAAGACAATCGGAACAATATCAAATGCAATAGATTCTTTCGCTAGAAATTAGTGTTTAGAGGATAATCTTCTCGATCCGAAACATAATGTATGAACTCAAGGATCAACGGGCTCAGCGCTTAGTGCGAGGGAATTAATCAATAACGATAATACCAGATAATACGCCCTCCAGCAAAACGCTTGGGACTAAGACCTTGACATGTCCGTAATTAATAGTCTTCAACCTACATTAAACTTGTCAGTCTAATCAGTCACTACTCAAAGCTTGGAATTCTGAACTCAGGACTCAGAGCACTCAACTTAAAATCGATGATAACCATACGCTTGAATACCTTACTGCATATTGATGTGGAACAAACCTCGTTTCCTATTCTTTATTTGTTTACATCTTGGCTGTAATAGTTCAACTTTTAGGATGAGAAACAGCGCATAAAAAAACCCCGACCGCAATCGGTCGGGGTTTTCTATTCATTTAAGCTGATTTTTACTTAGCAACTGTTACATTACCTTGTCCAGAAAGGCTCTCGCCATTATCAGCTGTTGCTTCGTATTTGTAGAAGTAAACACCGTCTGATACTGGGTCTCCATTCATATCAGTTCCATCCCAACCATCTGCGATGTTTGTGATTTCTCCAACTTGAACACCCCAACGGTTTACAATCACACAATAGAACTCAGAGATTGAAGCTGCATATTCCGAGAATGTAAAGATATCGTTATTACCGTCACCGTTTGGTGTAAAGATGTTTACTTTAACGAAATTGATTGGCTCAAAGATCGTTAGTGTCTTACATTCGGTATCACTACATCCATTTTTATTCTGAGCTGTCAAGCAAACTACTACTTCATAAGTTTGACCTTTAGCTGTATAAATCGTATCCGGCATGAAGAAGTAATCTTCTACGATGAAGTAATCAGCGTTTGCCGTATCCAAGTTCCAGAAGAAAGTAGTATCTGCCAATGGATTGTTCGGGTTAGCGAAGTACAATGACTGATTTTCGAAAACTGCTTCAACTGGAGCAGTACCTTTTAAATCTTCATTTAATTGGTCAGAGATTACGTTGAAATCTGCAATTGGATTTAATGAGTCAACTGTAATTACAGTATCGATCATACATCCATTGTCATCAGTAACCGTTAATCTGTAGTCACCAGGGTTTCTACCTCCCCACGTTGAGTTATCTTCAGTATCTCCAGTTTGAAGATCTTCCCATAAGTACTCAGGTGTTCCTGTTCCTCCAGTTGCACCACCATACACTTGTCCGTTACCGTTTTGGTATCCGTATAATCTACAGTATGCAGGATCATAACCTAAATCACTCGTAAAGATCAATTCATCCGGCTGACCCATCTCAATCTCAACTACATTCGAACATCCACGCTCATCGTTGATTGTTAAGATATAAGTTCCACCAGTTACATTAACTGAATCAGCTTCATATCCGTTTGGAACATCTGTTACAGGTGCCCAGAAGTAGCTGATTGCGTTGTTAATTGCTTCACCTTGTACTGAGTCAATTACAATGTATCCAGGATCTCCGTAACAAAGTGGTTCAACAACTCTGTAGTAAGGAAGTAATGGAAGTGGATCAGTCAAAATAACTGTAGCTTCAGCAGAACATCCAGAGCCATCTACTACATTGATATAATATGTACCAGCGCTTAATGTGTTTGCTGTATTTGATCCATCAGCATTTAAAACAGTTCCATCCTCATCAGTAATCTCGATATCAAATGTACCTGAACCACCTTCAACGAATGCTGTGATCGATCCGTCAGAGAATCCTGTACAAGTTGGATCATTAAAGATTGCGTCCAAGATTGGTTCTTCATAAATAATGATTTCTTTTTCGAAAGTGTGCGTACATCCATCATCAGTTGTTACTGTTAATGTAATTACGTAAGTTCCGATAGCAGAGAATGTATGTGATGGGTTTTCGTCAGTTGAAGTTCCGTCTCCACCAAAATCCCATTCCCATGAAGTAATTGTACCTGGAGCTGGGATTGTAGAGAAATCTACAAAATCAACTTCGTTAATGATACAAGTACTTGCTAAACCGTCAGCAGAAGAAACACCATCCACTTCGTATTCGAAATCAGATACAGGCTGAGGATATACCTCAACAAGGAAAGTAGCTTCATCATCCGGACAAGGATCTAAACCAGAAACTGTATAAGTGAACTCATACGTTCCTCCTAATCCAGCAACTGTAAATTCGCCTGTTGCTTCGTTAAACTGCCCTGAGAAAGTTTCTTCTTCGAATGAACCTGCTTCAGTAACACCTTCAGTGATGTAATCATACAAGTCAACAATAACTCCTGATTCACCGCATAGTGCAATTGTCGTATCGTCACCAGCTGCTCCGATTCCACCAAACTCAAATTCAAGCTTGATAACATCGTAACATCCGTTTACAGTATCACCAATCATCAACCATACATCATCATCTGGTCCCATCAAAGGTCCTGTAAATTCAGGTTCAACCTGACCAGCACTATCTGGGAATTCTGATAAGAAGACAATATTTGGATCTGGCGTACCATTGAGGTCTGAGAATTCTAATGTTGTAATGTCAAATTCCTCACATTGTGGTCCTGGATCAACTATTTCCAAATCTGGACCTTCGGAGAATTGTACAACAATAGTCTTAGTAATTTCACCCTCTAGACAATCAGAAATTGGAACACCATTTACGGTATAAGTTGTTGTTTCATCTGGAGCAACTTCAATTGTTGGTCCATCAGTATCAGCATCTGGATCAAGTGGATCAGATGTCCATGTCCATTCGTAATCTTCATCATTTGGCCCTTGAACTGTCAAAATCGCCGGGTTACCATTACAAGAAGTTACCGTATCAACTACAGGGTTACAAGCGCTAATCACACCTCCGCCGATTCCACCAGCTGCTTCGTAATCGATATAATATAAACTTGAGAATGCTCCTTCAACTGCATCTTCACTCAATACTACGGCAAACGTGAAATTTAACGTATCTGTATCGAGGATATCATCTTTATAAGCCAATGATATTGCTTGGTCCGCTGTCGCAACTGCTCCAACCGTACCAGTAAGTCCACCTGTACCATTCCAGATATCTTCACCATCACGGTTTGAGAAACCACCATGTGAAACACGGAAGTTAGCTCCTAAACCACCGAATCCAAGATAAGAATCGTGAGGAACACCAGACTCAGCCGAAACCAATGCCTTTTGACAATCGTCACCAGGCTGTGATACAATCGTGTTTGTAGTGGTATAAGTACCAGAAATTGGCTGGTTGTTATCAGGGTCTACGTTACGGTAGTAATAAGCATCAATTAAATCTGCACCAGAGTTGTTAACGATCGTTACTTCTGTAGTATAAAAGGCATCACCTAGAATAAGGTGATAATCTAAAATTACTCTAACACCTGTTACCGTTTCACCAGTCCAAGTCACAGTAATACAATCACCGATTAAAACCCATGTAATTGGGTTGTCCGGATCAGCAATGATGTCATAAGCGTTGTGGGCATTACTATATTCTACACCATCTAACTTTAGACCCCAACCGTTTTCTGGAGTACCAGGCATAAAGAAGTCACCATCCATACCACCGGCACCATCTAACCATCCAGTATCACTCGGATCCGCTACGAATCCACATCGATCTGCAGGGGCACGTTGATGGAAACCAAAGGCACTTACATCTGTTCCTTCTCTTCCACGTTCACCACTTACGGCTACGTTTACAAAATCTCCAATAAGGTATCCGTTCCCGAAATCAATCTGCCCATAAGAGAACATCGTTGACAAGAACATCACAACCATTACTAGAGTTGTTTTTAAATGTTTTGCTAAATACATAGTATTGATTTTATATAAATTTAAGACTTAATCCTATTTGCAAAGACTATCAAGATATTCATTCCACCAAGCAATATCTTGTGGCGCAGAAGTGCGATCCGTGTGGATGTGAATAATAATTTCATTGTTGGCAAAATCTTGCTCATAAGTGACCAAGTTGTTCGAGTGGAACCCACACGCTTTTTTTGCTTCCGCCTCAGAGGCCCAACCTAAAGCACTGGCATCAGCGCGATATAATGTTGTTACAGCTACATCAGCATCCAAGACAACACAAAATGATGATGAAATGGTTGCTTCACCAGCAGGACCTTCATCAGCAGCTTGTCCGAATGAGAAAGATGCCATTGTGATGGCAAACAAAAAAAGAATTCTTTTCAGATTGTTCATTTTTGTAATTTTTAAGTTTTCAAAGTCTCCCTTGGTCGATTAAAACCATTGGTTGATTTGTGATTTCTGTAGTTTAGACTGACGTCATTTAAAAAAAGTTGCTTGGGGTTGAAAAAAATTAAAAATATCTCCTTTCCCCCAAACCGATCACAAAAATAAGGGTAAAAACCTATAATACCAATATTTAAGTTCATCTGATTTGCAATCACATAAACGAAATTTTTGAGGTTTTTGTTACATGAATTAAAAAGGCCTCTCCGTCCATGACGAAAAGGCCTTTTGCTATTTGCGATCTTGAGTGAATTAGTGTGTCACAATCTTAATCGGAACGGTGTAACGTACACGTACTTTTTTACCTGCTTGTTCACCGGGTCTCCATTTTGGCATTTTTTTGACAACATCTAAAGCCGCCTTGTCCAAATCTGGTGACACTTTTCCGACCACTTTGGTTTGTTCAATTGAGCCGTCTTTATTGACAACAAACTCTACATAAACAGTTCCTTGGTCGTAAGTAGTCATGTAGTCCGGAAGTCGGATATTGTCTCGAATAAAACCTGCCATGGCTGCTGGTCCGCCAGGGAATGAAGGTTCGATTTCTGACACCGGAAGAATTTCATCCGGATCCGGCTCAAAAAATGAATACCCACAATCTAAACAATCATCTCCATCACCGTCATCAAAAATGACCTTGTCACCCTTTTCTAATTTTAATGGGTCTCCTTCAACCACTTTTGTCTTGACGACTTTGATGTCCGGCGTCATTACCTGTACTTTTTGTGTTTTTTGAGGTTCTGACTTTGGCTCCTCTGGAATGTTGTCAATAATTACATCAGGTGGAGCTTCCTCATACACATAGTGGTTGGCTTCCTCCACTTGCACTGTGGTGTACTCAAAGGCAGCTAAACATGCTGAACCGGCGATAATGAGTCCGATTTGAAAAAATGCGAACCGTTTTTTCTCCAGGTCCGCTTTTGGATTTTTTTTTGCGATCATAATAGTTAATTTAGTTAAACATACTACGATAACTGCAAGAGATATGCCAAATCGTTAAAACTCTGTATATCTGTGTTTTACACCGGTTAAAAAGTTAATTTTATGTTAAAGACAGGTTTGTAATTAAACCTTTTTGGGTGCGTTTCCTTTAACAAAAATAGAGAGGGCGTTACCGGCAACAATGAAGATGCCCATGGTTATCCAAACATAGCCCCATTGACTAAAATCAAATTCAACAGGACTAATCAAAGTTAAAATGGCAATTACAAGAATAATGGTTGCTGCAACCGTCAAGCCAATGGCAATATTTTTTACCTGCCGAATATCAGACTTGAAAGCTATCCACAATTCAAAAAAGATTAAAGCCAATACAAAAGGCAATGTAAACATCGCTGCTTGTGCATTCAATTGGGGAATCAATTCGGGGTCGAAATGATGAATATGATCCAACTCATTCAAATATGAAATGTGCACATTGGTTTTGGAACTATGAATACTAGCGCCAAAAAAAGCTGCAATTAAAGTCATTAGAAAACCAAAAACGGCACAAAGAATATTTTTCCCTCGCATAGTGATACAAATATAAGGTCTATAACCTGATTACTTTTGACAATTCGGTATATTTGTAGCAAAATTAAGCTATGTCAGAAAAAATAAGTACCAATGAGGCGCCAAAACCAGTAGGTTTATATCCTCATGCACGAAAAGTTGGGAATTTATTATTTCTCTCTGGAGTAGGTCCAAGAGTTGCCGGTTCGGATACGAATGATTCATTTGTGCCTGGATTAGAATTGGATCATAACGGCAACTTTAAGTCTTTTGACTTTGAAGCACAATGCCGATCCGTTTTTGACAATGTTAAAACCATCTTGGAAGCATCGGGTTCGTCATGGGATCAGCTTGTTGATGTCACTGTTTTTTTGGTAAATATGAAACGTGATTTCCATCCTTACAATCGCGTTTATGCCGAATACTTCAAGGATAATCAACCGTGTAGAACCACTGTTGAAATCAACAGTTTGCCTACTCCGATAGCTATTGAATTAAAATGTATTGCCACAATTTCAGAATAACTTTATGATTGCTCTCGTTCTTAAATCACTATTAACACTCAGTTCACTTGGTTTCACAGTTTGGTTATTCTACGACGGATACTGGGGTTGGGGAATTGTCTTTATTTTCATTACAGCCATTCTTGGTTTGTTCATTTTCAGAAATGAAAACCTGATTATGGCCACGCTTCAATTGCGTCAACAAAACATGGAGAAAGCGCAGAAATATTTAAACCGTATTAAACAACCTGAATATTTAATGAAAGGTCAACGCGCTTATTTCTTCTACCTGAAAGGAATTTCTGGCTCTACTGGTTCTTCAATGGGGCAAATTGAGTCTTATTTTAGAAAAGCGCTAAGCATCGGACTAAAACGTGACCACGATAAAGCGATGGCTAAGCTCAATATTGGTGCTGTTTGTATGCAAACGGGGAGAAGAAGGGAAGCAGAAACCTTATTAAACGAAGCCAAAAAATTGGACACAAAAGGCATGCTTACTCAACATATCAAAGACTTGAAAAAACAAATGGGTCGAGCTACTTCCCGCAACCAAATGCGAATGGCGCAAATGAACAAAGGGAAAAAAGGGAAAATGAAATAAATTCCCTCTTATCAATCTTATTTTTCATCTACCAATTAGAATCCGGACAGCGCATTCGGAATTAGCTTTTGCGGCGATAATCCTGTCATATCAATCGTGAATCGAATCTTGTTGATGAATTCTATTCCATCAGGATACGAGTTCTTCAAATTGTCCGTTTCTATCAATGGGAAATAAACCGCAAATTTTGAACTTAAGCGCACTCCTAAGCCAAAATTATAGGCTGATTCCATCGCTCCTGCGTTGTCGAATACGCCATAATCAGCAAATACGCCTAGCAATGGGATAAAAGGAAGTTCAGCATAAAGGTTTCCAGAGATTAACGAACCATTAGTTGTCCCGAAATTCGATGTTGTTTTAAATCCTCCTTGATTTTCAATGCGCTGATTTGACCATAAACCGGTTGTCTCATTTCGTCCATACATAAATTGATCATACATGACATCCATTGATCCAGACTGACCTCCCAACGCAAATCCGTATCTACTATTGATAACTCCATTATAAGAGAGGTTCTGTCCAAAAAATAATCTCAAATCTAGTGATTTGTCCTTTTTATCCCAATACTCCAGCTTGTAGTCTAACTCAATACCTGAATTCATCAATGATGACGTTTCAGCAATCAACGGATTTTCATCAACAATGTTTAAGAAGTCTAGTCGCCAAGCAGCCGAAAATTGGTGAACCCTTTTCTTGTAATCAAAGCGATACATTAATGATCCACCTGTAATTTCAGAGTCAAAAGTACTAGCTTTTGCATTCTGTTCCAAAATATAGTGCCCCTTCAACAGCAAATTCTGTTGATAATTCTTTTTGGCTTTTGGTTTCCCGATTACAATATCAAGATAAGGTTGTACAACAAAATATCGATTGTCATTTGGCACTAAATCACTATCAGCATAGCCGAGTCCATGACCAAATGTTTTTCCAGATAGCCCCAATTTTATGGATCGAATATTGGCTGCTGGAATCCATGTATAACTTAAATCAGCTAATCCACTCATAGTGTTTTGACCAAATGAATACATTGGTGCAATGGTGTATTCAAACTTGTTTTTGGGAAGTGTTTGGTTATGAAACATTATTCCCAACATGAACTTGTCGTATACATTATAACCCATAGCCGGCAGCCAATATGCATTCCATTCTTCCCCTCTGTTATATGAGGTGACTGGGGTAAAACTGAACTTCTCCGTTCTATGAAATAAACCTTTTTTAGTCCAATAATTATTATTTCTATTGACTTCTGGTATCTGTCTGTTGGCATCAATCACATATTGGTCATGATTTGATCCTGAAAATGTGGTTTTAGTCTCTCCGGGATCCAACCAATTTGACTCGACCACCTTGCCCAGCTTAATCGCATCAACTCTTATTGGGCCATCGATTTGACCGACATTCTTCACATTCACAGTCGCCTTATCTCCTTCCACCTTGACATTTTTGATTTTATAATCAATCTGCTTCGTTGTTTGAATCAAATCCACAAAAACCCAACTTAAATCTTTACCCGTTTCTTTTTCTAAAATCGCTTTTAAGTCCTCTGGTTGTGGGTGCTTATAATGCCATTCGTCATAATATTTTTGCATGGCATTGTCAAAAACTTCATCTCCTAAGTAATCTTTGAGGTAGCTAAAAACAAGACCTGTTTTTGCATATACTATTGATCCATAATTTAGACTCGAATAATCTGCCGAAGGCAATTCGATGGGTTGATCAAGTCCGTATGCGGCTACCATTCGGTAGGTGATATCCGACATATCCTGATGGTTTAAATCGTGAAAGTGAATGCGATGAGCTGCACCACGTACCATATCTGACAAAAGCGTATTATCAGGATATTTTGTTTGCATGTATCGAATTTCATTTAAGGTATTTAGCCCTTCATCCATCCATGCGTGATCCCGTTCGTTCGACCCCAAGAGACCATAGAACCAGTTGTGTCCCACCTCATGAACAATCACAACCTCCAGCATCTCCTTAGTTCCCGAATTGCCAATAACTGTGACATTTGGGTATTCCATTCCGCCACCTGCACTGATGGTTCCGTCGACTGCAGTTACTTGATTATACGGATAATCCCCATTCCATTTTGAATAATAAAATGTCGCGTCATTAAGGTATTCAATAGCATCTTCCCAGATCTCATAATTCTCGGCCACAAACATCGCCCAAGAGGTTACCATGCGCTCAGAATTTGGAAGCTTTACTTCACCTTTTAGTACCTCATATCTTTTATCCGCAAACCAGGCAAAATCATGCACATTCTTTTGGGTATAGCGAATGGTCTTTTTGGTTTTCGAACTCGTAGGGAAACTTTCATCAAATGTTCTTTTTTCAAATTCCTTTTCATCAAAGGCTTTTTTGGTTTGGGCAGCGCGTTCCTCCAAAAATGCTATTTCACTCTCGGTTTGTAAATCACCCGTAGCTCCAACAACATAATTTTCAGGCAATGTAATCGTCACATCAAACGATCCATACTCTGAATAAAATTCACCTTGAGTTAGATAAGGCATTTGATGCCAACCATCAACATCATATACGGCTGGTTTTGGGTACCATTGCGTGATTTGATAAGATTCTCCTACATGTCCCAATCGCGATATATCACCAGAAGGAATTTTGACTTTGAATGGCGTTGAAACCTCAATTTTACCGCCCGGCTTGAGCGGCTGATTTAGAATTAATTTGCAAATATCAATATGCTCGGGATCGTACTCCCATTTTGCCGGTTCCTGATTGACTTTAAAATCGAGCGAATCAATGTATCCTTTCTCTTCTTCATTAGCATATTCCAATACCATATTGTTCATGCTATACAACTGTTTTGCAAGAGCTGTTTCATTATTAGCATAACCATTCGGCCAAAGGTGGATGTATATAAAGCCCAGCTCGTTTGGCGATTTATTGATGTATTCGAAGGTTTCGAAACCGCTTAAAATGTTTTTTTCATCATCAAGCTCTACATTGATTTTGTAGTTTACCTCTTGTTGAAAGTAGCTTTGTGACCAACCTAATGTTGTTATCATAAATGCTGAAAAAAGGAAAAACAGGTGTTTCATAAGTTTTATTTTGTATAAAAGGGTGCTTCTCTAGGCGATTTTCGTAAATAAATACTTAAAGTATTATATATCGTGAAAATCTCCACCGATATCCGTGGCAAGATAGCTATATTTACTAAAATTTATTTCCAATTTATATGACCGGTTCTAAATCGTTATTAAATCTTTCAAGTCTCCTATTATTGGCTACTGTTCTTTTCCTTTCTTCTTGTGGTGATCAAGAGGAGCAAAACAATACGGAAAATGAGCATGAATTTACCAATGCTTTAGTCAATGAAACCAGTCCGTATTTACTCCAACATGCGCATAATCCGGTAAACTGGATGCTATGGGGCGATGAAGCTTTCGAGTTAGCGAAAAAAGAAAATAAATTAGTTTTGGTAAGTGTCGGTTACTCATCGTGTCATTGGTGTCATGTTATGGAAAGAGAAAGTTTTGAAGACACTGCTGTAGCTGCTTTGATGAACGAAAATTTCATTTGCATTAAAGTTGATCGCGAGGAACGACCAGATGTTGATCAGATTTACATGAATGCCGTTCAACTGATGACTGGTGGAGGAGGATGGCCTCTAAATTGCTTTACACTTCCTGATGGTCGTCCAATTTATGGAGGAACCTATTATGAAAAAGAACAATGGATTGAATTGTTGAATAACCTTCAATATAAATTTGAAAAATCACCGCAAGAAGTGGAGCGATTTGCTGAGAACCTGACGGAAGGCATTCAACAATCAGAGCTCATTCAAGCACCTGCAAAGGATGTGGCGTTTCTGCCCATTGTTATAGATTCGATGGTTTTAAATTGGGCTCCATATTTCGATACAATTCATGGCGGCGATCAGCGCGATATCAAATTTCCGACGCCTAATAATTACGAATTTCTTTCGCAATATGCTTTTCACAATCAAGATACATCAATTCTAAGGCATGTAGATCGTACATTAACGAAAATGGCTTTGGGTGGAATTTTTGATCAAGTTGGTGGAGGGTTTTCTCGTTATTCTACCGATCCTGAGTGGAAAGTGCCGCATTTCGAGAAAATGTTATACGATAATGCGCAACTCGTTTCGCTTTATTCAAATGCTTATCGTCGTACGAAAAATCCACTCTATAAAGATGTGGTTTACCAAACGCTCACTTGGGCTTATCGTGAGATGATGAACGATAAAGGAGCTTATTATTCAGCCATAGATGCTGACAGCGAAGAAGAAGAAGGTAAGTTTTATGTTTGGACAGAAGAAGAACTAAAAACAGCACTTGGAGATGATTATGATTTTGCAAAAAGCTATTATGAAATTGGTGAACGGACGCTTTTGGAAGGAAGACACATTCTAATGCGACCAATGGATGATGAAGCTTATGCTGAGACCAATAATATGGATATAAATGATGTTAGCGAAAATGCCGCTCGAATAAGAGATGTTTTACTAGCTGTAAGATCATCTAGAGTTCGTCCTGGGTTAGACGATAAAGCATTGACCTCTTGGAACGCCATGATGCAGATTGCGTTGCTCGACGCTTATGAGGTTTTCGGAGATGAGTTGATGCTAAAAGGAGCAATCTACAATTCTGATTGGTTGCTGAATCATCAAGTGAATGAAGATGGGAAGCTATTCCATACTTATAAAAATGGAGCCTCTACCATTGATGGTTTTCTCGATGATTATGCCTTTGGTATATCGGCGTGCATTAAACTTTATGAAAATACTTTCAATGAAGATTACTTGAAAAAAGCCGACTTGATGACACAGTACGCATTGAACCATTTTTTCGATGCAAATAGCGGAATGTTCTACTACTCATCGGATACAGAAGGTTCATTGATTGCGAGAAAAATGGAATTAACCGATAACGTAATTCCCTCATCAAATTCAGTTATGGCGAATGCATTATATGATTTGGGAATTCTGTTGTACAAGAACGATTACAAAGAAAAAGCACGTCAGATGCTAGCAAACGTATATTCGGATATGCCAGCTTTTGGTAGCAATTATACGAACTGGGGACAGCTAGCACTAAAAAATATTCATACCTACTATGAAGTTGCAGTTACTGGAGAAAACTGTGAGCAGTTTAGAAACGAAATTCATAAAGTCTATCACCCAGATTGTCTTGTAATGGGAGCAAAAAGTGAAAGTAAACTTGAGTTATTGGAAGGAAAGTTTTTGGGAGAAACAACAGTTTTTGTTTGTATCGAAGGTGCTTGTAAAATGCCTACTAATACGGTGGAAGCTGCCTTAGATCAAATGACTGAAGTCGCTCCTGAACAATAATTAATCAATGATTAACTGAGGTCTTTTTTAGGCTTAGTTTTAACATTTAATTCTTAACATCAATTTCACACGGGACACTTCAAAGTCCTTGAAAAAATCGTATTTTTGAAATATGTCAGATATTGAAGCACTAGAGTACAACACCGCTCGTCCAAAAATGCTCATTCCAGAGTATGGGCGTAATGTGCAAAAAATGGTTGATCACGCCGTTTCATTAACCAATCGTGATGAGCGTAACAAAGTTGCGCAAGCTATAATAAAAGTAATGGGTGAATTAAAACCCGAATTACGTGATGCGGAGGAATACAAACCAAAATTGTGGACGCATCTTTTCATCATGTCTAATTTTGAATTGGATGTAGACTCTCCATATCCGCTTCCAGAAAAAGATGTGTTGAATGAAAAGCCCGAACGTGTCGATTATCCGCAGTCACCGATCAAAATTGGCCACTACGGTAAGAATGTTGAAAAACTAATCGACAAAGCATGCGAGATGGAGGATCCGCAAGAGCGTGAGGCCTTGGTGAAAACGATCGCAAGTATCATGAAGCAATTTTATGTTGTGTTTAATTCAAATTCTATCGAGGATGAAATGATCGGTGAACATCTGCGCAAATTATCCAACGGGAAAATTGTGTTAGACGATTTATCTTTCCTTCCTTCGACTTCATCCATCATTAAACTGTATGGATTGTCCAGCAACAATTCAAACAATAATTCAAGTAAAAAGCAAAAGAACCGTAATAAACGTAAGAACCGAAAAAGACATTAATAAAATATGGGTGCATTTGAAATTCACGGCGGTAAACCGCTTAAGGGTGAACTAATACCACAAGGAGCAAAAAACGAAGCATTGCAAGTTTTGTGTGCTGTTTTAATGACCAAAGGTAAAGTAACAATTAGTAATATCCCTGACATTATTGATGTCAATAAATTGATCAACCTGCTCCAAGCAATGGGCGTAAAAGTTGAGAAAGTTGAAAAGGGAACCTATAATTTCAAAGCTGCCAATATTGATTTAGAGTATTTAAAGTCCGATGATTTTACTAAGCGGGCTTCTGGTTTAAGAGGTTCTATTATGATTATCGGGCCATTATTGGCGAGATTCGGTAAGGCCTATATGCCAAAACCGGGTGGTGATAAAATTGGACGTCGTCGTTTGGATACGCACTTTGAAGGTTTTACGCATCTCGGCGCTAAATTCAAGTTCGACGCAAAAACCTATTTTTATACGGTTGAAGCTAAAAAATTAACTGGTACTTATATCCACATGGATGAAGCATCGGTTACGGGAACAGCAAATATTGTGATGGCCGCTGTCCTTGCTAAGGGTGAAACCACCATTTATAATGCGGCTTGTGAGCCATACCTACAACAGCTTTGTAAAATGCTCAATAGCATGGGAGCAAAGATTTCTGGAATTGGCTCAAACATGCTGAAAATAAAAGGAGTTAAGGAGTTAGACGGTTGTTACCATCGCATTTTGCCTGATATGATTGAAATTGGATCATTCATAGGTTTGGCTGCCATGACCCAATCAGAAATTACCATTAAAGATGTAAGCTACCCAGATTTAGGTATAATGCCGTCTGTTTTTAGAAAACTTGGAATTCAGATGGAATTGAAAGGGGATGATTTATACATTCCAGCTCAAAAATCTTATGAAATTGAAACATTTATTGATGGCTCTATTTTAACTGTTTCTGATGCTCCTTGGCCTGGTTTTACGCCAGATTTATTGAGTATTGTATTGGTTACAGCAACACAGGCGAAAGGCTCTGTTTTGATTCACCAAAAAATGTTTGAGTCCCGTTTATTCTTTACCGATAAATTAATCGACATGGGGGCACAAATCATTTTGTGTGACCCACATCGTGCGGCAGTTATCGGATTGAATCATGAAAATCGTTTGAGAGGTATCAGTATGACATCTCCGGATATTCGAGCGGGGGTTTCATTGCTTATTGCAGCACTTTCTGCGGAAGGGAAGAGTACCATTCACAATATCGAACAAATTGACCGTGGATACGAAAACATTGATGTCCGTTTAAACAATCTGGGGGCGGATATTAGAAGAATCTAATGCAATTGATTATAAGAATATCGTTCGTTCTATCGTTATTCGTTTCAACACTTGGAATTTCCCAAGATCTAAATGCAGGTTTGTATATTGATCTCGGCTATTCTATCGATAAGTTCGATAATGCGGGTATTAATCAATTGTGCAGAACTTGAAGATGGCTGGGATCAAATTTCTGATAACGCGCTTTCCCATCCTTTTTTTGGAATTGGTTTTAAGGGTCTGAGTGCAGAAAAAATAGGGTTCTCATGGGCGATGGGCGATTGGTTATCAATACGGAAAAGGCAGTTTTAAGAATTCTACAACTTGGACAAGCTCTGTTGTCCAGCGTTATCATTTCACAGCGAAACATCATCAATGGACGGCAAGTTGCGGTGTTGCCATAGATTCATCTGCTTTTATGATTGATTTCTATATCTCTGCAACTATTAAATCCCTAGGACTTCGATACTCCACCTTATATCCTGACGGCTCTGAAAGTATCGGAACAGAATACAAACTAAATGGGTATTACGATGGATTAACATCTGCTTTTGAGTTTGGGCCTCAGTTTACTTATAGAATTGGACCTGTCGGTGCATTTTTTCGAATGAGTTGGGTCTTGCCTAATTTTCCTCCTGGAAAAAGCATAGTGACGATGGAAGATTATTCTAATAATCATTACCCACCTACAGACTTTCCTTCTAATTATGTAACCTATGCGACAGATCCTGTTACCTTCGTGGCTAACAATGACGGCTTGTTAACGGATAGTTTTGAAGGGAATCGAATCACAATTGGCCTCCCCTGGTTTTTAGGAGCAAGAAAAATGAAATAATGAGTAGAATTGTAGTCATATCAGTCTTATTCGTCTTTTTGCTTTCTGCATGCAACAAAGAAAAACGCCTCTTAAAAGATTTAAATAAGAAAGAATGGAGCATTGAAACCTCTAAACGTTGGGTGATATATAACGACGGTTCCATACTCCTATATGAAGATTTAACTGATGCAGGAACCATCTACATCTATAACGATCCTACAAGTGTTTTAGAGTTCAAGGAAATAAGAATGGTTTATACCAATTACTTGGGCTTTACGATTGATTTCACAACTCCCTTGTATGCAAATAAAGATGGAACGAGAATAGGTATGGCCGGAGCCCTCTGCAACTCTCCTTTTGAGTGCGATTTAGTTTGGAATGTAGAAGAAAGCTCTAATCTTAAACAGACTTGGTCTAGTTTTGGGTCAAATGATACGTTCTTTTTTCCACCAGATGTTTATAATGCCAATCAAGAGCATCATTTGAAGTGGGAAATCACGCTGAAAAAGGTGGGTAAATATACTGTAGAATAATCTCTTTCGCCTAACGTAACAATAACAATCCGCCTTTCAGGATGACGTTTTGCATATTGTATTTGTAATTCAACTTCCATGAATACACTTGCGTTTCGCAGGGTTGAGCATTCATGTCATTACCATCCCAACTAAAATTATAATCTTGCGAAAAGTATACACGGTCTCCATTCGGATGATAAACCTGTATTGCAAACGTCTGTGGTGGGCATGGAAAATCAATAGCAAATCGGTTCAAAGAATCTGCTTCTGGTGAGAACTCTTTTGGTATACTCAGATTATCCAAGCAGTTAGGTTCATCAATTACTATTGGTTCTCGACTAATTGTGATTGAAGTCAGGAGAATCAAAATACCTGCTAGAAAAGACAGCTTTACAATTTCATTCGATTTATAGATTCGATTTTTCATTCTGAAGGGGTTCGTGCTACAATTTAAGAAAAATCACGAACTATATTTTGAATACTAGACCAATATCCCCTTCCGAATAGACAAAGGTGAACTAATAAGGGATAAAGTTGATTATAAGGGACACGTTTCTCCCAACCCTTTTCGAGAGGAAACGCTTGATGATAGACTTCGAAGATCCTATGATCAAAGCCTCCGAATAATTTCATCATTCCCAAATCCATTTCCCGATGCCCATAATAAACGGCGGGATCTATCAATACAGATCGACCCGTTTTTGAAACCATATAATTACCGGACCAAAGATCTCCATGAATTAAAGCAGGGGTTTCCTTTGGCCAAAGTTCATCGACAAAACGGAAGAACGATTCAACCTGTTTGCGCTCCGTCGAACCTATGATTCCCCCGTCAACTGACAGTTTTATTAAAGGAATTATCCTTTCGTTCACAAAAAAAGAAGTCCAGGAATCATAACTCGTATTTGATTGATTGAGACTACCAATATAGTTATCCGACACACCACCAAAAGTAGAACTCGAGTGGTTGTGTAACTTTGCCAGCGATAGTCCAAACTCCATTGGAAAATCAACATCAGAATCTCCTGATTCTATAAACTCTAATTCAAGGATCTGTTTCCCATCGATTTTCAATACTGATATGACTGCTGGAATACGAAAACTTGCAGTACTTGCAAGGAGCCGAAGACCCTCCGCTTCTTTTTCAAACATGCCAGGGAAACGATTAGCGTCATTAACTTTAATAACAATAGATGCTGTCGACTGAATTCTTAGTAAATAAACATCATTGATATCCCCACCAGCCAAGGTTTGAACATCACCCGCTTCAACATTGTAATGTTCCAATATTGTTTTCGGCAACATGACCTGTCTATTTGTTATTCAACATGTTCATTGTTCGATCAATACCAACCGTCACGAAACTCTTGATGAACTCATGAGCGATTTCAATGCGCTCAGTCAATGTCTCGCGCTCTTCTTGTGACCATTCGCCCAAAACATAATCAACCTGTCGGCCTTTGGCAAAATCTGATGCCACCCCAAAACGAAGTCTTGGAAATTTAGTTGTATTTAATACGGCGATGATGTCCTTTAACCCATTATGCCCTCCATCACTTCCTTTTCCTTTTAACCTTAATTTTCCAAATGGTAGTGCAAGATCATCAGTTATTACCAGCGTTCGCTCAACGGGTATTTTCTCCTGTTGCATCCAATAATTCAAGGCCTTTCCACTCAAATTCATATAAGTAGATGGTTTTAATACTATCAAGGTTCTTCCTTTAAACTTATAGGTGGCAACATCACCAAGACGATCAATAGCAAAGGAACATTTTTCATTCGACTCAATGAGCTGATCCAAAACTTTAAACCCGATATTATGTCGCGTTTCAGCATATTTCTCTCCCGGATTACCAAGTCCTACAATTAAAAACTTCATTTGCTTTGAAAAATTGATTTGTTGAATGTAATACTAAATTGAATAAAAAAGAAAAGGTTGTCCCATGGATGGGACAACCTTCAATATTAGATTCTACGAATGACTTATCCTTCTCCTTCCGCTTCTGCAGCCGCCTCAGCTCCTTCTTCAGCTCCTTCTTCCTCTTCCTCGTCGTCAGCATTAACAGCACCACGTGCCATTTTAACTGAACATACAACTGCACTTGGTGCATTCAATAATTCGATACCATCAACAGCGATGTCACGAACACGAACAGCCATACCAATTTTCAATTTGCTGATATCAACTTCGATCGTATCCGGCAAATCTTTTGGATATCCAACAACTTTTAATCTTCTGAAAATTTGTTGAAGTTTACCCCCGTTCAATATACCTGGTGCACGACCTACAAGGTTAACTGGAATATTCAATTTAACTTTTTTGTCATCTGCTAACTCGATAAAGTCAACATGTACGATGCGATCTGTTACTGGGTGAAACTGGATGTCTTGAATAATTGTCTTAACAGCTTTACCTTCTATGTCCAAGTTAATGATGTAAACATTTGGTGTGTAGATTAACTTCTCCATATCAACGTGCTTAACGCTGAAGTGATGTTGTTCTCCGCTACCATAAATTACACATGGTACTCTGCCTTCATTTCGAATGGCCTTCGCATCTTTTTTCCCTACGTGCGCTCTTGCCGCACCGCTCAATGATACTTCTTTCATTATGTATTTGTTTTATGCACGGTGTTATTTTGCCGTGCTGTTTAATTTACAATTTAAAATAATCGGCTAATCGACTCTTGATTAACCAAACTCTGCATTACATCTGCGTAGAGTTTTGCCACTGATAAGACTTTGATCTTATCCGACTCCTTTTTAAGTGGTATAGAGTCTGTCACAACCAATTCCAATAACGATGAATTTTCAATTCGTTCGTAAGCCGGACCTGATAAAACAGCGTGAGTACACAATGCTCTAACAGAAGTTGCTCCATTTTGAATGAATAAATCTGCAGCTTTCGTTAAAGTACCTGCAGTATCAACCATATCGTCGACCAAAATTACGTCTTTACCTTTTACATCACCAATTACCGTCATCTCTGCTACCTCATTCGCAACTTTACGTTGTTTATGACACATAGCCAGACCTAGGTCTAATTTCTTAGAGTAAGAGTTTGCACGTTTAGCGCCTCCAGCATCCGGGGCTGCCATGATCAAGTTTCCATTATTAATACCATCGATGTATGGCAAGAAAATAGTTGAAGCATACAGGTGATCAACAGGAATTTCAAAAAATCCTTGAATTTGATCAGCATGCAAATCCATTGTCATGATTCGATCTGCACCGGCCTTCTCAAGCATCATGGCAACCATTTTTGAACCAATCGCAACACGCGGCTTATCTTTACGGTCTTGACGTGCAAATCCAAAATATGGAATAACTGCAACAACTGACTTTGCCGAAGCGCGCTTCGCAGCATCAATCATCAACATCAATTCAAAAAGATTTTCCGTTGGAGGCATTGTAGACTGAATCAAGAAAACATCTTGCCCACGAACCGTTTCTTCAAAAGAAGGTTGAAATTCACCGTCACTGAATTCCGTAACGATCACATTTCCAAGGTCAACCCCATAACTTCTCGCGATATCTTCTGCGAGTGTTCTCGTGGCTCTTCCTGCAAATATTTTAACTCCTTCTGACATGGTGCTCCGTTTTTGGAAGCGCAAATTTAACCACAAATGTTGAATTTCAATCAGTTTTATCAAAGATTTTGTCATTGGATGGTGCCTGGGCAACCATATTTAAATTCGATGATCGTGAATGTGACACAAAAAAACAGGCGCATTAATTGGTTGAATTGCTCATATTCTGAGATAAAACAAGGTTGTTGCAGATTTAAATTTCTTATCTTTAGCGGTTCCCAAACGAATAAAAAAAGAAGACAAAGAACATGAAATACGACAGAATCGATCGCGAATTATTTGTTAAAAACAGAGCCAAATTCACCGCCGCCATGGAACACGGTGCCATCGCTTTTTTTAACTCCAATGATATTTATCCTATCAGTGCAGACAGCACGATGCCTTTTCAACAGCACAGAGATATCTTTTACCTATCTGGTGTTGATCAAGAAGAAAGTATTCTCGTTCTATTTCCAAATGCTTTCAATGAAGAACATCGGGAGATGCTTTTCTTACGAGAGACAAACGAACACATTGCTGTATGGGAAGGTGAAAAGCTCACAAAGGAAGCGGCTTATGAAACTTCTGGGATCAAAAATGTCTATTGGCTAGATCAGTTTGAAACAGTCATGAAAACGCTAATGGCTCAAGCACAAAACATCTACTTTAATACAAATGAACACACACGAGCAAATACAGAAGTGCAAACCCGTGAAGATCGATTCATCAAAAAGTTGACTAAGAAATATCCCGCACATGGTGTACTAAAAAGCGCTCCCATATTACATCGTATTCGATCGGTTAAAGAGCAACAGGAAATTGACTTGATGCAAACAGCTTGCGACATCACAAAAAAAGGAGTCGAACGAGTGCTGAATTTTCTTAAGCCGGGTGTTATGGAATATGAAATCGAAGCAGAAATTATGCATGAATTCTTGCGTAATCGTTCAAAGGGATTTGCCTATACACCTATCATTGCTTCCGGTAAAAGTGCCTGCGTTCTCCATTATATCGAAAACAATAAGGAATGTAAAGACGGAGATGTGATTCTCATGGACTTTGGTGCAGAGTATGCAAACTATGCCTCTGACTTAACGAGATGTTTCCCTGTTAACGGTAAATTCACAGATCGCCAAAAAGCTGTGTACAATGCTGTCTTGCATGTAAAGCAAGAAGCCGAGAAACTACTTGTTCCCGGAACATTTTTGGCTGATTATCACAAGGAAGTTGGCAAGCTTATGGAATCACAATTATTGAATCTTGGACTGATTGATCAAACAGATATCAAAAATCAGGATCCAAATTGGCCTGCCTACAAAAAATACTTTATGCACGGGACCTCACATTTTATTGGTTTGGATACGCATGATGTTGGCTTGTGGACTGAACCGCTGAAGGCAGGAATGGTTTTTACTTGCGAACCGGGCATCTATATTCCTGAAGAAAACCTAGGTATTAGATTAGAAGATGATTTAGTTGTTCAAAACAGTGGGAATCCAAAAAATCTAATGGATAATATTCCGATCGAGGCTGACGAGATAGAAGAATTGATGAATAAATAATTGGAGGTGAGATCCATTTCATTCGAGGGCCAAGACCTCTATTATCATATTGAGGGGGAAGGAATCCCGGTCCTATTTTTGCATGGTTTTTTGGAAAATCAATCCATGTGGGACAACATAAAACCGTCGATAATCGCATCAGGTTGTCGGGTCATCACTGTTGATTTACCGTGTCATGGCAAAAGCCGTTTTGACGGAGAAATATGTACGATGGAATTTATGGCAGAAGGGATATTGAAAGTTTTGTCTCATGAAAAAATTGAAAATCCTTTTTTATTTGGTCATTCGATGGGAGGTTATGTTGGATTAGAGCTTATTAAACGCATCCCAGTTGGACTTACCATGCTTCATTCTAATTTTTGGGCGGATTCGGAGAATAAAAAACACGATCGAAACCGCGTAATTGAAGTAGTAACTCACAGTAAAAAACGATTTATCCGTGAAGCCATTCCAAATTTGTTCGCTCCTGAAAATCGATCAAAAAACGAACAGGATATCGAGACATTAATTAGTGGCGCTTGTGAAATTCCTATTCGTGAAATTCAAGCCAGCACTGCCGGAATGAGAGACAGGAATGATAATACGGTTTTACTAGATGAACATAATATTTACATTATACACGGTGAAGAAGATCCAATTATACCATCTGAGTTGTTGTTGTCTGAATTGAAAAAAGTGTCAAAAGACATCCAATTATTTACAATTAAAAATTGCGGGCATATGAGTGTTTGGGAGTCGCCAGAAACCCTAATTAAATTGATGAAAAGCGTCATTTCTCCATAAATTAAAATAATTTTGCCCTTTTGGAGTTATAGTATTCCTGAAACCAAACTATGCATAGCATCAAACCAAATAACCTGATCTTGTTAGGACTTCTGGTTCTATTGGGAGTTTCTTGCTCAACAGAGAAAGAAGCTTTGCTCAATAAAGGTTACCACAATATGACCGCGCGTTATAATGGTTACTATAACGCTCGGGTCATTATCGATGAGGCGCTTTTGGGTTACAGAGATGGTTTTCAGGAAGATTATACGCAGATTCTACCGTTGGATTTATATCCAAATGAGACCGATGCTCCGAACATGTTTCCTGAAATGGAAGATGCCATCGAAAGATGTTCGAAAGTAATTGTTAGACACAGTATGCCGAATCCACAGGCAGTTCAAAATAAATCTGAAGAACACTGTAGATGGATTGATGACAATTGGTTAGTTATAGGCAGGGCACACTACGTCAAGAGAGAATATAAAGAGGCGAAACGTAAATTAAAATACATTTCAGAATCTGAGTTCTATCGTGGAGAAGTTTCTGTTTACGAAGCCCGCATCTGGCTGGCTAGAACACATATTGCGCTCGGTGAATACCCTGAAGCGAAACGGGTTTTAATTTTGGCAGAAAACTCGATAAAAAAGAGTGAGGAAAAGGACAAGGAGAAAAAGAAAAAGCCATCGAAACTCGAGCGCAAGAGAGCCAAAAAGCAAGGTGATAAAAAAGATAAGGGTCCGGCTAAATTCCCGAAAAGGCTGAAAATCGAATACGAATTAGCAATGACTGAATTATACATTGCTCAGGATGAAAACAAAAAGGCAATTGAACATCTCGAAAAAGCCATTGTTTTAGAAAAATGGAAGCGAAAGCGTCGTGCGCGGCACATGTTTGTTTTAGGTCAGCTCTATGAAATACAGGGAAATGGCAGTCAAGCGGCATTTTACTTTGATAAGGTTTCTAAATCTAACGCCCCGTACGAGATGCGTTTTAAGGCAAAGATTAGAAATGCATTAGCTGCAACTGGTGATGCTGAAGGTATTGTAGATGAATTGGAAAAAATGCTCAAGGATGGTAAAAACCTGGAGTATAAAGATCAAATCTATTATGCCCTAGCGGAAATAGACATGAAAAAACCAGATATCAAACAGGCTAAAATCAATTATACCAACTCAGTACTTTGGTCGATCAAAAACGATCGTCAAAAAGGAGAAAGTTACCTGCGATTAGCTGATATTCACTTTAATGAAAAAGATTACTTAAAAGCACAAAAATATTATGACAGCTGCGTTCAGGTGCTGCCAGAAGATTACGAAGGGTATGAGCGATTGAAAAATAAAGCTGAAGGTTTGGCCGACTTGGTTCTAAACTATGAAACGGTGCAGTTTGAGGATAGTGTTCAAATGATCGGAAAAATGTCCCCGAAGGAACGGGAAAAGTTTATCAAGCAGGTCATCAAAGATATTAAAGCAGAAGAAGAGCGAAAAAGAAGAGAAGAAGAACAGCGATTATTGGCACAACAAGCAAGAGTTAATCAGCAACAAGGAGGCGCCGGACAAGGTGGTGGCAGAAAATGGTATTTTTCCAATCCAAAACTGGTTGCTACAGGTTTTAATGAGTTTAGAACACTCTGGGGGCAACGAACATTAGAAGATGATTGGAGACGCGCAAACAAAGCTTCATTAACTCAAGTTTTAGACGAGAACGGTGAACCTGTTGATAGCCTTGTTGAGGATGAATTGACAGTAGACATGTTATTGGCTGATATTCCTTTGACTGAATCTGCTTTAGATTCATCGAATATTCACCTTATCGACGCTCTGTATAAACTAGGTATTATATACAAGGAACAATTAAAGGAGGATATGGAAGCGAAGGGCTATTTCCAACAAGTGATAGACAAACGCATCGAGCATCCAAAAGTTTTGCCTGCTTTATATCAACTTTATTTGCTCAATAGAAAACAAAATAATCCAAAAGCAGATCAGTACAAATCAACCATAATCAATAATTACCCTGATAGTGAAATTGCACAAATCTTGCAAGATCCGGAATACTTAAAAAAGAAAGAAATTAAGGACCGTGAGGAATTGACTGCTTATGGTAATGTACTTCGCAATTATAGAAGACGCAGTTATGGCGTTGTCATAACTGCTTGTAACAAAGTAATACAGGAGGATCGGAATAATCAATTCCTGAACAAATACTATTTACTGAAAGCTTTTGCCGTCAGTCAGATTAATCCCGGTAACGAAGAAGCTATATCAGCTCCTTTATACGAGTTAGTTGATCTAGATGCTGACAGCGAGGAAGGAAGACAAGCACAGATATACTTAGACATATTAAAAAAGGGAGAGGCAATTGTCGATCCAATCGAACCAAAGGATAGTCCTTATGTTGATGATAAAAGTGGAAAACATTTCTTTGTCTTATTCTTCCCGACCAAAGAAGGAAGCGTTTTAGAAACAAAAAATAAAATTTCAGATTTCAATAAGGTCTTCTTTAAACAAGATGCACTTACTCTGCAAGATGCACCGTTAGGTTCTGAATATCAAGTTTTAGTGGTGCGTTCATTTGATGATCTAGAAAAGGCAAATATTTACATGACCTCTTTTACATCAGAAAAAGGAAAAGAGATTTTAGGATCCATTCCAGAATCATACGAAATGGGGTTAATCAATACCAAAAACTTCGGAACACTCTTTAAAACGAGAGAAGTTGAGGAGTATGTCCGTTTCTATAAGGAGGTCTATTAAGACTGCAACCTTTGATCTCAAGATTTCGTCCTTTTTAGGAACTCCTAATAAATCCGCTATGAAATCTAATTTGGTCTTTTTCCTATTTGTGTTTTTTATATCGTTTGCTTATGGTCAAGAAATTTGCGACAACGCAATCGACGATGATGGTGACGGTTTAATTGACCTCAACGATGAGGATTGCGATTGTGCCGGCTTTGGAGGAGTAATTGAAAGTTTAATTCCAAACCCTTCTTTCGAGGAGATGGATTGTTGTCCGGACAATATTAGCCAATTGGATTGTGCTACAACCTGGGTGCAAGCCTCGGATGCAACTAGTGATTATTTCAATAATTGTGATTTCACAGAAATTGTAATGGAAGGAATTCCAGGGGCTGATACCGATCTTATGGATGGAGGAGACGGATGGGTTGGATTTTGGTCGAGCGGAGGTTATAAAGAATATATCGGCGCCTGTTTAACGGGACCACTTTTAGGGGGGACAGAGTATACGCTTAACTTTTACACTGCATGGGCTCTGGGTGAACCGACTTTAGAATTATCATTATACGGATCACCTGATTGCGGTGATTTACCTTGGGCAGGTTCTGGTTGTCCAACAGGCATTGGCGGATGGGAATTGTTAACCTCTGTCGCTGTTACTTATCCCGAGGCCGGGCCTTGGCAAGAGGTAACCGTGACCTTTACACCAGCAGTAGATATGAATGCTTTTGCCATTGGTGGGCCCTGCGCTGGGCCGGCAACTATGACGTATGCTTATGTAGATGGATTAACCTTAATTGACTCAGAGAGCTTTTCAGACATAACAGAAACAGGAGCTTGGTGTGACGGTGATTTAATGTTAGAAGCAAATACCGATACGGTTGGTGGATCTTGGCAATGGTATAAAGACGGCATTGCGTTAATTGGTGAAACCGACCCTACGGTTAATGTGATGTTATTTGGTCTCGGAGAATATTCTGCCGTTTATACAGTTGATGATAACTGCCTTCGATCTGATCATCTTGCCGATTCTGACGACGGTGTAAGTGCAGCCTTCGAAGTTGAAAATATTTGCCATGGAGATGAGTCCTTATTTACAAATACATCCACATATCCAGATGGTACAACACCTGAATGGGAATGGGATTTTGGAGACGGTAGCTCGTCTACCGACGAAAACCCGACGCATACTTATGCAACAGCTGGCACCTATACGGTTGAATTAATTGGAATTGACGAAGCGGGTTGTAATGATACTATTGAGGTTGAGGTAACTGTTGATCCAATTCCGGTAGGTCATATGGAATTTGTTATTGGTGGATTCTCATCAGAAGACGGAGCGACAGGAGGTTGTATTGCCTCGCCTGTTCAATTTAATGACCTATCAACGATAGCTGAGCCGGGAGCAATCACCTCTTGGGATTGGGATTTTGGTGACGGTGGATCCTCTACGGAAGAAAATCCTGAACATGAATATACAAGCTCGGGAACATATACGGTGGAGTTAACGGTAACCTCTGAAAACGGTTGCAGTGCAACAGCTACGATTGAAATTATCATGACAGAGAGCTTATCGTTGGACATCACTTACAATGGGCCAAGTTGTTATGGTTTTAGCGATGGTTCTGTAACAGTCAATGTTACTGGTGGTGGCGACGACTTGATCTTTGAAATTACGGACGAGTCTGGCGAACTTATGAATGAAGACAATAGCAATACAGCCAATTCATTGGAAAGTGGATGGTATTATATCAACGTATCTAATGCAACGGAATGTGACGGATTGGATTCTGTATTTCTATCCAACCCTGAGCAATTGGCAGCAGATTTAACCATTAGTGATGCGATTTGTCATGGTGATTCTAGCGGATGGGTGAAAGTCAACGAAGTTTTTAATGCTCAGGGCGATATCGATAATATCTCATATTTCTGGGCACCGAATTATTTTGGAGATGAAGGGGTTGGTATTGACTCGTCTTATAATATGCATGCAGGTGACTATACCTTGACAATTAATGATGACAACGGCTGTTCTGTTGTAATCGATATCACAATTGAACAACCTGACTCGCTCTACTTTAGTGAATTTGGTTCAGAACCGGCCTATTGTCGCTTATTCGGATATCAGAGTGGAAACGGTGTGGTTTATGCCGGAGCAACAGGAGGAACGCCAACCTATGAGTACAGATGGGAGAATCAAGAGACTGGAGATGCTTATCCAAACACGACTTGGGGAGGATTGAATCCAGGAACCTATGTCTGTTATGTGACAGATGACAATGGCTGTACCTTGGAAAGAACCATTGAATTAGACTCGCTAAACCCGATCGCGGATTTTAACGTTATCTCAGACGAGTTGAATGAAGACTTGATGGGTACTGGACCTGTTACAGCTGTTTCTGAAAATCAATCGCTGTACTTTGCAAATCCATTTAACCCGGAGGCTGACACGACATTCTTTTGGAATTTAGACACACTAAATGCTGATGATCAAATTACACATGATTATTTCTTCATGCCAGATACGGTATATAACACCAAAGGGCAAACCTATGAAGTAGTTGTATGTTTGACAGCCTACAACAAGAACGGTTGTTCAGATACAGAATGTAAAATCATCACCATTTTCGAACCGATCAAATTTACCGATGTTAACATCTTTACACCAAATGGAGACGGTAATAACGATGTATTTACTTTTGAGTTTAGAACGGCTTCAATCGCGGAGTTTAGCTGTATTATTGTGAATCGATGGGGAGTTGTGATGGCTGAATTAAATGACATCACTGATTCATGGGACGGGACGGATAAAAACGGAGATTTGGTAACAGATGGGGTCTATTATTATTCTTACACCGCAACGACCGATAATGGAAATTTACTAACTGGCCAAGGGAATATAACTGTTGCAGGTAGCGGAGAATAATACGAGGCTTAGATTACCCCTCTCGCTTTTAACTCGAGGTACTTATTGATCGTATCGACTGATAATTTCTCTGGTGTGGTCAAAACCGTCTGAATTCCACTTTTCCGCAATTCAAAAGCAATCCGTTTTTTATCCATCCCATACTTTTCGGCAAAAGTTTTGAAATAGATATCGCGTACATATTCAGGTTCCATTTCTGCTGCTTTGGCAACTTCTGTATTTTCAAAGAAAATAACGACCAAAACGTGTAGCTGATTGATTCTTTTTAACAATGGCAATATGCGTTTGAGGGCGTACTCCGATTCGATATTCGTATAGAGCATGATCAAACTTCGCACTTTAATATGATTACGAACACCCTGAAAAAGCATCTCAAAATTTCCTTCTAAAAAGCGAGTCTGTTGTTTATACAGCAACTCCATAATTCGTTGCAATTGTCGTGCTGAACGCTCTGCCGGCAATTTACTGCCAAGTTTATCAGAGAATGTCATCAAACCAGCTCGATCTCCTTTTCGTAAACAGATATTCGAGAATGCCAACGTAGAGTTGATCGCATAATCAAGTAATGTCAATTCATCAAATGGCATTCGCATACTGCGACTTTTATCGATGATCGAATAAACATGCTGTGCGCGCTCATCCTGGTATTGATTTACCATTAATTCATTTCTTCTACTCGTTGCTTTCCAGTTAATGGTCCGCATCTCGTCACCTTGCACGTAATTCTTGATTTGTTCAAATTCATTATTATGACCCAATCTTCTGATCTTCTTAATCCCAGACATCGCAGTTTTTGCAAATACCTTTAACTCGTATTGCTTCATTTGAATTATCGATGGATAAGTTGCCACTTCCATCTTAGCGGGAATTACAATTTTTCGTTGAGCAAAATGCAATAAGGTAGATGCATACGCGAACAAGTCATAAAACTGAAGTACACCTCGTTCTGTTGGTTTAACTTTATAATGAAACTCTTTTATTTCTCCTCTGCCAAACTGATCAGAAAATGATAAGTCCCGAAGTTGCAATTGCTTTGGTCCATTTTCAAAAACTTTAAGATTAACTTTAAAAGGATAATGGCTTTCTAGCTTTACACTGACTTTGTTTTCGTCTCCTAGTGACATTGGGTTGGTCAAATGGCGCTCTCCCTTTACAGGCTTCCGATTCACAACAAGCACGAATATTTCCAAAAGCAATATACCAACAGTCAATGCCAGAAGTAATTGCCCCAAGATAAATGCTATGGGCCATACGAATCCCATTACCAACACGACAACAACAATCAATATGGCAATAAAAAATCGATATGAAAGGAACAATCCGCTAAGTATTCTCATCTATACCCTCAACTATCGTGGTACTTCAATTTCGTGAACGATTTCTTTGATTAAATCTTCGATTGAACCACCTTCCATTTCGGCTTCTGGTGTCATAATCAAACGATGATTTAGTACGTGTGGTGCAACAAACTGAACGTCATCCGGAATAACAAAATCACGTCCGTTGATTGCCGCAAAAGCTTTTGCTGCCTTTAACATAGAAAGCGAAGCTCTTGGTGAGCCCCCCAAATACAACTTTACATGATTTCGTGTAGCATTCGTGATCTCAGCAGTGTATTTTAACAATTGATCCTCGACCTTAACTTGTTCAATCAATTCTTGAACTTTCTTTAAGTCGGCAGCCGAGAAAACTGAGTCAATGGAATCTAAACTAGGAGATTGAATTTGATTCTTGTAGCGCTTTAGAATTTCCTGCTCATCATTCAAGGTAGGATAATCAATTTTAATCTTGAACAGGAAACGATCTAACTGCGCTTCTGGCAAATTATACGTTCCTTCTTGCTCAACAGGGTTTTGTGTAGCCAAAACTAAGAATGGAAACTCCATCTTATACACTTTAGAGTCATACGATATTTGACGCTCTTCCATTACCTCGAACAAGGCAGCTTGTGTTTTTGCGGGTGCACGGTTAATCTCGTCAATCAAAACGATGTTTGAAAACACAGGACCCTTTTGAAAATTGAATGTCGCATCTTTCATGTTATAAACAGATGTACCAATAACATCAGAAGGCATCAAGTCTGGTGTGAATTGAATCCTTGAAAAATCAACCGACAAGGTTTTTGATAACACTTTTGCCATTAATGTTTTGGCAACACCAGGAACACCTTCCAAAAGAACATGACCATTTGAAAAAATAGAAATCAAAAGTAAATCCACCATTTCTTGTTGTCCGATCACAAATTTTCGAATCTCACCTTTGGTCGCCATCACCTTTTCACGAATAAATCCAAGATTTAATCCGGGCGAAAATGAATGACTCACTTGTGAGGCATATCCAACTTCTGGTGCTGGTGGTTGAGTTGGTTCAGCAGCTGGCTGATTATCGTTCTCGGCAGCAAGTGTTGGCGGAACTACTCGTCCTTCTGAAGTACTCGGATTTTGATCTGATCCTGATTCCAAAGGCTGGTTTTCTTCAGATTGGTTTATGTTATTATTTTCTTCCATCATCTACAGGTTTTGTAAAAGTTCTCGATTAGTTTATACAAGCTGACAAGCTCTTCATCAGACACAACTGTTTGGCGTTGCAGTTGATCAAAGGTCTCAAATATATGCTCCAATTCTTCTCTTGAAACCTGAGACTTTAAGACCAGCTTGTCAATAAATTTATCATTAATTTTTTGTGTGTGAATATAATAGCGGTTGGCGATAAAATTCAGAAATGTCTTTTCCATTAATCGCACTAGTTTTCTATGCTTTTTTTCTTGCAAATAAAGAGAAGAAAGCGTATTGATATACTGCAAAGAAGTATTCTCTCGCGATTCTGTAGCGGGTACAATTCTTTGCATTCTTTTTCCTTTAAATAAAGCATATAATATGGCTGCCACCACAAGTACAATAAACGCCCAAAATAGTGGTGGATTATTTGTAATAAATTGCAAAATGCTTTCACGCTTTTGACCATTATTACCGCCTCCTTCTCCATCGCTTGAATTTGATTCATAATAATAATCCAAACTGTAACGGTCCCATTGAACTCTACCTGGAGGCACATGTCTTAAAACATTTTCAGCATACTGAAAACCATCTCTACGCATCATTGCAACATTCGTAAAAACATAAGGGGTCGATATTAAAAACAAGGCACCATCCCCGATGCTTAACTTCACGAAATTTACTTCGTTTTTACTCGTAGCGCCTAATGTTTCTAGTGTATCGGGAGCGACATATAAAAATTCTTCCGTATCGAAAGTTTTCCAAATATGAATACTCAACTCATTATTGTAGATATAATCGAACTGATAACGCTTAGCGGAAAGATCTGGGTGTTCAAATTTCAGATACAAAGTAGAGTCGTATATATCCTCATTAAAAATCCAATCGGCATCATAGAACAACCGCGCTCTTAACTCATACGGAAATGACTCTGTCGCGATAAATGCGGTGTTTCCAGCTGCAACAAAATCCATCAAATAATTGGTTGAGGAATCAGTCAAGTAATTCTTTCCTCCAACAAAAAAGTAAATGTCATTGATGTCAGGATCATCTTCCAAAGATTCTTCTAAACAAGAATTAAGCTCCAAAAAATTACCAAATAGGTCTTGGGTGTCTAGTAACTCTTTCAGCACATATGTTCCATAAGGCCCCTTATCATTCGGTTGATATGACTCAAGCCAATTGTCAGAAACATAGGTTTCTTCTCCTCTACCTGCAACGAAATACAAAATGACCGTAAATAAAACAACAGCTCCTGCAATGATTCCTATTTTGCCCGTTTTACTCACCTATTTAATTCCCAATTTGTCTAAAAAGTGTGTGAAAGTTGGTTTGATTTCTTCGAATTTGGCCGCATCTATTTCTCGTTTACCGTACCAGATAAACTCAAAATAAGTGACGGAAACAATGAAATCATCATATCCTTTCTTTCCTGCCATTTCACTGAGATAATGGAAATTCGTCTTTTCCCTTTCCCACTTTATAAAGCCTTTATCGGCCAAACCACGAACAATAAAGATGAAATAAATCCTCACGGCTCCTCGAAAATCACCGTTATCTAATGCTTCTTTGAGTAATCGCTGAAGTTCAGTAAGTGGAATCTCTGTTGGATTCACATCCTCAATGTCTGTCACTGACGCAGGCGCAACCTTCTTGCCTTTGCGTTCTGCGTTCATGAACAAATAGAAAATGAGCAGCAAAAGTGCCAAGACAAAAACCCCGAGCAAAATATATCCCAAGACTCCAAGTCCTCCAAAAGATGGCGTTTCTAAATTCGCATTTGACTCCGGCGGTGGTTGGTAAGGTCTGTTTTCTCTTGGTTGTCCATCATAACCGCTGCCAGATCCATCACCTTCACCGCCACCTTCACCGACTCCCTCTCCGTACCTTCTTCGCTCTTGCTCGTAGTCTTCATCACTTTCATAGGTCCATCTTCTACCAGGACCTTCTTCCACACCTTCATAACGAATTCCATCTCTGATTTCCTGCCATTTCTCTTGGTCCAATCCATGATCGTATAATCCATCATCTTGACCAAAAGTCGATAGAACAATGAAGAACGATATGACACCGAACCATCTATTCAAAATCGAGGCTGGTTTCAAAATTTCGATTACGTTTCCCGAACTTTTTAAGGCGGTTGTATAAGCCTTTGGCAGTTTTCCGTTCCTGAACAGAATGATAAGACATCCCAAATGAGATCATCGCTATACTGATGATAAAAAAGAAATACAGTAAGTAGAAAAACACGTTAAACGCTTCAATGATGACCGCGTAATAATCAAACGATGTGATAATGATGTTTTGCAAAAAATCATCCAAAATAAAGATGATTCCCATTTCAAGTGGATTATGCAACAAAAAGAAGAAAAGAACTGTCACTGCAATCAGAGCCATGAAGGCAACAAGTCCATCTCCATAACCTCCTTTGCCCAAATCAAAACAGCGTCCAAAAGCCGTAAAAAAATTCGTGTTTTCCTCAATGATAATAGCTGGAATCATATTTATAAAAGGACCTAGTAAAGAAAGGAAAACAAGCAAAATACCTGGTGTGAACAAGAATATTGTAAACAACATTAGGGCATACAGATACAGCCAGATAAAGTGCTTTAACATAAAGCGTAAAAAACGGACTAAAACGCGATCCTCTTCGTCATCCTTCATGACAAAAAAACCAGCAGCTATTAGCATTGTCAACGGTAAAGACCAACCTAATAATTTATAAAATTCAAAATCTCTTCCTGTTCCGAATAAGGTTCCGAAAGTATGATGCCAATAATAACTGTGGTTGAAACGGGACCAATCCCAAGCGAAAACAATCGCCGCCATGATTAACGCAACTGGTAAAATCAAACTGAAAAAGATGCGGCTTAATTTGCTCATCTTTGCGATCATTAACGTAAACGTATCTGTAAAAACCTCCCCCGGTTTTCGAATTTTAAACCAATCGATTTTCCGCTCCGGAATATATCGCGGCACCTCCGTTACTTCAATTTTATCTGGATGTCGGCGTGCAACAATGAAGGGGTATACGATATAATAAGCAATAATTAAGGCAAATGAGATGATAATAATACTCAACTTGACAAATGTTGGCATTTCCTGATACCACCGAGTTACAAAGCTTTCCAAGGCACCTGCCATAATAAACACGGGAACCAAACTTAACAATATCGTTAAACCTCTTTTAGCAGAAAAAATAAGTGACTGTACCCTCGAATATGATCGTGGAAAAATCAAACCATTGCCAACCGTCAATCCGGCTGCTCCTGAAATGACAATAGCTGAAATTTCGAAGGCTCCATGTATCCAAATGGTGAGAAAAGTGGTAAACAGCAAACCTTTGGCTTTAAACCACCACTGAAAGGCCCCAACCATAATACCGTTAGAAAGCAATACCCAAAAAGTACCGAGTGTAAACAAAATACCACCAGCAAAGGCGAGGAAAGAAACCCTGATATTGTTGAAAGTAATTTGGAAAAACATGGAGCCTCCAGGCGAGTCGCCGTATACGTCCATCGGTTTTCCAGCGGCAATGTTGTCCTCGGTCATTTCAATGTAACCGTCTCCCAAAACAATGTTTGCAAAATCTGGGTCGTACTCTGTAGAAACAATACCAACTATAGCCGCCAAAACAAAAAACAAGAATGCCGTTAACATGTTGTAACGAGCTCTATAAACCTCAAGAGGAACGGTTTCTTGCCAAAACTTGATAAAGCTACCAATGGGCTGTTTACGTTGCTTGTATAAGCTTGTAAAAACGCGTTGAGAAAGTTGATTCAGATAAACGCGCACTGAACGTCTAGGGTAAAACGTTCTGGCATAAGAAAGGTCTTCGGTGATTTCAGTAAATAGCTGCGACACCTCATCTGGATCATTGTTCTTATTCAAGGACAATTTCTCGAAACGAGCCCACTTCTTCTTATTTTGTTTTATGAAATCTGTCTCTTTCATTTTTGTTAGTGCAAATTGCTTGAGTCTGGGACTCGTAAAAGTAATGTTTTTTCCCCAAAGATTTATCGTCACTAGGCTGAAGAATGAATTAAGCTAAATCGATCAAAACGTCTCTTTCGAGGCTTAACAGCAAAAATTTACCGATTAAATGATTTGTTCACTAATATTGCGCTGAAAACTAATTAAAACTTATTGCTATGTTAAAAGAATTTAAAAGCTTCATACTCACTGGTAACGTGATAGAACTGTCCGTTGCTGTTATTTTAGCTGGCGCTGTTGGTGGCGTAGTTAAAGGGTTTACAAATGACATAATGATGCCAATCATCGGTCATTTTACAGGCGGAGTAGATTTCTCTGACTTTAAGATCATCTTGGCAGAAGCTGTTACTGATCCCGCTACAGGAGAGGTTACCAGCCCTGAAAACGCAATCCTTTATGGAAACTGGATCAATGCTGTAATCAACTTAGTTTTGGTTGGTTTCGTGCTTTTTATGATTGTTAAAGCATACAACAAAACAAAGAAAAAGAAGGAAGAAGCTCCTGCAGCTCCGCCAGCTCCAACTAAGGATCAAGAATTATTAACTGAAATTCGTGATTTATTAAAAAAGTAACTTAATTGAACATGGCGGATAAAGTTCGCCATGTTTATCTTTTTGAACAATTCTTATAAAATGAAAAAATTACTACTTCTAGCATTTATTGCTTGCTCTTCTATTGCCTTTAATCAAGTAACAGAGGGTGAAAAAGACCAAAGAAAAGTCAGTAAAGATACAGTTGATGGCTGGAAAAAAGGTGGCTATTTTGGACTAAACGGATCTCAAGTCAGTTTAACCAATTGGGTTGCCGGTGGACAAAATTCCGTAGCGATTAACAGTTTATTCGGTTTATACGCTAACCTGAGAAAAGGGAACATGACATGGGAGAATTCACTTGATTTTGGGTATGGACTTATGCGTCAGAGCAGAAATATTTTCCAAACAGACGGTGAAAAGTGGATTAAAACCGACGACCGAATTGACATTACCTCAAAGTATGGTCAGAAGGCATCTGAAAAATGGTATTGTGCCGGATTGATGAATTTCAGGACGCAAGCAACAGCCGGTTACGATTATGCAATCGATGATGTAACAGAAATTTCTGGATTTTTAGCGCCTGCGTATTTACTTGGTGCGATTGGTATGGATTATAAACCAAACGATAAATTCTCCTTGTTTTTTGCGCCTATTACGTCAAAATTCACATTCGTAAATGATACTATTCTTGCAAATGCAGGCTCATTTGGAGTGCTAGGTGCTGAGATCGATCCAATTTCTGGTATCTATACGCCAGGTAGAAAATTCAGGACAGAATTTGGGGGATATATGCGTATGCAATACAAAACAAAACTTGCTGAGAATATCTCATTTACAACGAAGTTAGACTTGTTCTCGAATTACCTCAACAACCCTGAACGTATCGATGTTAACTGGGAAAACTTATTAGAAATTAAACTTTGGAAATTCTTATCGGCGACCATCACAACCCATTTGATCTATGACGATGATATCGATATTTCCGTTTCAGATGATGACGGAAACAACATTGGTCGTGGACCAAGAATTCAATTTAAAGAAGTATTTGGATTGGGACTTTCATGGAAGTTTGATCAGTAAAAAATTGATTTACAGAGGCACCCAGTATCGTCAAGATGCTGGGTGCTTTTGATTTATGGCACATATATTGTATCTTTACAGCGCCTAACAAGGCTTTAGAAAATTAGATTGAATGAACTTTATTCAACTAACTGCTCATAACTTAACAAAATTTGTCGCGCTTTTTGCGCTATTGTTAGGATGGCAGATGAATGCTTGTGCAGATTTTTCCATTGAGGGGCATTATCAAGGAAAAAAGCTCTACGTACAAAGCCCACTGGATGAAGACGGTTTTGGGTTTTGTATTAAAAAGGTGACTGTTAACGGCGAAATAATTCCGTTTGACACCTATTCGAGTGCTTTCCAGATTGATTTAAGCGAATACAATATTGAGATTGGTCAGGAAGTGATTATTGTTTTTGAACATGACGCGGGTTGTAAACCAAAAATTATCAATCCTGAGGTCCTTAGACCGAAAAGTACGTTTGTTCTAGAGGATATCAGTTGCACACCAGAGGGTGTTTTATCTTGGTCAACGACTAATGAATCGGGTAAATTGAATTATCTGATAGAACAATACAAATGGAACAAATGGGTTGTAATTGGAGAGGTAACCGGATTGGGAACACCCGAATTACACAATTATACCTTCAATGTTTTACCGCATTCTGGAGAAAATAAAGTGCGTATAGCTCAGATTGATAATACAAGTAAAAAACGTGTGACAGAGTCCGTTACTTTTTCACCAAGTTTGCCGTCTCCTAAAATCAACATCCTTAAAGACGAAAAGTTAATCGAATTTGTCGCTGAGAATAAAAGAGTGAAAACAAAATATGAGATTTTCGATGCCTACGGTAATATTGTTAAAAAAGGATTTAACGAAGAAGTAAGTTTCGCAAATCTTAAGCCTGGAGTATACCATGTGAACTATGACAATAAAAACGATCGCTTGGTTGTGAGGTAACACAAAATATTTTGAATGAAAAAACGGCAAACACTCTAAAGCGTTTGCCGTTTTTTTTGCTGAGTAAAGGCGGAATCTGACGTAAAATGGTATGGTTAGTAATAATTCACCTTCTCTGCATTGTATCGTTTATGTCGGCTTTTATAAAAGGTAACCTTCATCAATTTAAAAGCCTATTTTTCATTTAATATTTCATTCTTAATCCCAAGTTCCGAAGATTGAGGCAAGATTCAGGGAGTTTTTCTCCTATTATTCTTATTTTAACCTATTATTTAGCTCGTTGATGACGCGTTTTTGGCTTATAATCAGTTTTTGATTTGGTTTCATCCAGATGAGTTTCTCTCAAGATAAAACATGGGAATTTCAATGCAAGTCAATAGCCGATGGTTTGTCAAACACCTATGTGAGTGACATCATGAAGGACTCAAAAGGATTTGTTTGGGTCGGAACGCATAATGGCCTCAATAAGTTTAATGGGTAAACGTTTAGTACTTATCAGTATGACGATCAAAATGAATTTTCTATCAGTTCAGATAAAGTTTTATGCGTTTTAGAAGATCAAAAAGGGCGAATCTGGGTTGGAACAGATAATGGATTGAATCGCTTTGATCAATCTACAGGTCATTTCTTTTATCTAAAAGCTGACTCATTGAAAAATAACTCCCCTAGTTATGTCTGTGCCTTGACAATGGACAATTCAGGTAAGATTTGGGTTGGATCAAACAATGGTTTTTATTCTTTTGATCCGGATAATGAAGTTTTCGTAAAGCCTTCCTTTTCGACTGACATTGACCAGCGGATCGACAATATGCTCGTTCGTTGTCTAGAAGTTGACAAAAACAATCAACTATGGGCGGGCACAAACGGATATGGAATTTTTAAGTACAACCTCCAAACCTCAGACTTCGACTGGTACCTCTATCATTTTGGTGATGAATTTTCAACTCATTTGAATTACACATTTGCCTTACATGAAGATCCAGACGGAGAAATCTGGATAGGAACATACGTCGAAGGATTGGGAAAAACAGAAGCCGTATTTGAACAGCCATCTTCTGAGTAACCTGTAACTGTATATACTTGTAACCCAATATCTGATGGTACATAAGGCTCATCTATTTCAGGATCCCATTCGTATGACACACCGCCAGTAGCTGAGAATGTTACTGACTCTCCCAAACAAATCATCGAGTCCGTTACAAACGCTTCAATCTCAGGAATAGGATATACTGTAATTATTACACCATCTGCTGAAGAGCAATTCGTTGTTAGGTCCGTTCCAATGAAGCGATAGGTAAAAGAACCTGTATCAGTAGGTGTGAATGCCACTCCATCAGTAACTCCTCCATCCCACACGTAAACATCTGCGCCCGTCCCGGCAAATGCAATTGATTCTCCTAAACAGACTTCATCAGGAGTAGCAGTTGCATCAACGATTGGGTTGTCATTAACAATAATTTCAATTGTGTCAGTGTTTTCACACCCTGTCGTTAAATCTGTGCCTGTTACAACGTATTCGAACGTTACTGGTGCAATTGGTGTAAACGCAACGCCATCAGTAACTCCTCCATCCCATGAATAAATATCCGCACCAAAACCGGTTAAAGTGACCTCATTTCCTAAACATATTTCATCAGGAACTGCAGTTGCCGTAACCGTAGGAATACTGTAGACATTTACATCAACACTTTCCGTATTTTCGCATCCATTTGCATCTGTTCCGGTAACGGTATAAGTATATGTCCCAGCAGGACTCGGCGCGAACGCGCCGCCGTCATTCAACTCTGCTCCTATCACTACAAAATTACCATCAGCGCTTAAATCAACCGAACTTGCACTTCTGTCCTGAGCTGCTTCACCATCAATATCTAAACCAATTTGAAACCAATCTCCCTGAGCACATATTTGAAATGGTTGGAGGATAATCAAGAATATGATTAGAACGTATCCTAATTTTATCATAAATTAATTCTATTTGCTTCGTCAAAGTTGTGGCGCTTTAGGTTTAAAGTCCGACAAAATTACGAACGAAAGTTCTAAGTGTTGCTTTTTTTGGGAAAATGTAGGTATTTAGCACTATTCTACTTGCTTAATCTATTGATTTAACGCCGGCTCAATACTTAGATAACATGGACAAAGGAAAATGAATAGTCGAACACAATTTACTTATGTATCTTTCAGCACATAAACGCATGGACAGAAATTGTACTTTTGGCCCGTATCGATAATTCAACGGCCACCTTCATTTTCATTATTGTAATGTTACACATTGCAATAGGCATTGCATACTTAGCTTACAAAATGCGCAAAAAGTAAAACTTAGATTTTTGCTAAACCAATTACAGTGTCACCTTCCTCCAGATCAGCAACGAGATGGGCACTAGCCTCAAGATTTTCAAAATCAATTCCTTCTGCAAGAACCTCCGCGCAGATATAATCCTTATTTGATACGATTGCAGATTTCACCACATCGTTTGCATCTATGGTCAATTGAATGCGATCCATGACCTCTAATCCGCTTTCCTTGCGGTAATTTTGAATACGGTTCACCAACTCTCTTGCGATTCCTTCGCTTTTTAATGCGTCAGTTAAAGTAATGTCCAAGGCTACAGTTAGTCTTCCTTCTGTTGCAACTAAGCAACCTGGAATGTCTGCAGTAGAAATATCAAAATCTTCGAGCGACAACTCGACATTGGTTCCGTCAATATCTCCTGACCAACCTCCGTTGGACTCAACAGCTGAAATATCCACACCAGACCATTGGTTAACCATTGCTGCAATTGCTTTCATTTGCTTTCCATAGCGCGGACCAATTAACTTAAAGTTTGGTTTGATCCTTTTAACCAATGCTCCTTCGGTATCAGTTAAAAGTTCTATTTCCTTGATATTGGTCTCAGATAAAATTAAATCCTGAACGTCTTCAATACGTCTGGTGAAATCTGCATCTAATACAGGAACCATGATTTTTTGCAAAGGTTGACGCACTTTGATTTGCGCACCTTGTCTAAGACTCAGTACCATCGAAGATACTTTTTGAGCTATGCCCATCTTCTCTTCTAAATCGAGGTCAATTTCAGCTTCACTTGCTTTTGGATAATTGGCAAGATGAACAGATTCAACATCATGTCTTCTGGTTGTACTATTCAAATCATTAAACAATTGATCCATATAAAACGGTGCAATAGGGGAGCCCAAAATTGCAACAGTTTCGAGGCAGGTGTATAATGTTTGATAAGCAGATATCTTGTTATCCGTATAGTCACCTTTCCAGAATCGTCTGCGGCACAAACGAACATACCAGTTTGACAATTCATCCGTAACGAATTGCTGAATCATTCTTCCTGCTTTTGTAGGTTCAAAACTGTCAAATGCAGCCTGAACGTCCTTAATTAGCGAGTTCAATTTTGATAATATCCAACGATCAATTTCAGGACGATCTTTGATCGGAGCCTCTGAATAATTGAAACCGTCAATATTTGCATAAAGTGAGAAAAATGAATAGGTATTATAAAGTGTTGCAAAAAATTTCCGCTGTACTTCAACTATTCCCTCTGCATCAAATTTCAAATTATCCCATGGCTGCGCATTTGTTACCATGTACCAACGAGTGGCATCCGGGCCATATTTTGCGAGTGTTTCAAAGGGCTCTACCGCATTTCCTTTACTCTTAGACATCTTTTGTCCATGCTTGTCCTGGACTAAGCCATTGGAAATAACATTTTTGTATGCGACGGAATCAAAAACCAAAGAAGCAATTACATGCTGGGTATAGAACCAACCTCTGGTTTGATCGACTCCCTCAGCAATAAAGTCTGACGGAAATCCTTTTCGATCATCAATCAGCTCTCTATTTTCGAAAGGGTAATGATGTTGAGCATAGGGCACTGATCCCGAATCAAACCAAACATCGATCAAATCTGCCTCGCGATGCATTGGTTTTCCAGAGGGTGAAACCAATACAATTTGATCCACATAGTTTTTGTGTAAATCAACCTGTTCATAGTTTTCTTTTGACATATCTCCAGGAACGAAGGTCTCCAGAGGGTTAAAATCCATTAATCCAGCGTCAACAGCTTTCTGCGCCTCTGCTTTTAGTTGTTCAATTGACGAAATGCAAATTTGCTCTGTACGATCTTCACTTGTCCAAATTGGAATTGGAATTCCCCAATACCGAGATCTTGAGAGATTCCAATCATTCGCATTTTTTAGCCATTCGCCAAATCTTCCTTCACCAGTTGATTTAGGATGCCAATTGATTGTGTCATTCAAGGCCATCAACTTCTTGCGATTATCAGCAACCTTAATAAACCATGAATCCAATGGATAATACAGTACTGGCTTATCTGTTCGCCAACAATGAGGGTAAGAGTGTTCATATTTCTCAATCTTGAACGCTTTGTTCTCGATCTTCAGTTTCAACGTCAGTCGTTCATCGACACTTAGATAGCTCTTGAGATCAGCAATAATATCCTTTAAACCAGTTTTTTGCTTATTAAATTCGGCGTCACGCTCCTCATCCGTTAAATATTCTGCCTTGACATATTCTCCTCCAAATCCGAATACAGGGTCGTTTACTTCCTTGCGAAAACGACCTCGAAGGTCAACTAAAGGAACAGGTTGATCATTTTCATCCATGATTAGCATGGGTGGTACACCTGCAGCTTTTGCTACAGCGGCATCATCGGCTCCAAATGTTGGTGCAGTATGCACAATACCTGTTCCGTCTTCAGTTGTCACAAAATCTCCAGGAATGACAACAAATGTTTTTTCTGGAGACTCATAAGGGAGGGCAAAATCCAATAATTGCTCATATTTGATCCCTGTTAAGCCTGCCCCTAAACACGTTTCTGCAACTAAATATGGAATTTTCTTATCCCCAGCATTATAATTCAATTCTGATTCTTGATCTACAACCCGAAATTTCTTCCCGAACTGCTTGCCGACCAAATTTTTTGCAAGTATCACTTGAATTGGCTCATGTGTATATTGGTTAAATGTCTTAACCAAAACATACTCAATTTTTGGTCCAACTGTTAACGCGGTATTAGAAGGCAAGGTCCAAGGCGTTGTTGTCCAAGCTAAGAAATAAAGTTTGTTGATGTCTGCTGAGCTGAACGGTATATTTTGATCCGTTTTGACCTTAAACTGTGCAACACAGGTCGTATCTTTTACATCTTGATAAGCTCCTGGTTGATTAATCTCATGACTACTCAAACCTGTTCCGGCTTTTGGAGAATACGGCTGAATTGTATAGCCTTTATACATCAATCCTTTATCATAAATCTGACCCAACAACCACCATACAGTTTCCATGTACTTACTGGTGTATGTGATATATGGGTCTTCCATGTTGACCCAATATCCCATTTTTTCAGTCAATTCATTCCACTCATCCGTGTAGCGCATTACAGATTCACGACAAGCCTTGTTGTATTCTTCAATTGAGATTTTCTCTCCAATATCTTCTTTCGTAATTCCAAGTTCCTTTTCAACTTTCAGCTCAACTGGCAATCCGTGTGTATCCCAACCTGCTTTTCGTTTCACTTGAAATCCCTGCAATGTTTTGTAGCGACAAAAAATATCCTTAATCGTACGTGCCATTACGTGATGAATACCCGGATGACCATTCGCCGAAGGAGGACCTTCAGTAAAGATGAAAGGGGCATTCCCTTCTCGCGTATCAATGCTCTTTTGAAAAACAGCTTCAGCCTCCCATTTATTTAAAACGGTTTCCGCTACATTTGGAAGGTTTAGGCCTTGATATTCAGGATACTTTTTGCTCATTTTTGTCTGCTCTAAAATTGAACCGACAAAAATAGTGATTTTTTTGAGGAATTGACAGAACGATAGGGCTGTGCAGGCACTAAATGGGTATCAAAATCAGTTCTCAAGTCATTCTAAAATGCGAAGTGCTCCATCATCGCCAAAAGTCCCCTGCTGATGGCCATCCACCTTAGGACGCCATAAATCTCCTCCTTCTCCACCGTGATTTATAATGAAGATTTGATCAAAATATGGCTTCGCTTCTGGAGTAATATGAACGGTAACATCTCCGCCTTTTCCTCCTTTTCCTCCGTATTTACTGATACCTCCTTTACCACCAACCGTATAAATTTCAAGAAATCCTTCCTTCAACGTAAGGTACTTTTGGATAGAATCTCCTGTTTCTAATATGATTTTAACGGCGATAAACTCCTTGTTATTGCCCGTATCTAAAAGTGAGATATAAACGTGCATATCAGGACCGCGTCCACCAATAATATTTGGGTCACTATTGTTCGTAAGTGTTTGCGTATTGTCAATGAACTCCAAATTTACCCGATTCGTTAATGGAATTTTTTTATACCCATTATCTGTGTTGGCCCGAGGATCATAACCATCTTCTCCTTTGAAGTATACTTTTTGTGTGACGTCATAACGAATGGGCAGTGTCACTGAATATCGAATTCGTTTTTTACGCCTCAGAGATATGGACAACTTAATTTCTGGATTGACAAAATAATCATCCGAAATAATCAATTTCATCTCGGTTCGAGATTTCTCATATATCGCTGCACCCCCCTCTATCTCGAAAATATAATCTGCAAAATTGATGTTAACATTCGATTGAGACGAAAGGATTTCTGTTGAATCTTTAAGAATTGTTGATATCGTAACTGGAATTACGTTTCCTGGTACAATTTCATTTTTGTCAATATTAATTTGACAACGCGCTATCTGCTTTACCAAGCCAGGCTTGACAAAGGAAAACATACTCAATGAGAGTCCTATCCAGCAGATAAAACGTATAAACGGCATAAATTGATTGTCAAAAAAGGTTATGCTGCGCTTTTTTTCGATTGGCCTCCTTTTTTATCTTTTTTATATGGTCTAACGATTAAACGCAACCCATTATTGTAACGGAAGTAATTCCAAGTCCAATTTACAAAGGAATAATTTTAAAACTTCTATAGTGTTGGATAAAAAGCATCTTTGATGTGGTCGACTTTTGTTTGGTTGTTGTCTATTAGAATCGACACAATATCAAAACGAACCTCCTCTTTTCGATTGTGGTTTTCGATATACTCTTGTGTTACTTGTATGATTGCTCTTTGCTTACTCCTCGTAACAGTCTTTTCTGGACCGGCCATAAACGGATTACTTCTTGTTTTTACTTCAACAACTACCAATTCATCACCATCAAGCATGATAATATCCACTTCATTTCATTTAAAACGGTAATTAGTGTTCAGGATTTTACCCCCCTCTTTTTTGAGATAATCGAGTGCTATTGACTCTCCGATTTTCCCCAATTCATTGTGATCTGCCATAATTTTTCTGATTTGACAAATGATTAAAAATGTAAATAAAATGTTGGGGTTGTTCTGGTAAAACGAAGATATGAAAAGGCAATGGATTTCTATCCAAGTTTCGATAAGAAATGTTTAGCTTTGGTAACAAATCTGTTACTAGCGATTATATTCAGTACAAAGGATGACAATTTTTAAAGGGTTCATATTAGCATTGATTTTGGGTTTTTCTGGTGTCAGTTTTGGCCAGCAGTATTCCTTTAAAAAGAAATTTGGCACACAAAAAAATGCCATGTATTTATACTGGGGGTACAACCGATCGATTTATTCTAAAAGTGATGTTCGATTTTATAGTCCCGACTATGATTTTACGGCAGTCAATTTGGCCGCGTCTGATAATCCGTCAACTAAATTGTCAGATTATTTTGATCCTCAAAAATTCACAACACCTCAGTTTAACGTCCGGTTGGGTTGGTATTATAAATTCAGGTGGGATATCTCAATAGGATATGATCACATGAAATATGTGATGGACCGTGATCAAAATTTATACTTGAGTGGAAACGCAGGAATAACAACCACAAGTCAGTTAAATGGAATTTACGATGAGACAAATGGTATGGTGCCAATAAGGTATGAGGATTTACATTATGAAAACTCTAATGGACTTAATTATTTTTCCGTTCAACTCAACAATACTGCACCACTCTATAAAACAAGAGATCTACGTTTTGCGGTTATGCGCAGAGCAGGTTTTGGATTCGGACCTGTTGTTACTCAGACTGACTTTAATTGGGATGGGCAAATCTACCATTCTGGTTACAAATTGAAACTAGGGGGCTATGGAGTTTCGTTACATGCGGGTGTTCGATTCGATTTTTTCAAGCATTTCTTCTTGCAATCCAACTGGTCAACTGGATTTATTCACTTGCCAAAAAACGCTACGATCATAGAACTGGATCATTTTGCAGAGCATAAATTTGTTTATGCAGATTGGCAATTGCTCGGTGGATTCATCTTCTACATCCGAACCAAAAATAGTTGTGATTCTTGTCCGGATTGGAATTAACACGTTTCCAAACATTTGTGAAAACTCAGATCGAATCGATGCTTTTGCAAATTTCGTCCTTAAATTTGCAGCATGAATTTTATCGACACGCATACACATTTATTCACTCCTCAATTTGATGAAGATCGGACAGCCGTCGTTGAAGAAGCATTGAATGCGGGAGTTACAAAACTACTTCTACCAAATATCGATCTAGAATCGATTGATGCTATGCATGCCCTTGTCGATGAATTTCCAAAAAACTGCCACCCGATGATGGGATTACATCCCTGCTCAGTTACTGGAAACTGGGAGACAGATCTAGCAGTGATTCGCGCGTGGTTTGACAAGAAGAACTATTGTGCCGTTGGTGAAATAGGAATCGATTTATATTGGGATAAATCAACATTATCCCACCAAGAAGCCGCATTTAGAGCGCAAGTGAATTGGGCAAAGGAACTGGACTTACCCGCAGTTATACACGTAAGAGATGCTTTTGATGAAACACTCGCTTTGATGGATGAATTGAATGACAATAAGTTGACGGGCGTTTTTCATTGTTTTACGGGAACGGTTGATCAGGCCAATCATATTATTAATTATGGCGGTTTTAAGCTTGGAGTAGGAGGTGTATTGACATTTAAGAACAGTGGTTTGGATCAAACCATCAGTCAAATCGCCTTGGAACATCTGATTCTTGAAACAGATTCTCCGTATTTGGCACCAACTCCAAAAAGAGGAAAACGTAATGAAAGTAGCTATATTACTTATATTGCGAGTAAGTTAGCTGAGGTCAAGAATTGTTCGATAGAAGAAATTGCAGCCCAGACTACAAAAAATGCACTTGAATTATTTCGAACGGTTGAATAAGTGAAACCAACCGTTGAATCAATTTGACGGTAGTAAACGATTTATAAATTGTTAATTTGTTAAAGACATGCAAAACCCAGATGTTCTAATTATCTACACCGGTGGAACAATAGGCATGGTAAATGATCCTGAAACCGGCGTATTAAAACCTTTTGACTTTGAACATTTATACAATAGTGTTCCGGAGTTGAAACAGTTTGATTATAAATTAGAAGCTTTGTCAATGGACAAACCCATTGACTCGTCAGAGATGAATCCGGCGATTTGGGCACGCATCGCAACCACGATCTTTGACAACTATGTTAACTACGACGGTTTTGTCGTGCTTCACGGTTCTGATACGATGGCCTATACGGCATCAGCTCTCAGTTTTATGCTTCAAGGGCTACAAAAACCAGTAATTCTCACCGGCGCTCAATTGCCAATTGGGCAAATTAGAACAGATGGGAAAGAGAATTTAATAACAGCAATAGAAATTGCCGGTTTAAAAGATTCTTATGGTAAATCTTTAGTGAGGGAAGTTGCCTTGTATTTTGAATACTCGTTATACAGAGGGAATCGTTCTCAGAAAATTAGCGCTGAAAATTTTGAAGCTTTTAGTAGTGCGAATTATCCAAATTTGGCTGAAGCGGGTGTAAACTTGAGCTTCAATAATAGCGCGCTATTACGAAGTGACAATAAAGAACTTGAACTATTCACTAACTTTAGTGAGGAAGTTGCTTTAATTAAGCTCTTTCCGGGAATGCCAATTGAAACGTTGAATGAAGTTTTCAATGCGAATCGCATCAAAGGTATCGTGCTGGAATCTTTTGGGTCAGGCAACACATTTGCCAATTCAGATTTCGAAGCTGTACTTAAGAACTACATTGAAAAAGGGGGCATTGTCCTAAATATAACGCAATGTATCACCGGCAAAGTCGAGCAAGGCAAGTACGCTAGCAGCGAGCTTTTTCTGCGAGCAGGTGTAATAGGAGGATGTGATTTGACAACTGAAGCTGCTATTACAAAAATGATGTACGTTTTGGGCTTACCGATCTCAAAAGAAGGGAAAATCCAAAAACTACAATCATCACTTTGTGGGGAAATGGACTGCCAATAAAAGGACGTAGATTAACAAATTGTTAAGCTTTTTGGTAGCAATTTTAATATGGAATATTTCAAGAAATTGCATCCAATTGAGTGGAGATATAGGAATACCGTATTTGGTTGGTTGCATTGGGTCGAATTCCCAAAAAAATCAGGGCAAATGCATTTAAATTATAAATTTTTGTACTTTAGCAACTTGCATAGAAAAGTGTAAAAAAAAGCACAACTTTTAAATCAATTTTATTAAACAAAAAACAATGAAAAAAGTATTAGCATTAGTGGCTTTTGCAGGGTTTTTAACCTTTGGAATATCAAATGCTGTAATGGCACAAGACGACACCGCATCAACTGATAACGCAGAGATGGTGGACACAACAATGGACGCTGGAATGGATGAAGGCGCTGCAAATGAAGGTGGCGACGATGCCGCTACAGGTGAAGGAGGCGAAGAAAACGCGGAAGGCGGAGAGGCAGTAAACGCAGGTACTGGATCTTTCACAACTCAGTTGAAACAAAGATTTATTGAAGGTGGTGCTGGATTTATGGGAATCGTACTCTTATGTTTGATTCTTGGTTTGGCGTTGATTATCGAGCGTATCATTTATTTGAACCTTGCAACAACAAACACAAAAAAATTATTAGAAAACATCGAAAACGCATTATCAAGCGGTGGTGTTGAAGCTGCAAAAGAAGTTTGCCGTAACACACGCGGACCTGTTGCTTCAATTTTCTACCAAGGACTTGATCGCTCTGATGAAGGAATCGAAATGGTTGAAAAATCAGTTGTTTCTTACGGAGGCGTTCAAATGGGATTAATGGAAAAAGGAATGTCTTGGATTGGACTATTCATCGCCTTAGCGCCAATGCTCGGGTTTATGGGTACGGTAATTGGTATGATCCAGGCCTTTGACGATATTGCAAATGCTGGTACGATCTCAGCAACGGTTGTTGCGGGTGGTATTAAAGTAGCCCTATTAACAACAGTATTTGGTTTGATTGTAGCGATTATCCTACAAATCTTTTACAACTACTTGTTGGCAAAAATCGACAGCCTTGTTAACGATATGGAAAATGCTTCCATCTCAATGATTGATATTTTGATTAAGCACAAAGTAGCTGAAGCTTAATAAGCTGAGCAACTAGTAACTTTAATCATTAATCATTCAATACCTATTCTTATGAATAATAAAGTAATAACATTAGTCATTAACATCCTCGTGATCATCGTAGGCGTGATTGGTGTGGCTCTTATTGCAAATGCAATGGGTTACTCAGAAGTCGTCGATCCGGTAACAGAAGAGGTTGTTTCTGATACATCGTCCGTTTCGAGTGCGGTTAACTACTCGGTGGCAATATTGTACATTGCATTAGGTGCTATTGCAATCTTTACAATCATTGCGATAATTGTTAACCCAAAGCGTTTTATTCCTACAGCTGTTGGGATTGCAATCTTTGGTTTGATTGTTCTTTTAGGTTATTCAATGGCAAACGTTGAAACTGCAGGGCCAATCACAGAATTAGAGGAAGCTACTGAAACCAACCTATTATGGGGAGGTGTTGGTATCAAAACCACACTAATTTTGGTAATCATTGCGATTGGGTTAATTATCATTCAAGGCGCACGCGGCTTGATGGGATATTTGTTTAATAAATAAACGTAGCAACTATGGCTAGAAGAGAAGTTGGAGAGATTAATGCAGGGTCCATGGCGGATATCGCTTTCTTGCTGCTGATCTTCTTCCTGGTGACCACCACCATGGAAGTGGATGCTGGTATTGCAAGACAGTTGCCGTTGAAATTAGATGCGCCACCACCTGATAATATCGAATTTAATGAGCGTAACGTATTGAAGATACTTGCGAATTCAAAGGATGATTTATTGGTTGAAGACAAGTTTATTGAAATCGATGATTTAGAAGAAATTGTACGTGACTTCTACACCGCAAACACGAGTGGTAATGACGTTGATCCAACAATGCCCATCTACAAACCTGTTAACTTGGCAATGTGTCAAACACAGATTACAAATTTGACGGAAAGTGTTGAGAAGAATCCTGACGATAAATTGCTGCAAAGTGAATTGAACAAATGGAAAGTTAAGTTGGAACTTTGCGAGTCACTTCCAACGAAATCATACATGGAAATTCACAAATCTGCAGTTATCCAATTGAAAAACCAATCAGGAACTTCATACGGATTGTACATTCAAATTCACAATACCATTCAGCGTGTGGTAAATGAACTACGTGTGGCGAAAGCTCAAGAAATGGGTTGGGGTAATTATTTTGATTTAAAACCGGACATGAACGAAGAAGACGCCATTATCATGGATCGTCTAAAGATATTAGTTCCGGAACGAATTATTGAATCTAAAATTGATAGTTAATTATGTCTAAGTTTAAAAAAGGAGGAAAAAAGGGAATACCGGGTGTAAACACCTCTGCCTTACCAGACATCATTTTCATGCTACTCTTTTTCTTTATGGTAGCAACGACGATGAAAGAGGTAGAAATGCAGGTGGATATTAGCAAGCCGGTTGCTGATCAAGCGCTTCCAATTGAAAATAAGGATATGGTTGACTTTGTATACATCGGTTATCCGATCGATGTACAAGCAGGAACACAGCCTCGAATCCAATTGGACGACAGATTGGCGAATAGCTACCTTGATGTAGGGCCTTGGAAACGTATGAAAGAACGTCAAGGGTTAACTGCATTCGATATCGTAACTTCTTTGAAAGTAGATAAAGGTGTAGGTATGCGTATCGTTTCAGACGTAAAAGAGGAATTGCGAAATATTGATGCACTAAAGATCAATTATTCAGCAAACCAAACAGATTAATAAAATTGAAAAGTTGTTAAGCCCATTCGTAAAAAACGAATGGGCTTTTTTATACCCCATAACCCTACTCATGAAACACTACGTGTTTATTCTTTTTATTGTTTTGTTTGGCTGTTCAACCTCGCCTGATGACATAATAACTGAGGCTGAACAACATGCAAATGAAACCTACCCTCAATTCAGCGGGTTTCCCCTTACCGTCTATCAAGAACTCCAACCAGGGATATTATTTGAGGATCTGTACACTCAACTGCAATCAAATAATTGGCGCTTGGATAACAAAAATGAAAATTGCCATTTTTTCAATCCGGCAGATTCTACTACAGTCATCATTCCAAATTACGAGCACCAACCAAATAATCTGGTTCAATCCTACAAATTATTCTTGCGGAGCTCCGTTTACCTCAATGATTCAGAAAAATTCATCTCACATTTAGAGAAATCAGCTTTAACTACAAGGCAAAGTGAATCCCTTTACTTGATGTCCTATGATGATCTGGAACTATCCGTTTTTAAACAGCCAACTTACATCAGGTTATTCGTTATAAAACCGTAAAATGTGTTAACATAAACGGAATGGGTGTAAATCTGCCGGACAGATCCAAGCTAAATTCGTAAATTGAAATTGAAATCGTTTACAATGAAGCAGAGCATTCTCGAATTAGAATCAATCAGTCAAATGAATAAAATCTTGGATGTTGAACCACCCCAACACCCCTTGATTTACATTATGGATTTGAGTAAACAGGAAACACCCTCTCATTTAAATAATGTACCCGTGCTTTCTCCATTTTATGTTATTGCCATGAAAGACGCAGCTTGTGGAGTACAATATGGTCGTAACACATACGATTTTGAAGAAGGCGTATTATCATTTTTTGCTCCGGGCCAAATTGTAACAACCACAGAAGAAGGTAATGTGTCCAATGGTTGGATGCTTTTTTTTCACCCTGATCTTATCCGTAAATCTCCACTTGGAAAAATCATAGATGATTACCATTTCTTCTCCTATGATTTACATGAGGCATTGCATTTGTCAAAGAATGAGGAAGGTATTTTAAACGATTGCATTGCCAAAATTCAATTTGAGCTCAATCAAAATATTGATGGACACAGTCAACGCTTATTAATTTCTAATATTGATCTGCTGCTTAATTACTGTAATCGCTTTTACGAGCGACAATTTCATACACGCTCAAATCATCACAAAGACATCATCTCACAAATCGATAACATCATAAAAATCTACTACAAAGAGAATCGACAACTCGAAATAGGAGCATTGAGTGTTCCGTATCTTGCTGAACAAGTTAACCTTTCGCCTAATTACTTAAGTGATCTTTTACGTAAAGAAACGTGCCGTAATGCAAAAGATCACATCCATCAACATATCATTCACCTTGCTAAGAATAAACTACTGAACTCGAACGACTCGATTAGTGAAATCGCTTTTGATCTCGGATTTAATTACCCGCATTACTTTAGTCGACTCTTCAAAAAGCAAACGGGAATGACACCTCAAACGTATAGAACTTAGCTTCCAAACTAATCATCGAAGCAGAATATTTAGTATACTTGCGCAAAAGAAGTAAAAATGGCATTAATCAAATCTTGTAGAGGAAAACACCCAGAAATTCCAGAATCTTGCTGGATAGCAGAAAATGCAACTATCATAGGTGATGTCACAATGGGTAAAAATTGTAGCGTCTGGTTTAACGCTGTCATCCGAGGTGATGTCAACACCATCAATATTGGCAAGAACGTCAACATTCAGGATGGTGCAGTTATTCACTGTACATACGAGAAAACAACCACTGATATTGGAAATAACGTTTCCATAGGGCATAACGCTTTAGTGCATGGTTGCAAAGTTGCAGATAATGTACTCATTGGTATGGGCGCTGTAGTAATGGATAATTGTGAAATTGAATCGGGATGTATCATTGCAGCGGGTGCTGTTCTTTTAGAAGGTACAAAAGTGGAAAGTGGATCTATCTACGCCGGTGTACCTGCAAAAAAGGTAAAAGATATTAGCCAAGAACTTTTCGAAGGAGAAATAATGCGCATCTCCGATAATTACAGAATGTATGCCTCTTGGTTAGAAAAATAACTACTCAGGAAATGGGTTTGAATAAATCGGATTTTCGACTAAACTCCAGTCTGTAAGCGTTTTCAAAAAGGCAATATAAGCTGCCTTTTCTGTTTCCGTTATGTCCAAAATTTCAGGTGGTCCGCCAATTGAATTATCGACTGTTAATCGATCATCTAAGAATGGATGTGGCTGAATCTCTGTCGAATAAAAGGAGAGAACTTCCTCTAATGTTTCAAAACGACCATCGTGCATATAAGGTGCTGTCAGTTCAATGTTTCGTAAAGTTACGGATTTGAATCTTCCCATGTCCTCAGGATCGCCTGTAACACCTCCAACTCCTGGATCACACTCTCCTCCAGCATTTAATCCATTAACATGACTACTTACTCCCCCAAAATTAACCGTTGTATGGCAATTGATACAGCTATGTTCACCACTAAAAAAAAGAGCTCTTCCTTCTTCCTCTATATCTGTAAAATCTGCAAAGTCATTTGCTATTCCAGCATCATATTTCGACTCATAAGACCGAATAGCCTTTAAAAATTGCCCTAATGCAAATCCAATACGCGTTACATTAATCGTTGTATCACCAAATGCAGCTTCAAACAAAGGAGGATAATAATCGATTCGCTGCATGCGGTAGACTAAACTGTCGAGATTCATCCCCATCTCCAAGGGATGTTCGATGGGCATCAAAACTTGACTTTCAATTGAATTTGCCTGCGTGTCCCAGAAAAACCTGTGTTGGAAATTAATGTTGACGATTGCCATGGAATGACGCTCACTTAACTCTCCCGCAAATCCTGGACTCAATACACGATTATCTGAAAAACCAAGCTCTTGATGATGACATGACGCACAAGAAACAGTGTTATTAAGTGACAACTCTGTGTCATAAAAAAGAACACGTCCCAGCGTTGCACCATCATTGGTGACCTGATTGGCACCACCAAGCGTATTCAGTAGGTTCAAAAGCGGGTCTTCAAGGAAATAATCTGGAAATACTCGCGATTCATAATCGTAAGGTTCTTCAGGAAGTATGGGATACTTAGACATCTCTTCTTCTTCCACCACAATTGGTTCTTCGTTGAACTCCTCTATAACCGGATCTTTTCTGCAAGAACCAAATACCAAGAATGAAATCATAATAGCACTTAAGCGCAACGCGTATCTATTTGATTTTCTGTTATTCATGGTTTGACCAGATTTACTGATAATTCAACTGAATATAAATACTTTTTTGTTTTCCATAAAACAATCTGTGCTAACAAGAGTTTATACCTTTGGAGATAAGAATAAAATATGCCCACATTATCAGCCCGAAAAAGAACACGAAAAGCCTTTAAAACAGCAAACCGAATCCTCGGTAGTTATATTTGGTTATACCTCCGCAGTAAAGTCTTTGGCCAAACTTATTATAGTAAGCGAGTAGGCAAACTACATCAAAGGAATGCTGAACGTTTAAAGGAAACTATACTCGAATTAAGAGGACTTTTTACGAAAGTGGGACAGCTACTCTCTGTATTATCGACGATTTTACCAGATGCCTACGCCAATGTTCTTGAATCATTGCAAGATCAAGCGCCTCCGAGTTCATTAGAATCAACTAAAAAAACGATTCGAGAATCATTGGGTAAAGAACCCTCTGAAATTTTCCAAACTTTTGACGAAAACCAAATTGCTTCTGCTTCTATTGGTCAAGTGTACAAAGCACAACTCAAAACGGGAGAATGGGTAGCTGTAAAGGTGCAACATCCTGATGTCAAGGATATCGCTGAAATTGACCTGAATATCGTTGAAAAACTCGTGAAAAGGGTCTCTTTCTTTTTAAAGGTGCACGGAGCAGAGCACATTTACAAGCAAGTAAGAATAATGGTTGAAGAGGAGTTGGATTATGAACGCGAGGTCAAATCTATGCAGCGAATCAAAGACCAATTATCAGAATTTGACAATGTGATTGTTCCGAAGGTCTATTCAGAATATTCAACCGATAAAATGATGGTTGCTGATTTTCATGAAGGGGTAAAAATCACTGCCGTTGAAAAATTGGAAGAATGGGGCCTTAATGGAAGAACGATTGCAGAGGAATTGATCACGATTTTCTGTAAAATGATTTTGGTTGATGGGTTTTATCATGCCGATCCTCACCCCGGAAATGTCCTCATAAACGCAAAAGGACAGATTATACTTTTGGATTTTGGAGCTACGGCCACTTTGGACGATGAAATGCGGGAAGAAATACCAGCCATCATTCAACACATCATTCGAAAAGACACCCCAAAGATTATCAAGTCCCTTCAAAAAATGGGCTTCTTGGGCAATGACAATTACTCAAAAGAAGTGGCCGCAAAAATGGTTGACGCATTGACTACGTTTGTTCAAAACGAAATTAAAATTGACAACTTAAATCTCAAGGATATTTCAATTGATGATATTAGAGGGAGTAGTTTGGATAAACTACGAAAAGAACTCAGTATTCGTGAACTAAGCACCACATTGAACATTCCTAAAGATTGGATTTTATTAGAACGAGCAATAATACTTGTGCAAGGCATTAGTGCGACGATTGCGCCTGAATATAATCCCCTCGACACGGTAAAACCCTACTTGAAAAAACTGGTAATCTCTCAAGGCGGTATTCAAAAAATTATACTGGATACCATTCGTCAACAATTTACAGCCCTCATTCAATTGCCCTCCGAATTGAGTGACTTTCTCGATAAAGCGAATAATAGGCAACTAGAGGTTAACATGCGGAGCAAAGATACTCAACGATTATATGCTCTTGGACAACAAATGATGTTGGTATTAGGAATTTTAACCCTTATTTTGATCAGTGCTTTTTCCACAAAAGATCTTAACGGTATTACTTGGACAGTTGGTCCAGTTTTAGGTCTCTTGCTCTTTGTCTCAATTTGGAAAAATCGACGCAGGAGATACTAAACAACTTTATCTATCTACGGAATTCTTGTTAACTTCGTTCATTCAAAATTGAATTATGGGAATAGGTTATGGTCCAGGACGAAATATGCATGACGCTGTTAACAAGCAACGGAAAAATATGCGGAAATCTGGTGATTATCGGTCATTATCCGAGAGCTTGGATCAATCCAAAAGAGGTAAGTCAAATCCCATTAAAATAACTGACAAAAAAGCCAGCCCAGAACAGCTTGAAGCGATCAGAGAAAAGATGCTAAAAACAAAAAAGCGTAACCTGATCTACATGAGCATAGCTCTTGGTATTCTGTTTGTCTTCATCATCTATATAACCAGTATGCCTACTGAGCGATTATTCCTTTGGTAGCGCTAGTTTTAGGACTCTTTTACTTTGCAAGTATTGATTCCGAATGGGACGTATAATCCACAAAAACGCACAAAAGCAGTCATTGCCAAAACAGCAGCGGCAACTAAAAATAAAATTCCTATGGTACCTGTTACCATATCAGTGAAAAATAAAACGACCAATACTGCAGCTATCACTAATCTTATGATTCGATCTGCCAAACCCATATTTCTCTTCATAATTTTACTTTTTAAACTTAACAAATGAATGGTTTATACAGTTCGTTCACTTCGTTACTTTTTCTGATCGTTATATCTTGTCATATTTGCTTATTTTAGTCGACTATGGAATTGAAGACCGTTGACATCATCATTATTCTGGCATTTTTTATAATTACGTTAGCCATTGGATTAGCCGTTTCGAAAAAGGCAGGAAAGAGCTCATCAGAATTTTTCCTTTCTGGTAGAAATATGCCGTGGTGGTTACTCGGTGTCTCGATGGTAGCAACAACATTTGCTGCTGATACTCCTAATTTAGTAGCTGGAATCGTTCGGAAAAATGGAATAGCGGGTAACTGGGAATGGTGGGCTTTTTTGCTGACAGGTATGCTAACAGTTTTTATCTACGCTCGATTATGGCGACGACTCGGCATCAGTACCGACCTCGAGTTCTATGAAATTCGTTATCAAGGTAAAATTGCGGCATTTCTTCGCGGCTTTCGTGCGATATATCTGGGTGTGATTTTTAACATCATTGTTATGGCCACTGTTTGTCTGGCTGGCATTAAAATAGGACATGTTATTCTGGGATTAGAAGCTTGGGAAACGTTGACTATCACTGGAGTAATTACTGTCATTTATTCACTACTCGGCGGATTAAAAGGGGTGATCTTAACGGATTTCTTTCAGTTTATTGTGGCGATGGTTGGCTCTATTTGGGCCGCTTATTTCATCATTGATATGCCTGAAATTGGAGGTATGGATGGATTATTGAGCCAAGAAGCAGTTAGGGAAAAACTAGATCTGATTCCGGACCGCATGAATAACTACGACCTGTGGATGAGTGTATTTTTAATACCATTGGCAGTGCAATGGTGGAGTGCCTGGTATCCAGGTGCCGAGCCAGGTGGAGGAGGTTATATCGCTCAACGTATGCTGGCAGCCAAGGATGAAAAACATGCAACTGCAGCTACGCTATTTTTCAATTTTGCTCATTATGCGCTTCGCCCTTGGCCATGGATTATTATTGCCTTGGCTTCAATTGTGCTGTTTCCAGAAATAGCTGACCTAGAAAATGCATTTCCTGGACTTACTGATTCTTTTTATAAAGATGACCTGGCGTATCCGGCTATGTTAACATATCTTCCTGCAGGATTGTTAGGCCTTGTATTAGCTTCTCTAATATCAGCATTTATGTCGACCATTTCTACTCATCTCAATTGGGGATCTTCTTATGTTGTTAATGATTACTATAAACGTTTTGTCAAGCCTGACGCCACAGAAAAACAACTCGTAAGAGTAGGGCGCATTTCAACCGCATTGATGATGTTGTTTGCTGCTTTATTATCCTTAGTGTTAGAGGAGGCAAAAGCGGCTTTTGATTTAATCATCCTTGTTGGAGCAGGAACTGGATTGCTCTTTATCCTGCGATGGTTTTGGAAGGCCATTAACCCATACAGCGAGATGGTTGCGATGATCATTTCCTTTTTGGTGGCAGTACTCTTTTTTATTCTCGGGAAAATGGGTGTAGATATGTCACTTCCAGTTAAGTTGAGTATTAGCGTTGGACTAACATCTTTAGCTTGGATTGTAGCAACCTTGCTTACACAAGACGAGAAATACCTCAACCCTGAATTTGAGAAGAGGGCTTTTGATAACGACGGAAAATTCAAGAATATGGGATACAAAGTATTGTCCATTTTCCTTGGTTCAATAGCCATTTATGCAGCGTTGTTTTGCATTGGAAATTACCTTTTAGGTAACAACATGCAGGCGCTTTATTTCGGGATTGCTTTCGTTTTAGGATCAATTGGAATTGCGGCATTTTGGAAAAAACTATTTGAATAATGAAAACATTCACTAGTCCTGTTCTTGTTATTGTAACCTGCTTGATGATCTGGTCATGTAATAATGCTTCTGAGGAAAATAAGACGACGGATAACGAGGTGGTAGATACTACCCTTGCCGTTGAACTTGACACAGTACAAGAAACCATGATAGCAGATGATTTAATAGCAGAGGACACACTTAAGGGCTCATGGAAAACCAACAGCGTTTATTCACATTTCAAAACAGTACCGCTGGATACGATTCGCATTGGTCCCGACCGCCCAATTAAAGACCCAAAAGCATTTTTCCAAGAGGATCGTTTTAATATATATGTCATCATCGACTCGGGCGAATACTATTTCGAAAGAAGTATGAATATAGGCGGAAGGAATATCATTATCGTTGGTGATGGAAACGTATCGCTATTCTGCACCACGCTACATGAAAATGTGATGTGGGTAAGTGCCAAGAATGTCGTCATTGACAACCTGCACATGATGCATAAAAACCCGGGTGAAATGTACGACCAAAACTGTACAGGCCGCGTTATTGCTTTCGACATGGCTGATTCGATAACCGTCATGAATTGTGATTTGAATGGGTGTAGCTTAGCAGGGCTGCACGATAATTTAGGAAATGGCGTTGTCTTTTTTGAACACAATTACATCCACAATAACGCTGTTGCAGCTTATACAGATATCAATGGAAATGTTTGGCAAGAAGAAGTCGATGATCATCCTGTATTTAGGTTTAATAATAACCTCATCAGAGATAATGGATCTGATGAAATAGAAGAAGAATTCTAATTAGATTTATATGAAAAGAATGCTTGCCGCATTTATTGCAATAATGACTATGACCGCCTGTGAAGATAAACTCGCATTAGATCCAAAAAAAGTCAATCATATCGAATATGCTTTTCATGATTCTTCTGTGCCGCCTCCCTATCACAGGAGTTATAATGTCAAAGTTGAACCTGATTTTATTCGTTTAAGTGTTGATAGTTATGGAGATATTTTGGTGGATACTACTTTTGAAAATACAACGGAAGCATTTCAGCAACTCATTGAATTGATCAATAATTCTAAACTAATATCTGGTGAAAATAAAAGTGAACCCGGCTGCACTGGAGGTACATCCGAGGAACTAATAATTTTCGAAGATGATAAAAAAGTCTATGCCGGTTACTTTGAAAATTGTGGTGGAAATAAAGCCTCTAAAATATTTGGCGATTATGAATCTGTGATTTTGGCCATCAAAGAAATGGTTCCAAATCTGTCGACATATCTAAAATAGCATTGAAACTCGACGAATTTTTGATGAGATAGGAGATTATTTGATCGGTCTTTTCTAAATTTGCTCTCTTTGCCGAGAAAGACGATTGCTGGCATCACATTGTAAGAAGACATTCATGAAACGAAAAGAGATAAAACACTTATTAGCCGAAAGTAAATTTGGTGATACCGTTAACGTTAAAGGTTGGGTTAAAGCCTTTCGCCAGAATCGATTTATTCAAATTAATGATGGTTCTACAATCAATAATGTGCAGGCGGTAGTCGATTTTGAAAAATTGGATGAAACATTGTTGAAGCGAATTACCGTTGGCGCTGCAATCTCCGTAACTGGTCTGTTAGAAGAATCTCAAGGGAAAGGTCAAAAATTTGACCTGATCGTTTCAGAAATTGAAATTTTAGGTGACGCAGATCCAGACGAGGTGAGTAAAACGGTCATGCAACCAAAGAAACACAGTCTAGAGTTTTTGCGCGAGCAGGCACATTTACGCTTTAGAACCAATTTATTCGGTGCGATTTTTCGTATTCGTAATGCGACTTCTTATGCCATTCACAAATATTTTAACGATCGCGGTTATTACCATATTGCAACACCCATAATTACGGGATCAGACGCTGAAGGTGCTGGAGAAATGTTCCGCGTGACAAATCTTGATCCTAAAAATCCGCCATTGACAGAATCTGGAGAAGTAGATTGGCAAGAAGATTTTTTCGGAAAAGAAACAAACCTCACCGTTTCTGGTCAGCTAGAAGCAGAATTGGCGGCGTTGGCACTAGGGAAAGTTTATACTTTTGGTCCAACATTCCGAGCAGAAAACTCGAACACGGCAAGACATTTAGCAGAATTTTGGATGGTTGAACCGGAGGTTGCTTTCTTCGATATTCATGATAATATGGATTTAGCTGAAGATTTCTTGAGCTATATCTGCAAATACGTTATGGAAACATGTCCAGATGACATTCAATTTCTTAACGACCGTGAATTAAAAGAGGACCAAATGAAGCGTCAAGCCGAGCGTAACGAAATGAGTTTGATTGAGCGCCTTCAATTCGTAATTGAAAATGATTTTGAGCGCATCACCTATACTGAAGCCATTCAATTACTTCGTAACTCTAAACCATACAAAAAGAAGAAATTCAAATACCCAGTTGAATGGGGCTCAGATTTACAGAGCGAGCACGAACGATACCTTGTAGAAAAGCGCTTTAAAAAGCCTGTTATTATAAGAGATTATCCCGCTTCATTTAAGGCTTTTTACATGCGTCTTAACGAGCCTCAAGAGGGTGTTCCGGGCGACACTGTAGCTGCGATGGATATTTTATTCCCGGGTATTGGAGAAATTATTGGCGGTTCTCAACGTGAAGAACGATATGACGTCCTCGTTGAAAAATGCAAGGCGTTTGACATTCCAGAAGAAGACGTCTGGTGGTATCTGGATACACGTAAATTTGGTACTGCTCCACATGCCGGTTTTGGTCTTGGATTTGAACGAATGGTGATGTTTACAACTGGTATGTCTAATATCAGAGATGTGATCCCTTTTCCAAGAACTCCAAAGAAGGCGGAATTCTAAAGTCGAACTTGAACAATCTTCTCACAAGAGCTGTTCTCTTGGGCATAAAACAGAATTATGAAAAAGATCTATTACCTGAGCACGTGCTCTACATGCAACCGCATTATGAGTGAGTGGGGAGTTGATGAAAGCTTTGAAACACAAGATATCAAAACAGAGCCCATTAAACCAGAACAAGTTGATCAAATGATCGAATTGGCTGGGAGCGTATCAACTTTGTTCTCAAAACGTGCTATGAAATACAGAGCAATGGGTTTACATGAAAGAGAACTTTCAGAGTCGGAAATGAGACAATTGATCATTGATGAATATACTTTCTTGAAAAGACCAGTTCTTCTTATCAATGGTAAGATTTTCGTCGGAAATGCTAAGAAAAATGTAGCGGCGGCTAGAGCTGAAATTGAAAACGCGTAAGCGTTTATTTAAGCATGACTCCGATTGTTAAATCTCACATTGCGCTATTAATCTTAAACATGATGTATGGCGCGAATTATGTCGTTGCAAAAGGACTCATGCCTGGCGTTATTGGACCCAACGGGTTTATCTTAATGCGCGTAATAGGGGCCGGAACTCTTTTTTGGCTGTTATTCTTGCGCCGTTTTCAGAAAGTTGAAAAAAAAGACATCCTACGTTTAGCTATTTGCGGTCTTTTTGGTGTTGGAATCAACCAACTCTTTTTCTTTAATGGACTGATGCTGACCTCACCCGTAAATGCATCAGTTATAATGATTACAACCCCAATTATCGTTTTTATTTTATCACTAATTCTGCTGAAAGAAAGGGCAGAATGGATCAAAATAGTAGGATTGATTATTGGAGCTATAGGCTCGATTATTTTCACCATGCAAAGCACTGATTCAATTCATGCTAACATCAAGGGGGATCTGTTTATTATGGTAAATGCTGCCTCCTACGCCCTTTATCTAGTTCTCGTTAAGCCAATGATGGCCAAATACAAACCTTTGACCGTTATCACGTGGGTGTTTACCTTCGGGTTAATCTATGTACTCATTTGGCCATACAGTACTGCTGAATTATCAAGTATCGAGACATCCGCTTTGACTTTAGATTCGATTTTGCGATTTGCTTTCGTTGTTATCGGTGTCACTTTTTTACCCTATCTGCTCATGGTATATGCCATGAAAATTGTCTCTGCAGCTGCAAGCAGTACATATATTTACCTGCAACCTTTACTAGCCGCATTCTTTGTATATGTTTTTTACCTATTCGGTTTAGAAGACTATACCGACGATTTTAGCTGGATTAAATTCACCTCTGCTTTTTTTGTCTTTGTAGGCGTTTATCTAGTAATTCGACCTCCAAAAAAACTACTGGCGAAAAGATAGAGTTATACGCAAACATTTAACTTTACTCTGAACAATCGCTTACCATGAAGATACTTAAAAAGTTTGCTTTTTATCCCGCGTCTGATTAGCTTTACACGCCTTATCCTTCTATACGATTGGAAATAAAAAAAGATATGCTAAATACAATAGATACAACAGGAATTGAAAACGTTTTGACTGATCATCATGTGATCGATTTGGGGAACCAAGTCTACAAGGTGAATAAAGACAATACAGAATTTGTGTTAGAAGTGTTAGTAGTGGATTATGCCCTAAAAACGATTACGGTTCGACATAAACACAGTGTCCATGATATTGTATTTAAAAACAATCTTGATTTTGTTCTAGACAAAATGGGTATCAAACGTGCCGTTGATAATGTGAGCACCGATATTAAAGCACCAATGCCAGGAAAGGTAATCGACGTTTTGGTGAAAGAGGGTGACCAAGTTTCAAAAGGCGATGGTATTCTAATTCTTGAAGCGATGAAGATGGAAAATGTCTTAAAAGCTGAGCACGATTGTAGCATTAAAGCGGTGACCGTTGAAAAAGGTGTCAGTGTAGAAAAAAATCAGGTTTTAGTAGAACTGGCATAGAACTTGTCTACAATTAAATCGAAAATATTTCTCGTTAGATAGTATTAATGCTTCACTAATACTTGGCAAAATGTGATATCTTTATCTATATTAGCAACCAACTACCAATGAAATATTATCTTTTTGCTTTGTGCTTCTTGACTTTTGCTTTAAATGGCCAAGAACCATCTGACAATGACAGACCATCCCTAACCATCAATCCAGCGTTTAGTTATCGCATGATGGAACCCGTGCAAAACTTGCGTAAAGTAAACTGTTTTCTTGATGGTAAAATAAAAAATGAAATTCAACCGCGCCAGCTTATCATCGGTGCATCACTTATAGCCATAGGCGATTATCAAAACAGTAATACGGATTCAAAGTTTGGATATCTCATGCGTCATCCGACGAGTAGCAATCAAATCGGTACTGAAGTAAGTGAGGCCGTAATTCATTCATTTCAATTATCCTTTTCAGGGACAGTCAATAATTGGCTTGGCGCTTATGCAGAGATGTTGTATAATCCAGAACAAAGTTTTGGTACTGGTACGATCACGGATCTAAATCGTAATCAAATTCAACTTCGAAAAGCCTTTGCCATATTTGGTGACCTGGATCGATTTCCCATTTATGGAGCAATTGGAAAAATGGACACGCCTTTCGGACAGACGGGGGCGGTTAATCCTTTTACAAATTCTACAATGTGGCATGCGTTTGGAGGGTTGGCTTACGGTGCTCAAATTGGTTTTCAAAAGTGGAATATTGACGCCTCTTTTATGGCAGTTCAAGGGGGGGCTCAATTTAGAGCGCTCAACACTCCAGTTGGTGATACAACTAATGTTCCTTCTCAAATTAACAACTTTGTTGGTGACCTTAATTACAGCCTCAAATGGGGAGAAGAATCACGGTTTGTGATTGGGGGCTCATACATGCACGGTAGTGTTTATTCACATGCTTTTCCAGTTAATCATTTTGATCCTGCGGTCATTATCAACCCGGCATGGACTGTATATGGACGGCTTGAACTGGGCAAGTCATTGCTATTGAAGGGTGGATTTGCAAAGACGCTATATGAATGGCCTGGAACTTTTAATCCTACCCCTCCACTAAACATCTATCCGGCATCAAAAGTATCTTCAATAGATGTCGGGGCACGTTACCTATTTAAACCAGATAATAGAATATCCTACGCCTTATCTGGAGAGTTTTCAAATTTCAGAGCTGGACCCGATGGAGCTCCATGGGAACGACAAAATCAAATAATACTAGGGTTCTCTGCAGAGTTTGAAAAGTCTTCTAGACTATTTCTGGAATTATTTAGAACCGATGGATATGTTCCGCTAAACTGGCTCTCGGGAAGTGAGCCCTTCAGCCCATTTCCTCCAGGTGTAACGCAGAGCGTGAGAGATGCATTTAGTCATGGAATTGTAATTGGTGCGATGATCACCCTCTAAAAAAAAGCACTCTGTTCTATTGACTACTTTCCTTTATATCCAGCATTCGTCTGACAGTCTTTACAAAATATGTAAACAACGGGTGTGGCAGATCAGAAGTCGACATAATTTGGGGGCAGAACATCGTAAACAGAAAGAAATTATGATCCTTCAGTTTAAGAATTTCAGGATCAAAATATTGATTTCTCGCGCCTATTTCGAAATCTTCTGATAAGTATTCGGAATACTGTGGTAAAACAGAATACCGAGACGAACTATATTCTGTAACACCCCTATTTAAATACAACTTACTGCATTCTGGTGAAAATTTATCCAAAGTTATGCCCGTAAATTGATTACCATCTACCAAGTTAGTAGAGATTATTCGCTCCTCATTTAAGTCAAAGCCTTTATCCGAGAAATATGTCTGCACTAATAAGCGAAAACATTCTCCTGTGCCTAAAACAGGCACATCTGTTTTCATTAATTTGGAAATAATGGAGCTAATAAAAAATGGTTGCCGATATGGTCCTGGAGCAATGATAATACCATCATAACTTTTATAGAAGTCATCCATCTCTTCGGAACATTCCTTCTCGTTCAGCCAATAATGATTGATGGGTTGATCAAGTACTTTTTCCGCATGCTGCAAAGCTTGATTCGTTGCGTTATGGGAATGATACGCAAAATTGTAATCTCCTATTATCGCAATTCTTATAACTGCATCCATCGTTAACGCTTCATTGCGGTTTAGCTAAAATTAATAAAAAAAGCGGGAGATTCAAAAACCACCCGCTTTCTTGATATTATCTTAACGCCTTTGGCGTTCGCTTTATTCTAACTTAAACGCCGAACGGATATGTCCATTTGATAGACATGCTTCAGTACCATCCGACTCTCTTATCATCTTGCAATCGAGGGTAGCGTCAAACTGCATCCAATCACCCAACGTGTCCGATTCTTGAATCAATGTGTTGAAAACAAAAGATTCGACACAAGGGCCCTGCGCAGTATCACTGATCCATAACTCTCCGTACTCGTCTAACCATCTAACTTCAATCCCGTTATGATCTAAATTATCAGAGAAACCGGGTGTTGGATTATCTTCCAAGAAAGCTTTCCATTCTGATAATGAAGGGTTATTTGAACCGTCATCTGACCAATTCAAAGATCTAATCTCTACCCATACCGTTCCTGGCAAAACATCATCCTCTAGTGTAGTTGTGTAACGCGCAGTTGAAACCCCGCCAGTTATAATATTCTTAGTTGAGAAATAATCACACGTGTCGTCGTAAACATAATTGGTGTCATCCATCATCATGTCACACTCACAGTTCAAATCAACCAACGGTACAGGAGGTGGAATAACCACGTGATCGGTGCATGAACTTAGCGCCAATAAACCTGCTAGACCCCCCAGTATATATAGTTTATTCATAGTCAACGTTTTTGTAAAGATAGTGCTTTTTTTTCACTACTACGAGACCATGCGTGTTTTAGTTGCCTGAATGGAAAGGTCAATTTCACTTATTGGCAAAAATTTTTTCTTTTGAAAATGACAAACTGTAGCTTTGCATGAGGATATATCGTCGTAAAAAATACCCAAAGGACCACTAATCGTGATATAACCCAAAACAAAACCTCGAAACATTACTTCGTAACGTTTCTCGCCCTTTACATTCTCGCCAAAAGGCTCAAGTTGAACCACTGTTCCAATCTTGATGTGATGATAGATATAGATCATGTCATGATGACTAATTTCCTCAACACCTACTATGGTATTAAAATGCATTTCATGCGCCGGATCAAACCTTTTGAATGTATTTAAACTTATTGCTTTCATATTCATGATATTTTATTGTGATTATGCACGAATCTGTCTCACGGATTGCTGAAACTGAAAATCTTCAAGTACGATTTCTTCTCCAAATACATTCTCAAAACTGTAATCAACAACCTCTGTTCCATCTTCAAATTGAAATGTATTTACCTGCTTTACCTCAAATTCAAACCCACTTGCCATAATCTTTGCAATGATGCGATTTAGATCTGTGTGAGAAATGACTAATTCCGTTGCAATAGATCCTGCTGCTGTCTCAAGCATACAACTCGCATGTACCGTCTGATCGCCTGTTTCATAAGTTACTTCTTTGATGATTAAGCGGTCGTAAATTGAAATTACCTGTTTCATAATTATTAATTTTTAACAAGTTTACAGGGGCAGACCGTAATCTATTTACGCACTAAATTTTTTCTCAAAATATTTTCTTTAAAACCTTAGAAGTCTTGTTGTTTGTGAAAATATTTTCAAAAACTGTGATCTAGGTTGCATTTTTAACGAAACAAACGTTAAATTTGAGACTATGCTCGAGCAACCAAAACAGCGAGCCAAGACTGAATCGTAAAAAAGTAAACATTATCAATGAAGAATATTTTTGTTATTGGTGCTGGACTATCCGCTTCTTCTCTCTTAAGATACCTTACTCAAAATGCCACTAATGAAAATTGGCAAATTAAAGTATGTGACCGTGATGGAGATTTAGCAAAATCGAAAGTCGATAATTGTGATAATGCTATGGGCTTTGCATTAGATGCTCTAAATCCAGATGCGCGTAAACCTTATATGGAATGGGCAGACCTGGTCATTTCTATGCTTCCTGCTCGTTTTCATGTTGAAATCGCCAGGGACTGTTTGAAATACAGCACCAACTTGATAACCCCTTCTTATGTTTCTGAGGAAATGAAAGAACTCGATCAAGCCGCTAAAGATGCAGGACTTCTTTTCATGAATGAAATTGGTGTTGATCCAGGTTTGGACCACATGAGTGCAAAAAAAATCCTCGATGAAATACACGAAATGGGCGGAACAATGCACATCTTTGAGTCATTTACCGGAGGGTTAATTGCGCCTGAAAGTGACAACAATCCATGGAATTATAAATTTACATGGAACCCAAGAAACGTTGTCTTAGCTGGTCAAGGAAGCGCAGCAAAATTCATTCAAGAAGGGCAATATAAATACATCCCCTATAATAAGCTTTTCAGAAGAACTGAAGTCATCGAGATTGAAGGTTATGGTAAATTTGAAGGGTACGCAAATAGAGATTCATTGAAATACAGAGATGTTTACAACTTGCAGGATATACCAACTATCTATCGTGGAACTTTGAGAAGAAAAGGTTTCTCTAAATCTTGGAATGTTTTTGTTGAGATTGGAGCAACCGACGATTCATACATATTAGAAGGTAGCAAAAACATGACCAAACGAGATTTTATCAACTCGTTTTTACCCTACAACCCAACAGATTCTGTTGAGTTAAAATTACGCCACTATCTCAAAATAGATCAAGATGACCCTATCTTTGATAAGTTAGTGTGGCTGGGTATCTTCGATAAAGAAAAAATTGATATTACAGAAGATGTTACGCCTGCTCAATTCCTGCAGAAGATATTAGAGGATAAGTGGCAACTTGATCCCTCGGACAAAGACATGATCGTCATGTGGCATAAACTGGTCTATAAAATGAACGGTGAATTCAAAGAAATCAACTCACACATGATCGCCATTGGAGAGGATCAGACTTACACTGCGATGAGCAATACTGTTGGATTGCCACTTGCCATTTGCGCAAAAATGATGCTTAACGGCACGATTGCCTTGACAGGAGTGCAGATTCCGATTGTTAAAGAAATCTACAACCCTATTCTTGATGAATTAGAGAATTACGGTATTCGCTTTATTGAAAAAAATGTTGAAGAACCGGTGCTTTACGCAGAAGGTTAATTTATTCGCTCAGCGCAACAACTTCTTTAACTTCTTCGAGATTCGATTTTAACAATTGCTCTATTCCTCCTTTTAATGTAGCCGTTGATGATGGACAACCTGCGCAAGAACCTTTTAGCTCTACAGTTACTATTCCATCTTCGTAGCCCACATATTCAATAGCTCCGCCATCATTTTCAACGGCTGGTTTTACGTATTCATTTAAAAGAGCTGTTATCGGACCATCCATTTCGGTCGGTTCAAATTGCTTTCGCGGAGCCTTACCTTCATCCTCTGCTTTTTGATCTTTTTGCTCTTGATTTGGCATCATCACTAAGACGTCTTTTCCATTCGACAGCCATTCACGAACAAAATCACGTAGCTCCATTACGATAAAATCCCAATCAACATTGTCGGTCTTCGTAATAGTAACGAAATTTGCAGACAAGAAAACACCGTCAACAAACGGGAAATTAAAAAGGGCTTCAGCCAGAGGAGAAAATCCTTTTGCCTCTTCCAAAGAGTCAAACTGCACAGTTCTATCATCTAACAACAAATATTTATTTGCAACAAATTTCATTGTTGATGGATTTGGTGTCATCTCGGCATATAAAGTGATAGGTACGCGTTTCTCTTCCATTTCTTTTGTGTTTTTTGCAAAGTTAATCGAAAACAATCATTTTGACGGCAAATAATCCCTGGTTTCAACTTTCTTTCCGCTATGGTCAGACTAGAGAACACAAATGACGTATATTTAGTTTTAAATAGGGAGAAATAAATCATTGCAGATCGACATGAAACGTAAAGACTTTTTGAAACTAAGTGCTGGATTTGCTGTTAGTACTGGCGTTATAAATATCGCAAGCGGCCAAGAAGTTCCAATTCTTCAAAACGAGAAAATCATACCAATAAGGTTGCAACCAGGCGATCTAATAGGTATAACAGCGCCTTCGGGTTCTATTTGGAATAAAAAATACATCGAAAAAATTGAGACTATTCTTGAAAATGAAGGATTTAGAACAAAATTAGGTCAAACTTTATTTGAGCAAGATGGCTATTTGGCCGGAAATGATGAATTAAGAGCGAACGAACTAATGGCTTTCTTCAAAGACCCACAAATCAAAGGCATTCTCACTATGAGAGGCGGTTGGGGATGCGCTCGAATTTTAGATCAACTCGATTATGATATTATTCGAAAAAATCCAAAAGTAATAATCGGTTTTAGTGATATTACCTCTTTAATAAATGCTATTTACACGCGTTCAAATGTCGTAACTTATCACGGACCATGTGGTTACTCATCATGGGGTGACTTTACAATGAAGTCCTTAAAGCAAGCGCTTATTTATAATAAAGCCTTCGTAATGCAAAATCCATCCACATCAGATCTGCAATTAAAAACGTGGTCACAAGGCACCGCTAAAGGAGTATTAATTGGTGGTAATCTTACTGTCATTGCATCAATGATTGGAACAAGATTTGAGCCCATTTGGAAAAACAAAATCCTATTTCTAGAAGAAATTGGCGAAGAACCGTACCGGGTGGATCGTATGTTATGGCAACTAAAACAAGCCAATGTTTTCCAACAAATAAATGGATTAGTCTTAGGATCATTTCGAAAATGTGAGCCAGAAGAACCACACAAATCTTTCTCCTTGAATGAAGTGTTTGATCAGCACTTTTCAAACGCCCCTTTCCCAGTCTATGAAGGCGCTTCATTTGGTCATATCGGTCCCAAATTTACGCTTCCTATAGGTATCCTTTCTGAAATGGATGCGGATAATTATACAATCCGCACCCTTGAAAGCAGCGTTAGATAATCCTGCTTTCCCAACATTCGGATTTTTCAGTCAGTAAGTCAAGTTCGGCAATTAAGATATCCACCTTGATCAAACTATAGAAAACCTGCATGTAAACAAGATAATTGCAATGCTTAACGCCCTCAGAATTTGAATATTTTATTAGTTCCTGCTTTAAGATTTCTAAATGATGCTCAATTTCGATTTGATTCAGTCGTTCTCGTAATTTTGTTTGTTGTTTTTTGTCCATAATATTTCGTTTTAAAATTCGGAACAACAGCAGCAAGAAAACATGATATGACAAGGCCTGAAGCTCGAAATTGTGTTTCAAAACAATTTCGAGCTTCAGTTTATCTCAGCCTTGGCAATTCAGGGTGAAATGCTAGCTTAGTGCAGAATTTTAAAATAATATGGACAAAAAATGACGGCCAATTTCGCTGTGAAAACTGTACATTAGCAATCAATAAAAAACCATGAATAACACAAGAAGCGATTATATTTTTATCCTGCTGACAGGCTTGTTGTCATTTTGCCTCTTGTTTTTCTATTATGGTGAGGTTTTAATAGCACCTAACAGTTATCTTTTTGATGCTGGCGGGGACGGAATAAAAAATTATTACTCCTACCTGTTTCATGCAAAATATGATTCCGGATTCTCGAATTTCACCGGCATGAATTATCCCTATTTTGAGCATGTTGTTTACACTGATGCTCATCCGCTTCTATCCTATTTAATAGGAAAATTAGGGCTGGAATTCTACGGGATAGGGATTCTTAATTACCTGATGCTATTGTCATACCCCATAGCTGCAATTATCCTTTACAAAATACTACGCCATTATAAAGTAGATAATGGTTGGGCAATTGGCGGCGCTATCATGATTGCCTTCTTATCGCCTCAGGTTTTTAGATTAACCGGACACTATGCCATGTCATACGTTTTTGCCATTCCTCTGATGTGGTTTTTACTAATAAAGGCTTACAGTACCAGAAAGTGGTATTGGAGTATTGTTATTAGCCTTTATTTATTCGTTTTCTTTTTTACCCACCCCTATTTGGGAATCATTCTTGCCTTCTTTGGTATCGTTTTTTGGTTGGTTGCGCTTGTCCTAGACAGAAAAGTTAAGCTAACAAAACGAATATTGCGTTCTGTGGGTGCTATAATTATTCAAATTGCGCTACCACTCATCCTGTTTCAAGGAATAGTAGAGTATACCGATACACACTTTGATCGCTTATCAAATCCGGCTGGTTTTTTTCAATATTATGCGAATTGGAAATCCCTTTTGGTGGCATATGACGGTCCCGTGAGAGATTTGATTCACCGCCCCTTGGATATTCGAATTGGTGAATGGGAAACCTGGGCGTATATCGGTTTGCCTACGATTATTTTTGCACTCGTCATTGTCTTTCATTTTTATAAACAAAAACGCTACAAACAGCGCAGGGAAATTTTACAATCTGAGCTTGTGATTTTCCTTCTAACAGCTTGGCTGATTCTATTGTTTTCGTTCTGTTTTCCATTGAAATTTGACCTTTTTCGTTGGGTGACTGACTTATTCGGGCCGCTGAAGCAGTTTCGAATTCTCGGCAGATTCACATGGGTCTTTTATTATGTGTTTACTATTGCTTCAATCATTGGATTTTACAGGCTTTATAAAAGAAAATCCGAGCCCCTTTTTCCAATCGTATACTTCGTATTGCTTGTTTTTTACTTTTTAGAATTTTCTCCTATTCACGAAAGGTTAAGTGTGCATATCACCCAGTCTTCTAACCTTTTTCAAGCAGATCAATTATCGAATGACACCAAGCAAATCATTAAAAAGTTAAATGATGCAGATTATGATGCGTTCATTATGTTGCCATTCCAGCACATGTCAAGTGAAAACATAATGTTGCTGGGAAGTGAAGAAGCAAATAGAGATGCATTTTTAATCAGTTTTCACGGAAATATTCCAATGATCAACTCGATTTCTTCGCGGATGTCGCTAACAGAAGCAATAAAAGTAAACAACTATTTCTCGCCCGCTTTTATGGAAAAAGATTTCACCTATGATCTTCCTAATGATGCAAAAATAGCTGTGATTAAAAATCGTGACGAGCTCGCGCCTGAAGAATTAAGAATGACTTGGGAGTCAGACAAAATTTTTGAAAACACCTCTTTTGTATTATACGATTTTAGTCCAAAAAAATGGAATTCGCCTGATTCGTATAATCGTCTTCTTGTTAAAAATAATAATGCGAAAGAAGATCTGGGAGAAGGCTGGAGAAGTGACTCATCTGAGGTTTGGTACATCTACGACAGCTTCGATGAAAATCCTGTAAACCCTGTAAAATATGGTTTCAACAGCCCTGGTGCTTATCACGATTATAAATCAAGTTGGAACATCATAAAAACATTGAACAAAGAACAATTGCTACAAGGCAATTATATTCTTTCTTTTTGGTTCGAGCTTACGATAGACAGACCTGATCAGCTCGCCATCGTTGAGGCATCATTTGGAGAAGATCAAACAGCCGAATGGATCGCACAATTTGATATTAAACAATCGACCGTTATTGTGAATAAGTGGTGCCGCGTAGAAATGGAATTTTCCGTGACAGCTGATGTGCAAGAAATTAAAATTCTTCTGGCTGGTAATGGAAGTGGTGAGCCTTTTATTGTTGATGAACTGTTAATCCAAAAACAAGCTGATCCCGCTCTGTTTAAGGATGTGACGCATTTGGGCAGGAAATGGATGGTGTTCAATAACTTTTGGCTTCCCGAAGATGCGTTTCAAAATTAGATGAATTATTTCCGAAAAAGCACACGAACAAAATTCATGGATTCTCTTGCCAAAATCTTGAGGCTTACAGAACTAAAAACCACATCTGGTTTCAATTCAACAGGTGCCTTTTGAATCTTGACTTTTCGCTTCGCTGATAACTTGATAAATTCTAAATCAAACAAAAAGCGATCAATTTGCGTATCTCGAAAAACAGCTGCTCCTACTCGATTAAATCCTTTTATACCGCATTGCGAATCGTCTGTAGGTAGTCGAAGAAAAGTCTTCAACGTCCACCGCAAGAATTTTGATATCAGCTTACGCATAAAAGGGGTGTTGTCGTAATAAGCTTTACCACGGTGACCGGGAACAACATCATTACCCTCTTTTAATTTTTCAAAAACAGTCAAAAAGCTTCCTGAGGTATACGGGAAATCTATATCCGTATAAATGATAAAATCATTCTTCGCAGCGGCAACCCCCTTACGAAGCGCATAACCCTTTCCCCTGTTTTCAGGGTAATCGATATATGCAAATTGTGCTATCTGATTATTGATATGATTTATATGATCCTCCTCAACACGTTCGGTTGAACCATCATTTACCAGAATCAAATCAATTGAGATACCAGCCTTGATTTCGAGTTCTTTCACCGATTCAACCACAACCTTTTCCCAGCCAGCAGGGGGGTTATAACATGGTAAAACCAATGATATTTTTGTCGGTGCAGAAATAAGGTCAGCTTTTCAAAAACAAAAAAACGCAAATTAACTGAATTTATGCGGTAGGAAACGAATTTCTTTTAGAATTCAATTGCTACTCTCGGCCGTCGGTTTTCATCTAAATTCGTATTTTCGGTCAAAAAAAGACAGGTTTTAAACATGGTTCGATTTATTGTAGGTATAACAGGTGGAAGTGGTGTGGGAAAAACAACACTGATCAACTTGTTATACGAAGAATTTGAGGGCCGTGTTTCTACGTTTTCTTTAGATAACTACTACCGCCCGAAAGAAGAGCAAGAACGTGATGAAAAAGGGGTTATTAACTTCGATTTACCATCTGCTCTGAACGCCGATAACTTAAAAAGAGACATCGAATTACTAGCAAAGGGGAAACGAGTTGAACAACCTGTTTATGGGTTTAACAATCCTGATCACGAGAAACAACATATCTATATCGAGCCAAGAGATTTACTTATTGTAGAAGGACTATATGTAATGTATTACCCTTTTCTGAAAAATCGACTTGATTATTCTGTCTACCTTACTGTCGATAGAGAATTACAATTACAAAGACGTTTAAAAAGAGACACGGAAGAACGCAATTATACCCGTGAAGATGTCTTATACCAATGGAATAATCACGTTATTCCTTCTTATGATCAACACGTTCTTCCATTTAAAAAAGATGCCGACTTAATCATTACCAATAATGACCACTTTGATGAGAATATTCATATCTTAATGGATAAAATTCACGAAAAACTTGACTTTCCTCAATAGTTGGGTATCATTTTTGCGGAAAACAAAGCCATGAAAATAAAAACAAGTAGACGATTTATCTGGACAGCTGTAATTGGTTTTTGCTTCTGGATTTTAGGGTTCTATTTGTTTCACTTTCAGCTTCATTCAGAGATTGAACAAGGGAAAGTAAGCGATTTTGAAAACGCATTCCATGAAAAAACCGAAGAGTTGAATGACGCCCTCATCCAATTTGCCCATAACTACACCACGAAAAAAACCAAGGATCAAAAGTTTCAATTGGCATTGGACATGGAAAAAGAAACAGGATTTTCTTTTTTCTCTTTTAATGCTGATACCATGGATTTATGGTCGACAAGTAGGATTGAATTGCCCAATCCTAGTGATTCGTACTGGGAACAGCATATCATTGTTTTACTTGAAAACGGATGGTATAAAGTGGCAACACACCGCGAAGAAGAGCGGTTGTTTGCCTGTACATTTTTGGTTAAAAATGAGTACAATTATGAAAACGAGGATTTAGTCAATGAGTTCTCTCACGAACTTGCCCCCAATCTTAAAGGAAGCATATCCTTTGGTGATAAAGGATTTGCTGTAAGAAACCCAAAGGGGGAAAAGTTATTTTCAATCGTACCTACAGAGGAGGTAGAAAAAAATGAAACACTAGAAGTCATCATATTTCTATGCTATCTGCTCGGCGTTTTGATCTTGTTTCAACTGCTCATCAATGGTTTTCAGAAAATCTTAATTACACGCCCGGTTTCCTTGATCCTCTTTCCTGTAATAATTGTATTGCTGCGATTCTTGTGGCTGAAATTTGGAATGATCGGTCTCTTTTCAGATTTTGAGCTTTTTAATCCAGAATTATTCGCCTCTTCTCAATTTGCTCCCTCTTTAGCCGATTTGATTATTAATGTGACCATTTTCTATTTTTTAGTCCATTTCCTCTTGAAAAGGACAAGAAATTGGTTCGAAAAAGGGAATTTAAGACTGAAATTGGTTGTTTTCGTTGTTCCGCTTTTTCTGAGTAGTTTCTATGTTGCTTTCCAAATTAACGAGATCATCTATTCACTCGTATATAATTCCAATATTTCTTTTGACCTCGAGCGACTCTTTGATCTAAGCTTATACAGTTTCATTTGCATAGCCTTAATTGGTGCCAGCTTTTATGCATACTTTAAGCTGATACAGTACATCATATTGCAGTTGAAAAAAAGCCAATTTGAATGGAATCGATTGGCATTTATGTGGGTAATCACATCATTCGTCTATATCCTAGTCGACCAAATTTATTTCAATCAAAGCTTATTAACTTCATTCTGGCCAATCTTTTTGAGCGGATCCCTTCTTTGGTTTCATTTTAAAGACAAGGATTATAAATTTGTCCATGTTATCAGCATACTTGCATTCATCGCATTTTATGCCTCGTATATCCTCCAAGGTTACAGCCTAGATGAAGAACTAAAAATCAGAAAATTCCAAGCGGAAAAGATAGCAGAAGATAAAGATATTGTATCAGAAATTGATTACGGAGATGTGCGTACTGAGTTGGAGAAAGACCAATTTATATTACCCTTTTTTGTAGGTGGATTTGATCAATCTGAATTTAGTGAAATCCTAGAAGAAGAATATTTTACACGTCTTAAGGATAAATACCAACTCAAGTTTTTCTTGTTTGATAGCGAAGAAAAATTGAGAGATGATCCGAGTAATTTTGATATCAAGGCATATAATCGGTTCGAAGAAATAATTTCTGAATCTGGCGAGCCTTCGGATGTGACACAGGGACTTTATTTTATATCAGATTATACTGAAAAGTTAACTTATTTATCTAAGTTCCCTGTTGTTTATAAAGATTCTACGTTTGGATATTTAATCACCGAATTTCGATCAAAAAAGTTTCCTGAAGACATCGGATTACCATCTTTATTGCTTGATGGTAGAACCTCCTCTATTGACCAATTTAAGAACTATTCGATTGCCAAATATGTGGATGATCAACTTGTCAGTAGAAAAGGTGATTTCAACTATCCCACTGTCGTTTCTTCTTGGTTTAGAAATGTAAATGGCTACAGAAATAATGGAAATTACAGCCATTATATACATAAAGATCCAGCAGGTAAATACACAATTGTCTCTCGTGTGATTTCAACTAATCTTGCCTTGTTCACCTCATTCTCATACTTACTTATTATCTACGGTGTATTACTGTTAATTCCGCTAGGCTATACTCAGCTTTCCAAAGAATTTTCCTTTAATAAAATAAAGTTGAATGTAAAAATTCAGGCTGTACTGATAGGCTTAATTTTTATAACTCTTGTTGCTTTTGCCGTGGGTGCTGGAACTTATGTTGCGCAGCAGAATTTAGAAACAAACAAAGACCTCATCAAAGAGAAAATAGGGTCTGTACGAACAGAGCTCGAGAACAAACTGAAAGAAAAAGATAGGCTCACAAAAGATGATTCCGAATATCTAGAGTTCTTGCTCAAAAAATTCTCCATGGTCTTTGTGACAGACATCAACATATTTGACAAGAAAGGAAACCTACTTGCTTCATCTCAACCAAAAATATACTCTCAAGGGCTTATTTCAAAGAAAATGAATCCAATTGCATACAGAGGAATAAGCCTTAATAATCAGAGTGATTATATTAACCAAGAGGCAATTGGAAAACTGAACTTCTTATCAGCCTACAAACCTTTTAATAATCAAAAAGGTGAATTTCTGGCCTTTGTAAATACGCAATACATCTCCAGACAGCACGATTTAGAAAATCAAATATCGGGCTTCTTATTGGCAATCATTAACATCATGGTATTCATGCTCGCGTTTTCGACAATATTGTCTATTACCGTTTCTAACAGCCTCGTACAACCATTGAAATACATACAAGAAAGTTTAAAATCGGTACAAATTGGAGCCGCATCAAAACCAATCAAATACAGTAGAGAAGATGAAATTGGTGAATTAGTAAAAGCCTACAATAAGAAAGTAGAGGAACTTCAGAAAAATGCAGAAATATTAGCAAAGAGTGAACGTGAAAGCGCATGGAGAGAAATGGCTAAACAGGTAGCTCATGAAATCAAGAACCCATTAACTCCTATGAAGTTGTCTATCCAGCACATGACAAGATCATTGAAACTAGCTGATGATGCATCCGAGGAGAAGCTTCAGCGCATTTCTAAATCCTTGATCGAGCAAATAGATGCATTGACAAAGATTGCAAATGAATTCTCGAACTTTGCGAAAATGCCAAAGGCCAAAGAAATTGAGCTTGATTTATCAGATATAATCAAAAATACTGTGGCCGTTTTTGGTGAACATGAACATGTAAAAATTGAACTTTCACTGGAAACTAATGAGGAGCCAATTATTTGGGCAGATAAAGACCTCTTGCTTCGTGTTTTTAACAATCTTGTTAAAAACGCTTTACAGGCTGTTCCTAAAGGAAAAGATGCATATATCGTTATTAATCTCAGAGAAAACGACACACATTATAAAGTGAGTGTAAAAGATAACGGTGTGGGTATTAAACCAGCAGAGCAAGAAAAAATATTTGTTCCTTATTTTACCACAAAATCGAAAGGAACGGGGCTTGGTTTAGCGATGTCCAAACAAATTATTGAAAGCATGCAAGGCACAATAGAGTTTGAAACAGAGGTGAACCATGGCACAACATTTTTCGTTACCTTCCCAAAACTAAAACGCTAGTATGGACACGTATACGCTGATTATCGGAATTTCCTCTGTTATCATCATATCTTTTTTCTTCAATATTTTTGCAAAAAAAACGAATATTCCTAGCGTTTTAATGCTCATTGCATTGGGTGTTATTATCAAAGAATTTTTACCCGAAAAATATGACACCTCTGATGTTGCAACACTCAGCACATTAGAAATAATAGGTAATGTAGGACTGGTGATGATTGTATTGGAGGCCGCCCTTGATCTAAAACTAACTCGCGAAAAAGCTGGATTAATTGTCAATTCCTTTTTAGTGGCGCTTATTGCATTACTCTTATCGTCATTTGCTATCGCAGCCATAATCTATTACATCATTCCAGGTGCGTCTGAAAGCTTTTTCAACTGTATGATATACGCTGTGCCGTTGTCGATCATGAGCTCTGCAATTATCATTCCGAGTGTTGGAGGGTTAACCGGTGCGAAAAAAGAATTCATGGTTTATGAAAGTACTTTCTCTGATATTCTCGGAATTATGCTTTTCTATTTTATGGTCGAATCGCACGAAATGGAGAGTACAAAAGATATTATATTTTATGTCGGAGCCAACATATCCGTTACGGTTGTAGTGTCGATCATCCTTTCGTACGCAATGGTGTTTATTTTCCAACGCTTAACATCACAAGTTAAACTCTTTTTGGTGATTTCTGTGTTGATGTTAATGTATGCCCTGGGCAAAACCTTACACATGTCGTCGCTCCTCATTATACTCTCCTTTGGTGTGGTTTTAAATAATACTGGTCTTTTCTTTCGAGGCAAACGTATGGGTAAATGGGTAAATGCTGAAAAAGTAAAACCCATTATGCATGATTTTCACATTTTAACGCTAGAATCTGCCTTTGTCATTCGAACTTTTTTCTTTGTGATCTTTGGTATGTTTATTACGCTAAACTCGATTTTGGATCCAAACGTAGCATTGGTTAGCGCAGGTGTTATTCTGAGTCTATACCTGATCCGTTATGCTGTACTAAAGGCCATTGTGAGAAAAGATATTACTCCTCAATTATACATCGCTCCAAGAGGACTAATTACTATACTGTTATTCTTCGTTATCTCAGGACATCCAGACCTTGTGCTGGACAACTTTGATGCCGGCATTTTGCTCTTTGTCATACTCATTTCGAGTCTTGTCATGACCGTGGCGTTGATTACTTACCGCGGAGAAAATGTTAGAGATGTATTGTTAGGTCAGCTACCTAAAATTAAAAATGATAAGGACGGGGATGGTGTTGACGATGAGACCGAAAAAACAATTGAAAAGAATGTCGAGGGACAGGACTTTAACCCTTTTTCTTAAAGCTGTTCATTCTTCTTCCGAAGTCGACTTTTTGGGTTGATAACTATAATGGATGATGACTTTTGGTTGATGTTCATTTTGAGCTTTAGGTTGAGGTGGAACAAAATCTTCTTTCCAATATTCTAACTCAGGTTCTATTCCTAGTTCTTCTTCTACTTCATACCTCATCTTGGCGGGTTGAGGTCCCCTCTGTTTGAACAGCAAAGCGACAATAATTCCGCTAACTAAGCCTGATAAATGTCCTTCCCAAGAAACACCGACCTTAATCGGGAAAATCCCCCAAACCATGCTTCCATAGATAAATACGACAAATAATGATATCGCTGCAACACGCATGTTTTTGCGAAAAAAACCACTAAATACGAGGAAAGACGTCAATCCATAAATTACGCCACTCATGCCGATATGGTAATTCGATTCTCCTAGTAACCAAGTTCCCAAACCGGCCAAGAAATAGATCAACAGAAAAGAAGGTGTTGCAATCGTCCGATAATGATAAAATAACAGCCACGTCAAAATAAACATAGGTCCGGAATTGTTGAGAATATGGCCAAAATCTCGTGTGCTATGTAAAAACGGCGAGAATAAAATTCCCTTTAATCCAGAAAATTCAAGCGGTAGTACGCCAAAACGGTATAAATCCAATTCAAGAAAATAATCCAACGCAAATACGGCCCACATCAAAAAGACCAGACCAAAAGCAATTGAAAATGATATTCGCGTAATTTTTCCTTTAAACATGATTCCCCTAGATCAAAGATATTGCCGAATACAATATAATGTCAAAATTGCGGAATTATTAGACCCACTTTTGTCTATGTTTACAATTCTTGGTTTGCCATTATTACCTATAGCTTTGTTGAAAAACTTCTGTGCTGACATCTTCTGTCTCCGCCTAGTTAACAAGAAATCTACTGTATTTCCATACTTATCTACTGCTCGGTATAAATACATATCTCTGCCTTTTACCTTGATATATGTTTCATCCATTCGCCAACTATCACAAACGCAAATTAGCAACAAAATCAAGAATTAGAATCAGGAAATGCAAATACTTGAACAATATAGTAGAACAAGATCACCGGAGAATAAAAAGACGAATAAGAATAATCACAGGATTTAAGGAGTTTGAATCAGCACAGCGAACCCTCTCAGGAATAGAAGTAGTAAGCATAATTAAAAAGGATCAAATCATTAATCCTTGTTCTACTTCGTTTAAAACATTCTGTTCGTTAGTTGCTTAACAATGTATTAAAAATTAAATTTATTATCTTTAATGAAGTTAATGCGACAGAACCAACGGGTGCTTATCATTTCAGACAACGCATTATTTATGGTAACTACCATAACGAACAGCAAATGTTACAACCTTTATTTTGAAAGTGTGCCTGCGGAGGCGATAGAAGCGTATGAAATTGAATTGAAGGATGGTAAGGTTAGTTCGGTGTGGTTTCCGGATGAAACTATTGTTTAACCAACTTCACTCTTTCACTTCCGTTTTCGTACTGAATTTCAACAAAATAAACCCCGTCAGGAAGTTCGCTCAAATTTAACCGTGCTTGGTTCGTGACTTTCATGGTGGATAAGATTTTTCCATTTATCGAAACAAGACTATAAATGAACTCGCCGTCAAGTTGGATAGTAAGATTATCTGAAGTTGGATTGGGGAAAACAGTTGCGCCATTTAAGTTTAATTCGGCAATTCCAAGTTGTGTGCTAACCACAATTGTTTCTGTTCTGGAGCAGCCCGCTTCATCTTCAATCACAACAATATAGGTTCCGCCAGGTAGATCATTCAAATCTTCGTCATCATCAAAATCACCTGTACCATCATTATCCCAATCAAAATTGTAGGCTGGTAATCCACCTGTTACTGTGATATCAATTGAACCGTCATCACCAACAATTTCATCTTCAGTAACATAGGTAATTGTAATTGCTTCATATACGATAATATCAATACTTGCTGTATTCTGACAGCCATTATCATCAGTTCCAATAACCGTATAAGTAGTTGTGCCTACTGGTGGCGTAAATGAAGTTGCATCATCCACATCTTCGTCCCATTCATAAGTTGTTGCTCCTTCTCCACTCAATGTCACGAGATCACCTTCGCAAACTTCACTTTCATCCACGCTCGCGACTACCTCTGGCAATTCATTAACAAGGATGTCAATACTTGCTGTATCTATGCAACCCACATCATCCACTCCAATTACTATATAGGTTGTAGCGCCGGGAGGAGGGCTAAAAGGAGTGTCATCTATTACATCACCATCCCAACTATATGTTGTTGCTCCTTCTCCACTCAATGCCACCATATCCCCTTCGCAAACTTCAGTATCATCTGCAGTAGCTACTACGTCCCCTAGCAAACTCGCTGTATAAAGTTGATTTATTTCACAAGCTGTTAATACTCTGTTCCAAATACCTATGTCATCAAGTTTACCTTTATAATATTCAGAAGCATATCTCGATCCAAAATTTAAATCAGCGTCTGACTCTAACACGTATGACCCTATAGCGATCGTATTTTCCAAAATACCATTCACATATATATACATTGAACCCGGTTCAATTACTGCAACCAAATGCATCCAGTCATCCCCTGTAATTGGAGAAGTATTATAGAGATACGAATACCCTCCACCATTAGAAACGGCCCATTGGTATATCATACCTGTATTGTCCTGCAATAAAAACCCTTTCGTATCGTCGGGTTGCGTCGTAACTATTCCTTTCCACTCCCCGTCTTCTGGATTCCTTTGGTTCAACACCCAGCAAGAAACGGTTACATAGTCTGTACTATTTATTGGATTTAACTCAATTTTATTATTAATTCCATTGAATAAATAAGCGCTACTCGGACTTCCAAACCTATCCGTTGTCAGCGTAGCACCAATGACCGTTCCATTATTTACAGCAAGATATGCTTCATCAGCATTGCCATCAAAAGGCCACCAACCTACCAAACTGTCTGTAGAAACATAAAAAGGCACTTGTCCAAATGCGCCAAATGATAGAACAATTGTTCCAAAAAGTAGTAGTGTTTTCATTAGTCAAAAATATTGAATAAAAACAAAATTAACGAAAAATAATGTGCGGGGGGGGGTAATAAATGTTTAGATTACAACTTCATCTAATACTGAAATTATGTTTGAGCGTCA
>JBMZAY010000013.1:0-94368 GCA_049611865.1 Crocinitomicaceae bacterium | reverse complement strand
AGCTATTGTTCAGGTTTATCGAGGCAATCACCGTGCAAATTTATGAATTGCTGACAGGTTGTCGGTTTTGTTATCAATATTAACGCGCCGAAATTAATTATAAGACAAAACGTCTACAAATCTTACACCTTCGTTCTAACTTTTGCCCATGGTTTGATTTGCCAGTTTGTATAACCCGTTGCTGCATGATTTCGTTCAGTATCATAGAGTTTTATTTCGCATTTAGCCAAGACAGAATCATTATTCTCGAGAGGACGTTTTATCGTTGATTCGATCCACTCATCAGAAGCTTCAAACTCCGCAGTTATAGCTGTTTTAGCTTGATAATGATAAACCATTTCCAATGATTCCATTATAAGTCTATATTTCCGAGGTCCAAGCTGCGTCAAAAGTTGAAAACCTGATGCAAATTCTGCGGCTGTCGCCATTCCACATGCATGAATTCCTTTGATGTGATTCATGTTTTTTCGCTTCAACGGAATTACCGTTTTAACGCTGTTATCCTTAATTTCCACGATCTTAATTCCATGTGGCTTGTTAAACGGTATCATCCGAAATAAACCAATATTTAATTTCCACAAACCAAATTTGGAACTTTTAGCATCTGCTATATATTTTTCAAAATTCATCTAATCCTATTCTTAATCAACTGGGTATTTCCAAATTTCGACATTCTTCTTCACAAAACAATATTATCTTTGCAGCAAAGCATAAAAAGCAAATTCATGAGAAAAATTTTATTGTTAATCGCACTCTTCTTTTCAGTTCAATTTGGAGCCAGAGCCGTTGAAGGAATGTGGATCCCTTCATTGATTGAAATGTTTCACTCTGATATGAAAACGTACGGACTCAATTTGAGTCCTAAAGAAATTTACGCAACGAACCAAGCCAGTTTAAAGGATGTAATCGTGCAGTTTAACGGTGGTTGTACGGCGGAAATTGTCTCTGAAGAGGGATTGTTATTAACGAATCATCATTGTGGATTTGGAGCCATTCAATCGCATTCATCCGTTGAACACGATTATCTTAAAGATGGATTTTGGGCCAAGAATAAAAAAGAAGAATTAGCTTGCCCTGGAATGTACGTAACATTTGTCAAAGAAATCAAGGACGTTACTTATATGGTGTTATCTGGTAACGGCGACGAAACGGCGCAACAAATCCAAGAAAGAATTGCTGAAATTGAGAAAGAGAATTCTGAAGGAAATAAAAAAGCGGTTGTTAAACCTTTCAACTTGGGTAATCAATATTTCATGTTAGTAACAGAAGACTTTAACGACATTCGCTTAGTTGGCGCGCCTCCTTCAGCCATTGGTAAATTTGGTGGAGACACTGATAACTGGGTTTGGCCAAGACACACAGGTGATTTTTCTGTATTCAGAATTTATGCCAATACAAATAATGAATCTGCTCCATATGCAGCGGAAAACAAACCTTATAAGCCATTAAAATCTTTGCCCATAAGTCTGAAACCAAAAAGAGCAGGTGATTTCACAATGGTATACGGTTTTCCGGGCTCAACAGACCAGCACTACATTTCAGGTAAATTGGATTTTATCATGAACACTGAACGCCCAGCAAGAATTGAAATGCGAACGAAAACGTTGGACATTCTAAAACCCGCAATGGCTGGAAGTGATGAAGTACGTATTCAGTATGCCTCTAAACAGGCTAGAATTGCTAATGCGTGGAAAAAATGGATCGGTCAAATTGGCGGCCTTCGCGAGCTCGGTGCTTTAGACAAAAAGAAAGCTTTTGAAGAAGAATATCGAGCTATTGCTGCTGAAAGAACAGAGTGGAAAGATACTTACTACCCGCTTATTGATGATTTAAATAATCTGCAGGCAGAATATGGCAAATATGAATTTGCACGATCTATGTTTATTGAGTACTTCTATGTTGGTCCTGAGTTTATCCGATACGTAATGGATTTTGCTCAAATTGCCAACAGTTACGATAAGCTAGAGGCAGAAGGCAAATTAAACGAAGAAGTTGAAAGCTTAAAAAACAAAGTCAGAGGATTCTTTAAAAATTATAACAAAGACGTTGACCGTCAAATTTATTGGGCATTGTCACCCACTTATGCATCGTACGTGGATGCGGAATTATTGCCAGTAGATTTCGAAGCAACATGGGAGCGCAAGGGTGAGCGTATTTTTGAAAAGTCTGTTTTATTAAACCAAGAGAAAGCAAACGCCTTATTGGACGGTAGTGCAAAAAAACTGGTTAAAAAGATTAAAAAAGATCCAGCTTATGTATTTGCTATGAATGTTTACAAGGCTTATTTCCAAAATGTAAACGGAAAGTACCAGGAATTTGCTGAAAAAGAAAAGGATTTAATGCAAAAATATGTTGAAGGTATGTTACGCATGTTCCCAGATAAAAACATGTGGGCTGACGCCAACTCAACGTTAAGAATAGCTTATGGTAAAATAGATGGCTCAGCTCCTTATGATGGAATGCGTTATGAGCACTTTAGTACCATAAAGGGTATTATGCAAAAGAATGCAACCGGAAACCCAGATTTCGAATTAACACCACGATTCTTAGAACTCTTCAACAAAGGTGATTGGGGTCGTTATGATCAGGATGGAGAATTATGGGTTTGTTTTACTGCATCCAATCATACAACAGGCGGTAATTCCGGAAGCCCTGTGATTGATGCGAATGGTCATTTGATGGGAATTAACTTTGACAGAAGTTGGGAAAGTACAATGAGTGACTTTATGTTTGATGAGTCAAGATGTCGTAACATCGTTGTTGACATCCGTTATGTTTTGTGGGTGATTGAAATGTACGGAGAAGCTGGGCACCTCATCGATGAAATGACATTGATCAAGTAAACATGAAGAATTCGGTAAGGATTTTAGTGTCAGTCGAATTATTTTTTTTGATATCATGCAATAAAACGCCGCCTGCCCCTTTGCCAACCGCCAATTTTTATGTTGAAAACAATGGATGCTCTTTTCCTTGCTACGTCTATTTTTATAGTAATTCGATTAATGCCGAAAGTCTCAAATGGCGATTTGGCAACGGCCTGACATCAAACCAATCCGTAGATTCTTCTCAATACATAGAAGATGGTCCATATGAAGTATGGTTGGTTGCAATTAACTCGGACGGCGTAAAAGATTCTGTAAGAAAAACAATTTGGGTGAATTAATTGTAAGTATGTAGAAACACCTTCGACGAAGCAATCATGGAAAAATATACTGCACTCATTACGGGACTTCTAGCACAAGACAAAACAACAGGAGATAATCACAGCGAAGCAATGATTCATTATACAAGAATGAATCTGAAACGACTGAATCGCTGGATGTCAAAAGGCGAATTAATCCCTGAAGCAAAATCAGTTATAAAAAGCATCGACAAACCCCAATACTGGACTGTTTTGACCGAAGCCTGGTGTGGCGATGCAGCTCATGCTCTCGGTTTTTTGTGGAAAATGGCAAGTTTAAATGACCAAATTCATTTTGAATGGAAACTGCGTGACCAAAACTTGGATTTGATGGACCAATATTTAACCAATGGCGGACGTTCTATTCCAAAATTGATTGTTAGAAATGCGAACGGAGAAGATCTTTTTGATTGGGGACCTCGGCCTGCGCATATACAAAAAGCATACTTAAAAATGCGAGAGAACAATCTACCTTACAGCGAAATTAGCATTGAACTACAGAAACTTTACAATGCCGACAAGGGCGAATCGACACAGCAAGAAATCCTTGCACTTATCGAACAGAATAATTAGTTTGAATTATCAGAGGGAGTGGTTTGTTCAATGCGATCATTAACATTATTGTCAGATTCTTTGTCATGGTCTGAAATAACTGATAGCAAATAAGCTACCAAAACGATCAATAAGAGTACCAAGAACATTTTCTTGTCACGATACAAAGGTACTTTCGGACGTTTCGTCAATCGATCATACTCATGACTCAAACGCGAAAAGTCTTTATACTTCTCGATTGTCGCTTGATCTGGCAACTGCTCTTTATTGTCCTTATTTATTTTGTATGATCTCATTTTTTATCCCAGCTGTTTTTCAGCTTCTCTAAAATACGATAAACCCGCATTTTAGCACTGGCTTCATTAATATTATAAAAATCTGCAATTTCCTTGAATGAATAATGCATGAAAAAACGCAACTCAATAATCTCGTTTTGATCTGGCTTCAAGGTTTCTAACATTCGTATGAGTCTTATCTGATCATTTTCGGTCGGATGAATCTCTATCTCTTCCATCATGGTCAACACATCCTTTTCCTGAACGGTGACCTGAATCATTTTTTTCGCTTTGCGAAAATAAAGGTTGACCTCATTCGAAGCAATTCGAAAAAGCCAGGAAGAAAACGGCGCTCCCCTATCTTCGAACTTCTTTATAGCTGCCATAGCTTTCAGCATAGCATCTTGCGTGACGTCGCCTGCAATAGCCTCGTCCTGCACACGCTTGTAGACAAAAAGGTAAATACGCTCGAAATATCGCTCATAAATCAACGCTAATGCGCGATGGTCCTTTTGAGCCAATTTGACCAACTGCTGATCGTCTTTATATTTTACTCGGTTTATTTTCAACCCAATTTGATACTAATACTTCATGCGTTTTATAGAGTAATTCAAAGTTTAAAAATAAGTAAAAGATTTATTTTAATTTTTTTTCCAAACAAATCATCACATCAATAATTGAACGGTAAGTATCCTTTTTAATTTCAGGAAATTTTTGAACGGGGAAATAATCCACCTCGGTGATCCCCTCTTCCCCTTGTGGAACTAACGGCTTTTTTTTTGGACCTTCATTCAACCAATACCAAAACGTTTTTTTCAATACTTGTTTTCCTTTGTGCGGGTAAGTATGCCAAGTATCCAATAGGTGTTCCTTTATCACAGGAGAAACCAATCCACACTCCTCTTCTATTTCACGCACGGCACCGGATTCTGGAGTTTCTTCTTTCTCCAGCTTCCCTTTCGGTATATCCCATAAGCCATGACGTTTGATAAATAAAAATGAATTACCGCGCTGAACAATTCCTCCAGCTGCTTCGATATACTTATGATCCTCGAACAACGTCTTAAAATTAACTTCATCTTTTAATTCAAAAGCTATTTCTTCCCTTGTGTCATCTTTTATAAATTGATCAATAGCACCCCATATTTCAGCTTTCGACTGGTGTCCCGAATGTGAATCTAATTCTGAATTAAAATGGAAGTGAACCGGTTTATTTTCAATAAAAACTTTATACATTTGCCGTCTATGATTTTAGATAAGGATAAAGCCTTAAAAATAGCTGATTTTTTGTTACAAATCAAAGCTGTTAAACTAAGTCCCGAAAAGCCATTCAAATGGTCTAGTGGGTGGTTGTCTCCAATTTATTGCGATAACAGAAAAACACTCTCTTACCCATCAATCCGTACGGCAATACGACAAACTTTCTCTGAACAAATTCAAAAACAATACGAGAATGTTGACGCCATTGCAGGTGTTGCAACTGGTGGTATTGCAATTGGTGCTTTGGTTGCCGAAGAAATGGGGCTGCCGTTTATATATGTAAGATCCAGCGCTAAAGGTCATGGCCTAGGCAATCAAATCGAAGGTGATTATCAGCAAGGACAACGAGTTGTTGTAATTGAAGACCTGATCTCAACTGGCGGTAGCAGTCTAAAGGCGGTCGAGGCGCTTCGAGAAGCTAAATGCAAAGTGCTCGGTTTAGCCGCTATTTTCACTTACGGATTTGACGTGGCCAAAGAAAATTTTAAAAATACGGATTGTAAATTTTTCACGCTGAGTAATTATGAATTACTCATCGAAAAAGCGTTAAAGGAAAACTATATCTCTGACAAGAATCTATCATCACTTTCCAAATGGAAAGACAACCCTGAAAACTGGAATCCTAATGGCTAAAACAATTATTGATAGCGATAAAGTAGCGGTAAACGCATCACAAGCCGATGTCTTTGCCTACCTCTGTGATTTTAATAATGTTAAAAACCTTTTACCGGAAGATAAAATTTCTGATTGGAAGGCAACTGTTGATGATTGTTCATTCAAAATTCAAAATGCGGCTATTATTCCATTGGTTAAAGAGAGTACAGAACCAAACAGCCGCATCAATATCAAATCTGGAGAAAAAGCACCTTTTCCATTTACGTTAATTGTGAATATTGATGATTTAGGTAACGGCACTTGTGAAGGCAATTTGCATTTCGAAGGCGAAATCAATGCTTTTTTAAAAATGATGGTAGTTAGTCCTTTAACCAACCTATTTAATTACATGGCAAAGCGACTTCAAGAAGTTCACGCTTAAAATGCTGGTCGTATCTGCTTAACCTCTTTAATTTGATAGGTGTAATTGTGTCCGTCATTCTTTCTGATGCACAAACACCCAAATTGGTCGACTCCAATAATCTCACCCTCAAACGGCCCTGATTCATCTTCGAATTGTTGTATTCGCTTATATCCAATGAGCTGTTTGTAATACCTTTCGAGAATTGATTCCCGACCCGCAGTGTCATACAACTCTATATAAAATCTTAATTTCTCCCAATAGCTTTTAACAAGTCGATCAATATTCGTAGCGAATCCTCGCTCCAAAATCATTGATGTTGGTTCAAAACTACCATAGAACTTTTCTTGATTAACATTTAAACCCAAACCTATTATCGCCGATTTGATTGCAGGTCCAGCAAGTTGCGTTTCAATTAAAATACCGGCAATTTTCTTATGACCAACATAAACGTCATTGGGCCATTTTAAGCCGATATTAGAAATACCCTCATCTGATAAAAGGTCAACAACAGCCAAAGAAGTTATCATATTGAGAGTAAAAACTTCTTTTACTCCAATGTGTGGAAAAATGATTGTGGAGCAGATTAAATTCTTTTCCGGCTCTGACTGCCAAGTTGTGCCACGTTGACCTTTACCATTCTCCTGACGTTTTGTCAGAATTATTGTCCCATTAACCACTTTTGTCTGTTTCAGCAAATTGGCAGCATAATTGTTCGTAGAATCAATAGCATCCAAACAGACAATAACTGGATTTTGCGGCGAGGAATTCATGAAAACAAATGTGACGAATTTTATTTTAATAAAACAAATAAATTAATTTTGTCACTCAAATAAAAACGAATGCTAAAAACGCTAGAAGAAAAAGAACGCGACACAAAAATTCTGATTGATACGATCGTCGATGGTATGCAGGATATTAAAGCACAGAATATTACAATTTTAAACCTATCAGAATTGCCGAATGCTGTTGCTGACTTTTTTATCATTTGTAGTGGAGAGTCTAGTACTCAAGTAGAATCTATCGCTCAGTCTGTAGTCCGCAAAACCAGAAAAGAGCTGCAGGAAAAACCTTGGCATGAAGAGGGAACAAGAAATGCAGAATGGGTGTTATTGGACTATGTGAATGTAGTTGTTCACGTTTTTTATAAAGAGATTAGAGATTTTTACAATTTGGAAAGTCTGTGGGCAGATGCTGAACGCATTGATATTCCGAACATTGATTAAAGAAGATGGCAAATAACACAAATAATACGAATAAGAAAAAAGGATTTAATGCCTATTGGATTTATGCAATCATTGCGGTTGTATTAATCGGATTACAACTCGTTTCGTTAAGACCACAAGCAATTGAAATCAACGAAAACGATTTTTACGAGTTGGTTGAGAATGGTCTGGTTGAAAAAGTTGAGTTGATTAAAAACGACGAGCGTGCAGAAGTGTATCTCGATATGGATCAGCTAGACAGAATAAAAGCGCTAGACAGTTCCAAATATAAAAACCTACGAAAGCAGGAAGAAAATTTTGGTGCGAAAACACCTGATGTCAGTTTCAATACACCTCCAATCGGAGAATTTTATCAGAAATTGAGTGACATGAAAGAAAAGCTGGTTGCGGAAAAAGGTCCAAAGTATCAGTTTTCTATTACTTATGGTGAACGCACCGATTGGGGTGGTGTTTTGAGTTGGTTGTTGTTTCCTGCAATCATTTTAGTATTCTGGCTGGTCATCATGAGAAGGATGTCCGGTGGTGCTGGAGGTGGCGCTGGAGGTAATATTTTCAGCATTGGTAAATCCCGCGCGAAAGTCTTTGAAAAAGGGAAAGGAACAAATACTACCTTTAAAGATGTTGCTGGTTTGGAAGGAGCCAAAGAAGAAGTCGAAGAAATAGTAGACTTTCTAAAAAATCCAAAAAAGTATACAGAACTCGGAGCTAAAATTCCTAAGGGCGCTCTGCTTGTTGGCCCTCCAGGAACAGGTAAAACGCTTTTAGCAAAAGCTGTCGCTGGTGAAGCTAAAGTTCCATTCTTTTCTTTATCTGGTTCTGATTTTGTCGAAATGTTTGTAGGTGTTGGGGCTTCTCGTGTTCGTGACTTGTTTAAGCAAGCGAAAGAAAAGGCACCATCTATCATTTTCATTGATGAGATCGACGCCATTGGTCGCGCCAGAGGTAAGAACGCCAATATGGGGTCTAACGATGAGCGTGAAAACACATTGAACCAATTACTTACAGAAATGGACGGTTTTGGCACAAACTCAGGTGTCATTATTTTAGCCGCTACCAACAGAGCAGATGTATTGGATTCAGCTTTAATGCGAGCTGGACGATTTGATCGTCAGATATATGTAGACATGCCTGACATTAATGAGCGAAAAGAAATTTTCCAAGTGCATTTGAAACCGCTGAAGTTAGCGCAGGACTTGGATATTGATTTCTTAGCGAAACAAACACCCGGTTTCTCTGGTGCAGATATTGCCAATATTTGTAACGAAGCGGCTTTAATAGCAGCTAGAAAGAAAAAGAAAAGTGTCGAAAAACAAGACTTTTTGGATGCTGTAGACCGAATTGTAGGAGGTTTAGAGAAGAAGAATAAAATTATTACTCCACAGGAAAAGAAAACAATTGCATTCCACGAGGCTGGTCACGCCACAACATCTTGGTTGCTGGAACATGCATCACCACTTGTTAAGGTTACAATTGTTCCTCGAGGTCGTTCATTGGGAGCTGCTTGGTATTTGCCTGAGGAACGACAAATTACAACAACAGAACAATTATTGGATGAGATGTGCTCTACGCTAGGAGGTAGAGCAGCTGAACAAATCATGTTCGGAAAAATTTCTACCGGTGCACTAAGCGATTTGGAAAAAGTAACGAAACAGGCCTATGCTATGGTTTCTGTATACGGATTGAGCCCTGCACTAGGAAATATTAGCTATTATGACTCGCAAGGGCAATCTGCTTTCACGAAACCATATTCAGAAGAACGTGCAAAAAATATTGACAAAGAAGTAACTCGAATTATTGAGAAACAATACCAACGGGCAATCAAGATTCTGACAGTGAATAAGGAAAAATTAATTCTGCTTGCGGAAAAACTACTCGAAAAAGAAGTTATCTTTAAGGACAACCTCATTGAAATCTTCGGTAAACGTATTTGGGATAAAGAAGAAGAAAAAAAGGAAACGCTAGTATCTCAAATCGCTGATCATGAGGCTGAATCTTCAGAGGATGCCGCTGACAATGAAAAAGCTCCATCATCAACAACTGAGGAAGGGTTTGAAAACAATGAAGCCCAGGATTCAATTGATAATGATCAGTCAACCGAAAATGACAATGACCAAAACCTAGAGAAAGATGGACAATAAAATTTGCGTTTATACAGCGAAACAAGAGCACGAGGCAATCTTATTACGTGATCAACTTTCAGAAGCTGGAATCGATGCCGTAATTCTAGATCAAAAGGATGTATTATCCGGAATAGTAGGCCAATTCGAAATTCATGTAGACAATGAAAAGGTGGAAGCGGCTAAGAAGATCGTAGAAGCTTTTGATCATGAGTAATCTCTGGCAACGTGCCATAAGCGGAACGATATTCGTTGCGGTTATCGTCGGTGCGATTATTTTCAAAAGCTGGATATTTCATGCAGTATTTGGTTTAATTGCTATTGTCGGTTTAAATGAATTTTACGGATTGTTTAAAAAATCAGGAAGCAGTCCTTATTCGACGCTAGGCGTGTTATTAGGAACTGTGATCTACGGCCTGGGAATTCTAGCACTTTATGAGCCTAAATTTTTGTCCGCACTCATAGTAAGTGCTTTGCTCACATTTGGTCTTCTTGCATTGGCGGAATTGTATCGAAAAAAAAAGCATCCTTTTGAAAATATTGGTATAGGTATTACGGGCATCATCTATTTAGTAACTCCAATGTTACTGCTCAACTATATGATTGAATTCAGCAGGGAGACTTATACTATCAGTTCGTTTTGGCCTGTATTAAGCATATTCATACTCGTATGGTTTAGTGATACTTTCGCTTATCTCGTTGGTCGCCAATTTGGAAAACACAAACTTTTTGAACGAATTTCTCCAAAAAAGTCATGGGAAGGCTTTTTTGGAGGCATGCTTTTTAGTGTCGCTGGAGGTATCACAATTGCTTATTTTATAGACGCTTCTTTTTTGGAATATGCAATCTATGGAATAATCATCAGTACCTTCGGAACCTTAGGCGACTTAGTTGAATCAATGCTAAAAAGAAGCGTGAAGGTAAAAGACTCTGGAAATATTCTGCCGGGACACGGTGGAATTTTGGACCGATTTGACGCAGTACTTTTCGTAATACCAATCGTCTATTTTTTGCATTACTATATATTTGTCTAAACTAAATAACTCATGAAGATTCACAAAGAAGGATGTCGGATTATTGCCATATCACTGCTTTTAGCAGGAGGGCTTTATGCTGTCAATCATCTTTTGCTTTTAAACTACCCGATTTTTTACTGGCTGCTAAATGCATTCATCATCGTCATGCTTTATTTGGTTATTCAGTTTTTCCGCGTACCTTATCGTACAAGTCCTGAAGGGGACAATCTCATTATTTGTCCTGCAGATGGTAAGGTCGTTGTGATTGAGGAAGTAGAAGAGTCAGAATATTTTAAGGATAAAAGGATTCAAATTTCAATCTTTATGTCACCGTTAAATGTCCATGCAAACTGGAATCCAATTAGCGGTACCACACAGTATTATAAATATCACCCTGGCAAATTTCTAGTGGCATGGCACCCAAAATCCTCCACTGATAATGAACGATCAACTGTTGTTACCAAACATAAGAATGGGACAGAGATCCTTTTTAGACAAATTGCTGGAGCAGTTGCTCGTAGGATCGTATGCTACGCTAAAGAAGGTGAGGAAGTGAAAGCCGGAAGCGAATTTGGATTTATTAAGTTTGGATCGCGTATTGATGTTTTTCTTCCGATTGGAACGGAATTGAACGTAAAAATTGACGATGTTGTGCAAGGAAAGACAACAATTTTAGGGAAACTTCCTTAATGTAAAATTTAGTTAAACTTTTGTTATTTTCGACTTACTCCAAAAGCTAGGTTCAGAATTCTACATATATTTAAGGGAACTTTAATATTTAAACAATGAAAAAATTAGTTGCTGTATTTGCTCTAGCTGCTGTGTTAGGAGGAATGTCTACTCAATCTTTCGCTCAAGAAGGTGAAGAAGAAAAAGCTAAAACTGAAAAGAAGTGTGACAAGAAAAAATGTTGCAAGAAAAAATGTGACACAAAGAAGAAAGGATAAACCTCGAGTTTCCTTAAGATATTAAAAACCATTTGTCTGAGACGAATGGTTTTTTTTTAACAAAAAATTTACTTAATGATAAAAATCGACTAATCTCTATAATTTAGAGCAACCTATTTCATACTTATCCATACGTTTGCTCAGAGATGAGAAAGCCTCCGAAAACCATGTAAAAACTACGGAAACACGTCATGTCACTCCCTTAAATTAACTGCAACTTATTTTAGACTATCATTTTCATCGAAAAAAAATTGAATTTTATCACCCATTGGAGGCAACTCACCAAAAAAAAATGAGTCTATAGAACAAACAAATAATCTACACATGAAACTTTTTAAATTACTCGTTTTTGCGATCGGCCTGATTTTCACTACAGGATCATTCGCCCAAGATGTACCGGTAGACGAATTACCGGTGGCAAACATTGATGAGAATTATTATGTTACATTACCGGAGATGCCGGTGCAGGAATACTACTTTGTAGATATCTCTCACCTAGATTTCGCGGATGAGCAAGAAGCGGTTTATTTACTTACCTCTTATGTAACAGCTAACTTGATCAGCAATGAAGTGTTCTACTCTGAAGGATATATGATTATCCGAATTCACTTGGAGCACATTCCAGGTGATGAAGTGGACTTGGCACAATTGCAAGATTATTTAAATCATCTAACTAAACCAGAGTAATTTATACTCTCAATTCACTAGAAAACAAACAAATCATGAAATCTATAAAAATAACCCTAATTACATTATTTGGATTAGCGCTTTTTTCAAGCAATGCTAATGCTCAGATGGTAGGTACGGATTGTTTCCTTATGGGTAACAATATCGAAATTGGGCTACACCAAAACGGTTATCCAGGTTCGGCTGCTTTACCTCCATTCCCTACGCATTGGGTAGCTGGTCCAGCTCGTCTTTGCTATGTTGCCAATCCAGACGAATCTGATCCATGGGATCTTGCGGATCCAGCTGAAGGATATGACGGAGGATTCTACATGCCAGGATCACCGGAAAACCGAATCGGTATTGAAATCGATGGAACTACTACTTGGAACAGTTCGGCTGCAGGTTCTTCGATTACCTCATACGGTCTATCTGATTATAACGTATATGGAAAATGTAAGTCAGTAACATGGAGTGGTACACAATCGGGAATCGATATGGATGTTACTTACATCATCGATACTACAAAAGTGTATTACCGAATGGCTGTTACCCTAGAGAATACGACTGGTTCTCCAATTAACAATATCTATTTTTATTACTCTGCTGACCCGGATAACAACCAGTTTATTGGATGGGGATTCGGTACGACAAATACAGTAGTTGCTCAGCCAACTCCATTTTGTCCAAAAGCGTTGGTTACTGCAACGCAGTCATCCGCTTGGGATAACTACTTAGGATACGGTGGTATCGGTGACGACATTCGTGTTGCACGTGGTAGTTTCTTCGTAACTGACGGTTCAGATGTTTATGACGGAACAGGACCGATGATTGGTATTGTTGGATCTACTGCATTTGCTGATCAAGCGATCGCAATTGCTCACCGTGATGTTACTTTAGCGCCTGGTGAAATTTCTGAATTTGAATTCGTAGTGATCATGTCTGAAGCTGAATTAGAAGAAGCTTTAACTGCTCAGTACTACCTAGACTATGATGGTGCTGATCCTTATGCACTTTGCTACGAGGAACCAGAGCCAGATACGCTTTATGCAGAATGTGCAGGTTCAACAGAATTATCAATTACAGGACCAATGCTTGATGCTTATACTTGGACTTGGACTAATGATTTGACTGGTGAAGAAGTTGGTACAGGACCAACAATTACAGTAACTCCGGGTGGAACAACGCATTACGTTGTAACTGGAGAGCCAATGGGTGATTGTTTTGTATTACCAATTACAAGAGAAGTGGTGGTTGTTGCAACCGGTGTAGGACCAGATCTCGAATTAACAGATCCAGGACCACAATGTGGAACTTTCAATCTTGATGACCTAGTATATGTTGATACAGAAGGTATCGGCGGTACATTCGTAGAATTTTATTCAGAATTCCCTGACAGTATGATGGATCCAACGGATATTTTACCTCCAGGTACTGAAATAGGTCCTGATGATGAGGCATGGATTCTAATGGGTGATCCTACTGGTGGATGTTATGATGTTGAGCCAATCATCATCGAGTTCATCGAAATCAGTGCTGGTCTTGATTCCACTGGATTCGAAATCTGTAATTCAGGTATAGATATTGCTGACCTTGAAACATTCTTAGTTGATACTATGTATATCGCTGAAGGATCAATGTGGGAAGAAGTAACACTAACTGGTGGAGCTTTTGACCCTGTAACTTTAGAATTCGATCCTACTGACGTTCCTGCTGGTGAGTATGTGATCCGTCACATCGCTTTAGGAGGTCTTCTTTGTGAAAATGACACGTCATTACACACAATTACTGTTTACGATCAACCAACTGCAGGTTTAGATGGGGATGGTGTCATCTGTAATTTAGTAGGGCTGTCTTTTGACTTAAACACTCTACTAATAGGACATGATGATGGAGGGTTTTGGTCAGAAGTAACACCAACTGGAGGTGCCTTCAATTCTATAACTGGAATTCTTACTATAGATGGTGTGATTGCGTCTGGTGATTATACTTTTGAATATACCGTTATTGGAACTCCACCTTGTATTGATGATGTATCTGAATTTACAATATCCATCATAGCCTCACCAGCAGTAGTTGATGCAGGACCAGATCAATCTATTTGTAACGGCGAATCCACAACCGTAACAGCATCAGGTGATCCCGGGGTGTATATTTGGTCACCAGCAGATATATTTGATGGAGTTGAATTCACTCCACCTACTGGGACTACAACATATGTCGTTACGGTAACAAATGAATTTGGTTGTGTGTCTAGTGATAGTCTTGATATTGTAGTACATCCATTACCTAATGTTAGTTTTACGGGTGATAGTTTAGTTGGGTGTTCACCTTTTGGTATCGATTTCTCAATTGTCTCTGACGTTGAGATCGAGACAACTGACTGGTTCTTCGGAGATGGTGGAATTGCACCTGGTGTAACATTCCCAACTGTAACGCATGTATATGAATTCGGAGGTCTTTATGATGTTCGTGCTACAGTTACTGATATCTACGGATGTGTAAGTTCAGTAGAGTATGATGAGTACATCACTGTTATAACGCAACCGATTGCAGCATTTACAATGTCTCCGCAATCAGTATTCACAAATGATACTCGCGTAGAATTCACTAACGAATCATTACACGCTACAGATTATGTATGGGATTTCGCTGATGGATCACCATTATTGAATGATGTAAATCCTTCTCACGAGTTCCCTCAAGATCCAGGAGATGTATTCTATCCAGTAGAGTTAGAAGCTTCTAACTACCTAGGATGTAAAGACAGTGCGATCCTTTACTTACAAGTAAAATCGATTATCTTGTTCTACATCCCGAATACATTTACACCGGATGGGGATCAGTTCAACGAAACGTTCCTACCTGTATTTGAGTCAGGTTTTGATCCATACGATTTCCACATGGTTATCTACAACCGTTGGGGAGAAATCGTCTTCGAAACTTACGATGCTTCAATCGGATGGGATGGTACTTACGGTTCTCAAGGACTAGTAGACGATGGTGTGTATACATGGCAAATAGACTTCAAAGAAGCCTATACCGATGCTAGACATACGCACACAGGACACATTACAGTTCTGAAATAGATAAATAAGAATAACTTCACAATAGAACACCCGCTGATTTCTCAGCGGGTGTTTTTTTTGTTGACCCACCATTCATCTAGGGTAATCATAAAGTTCTTTATATTTATCGCCGTGGATGCTCTTTTTCTAATTATTGGTTTCGGTGCAATTTTGCAAGGCTTATTTTTGTCAGGGCTATATATTTTCTCTAAGAAATATCAGTCTGAGGCAAATCGAGTTCTAGGATTCTTTTTATTCGCACTAATCTGGGAAGGGCTAAACGCCTTTATTCCGATTAATCATGTCGGATCCTACCCTATTGGTGACTACTTCGGTTTACCTGAATCTAAAATTTTTATGCCCGTACTTTTCTTCCATTTCGTGCTGGCAAAATTAAATCGTACCAAAAATTACCGAAGGGTACTACATTGCAATTACGGGATAGGCATTTTAGTCGGCTTATTAACGATTGTAAATGTCATCATTAACATCTTGGACAATTCGAATATTAGAACATTATTAGGGTCAGAAGTAACCAATACCATCTTTATGACGCAGCAGGTATTTGCATACTTATTATCCCTGCTAGCTATCGTATTTTCGACTAAAGAATTGAAGATGGCTAAATTGAAGATGGAAGACTTTTATTCTAATTCTGAGACTGTCCGTTTAAAATGGATCCAGCGATTTGTAATTCTTTTTGTTCCCGTTGTCATATTGTGGGGAATTGAATTGCTTCGGATTTTTCTGAACATTCCTGATGTGTTAGGACTGATTGTTACCATCAATTGGGCCGTAATTTTCATCTTACTTTATTACGTAAGTTACAAGGCTTTCTCTCAAACAGATCTTTTTCTTGATTTTAAAATCGAAAAAAGCACATCAAAACCTGATGAAGCATCAAAAGTGATAATGGAGAAACTTGAGTCGTTTATGCAATCAGAACGATATTACACAAATGCGGATATGAATCTTCACGACTTATCAAAATCTGTGAACATAAGCGCTAGAAAAATTTCTAAAGCAATTCGATCAGTGAACTCAGTTAACTTCTCAACATGGGTGAATGCGCACCGCGTAAACGCTGCGATTAAACTCATTAAAGAAAATAATCAGCTTTCAATTGAAGGAATTGGATTTGAAGTGAGATTTAAATCGCGTTCTGCTATGTACAACGCTTTCAAGAAAATCAAGTCCTCCACTCCTGGTGATTATAAATAAGGTCTTTTTTTGTTCTGATTTCCGTTTTCAGCACATGAACACATTGATTTTATTGGTTTACAACGGATATCTCACCATATCTTTGTCTAGAATTATTTAACCTAAAATCATTAAACTTAAATTTTATGTACAAATCAAAAATGAATTCCGCATTGTCTAAAACGACCACCATTTTTATTTTATCCATTGGTATGCTCTTTTTCTCCTGTAAAAAAATTAATGCCTCTAAAGGAACGAGCTCGTGGCACTCAATTGAAATATCAGAGTCATTTCATAGCATAGAGCTTTCACTTGCAGGAAACCTAAACTATCAAGCGGGAGAGGAAAAAACGATGGAAATTTATTGTAATGATAAAATCTATGAAGACCTTGATATTGAGATCAAGAACGAAATCTTGCAGATAAAAATGAAAAAAGGCTTTACGATCAAGAATGGTGAGGAAATTTCAATCAATATTACTGCCCCGGACATTCATGTATTTATAAATTCAGGTTCCGGAAATTTCAATGCTAACACTGATCCGATTGATTCATTTTCATCATCAAATGTTACTTTAAGTGGTTCAGGAAATATTTTTGTCGATCGCCTTGAAAGTTATTCTAATGACGCCGTTCTCTCAGGTTCTGGTAATTTAACAATCAATGAATTGATTGTTACCGAAAGCGATATGACCTTATCAGGATCTGGCAAGGTAAACGTAGCGGGTTCAGCTATGAATAATAATACTGTCTTATCAGGATCAGGAAGTATTTTGGCAAAAAACTTTATCACGGATATTTCAGACATAAACATCTCAGGAAGTGGAAATTTAGAAATACATGTTGACAGTCTCCTAAATGTAAACATTTCTGGATCTGGATCAGTATTGTATACCGGATTCCCATCGATAAATGTAACAGGAAGCGGCAGTGGAAGTGTTACGGATAATAACTAGCTTACAGACTTTTTCTTAGGATATTTCAAATCAAGCATAACGATAATTGCCGTCATGCCCCATACGGGTATGGTGGCTTTATCCGTATCCAGGTAATTATTTAAGATACCATGAGTAAAATAAGTTATCAAACCGAGAACAAGTGTTATCAGTATGATCCTTATTTCTCCATGCGGCATCCTTATGTAGAGCGTAATTCCTGTGTATAATATATAACCAACTAAAAGAATCATCAACAGCATCCCAATTAAACCTTGTTCTGACAACGGCCCAAGGTATTCAGAATGCGCATTCCCCATATTTCCTGAATTGGTGGAAATAATCGTCTTTCCAGAAGAGAGCTGAAAAGGGGCATAATTCATAGCATAGGTCCCAGGTCCCCAACCGAGCACAGGTCTTTCCTGCCACATTCGAATAGCACTCCCCCACCTGTTTAAACGCTCTAAATTCGAGGCATCCGTACTAATATTGGCAATAGATTCAATTCGTTCATCAATATTTTCAGTTGCATGTTCCGATCGATTTCGCTCTAGGTTATGCATGATTTGCGTCCACGACATCGCAATGTAAATAACACCAACGAGACCAATAACAGCCAAATACTTAAATCGCACCTTGAATCGAATTAATAGATAAACAACTAAGGCACCAACTAGACTCAGCCATGCTGCTCTTGTATAACTTAAAAATATTCCAACCCCAAGCAGTAGTATCAAAAATATCAATGTTAATCGAACCAGCGGTCCGCGCTTCTTAGAAAAAAGCAAACCAAATAAAACCGGATACATCAATGCCAAAATAGCACCGTAGGATGTATGATCCTTAAAGAATGGAAACATTACCCAATGTCCACTTGCTTCATCAAAACCATTAATAGCGTGATTTGTAATAGTATATATTACGACAATAGCCAATGTGGCAATATAGAGCCATAAAAAACGTAAAATGTTCTTTTCTTCTTTGAAGAAATAGTATCCGTAAAAGTAAATTGGTATGATAAACCAAAGTTTTGTCAATAAAAACTTAAACGAAACCAATGGGTGAGAACTAGTGATTGAAGTCAACAATATCCAGCAAAGTTGGGCAATAAAAATCAAGGTGATTGGGTGCATCAAAAGTTCACGATCAAACTGATTCTTTTTTAACTGATTAAAAATAATCAGTAGAAGCATCCCAAACAAGAGCGGCTCTGTGGGCAGAAACAACCCAAGATCAGCAGATACGAACTCTTCAATATTAATCGAAATAGGCGTGAATAGCACAATGAACATAAACAGCTTATCCATGTGATAGAAAGCCGTGTACATCATTAAAAGTCCAAAAGGAACAGAATTTAAAATAACATCTCCCTTATATGTATAATAGAGGTTAGCTGCCAGAAATAAGACAACCAGCAGGTAAAACCAACGCATATTTAGTAGCGCCTTCAATTAACCTAAGCCGTTTTGCGTAACTCTCGTAATTTTTCCATCCCCAGCAAAATGAATATTGCAAACACCAACGCCGAAAACGTTGAGAATAATACAATGATTGCCCTTTTTGGTTTTGCTTTTTTATCGGGAATTTCGGCCATACTGTGTCGAATAGTCTGTTGAATATTCGTGTTTGCGTACTGATGCGCTTGATCATTAACATCTAAAATATTTGAATAACGCAAACTGAAGAATTCCGTCAAATTTGAATACGTGTCGTAATCTGAAGCATAAGCCTGAGTTGCGTCAATCTTTCGCTTAATCTCTTCCGCCAAATCTTTTCGCCCTGCCTTTAATGCCTCTAAATAATCAGCATACATGTTACCACGTTCATCTTTACTAACAACTCCTGAATCACTCAAAGCCTTTAGTTTATCCGAATAGTCTCCCATCTCTTGACGAATTAAACCTACTTCTGATTGAACTGCATACATCGGACCTATAGCACGTTCGCGGATCATTCTATTCATTACCGTATCCACTAACCTAACTATATCATTTGCCATATCAGCTGCGGTCTCTGGATCTGTATCGTAGACGTCAATATTAATGGAGTTATATCGTGTACGATTAAATTTGATATTGCCTTCGTATGCCTTTTGAAATTCGAATTTGGCATGCGCCTCATTCGAATCTATTTCATAGTGTTCATACAAGTCATATTTTCGTGTTAAACTGTCGCGAATTTCAGGAGAAATCAATACCTGTAAAAGTCTTTCTGCATCGGCTTCATCACCAAATTCAACGACACTATTTCTGCTGTTCGAGTTGAAATCAACCGAATTGGATTTCGTTGGAAAAACTACAGCGCGGGACATGTAATATGGGGTCATCATTAAACTAACACCAATAGAAGCAATGGCAGCAATGATTGTTACAATGATTAAAGCCTTGCGCTTAGACCATAAAAAAGCGATTAAATCGTTCGAATTAAAGTTGTTTTCTTGACTCATCTCCAGGTTTTAGATCAACAAAAATAAGCAATTCTGAAACTTCAAAGGGCTTCGAATGTGACAGAATTTTTACCTTAACGTTTTCGCTTCTCTTTTATTTCATTTTTGTCTTACCTATTTACCACGAAACAACTTGAATTCATCGATTCAGGTCTTACCGCCAAGCTATCCGTTGCATCGATGTTCTTTTCAAGAAATTAAATTTCAATTTGAAATCACATCACACGAATATTTTTAATAGCTGATCAAAAAACACAATTTATACCAAAAAGTGAATTCACTTTTTTTGAAAACATGTAGAATCCCAATGAATAAAAGCGTTTAAACATATACCAAACGGTATATTTACATGTGTTTAAACAGGTAATTCATCTATCAGAGTTGTTAATTTATCTAAAATACTGGACTTATGTAATTTAAATCACAACATTTTCTTTGATTGCGTGTTACTTTAGTAGACAGAATATTAATAATACGATATATCATGGCTCGAAAAAAATCTAAAGAAAAAGTTGAGAAAATTCTCACTGAAATAAAAAATTCGACTCCAAAATTTAAGTTACAATTGGATAGAAGAACGACTATTACCTTAAAGACGGAAGAACAATTAAAAAAGTGGATGGAGATGTATCCGAAAGCTGAGTTAATTGTCTGAAGTTGAATTTTCATAGTTTACTTTTAGTTTAAGTTAAAGACCCGTCAATGGCGGGTCTTTTTTGTTTGTTTTTTTTCCGACATCTATGAGAAATATTCTGTTACTTTGTAATACCTCAATAACAAACTATGGACAACATCACTAAAGAGAAGCATTGGGATAAAGCTTATAATGCCAGAGCTGTGGAAGATTTAGGTTGGTACGAAAAAACACCGCAACCTTCTTTAGACCTTATTAGATCCCTGAATTTAAGTCCTTATGCTGAAATATTAACAGTAGGTGCCGGCGCCACTACTTTAATTGAACATCTCTTGGAAGATGGTTATCAAAACATCACCATTAATGATATTAGCGCTGTTGCGTTGGATCGTCTTCGCGATATACTCGGTAAAGAAGAATGTAATGTTGAATGGATGAAAGATGATTTGACGCAGCCAACCTTACTAAAAGAATTGCCAATGTTAGATTTATGGCATGACCGTGCTGTTCTTCACTTCTTCACGGATGCAAGGGACCAATTAACATACTTTAATCTATTAAAACAGAAAGTTAAATCTAAAGGATATGTTATTCTGGCTACCTTTGCTAAAGGTGGAGCTGAAAAGTGTTGTAATCTCCCTATTGTTCAATATGATATTAGAATGATGGCTGAGCACCTGGGGAACGACTTTGAATTGTTGAAAGAATTAGATTATACGTTTATCAATCCAAGGGGTGGTGAGCGTCCATATAAATACGCTGTATTTCAACGTAAATAGAACAATGGTAGAAATTGGAAAAATAAATACACTAAAAGTGGTCAAGGAAGTTGATCATGGATTATACCTAGATGGCGGAGATGAATTTGGAGAAATCCTTTTACCGAATCGGTATGTTGCAGAGGATATGGAGATCGATCATTTTGTGGATGTATTTATCTATAATGATTCTGAAGATCGCATTATCGCTACTACGGACGAACCCCTAGCAGAAGTTGATGAATTCGCGTACTTAAAGTGTATTAGTGTTACCAAATTTGGTGCTTTTCTCGAATGGGGTTTAGCTAAAGATCTTCTTGTGCCCTTCAAAGAGCAGGCTACCGAAATGCAAGAAGGGCTCTCTTATTTCGTGCGCGTATACTTGGATGAGGAAACCGAACGTATTGTTGCTAGCTCAAAAACAAAACAATTTTTAGACAACAGTCCTACTGAGTACGAAGAAGGTGAAAAAGTTGACCTCATTATTGGCAATTCGACTGATTTAGGAGTGAAAGTGGTTATTAACGATAAGCATTCAGGACTTCTTTATCATAATGAAATCTTTAAAGAAATACATCCAGGGCAACGCATTCAAGGCTACATTAAAAAGCTTCGTGATGATGATAAAATCGATGTTTCTTTAGAGCGTCCAGGTTATCAAAAAATAGATGGTCTTGCAGGAGAGATTTTGGAGAAGTTAGAAAATAGTGGTGGTTTTTTAGAGGTCAATGACAAGTCGAGCCCAGATACGATCAAACATATCTTTGGAACGAGTAAGAAGAACTTTAAAAAAGCATTGGGGGCACTTTACAAGGAACGTATTATCACGTTTAAAGGAGAAGGAATTCAATTGAAATAAATACTACTTATCGGCCGAGTTGATTGTCGCGTTGTGACATATATGATTGTAGAATGATAGTTGCAGAAATTTCATCGACAAGCTCTTTATTTTGTCTTTTTTTCTTGCTTAGCCCCATATCAATCATGGTTTGAAACGCCATTTTTGAAGTGAAGCGTTCGTCTACCATCGCGACTGGAATATCAAATGTTTTAAGTAATCGTTTTTTCAGTCCTGCCACTTCCTTGGTGCTGTCAGTAGCCGACCCATCCATCCTTTTTGGGTCTCCCAATACAATTGTAACAACCTCGTGTTTTGCAAAATAATCTTTCAAGAAATCAAATAGGTCATGGGTACGAACCGTTGTAAGCCCTGATGCGATTATTTGGCTGTCATCCGTTACGGCGATTCCAGTTCGCTTACGTCCATAGTCCAATGCAAGTAATTGAGGCATACTATTCGTTTGTGATCGGTTCTGAAGATTTACCGACAAGCTCAACAATACCCACCAATAGGCCGAGTCCTAATACTAACGCAATGAGTGGATGCAATCCGAGAGCGGAAAGCAATGTACCAACCGTAACGGCTACTACACCTACTGTCAATGCGTAAGGTATTTGCGTTCTAACGTGATCGATATGATTACTACCACTAGCTAGAGAAGAAAGTATTGTTGTGTCAGAAATAGGTGAACAATGATCGCCTAACACAGCTCCAGCCAAGACAGCGCTTACGGTGTTGTAAAATATAGCCATTGCATCCGCATGCGCATATTGATAGGTGTCACCTGTTGAAATTGCCCAAGCCGCTGGTAGAATTAATGGATAAACCAAAGCCATTGTTGACCAAGATGACCCTGTCGAAAAGGCTACAAAACCAGCTAGTACAAATGTCAAAGCCGGAATTAACCATGGTGGAATTGAATCCCCCATTACACCGGTTAAGAATGTTGCTGTGTGCATCTCCTCTGTTACAAGCGCTAATGCCCAAGCTAAGACTAAAATCAAAATTGCTGGCACCATTGATTTAAAGCCAGAAATCGCCGTCTCCACAGAATCCTTTAAATTCATAATTCCCTGACCGACAGACAATAATATAGCAACAAGTAATGCTGTTAATGAAGACCACAGTAATGCAATATAGGAATCTGAAGCACCAATTAAAGTACCCAGCTTCTTAGCGAACCCTTCAGGATTACCATCCAAATACTGCATATTGCTCCAAATCGATGACCATGTACTAGCAGCATCTGCTCCTACTCGATCCGCAATAGCACTACTCAATGCGTCAAACCCGGTGAATAAAAGCCCCGTTAACGTTCCGAAAACAATAACTGCCACTGGAATAACAGCATTGCGAGCACGGTATCGTATGCCATCCACCGGTTTCAAATCTTCCATTTCTGTTAAATCTCCTTGATTCTCTTCAGGATTAACAACACCACCTTTTCGTGCTCTTCGCTCTGCCTTTAGCATCGGTCCATAATCCTTACCTCTATAAACAATGTAGAAGATAAAAAACAAGGTCATGATCGGGTAAAATGAGTACGAAAGGCTACTCAAGAAGATCGAGTAAACGCCTTCATTAATCACTGTTTCATTGGCGTTAATTACATCCAAACCATCTGAGATATAACCTAACTCAGCACCTATCCAGGTGGTTACAAATGCAACGGCAGATACTGGCGCTGCTGTTGAATCAACGATATAAGCCAACTTCTCTCGAGAGATTTTTAATTTATCCGTAATAGCGCGCATGGTATTACCAACAACTAGCGTATTGGCGTAATCATCAAAAAAGATTAGGATCCCCAAACCCCAGGTGACCAATTGACCATTTCGCGCCGAATTGGCAAATCCTGAAACGCGGTTCACAACTCCTTGCATCCCGCCATTTCTTGAAATCACAGCTACAATTCCTCCAATCAATATCGAAAACACAATTACGCTCAAATGACTAGAATCATTTAATGCATGGATGAGATAAGTGTCTATTATTCTGAGAAAGCCCGTGAAAATTCCAATAAATCCTTCGGCATAAAACCCCATAATGGCTGACCCTACAAATATCCCTGAAACCAAAGAAAAAACAACTTCTTTAAAGATCAAGGCTAGAAAAATGGCAATCAATGGTGGTAAGATGGACATCCAAAGAGGTACCACATTCGCCTTTGTACTGTTAGTAAATTGATGATTTTGAACCGTGATCTCTTCCCCATCAAAAAACTGAAGTCCTACTTCACCATTTTCAATGTAAATCGTGTCAATTATCCTATCACCTCTGGTTTGAACGAGGTATTCCGGTAGAACGTCATCTGTTGTTTCAATCGAAACAAAGGTTTTCATATCCGAAAATACCAACTCAGGCACATCAATAGACAATTCTGCCGATATACCTTGAAAGACATTCAATAGAATTCCTAAAAAGAGTATGATTTGTTTTGCCCTTAGCATAAAGGCAAAAATAAAAAGTTATTGCTAGGTAAAAAGGTTTTGAACGATAAAAGCAGAGATCAGAATGAGAACGGTCTAGTATCCGGCTGAAAAAGCTGGTAAAAACACCGCATTGATAGAGTCTTTTAGCTCCGGTTTGATGTAATGGTCATTAATTTCCTCGACGTCAACAACGTCATACTTTTGTCCTTGCCATTCGTGCCGTATTGCCACAACACCAATGTCTAGATCAACATAACCAATCAACAAATCATTATAACCTTCTTTTTTCGTTCGCATCTCAATGAGGTAACCTAGGTATTTATTGACAATGCGATACTTTCCGAAATAATTCTCGACAATAACAATCTGGTGAACTGGTGAACCAAACACACCCGGAATCATTTCGACAATAAATCCGTCTTTCCAATCTTTATCTGGACGGTATTGAAAGACCCTAAACAATTCTGCTGAACAAGGAGGCAAATTTAAGATGGAGTCCGTAACAGCACAGATCTGCAATTTTTCCATAATATCTATTGCCACAGGATCAATGGCTGGATAGGTGGTATCAACCACAATTGTTCTCGACACAAAGCTCTCGACGGGCTCTTCTGCGTTAATCTCCTCTGAATTGTCACAACCTGTCGCAAAAAGCACTAGGAATGGTAGAAAAAGCCATGAAATTCTTCTCTTCATTAAATTATTTTTTAATCCTTGTAATTGTTCCACCTAAGGTAACTTTTTGTTCAAATGTCTCCGGGTCTCCAATGTAGGAAACTGTTCCACCACTGACCACTTTTACTTTAAATATCTCATCTACTTTGCAGATTATTTCGCCACCCATATTCACATTTGCAACAACTTCTTTTGCATCCATATTGGCTGCCCCAATAGTACCACCCGCACTGATCTTATAGGTTGCTTCGTCAACCTTTCCGTCAATGTGTATTGACCCACCAGTTTTAATCACTGCTTCTAATTTTTTACCGCTAACCGTAGCCTTAATTTTACCACCCGACTCCACTTCTAGGTTGCATTTGTCAGCCGTTATGGTTTGTGGTATTCTCACAATACAACCATATTTTGCCGTTACATTTTCGAGGTTGACATAGGTGATTACAATGTCTATATCACGCTCGCGATAGTTGTCCATTTTTATTCGGACAATCAGCTCTTCTCCTTTAACCTCAGCAACAATACGATCATCTTCAATGTTTTCATCTGTGTTCAATACTTCGATACGCTGCTCATCACCTTTTTTGAGGCTGACTTCATAATTGCCTTGTAATTCTACACTCGTAAATTCTCCATCTACGGGAATTTCAAATGTTTCCTGCGCCATCGACGCAAATGAGACAAACATTACAAGTAATCCTAATCCTTTCTTTAACATCTTTAATCGTTTTAATGCGGAAATACAGTCAAGGCCATATTCATGGCTTCACTGAATGCTTCTTCATCAAGATGAGTGCCAATTTTATGATTATCGAAATATAACTTCATTTGCTCGGTTGGCATATTTCCCGTTAAATCATCTTTTGCCATTGGACAGCCGCCAAATCCACGAATAGCCCCATCAAATCTGCGACATCCGGCTTGGTAAGCCGCATTAACTTTCTCCTCCACTGAATCGGGGGTTGAATGCAAGTGCGCTCCAAATTCCACATTCGGCAACTCATTAATAAGCCCTTCAAATAATTCTGTGATATTATCATGGTTAGAAACACCTATTGTATCTGATAAGGCGAGTGTTTTTATCCCTAATTCATTATGCAACCTTCTGCTCCAATAGGCTGCAATATCCACACTCCAAGGGTCTTCATAAGGATTACCAAAAGCCATAGAAATGTAAACCAGCATCTCCTTATTATGCTTGACACAGAGGTTATGAATTTTTTCCACTCGCTTTAATGATTGATCAATAGTAGCGTTGGCATTTCTTTTTTGAAAAGTTTCTGAAATGGAGAACGGGTAGCCCAAATAGTGAATTTCTTCAAATTTACACGCATCACGAGCTCCACGCTGATTGGGTACAATAGCGAGCAATTTAGAACTAGTTTTTTCTAAATTCAACCCTGCGAGCACTGATGCTGTGTCCTTCATTTGGGGGATTGCTCTGTGCGATACGAAACTGCCGAAATCAATTGTATCAAAACCAACTGTCAACAGGTGATTGATATAATCAATTTTTGTTTGAGTTGGGATGAATTCAGTTAAACCCTGCATCGCATCCCTCGGACATTCAACTAGTTTAAGCATGGGTCGTCTCGTTCGCTGTTTTTGTTGTTAAAGGATCACTAAAATTAACTTTTTCTTCCTTAGCTACTACTCCTGAAATATCTTTACGATTTAAAATACCAGATTCAAGCACTGCTTTATTTATTCCTTTAATCAATCCAGGTCCTTCATATACAAAGCCTGTATATACTTGCACCAAAGTTGCACCGGCTTCTAATTTTTCAATTGCATCTGCTGGAGAATGAATTCCTCCTACTCCAATTATTGGAAACGCACCTTTACTTTTCTCGTGAATATGTCTTATGACTTTTGTGCTTTTATCACGAACAGGTTTCCCACTTAACCCTCCGTTCCCGATGGCTTTTAGCTCCGCCTCACTGGTTATCAACCCTGATCGATCGATTGATGTATTGGATGCAATGACTCCGTCAATTTTCGAGTCTTGGACAATTTCAACAACTTCATCCAATTGAACATTATTCAAGTCAGGAGCAATTTTCAGAAGGATCGGTCGCGGAACAGATTGCTTTTGGTTCAGTTCTTTTAACGTGGATAATAAACCGACAAGGAAATCTTTATCCTGCAATTTCGCAGTATCGCCGACATTTGGGCAACTAACATTTACAACGAAATAATCCACGTAAGGATGAAGTGTCTCGAAGTTTCTTACAAAATCAGGAACAGACTCTTCGTTTAAAGTGGCTGTGTTCTTTCCAATATTTCCACCGATAACAATATTCGCGTTCGTCTTTTTTAGGCGTTCAGCGATAACATCTACACCATCATTATTAAATCCCATTCGATTGATCAAACCTTGATCAGCCTTTAAACGAAACAATCGCTTTTTAGGATTTCCAATTTGAGGTTCAGGAGTCACCGTACCAATTTCAACAAATCCGAAACCAAAATCCTGCAATTCATCTAGGATGAGCGCATTCTTATCAAAACCAGCTGCCATACCGACAGGATTTTTGAATTTCAAGCCGAATACCTCTTGTTCTAGTCCCTGATCGTTAACACTGTATATCGCCCTGCGAATTGCTCGAACTCCTGTAATCTTAGCTGACAATCGAATCACACCAAACGTAAAATAGTGAATTCTTTCAGGGTCAAATAAGAAAAGGATCGGTCGAATGAGAAATTTGTACATGCGCGCTTGTTTGTACAAAGTTAATAGAGTCTTTGCAATCTACCATGCGAATGAATTGAATATTTACTGACATTCATTCAAATAACCCAATAAAACAAATGGGACACTACTGCAAAACCAGCTGTTTTGTCTCTTGTTGGCCGTTTTCAAATGTCACTTTGAGCATATAATTTCCTCGCTGTAATTGACTACAATTAATGGTCATATTACCGTTTTGATCTTTATTTACATTAACGGCTACAACTCGACCTGTGATGTCCATCATTTGAATATTGGTACAATCTAAATCAGCATCCGAGGCTGTTACTGTAACAAAATTTTCAGCCGGATTAGGATACACCTCGATGACATTCAAGGGGGCATTCTCATTGGCGCCAGCTACATAAATTGAAATTGGAGCCTCAAATATACCACGCCCATGTGTTCCAATAAAAACTTTGTCTGTATGGTATTGAATTTCAATATCAGCTACAGAAGTATTCGGAACGCACCCATATTTTCTCCATTCATCAGAGTAATTATCCTTGTAATAGACAGCTCCGTATGTACCCGCGAAAATTGCCCCCGGTATATTGTGATACAATTCTATGGACATAAATGGTAAGTTCGGTAAATTGGCAGTAATGTTTGTCCAAGTCTCACCTCCATCATCAGAGCGGTAGACCTTTTTCTCGTCAATATAGCTATCGTAGCAAATATAAACTACGTTTTCATCCAGTGGGTCAACTTCTAAATCCGTAATCTGAGCAAAGACAGGAGTATTATAATCTTCCCATTCATCAACACCAGGGTTCTTAACAAACAATCTTCTGCCTTGAGTCGCGTAAATCTTCTCAGAATTTGAAGGGGCAATTGCCAATTGATTTAGATCAGCACCTGGTGAAACCATATCACCGACAGTTTCCCATGTATCTCCATTGTCATTTGATGCATATACTGCATTGTAACCAACAACAATACGGTTGTGATCATTCGGATCGAGCTTATAAGGTGTTTCCCAAGCTCCTCCACCTCCGTCATCTGCAGCGGCAGGTACAATATTATCATTGTCACCATCAAACCATCTTCTCAAACCTCCGTATTGATAACTCCAATAGCGATAACGCGGATCAACTGGATCGATATCTTGCCCCATACCGTCACCTGTGTGAGCATAGCGGTTCCAATTGCCATCTTCTTCTCGATATATGTTACCGTTATCTTGCGAACCACCTCCAAGAATTAAATCTTCAGATTGAGAAACAGCTATGTCATAATACTGCGTAATGATTAATTCTGCTGAAAGATTCTCAAATTCATTGGCGGGAACATCGTAACGAAAGATACCACCATCGTTGCAGAAATACACATAATCCTCCTGTAATGGATTGACAAAAACATTCCGTTGATCCACATGTATAAACGGTAAACCATCATGACCTAGCCAATGCGTCACTGGATAAAAAGATGCTCCAAAATCATTAGATCGATGTACTTCAAAATTACCTACGTTTAAAATGGATTCACTACCCGGAGCAAATTCAATAACCATGTTTGACTCTGGCAAACCATGATTTGTAAATGTTTCACCATTGTCAGTAGATGTTTGCAACTGTGAATCATGTGTTAAAGCCAATGTACTAGATCCCGGTGCAATTGAAACTGCAATTCGAACATGACCTGCCCCAAAATCTTCGACTAAAGTAAATGAATCTCCTCCATCTGTACTTTTATAAAAATCGCCTGAAGATCCGCCTGCAAAAACAAGATTTTCAGTTGAGGGGCTGTATTTAATACTTCTCATGTTTCCATCCCAAACCTCAGTTGCAGTTTCAAAAAAGTCATCTGACTTAAACAAACCCGTGTTGGTAGCAATGATCATTTCACTTGGCTCGAACGGATTTTGATCCATATAATAGATGCGTACGCCTTCACTCAAAGACCAAGCTGTAGAAGTTGGTGCAAAAGTAACACCACCATCCGTTGACGTATAAACACCAATACCAGAAGGTCCATACCAAACAATATCACTTAGGGCGATCACAATATGATCTGGATCTGCAGGGTTGATTGCAATTCCACAAACCGCTGCAAGCGGTAAATTATCATTTAATAATGTATAAGATGAACCCCCATCTGTAGTTTTCCAAAGTCCACCCCATGAAGCACCAACGATTTGCGTGTTTGGGTCAGAGGGATGAAAAGCAATGCAGTTTGTTCTTCCTTGATCTATTTGAAGCCCCAGATTGCTCAAGTAGTTGATATTATTCCATTCAACATCAAAATCACTGTCCGCACAATCTGCTCCTCTGGTTGGTACGGTTCCTTTTTTTGTTGTAAAGTCTCCAATTCGGCCATCGGGTAAAAGGTGGTGTTGCCAAAACGATTGCCAACGTTGATATTTTACAAAATCTCCGTCTCTGTGCTCGCCCTCACACAATTCTCTGTGACTTAAACCTGGATATTTTTCTGCAAAATAGGCATCAGCAGTTTCTACTATATATTCAAAGGTTTCTCCGGAATGGAACAATGATTCTAGATATTCGCTTGTCTTGATCTCTTCTGTTGATTCGCTAGTTTGTGCTGTAGCAGTAAATGAAATAAAAATAGCTAACGTCAGCGCATAACGTAATTGTGGGAGCTTCATGTAAATCGTTTTAAATTGAGGTGTTTACTTTGGAATCAAAGTTAAGCACAGAATTTGAGAAGAACAAGTTTATAAACGATATCTGCGTTTGTATTTCCATTTGATACGATCACTTCTTTTGTAAGTAATATTACGAATGAAGGAAATATTACAAAATATAACCGTCCTTGTGTTTTGAATCTCCCCGTAATTCGCCTTCGTGTGTCCATGTTGGAAAAGCTCCTGACGAAGGGTCAGCAAAATATGCAGACGTACTTCCATAATGGTATTCAATATCAGCGTTATCATAGTATTTTCCACTGACATCATCTAAATAATCTGTAAACATTTGTGTATAGCTCAATTCAATGGACAATCGCCACAAGGCATCGATTCCAGTTTTGTATCCCACTCCCATTGGAATACCAAAACTGATGGGGCCATAAGGTCTGCTGCCACCGGGCAATCCTTGCCCTTCGGTTTTAAGTGGTCTCAGATTAGTCCACCCCCCTTCGCCCGGCCCTTGTGGTATATAACCAAATCCAGCAATTCCTGTAAAAAGATAACCGACATTGTTCTTATTGCGCATACCCTTGAGTCCATAGATTTTATGGCGCGCACCGAACCTTTCGTCGCTGTAGAAAATAAATTCAATGTGTTGTGATAATTCAAAAAGATGTGTTCGAAAAGCCAAATTTCGATTTCTTCTAAACGGTTCATTCCTAAGCGCGTCATCACCCTTTAGAACGGCATATTGAAAAAGTGTTTTTGTAGCCCATAATGATCTAAAACGATAGCGAAATCCGATATGCCTAGAAGGTCTTGTGACATTCCACTACATGTCCACCGGCAACCAATGGGTTCCTTGTCTATTTAGCCCACCGAGATCGCCAAAAAAATTAGAAGCGCCTACACCAAAAATGAGCTCTTTTTTCTGATGCATCCAATGATTCGAAGTGGTAAAATGAGTTGGTTAAGCATATAAATTATGCTGAACACAAATTACTAGTATTAACGGCAATATCCTTAACATCCTCGATTTAAACTCATTTTCAGTAGGGTTGCAAATTTATACAATCTACTTGAAGTGCAAAATCAAACTACTGGTAAAGAAATTGTTAAATCTCTACATCAGACAGATTCTATGAGTTTGACCGGTGAAAAAAATATCTTCCTAATTCATTAAAACATAGCGTAAAGGATTCAGTCGAACTTCTTGACCATCTTTCACTTTTCCGCGAATATTCTCGAAATAAATTGTTTCTCCAGCGTTAACATCTTCTAGCGCATCTTTCATTTCTTTATTCAACTGATTACCATTTTCAGAAAAGACTTTTCCTCCTAAACCATCAATTAAATGTAATTCGAAGTGTATAACACTTATATCCCCTTCAGTTGTTATTCCTTTATTATCCAACAATTCATTACGTGTAATGGATCCACCTAATTTATTGCTAATTCTAGGACTCATATCCAACGCGAAATTTCGTTCGGGAGCTCGGTCATCAGCAATTTGCTCGGTCGGAACTATTTCTTCATTTTCCATAGCTTCATTACTGATCTCTTGATCGGTTTCAACTTCTTCAATTATTGATTCTTTTGTATTCGTTGGAGTAGAATTTTCTTCTATACGCTCTATGTTTAAAGGATTAATTTGGATCGTTTCATCTGGATTATGGGTGTCGGATTCATTGTGATCTTGATTAAATGCCAGGAGTTGCGAGCGGGTTTCATCGGATTCTGGTGGGGCTGCGGTTAGTAGCGGGTAAGAATAAATCTCTTCGCCCGGTTCATCTTGGAATAGCCAGGCTCCTCCAAGAATAAGTCCGATGGACGCAAAACCCGCAGTTCCGTAAAACCAAGTCTGTTTATAAAACGGTTTCGTCATCAGTTGATGATTGTGAAGTACCGCGTTAAAATCTTTACCAGCCGCTACTTCTTGGGCTGTCAATTGTGGACGGTCCACGTTTATTTTTCTATTTTCCATTACCTATTTGATTAAATAGTTTTTTCATTTTTTTCACAATACGGTGAGATTTCACCTTGGCATTATTTTCAGTAATATCCAATATCTCGCCTATTTCTTTAAATGATCTTTTTTCAAAAAATCGCATTTCTACCATTTGTACCTCATCTTCTTTTAGTTCACCAATGAGGCGTAAAAATAGTCTTCTTTCCTCTTCACCGCCAATAGGTTCCTCCATTTCTTCCATCACATTAGCCAAATGTGAAGTATCAACATTTACTGTTCTTCTCGCTTTTTTATCACGAAAAGACTGATACAATTCACTTTTAGCTATTCGATACAACCAAGAAGCAAAAGGAACACCACGATATTCATATTTATGAATATTGTTAAGCGCTTTTAAAAATACCTGACTGGTAATGTCATATGCGGTATCTTTATCGTCTATCCGCTGATAGATATAACGCAATATTTGTTCATAGTACTTGTTGTACAATGGCTCGAAGCCCCGAGGATCTTTTTGAGCATACTTTATCCACTTCAGCTCCTTTAACAGCTTATCCTCCGTATGGTGATAAATCGGGTTAGTCGACATAATTTTTTGTTTGGTTTTAACTTCTTTGCACTGATATAACACCAATCTTTTTATTGGTTACAGGTTCTACTACAAGATTGTTGCCACATTTATTAAAACGTTTAGTTTCTGTTTTTATTGCCTGCGCTCTAAGTCAAATAATATGCAGGTTTCAGCGAATAAAAAATATTTTTTAAAAACTATTTTTTTGAGACTTTTCTGCCGCAACTGTACATTAAATTTCGTTTATTATGCGGAAAATCACAACTTATTTTTATCTCCTCTTATCATTTATTCTAATGATTTTGAGTTCTTCATATATAATCGAAGAAAAAACTGAAAGTCAGGTATACGATAATATAAACGAAATACCATCAAGAGAATATGGACTTGTCTTAGGCACAAGTAAAAATGGAAAGTATGGTTTAAATCCATACTTCGTCTACCGAATGAATGCAACAGTAGAACTATTTCGTGCTGGAAAAATCAGCAAAGTAATTGTCAGCGGAGACAATCATACAATTGGGTATAATGAACCGCTTGACATGCGCAACTACCTTATCAAGCACGGTATTCCAGAAGATAAAATCATACTCGATTACGCCGGTTTTCATACACTTGACTCTGTTGTTAGGTCAAAGCTTGTTTTTAATTTAAAAGAAGTAACAATCATCTCTCAAAAGTTTCACAATCAGCGTGCATTGTACATAGCAAACCATCGCGAAATTGATGCGATTGCTTTCAATGCTATGGACACGGGTTACGGAAACTATACGCATATCAGAGAATACCTCGCACGGTTTTTATGTTTACTAGATCTTCACTTGTTTTATTCACAACCAAAATTTTTATAAACAATCTTGAAGGGGAGGAATTCTTTGTTTAATTTCTTAGAAGCCAAAGGGCCTATGAAAAAACTATTCTCATTCACCTTGTTCCTATCAATGCTTGCAGGTTGCGGAAAGCCTCCTGAAGCTTGTATGGAATTGAGTTCGTCAAATGTTGTGGCCGGGGCACCCATCGAATTTACTTCATGTTCGAAACGCGCCCTAAGTTTTGAACGGTTTATTGCTGGTCCTGATGCTGCGTCAGAGAATGATATGGGTTGGTCTGACCCTCAGTTTTCACACTCTTTCAGTATCCCGGGAACATATACGGTTACTTTAAATGCATATCATGATTTTTCTTTTACGGGAGACGTTTCTACGATTCAAGAAAATTTTACCGTAAACTAAGCGGCCGATTATTCAAATTCGTACAGGCCGATTTCAGGAGAAGTTCTCAAAACGCCATTAATATCCACCGAATTTGAAAAAGCTGGATCTCCAGCCCCAATAAGCGGTGAACCCTCTTGCAATTTAAAATCGCTGATAAATGGATCTATAAAAAGTGGATCAACATTCCAAATAACGCTTGGCGAATAGTTTGAATAGTCGTAAATTTCTTCTCGCTTCATTAAACAAGCATTGAATTCAAAATCCATAGTGAGTCCAGGCAAAGTATCAACTGATATTTCATTAACTCCATTCCCGTAAAAAATACAATTATCAAACCTTGAATTTATGATACTTGATACGTAGGTTACTCCCTCGAAAGTATACCAGTTTTGAATCGAAAAGGCTGGTCCTCCCCTAGCACCACTCCAATAGTTCACAAAATTACAATGCTTAAAATTGTATTCGCCACCTGCAAATAAAAATGCCGACGCCAATCCTGCTCTACCGAATTGACAGTTCTCGACGACAACATTGGGACTTGCCACAAGATTCAAGTTGTAGAAGTCTGAATTGTCAATGATTGTATTTGACAAATTTAAAGTAAGCGGATCTTGTGTAGTATCTACACGTAATCCTACAGATCCATTTTTTATGATGGCATAATCAATTGAACTCGTTTGTGCTTCAATCATGTGTATCCCCCACCACTGTCCTGGAATATCGTCGTAAAAGCTTTCTAGCCGATCACCCTGAAAAGTAACTTCATTCCCCAACTCTCCATTGATATCTATAGCGCTTTTGTAAACAATTAAACGCGCATTTTTGTGCCCGTAGATTTCCGTTCCAGGAGGAATTGTCAAAGTCAGATTTGAATCAACCCCAGGAAAACCAACAGCAACTATACCATAAAGCACGTGAGGCTTGTCATTATTCCACGCTTCGTATGAATCAGCTACAATCTCATTGTTGTGGAAATAGGCATCTTGGCCCCAAACATCGAGTTTCAAGTACTGATTTGTTCCATTAGTTAAGAAGCGAATAGAATCTGATATGATAAGAGGGTTCGTTAAGTTATTAACTTCTAATGTCACTTCTACAAAACCGAAAAGAGAGTCATTACCGCCTATTTCAATGTTTTCATGATATACACCAGGTATACCATCAAAATTTATACGAAAAGGTGAATCCTCTCCGCCCATCAGTTCAATTTCATCAATTGTCAAAGTACCTACATTACGGTTATAGACCTTAAATCGCTCGGTTGTTGAACCTACTGTTGTAAAAACAGTGTCAAACAATAAAGTATCGGTTGAAAACTCTAAATTACCCGACGAAAAAATACCATCCTTTTTACATGAAAACAGAAGTAGGGCTAAACCCGAAAAGAGTATGATGATAATATTTCGCATAATTCAATTGAGTACAAAGGTAAATACGTAATTTTAACTTTTTTATTATTTCATCGAAAATAATCTCTGATTAAAAAAAAAATAATAACTTTGCCCCCTCCAATAAGGAAACAGATTATTGAATGCCGTACTTTATTGGAAAACGATTGACGAATAAACTTTAGAAAAATGAAAAAAGATATACATCCGGAGGATTACAGAGTGGTTATTTTCAAGGATATGTCAAACGGACACCGTTTCCTGTCTCGTTCATGCTCACCTTCTTCAGAGACTGAGGCTTGGGAAGATGGAAATGAATACCCTTTGGTAAAATTGGATATTTCTTCACAGTCGCATCCATTCTTTACTGGAAAAATGCAGTTCGTAGATACTGCTGGTAGAATTGACAAGTTCAAAAACCGTTACGGAAAGAATCTTAAGAAGTCGTAAACGATTTTTTTATAACTTAGTGACCCGTCATTTCCCAGAATTGGGAATAAGACGGGTTTTTTTATTGACTTATTTTTGATATGCAAATCACTTTTGATGATAACGGGCTTCACAAAGCTTTGGCTCCATTAACCTTAACAAGACCAGTAGCCGAAATTCGTTTCGGAATTCTTACGATAAAGGAAACGTGGATATTATTGTTATCAAATCAAATTCATGATTTCAAAATCAACTATCAAACTGAACCATACCTCAATACTAAGTATCCCAAACCCATTGGCGGTTCAGCGATACGAATAATGGGCAATATCAAACCGACTGAGGAAATTGCCCATGCAGTATTGGAACTATCTGAAAACGGCGCACTATACGTAAACTATACATTAGTCGCATCTAAAGGAAACGGGGCTGACAAAACATCCTTGAGTACAGACGAACTCATTCTTCTTGAAAGACCTTGGGATATTTTCCAACAAAATGGAAAAGCGATTCAGATTGATTTTGATTTATTGACAGCAAATCGAAACAGTGCACCATTAAATGACACCAATCGTATCAGCGCACCAGAGAACATTTTTATTGAACCCGGAGCAGTTGTAAATCACAGTATCCTTAATGGAGAAACTGGACCAATATATATCGGTAAAGATGCTGAAATAATGGAAGGCGCTGTGATTCGAGGTCCATTTGCACTTTGCGATCATGCCACAGTTAAAATGGCTGCAAAAATATATGGGCCGACCTCAATTGGACCACATTGCAAGGTCGGCGGTGAAATAAGCAATAGTGTTTTTCAGGCTTTCTCAAATAAAGGACATGATGGTTTTTTAGGCAACTCTGTTATCGGTGAATGGTGTAATCTTGGGGCTGACACCAATTCAAGTAACCTTAAGAATAATTACGGAAACGTAAAAGTATACAGTTTTGAATCTGAACAAATGGAACAAACTGATGTCATGTTTTGTGGCCTTCTCATGGGCGATCATAGTAAAACAGGAATCAATACCATGTTGAATACTGCGACTACGGTAGGCGTCTCTGCAAATATTTTTGGATCTGGATTTCCTGAGAAATTCGTTCCGTCTTTTACATGGGGAGGTGCCAATTCAAATGATCGCTTTATCCTGAACAAGGCTTTCGAAGTTGCTCAAAACATGATGGCACGTCGAGGCATTCAACTGTCAGATGCTGACCAATCAATTTTAGAACACCTCTACAATAATTTGGCATAGTCATTGAGACTTTATAAAGCGAATTAGTAAACGCGATGCATAATGCTATTCCACTCCTTAAAACCGAGTAAAACAAGTCATAAAAGCAGTCACGTATGACAACTTGACAAAAAAACTGAACTTATGTCCGACACATTCGACGGCGATTATATATTATCAAACATTATGGATCAAGAAGCTGAATTTATTCCGCTCATTTCTGAAGAAGAAGAAGATCATTTAAACAGCGAGAGTGTTCCAGAAACATTACCTGTTTTACCACTACGCAATAATGTTCTATTTCCAGGGGTGGTAATACCAATCACAATTGGAAGAGACAAATCCATTAAACTGATTGAAGAGGCTTATACAGGTTCTAAAGTAATCGGTGTTATTGCACAGAAAGAATCAAGCATAGAAAATCCAGTTGCAGCTGATTTAAATCGTGTTGGAACTGTTGCGCGCATTTTGAAAAGACTTAAAATGCCAGACGGGAGCACAACCATTATTATTCAGGGAAAACGTAGATTTGAAGTACAAGAATTTATTGAAGAAACGCCTTATTTCAAAGCTGTAGTTCATGGATTAGAAGATTTGCGATTAGACAGCAAAGAAGACAAGAATAAAGCCCTTGTTGACTCCATGAAAGAAATGGCTATGCGTATCATTAAGGAATCGCCCAACATTCCTTCTGAAGCTCAGTTTGCTATTAAGAATATTGAAAGTCCAACCTTTTTGGTCAACTTCATAGCATCCAACCTCAATGCTGAAATTTCGAAAAAACAGGAGTTATTAGAACTGGAGTCTATATCTCGGCGTATCGAGAAAGTGATCGGTTTACTGTCCATTGAGATACAAATGCTCAATATGAAAAACGAGATCCAGACTAAGGTTAAAATGGATATGGATCGACAGCAAAGAGAGTATTTTTTGAATCAACAAATGCGCACGATCCAAGATGAATTGGGTGAAAATCCAGTTGAAAGTGAAACAAAGGACTTTGAGAAAAGGGCGCGATCTAAAAAATGGGATAAAAAAGTTCAGAAAGCTTTCGACAAAGAACTGAAGAAGCTGGGTAGAATGAACCCTCAAGGAGCAGAATATTCAGTACAATTGAATTATATAGACCTAATTCTAGAACTTCCCTGGAACGAGATCACCGATGATAATTTCAATTTAAAACAGGCTAAAAAAATATTAGACCGTGATCATTTTGGTCTAGACAAAGTGAAGACACGAATTTTAGAATACCTAGCCGTGTTAAAACTGAAAAAAGATCTAAAATCACCGATTTTATGTTTGTACGGACCTCCAGGAGTTGGTAAAACATCATTAGGTAAGTCTGTGGCAGAAGCCTTAGGCAGAAAATATGTTCGCATGTCGCTTGGTGGGTTGCATGATGAGGCGGAAATTCGAGGACATCGACGAACGTATATCGGAGCAATGCCAGGACGCGTGATGCAAAACTTAAAAAAGGCAAAAACTTCTAACCCAGTTTTTGTATTAGACGAAATTGATAAAATTGGACGGAGTAATCACGGTGATCCTTCGTCTGCCCTTTTAGAGGTTCTGGATCCGGAGCAAAACCATGCCTTTAACGACAATTTTGTAGAATTAGATTACGATTTATCTAAGGTGTTGTTTATTGCTACGGCCAATAGTCCTGCAACCATTCAAGGTCCACTAAGAGACCGTATGGAAATCATTGAGGTGAATGGCTACACGGTAGAAGAAAAAATAGAAATTGCAAAAAGACACCTCATTCCAAAACAGCTTGAGGCACACGGAATCACGAAGAAAGACATTAGCATTCCAAAGCGTATCATAGAAAAGATCATTGAAGAGTATACTGCAGAATCAGGAGTCCGAGGACTGGAAAAGAAACTTGCTTCTGTTATTCGTAATAGAGCGAAGGAGATCGCAATGGAGGAGAAATTCAACGTTAAAATTGGTGTTGAAGATTTGCTGCCAATTCTTGGCCCTTCTCACGGAAAGGATAAATATTTCGGAAACGATTTTGCCGGGGTCGTAACAGGATTAGCATGGACCCAAGTTGGAGGTGACATACTTTATATTGAAACAAGTTTATCTAGAGGTAAAGGTAAGCTAACTCTTACAGGGAATCTAGGTGACGTAATGAAAGAATCTGCGTTGCTGGCTCATCAGTATATTAAAGCGAATGCTGAGACTCTGAATCTAGATCCTACGATCTTTGACAAGTGGGATGTGCATGTTCATGTTCCTGAAGGAGCTACACCGAAAGACGGGCCTTCTGCGGGGATAACAATGCTTACTGCTATAGCCTCCGCATTTACGCAGAGGAAGGTCAAAAAGTATGTTGCCATGACGGGAGAAATCACCTTGAGAGGTATTGTTTTACCTGTTGGTGGAATTAAAGAAAAAATACTTGCTGCAAGACGAGCTAATATTAAAGAGATAATCTTGTCATCTAAGAACAGAAAAGATATAGCTGATATAAATGCGGATTACTTAAAAGTGTTGACTTTCCATTATGTTGACACGATGTCTCAAGTACTTGACATTGCGCTTCTAAAGCAAAAAGTTACGAATGCAAAAAAAATCGATTAGGTTCGGTAGGACAAACGCGCAAATGCGTTAAGTATGAAAACCATTTATAGGAATATCGAACGCATTCCGATCAGTAAACATCCCTCGTTAAAAGGCTTCAATGCTGCAGACGAGTTACTGCTTGAGCTGATACCGGATTTACCTGATTCAGTTGCTATTTATAATGATAATTTTGGTTTCCTGTCAACTAATCTTGCGCATTTTCAACCCAAAGTCGTTTGCGATTTAAAAAGTCAAGCCACAGCCATTACAAAAAACTGTATAAATAACCGTGGCTTTGGATTGGCGACTCCCCCGTTTTTCATAATGGATGAAGTTGACTTTAAAGCCAGTGTTGCTTTATTAAAAATACCTAAATCCATGGGTATGTTTGAGCAATACCTAGAACACATTCATCGTCATCTCGAGGAGGATGGACTTGTTTTGGCAGGGTTTATGACTCGGTATTTTAGCGCTGGCTTTTTGGACAGCGCACGCCTATATTTTGATGAGATCAGTCAATCAAAAGCGAAGAAAAAGGCGCGCATTTTAATCCTTAAAAAGAAGAAGTCTCTTGTTCCCAAGAAAGACTGGAACACTGTTAATCATGAAGGAATAGAATTGAAGCAATATGAGGGCGTCTTTTCGTCAAAAAAGATTGATAAAGCGACCTTGTTCTTATTGGATTATTTGGACAAACTTACACCAGAAAAAACAGATTCAGTAATCGATTTAGGCTGCGGTAATGGCGTGATCGGGAAAATGATACACGAAAAAATAGTTGTCAAAGATCTTCACTTTGTAGATGACTCTCAATTAGCTGTGCGCTCGGCACAAAATAACAACACTGAAAACGGCGAATTTCACCATGAATTTTCTCTGGATAAATTTGAAGACGATTCAATCGATTGGGTAATTACCAATCCTCCGTTTCATTTTGAGCATTCAATAGACACTTCTGTTGCAATGGGTCTTTTTATCCAAGCACACCGCGTACTTCGTCCAAATGGTGTTTTGACAATTGTGGCGAATGCAAATCTGGGCTACCAAAGCCTCTTAAAACGCACCTTTTCTAGGATGGAAATCCAAGCAAGCACTGCAAATTTCAACATCTTTCAATGTTATAAGTAGCGTATTCCGATTCTTTGGCTGGAAATATAGACTCCATCACATGGTTTTTTTACTTTTGTTGCAAACTAGGCGCTATGGCTTTTCAGGACTGGAATCTCAGTAAACCATTAAAAAATGCATTAAGCGAATTATCGTTGACAACACCAACGGCAATTCAAGAAGAAGTGTTTTCACCAATTCTAGCTGGAAAAGATGTTGTCGCAACAGCTCAAACTGGGACAGGAAAAACATTTGCATACCTCTTACCCATCCTCAGAAATTTAAAATACTCTGAGCAGAAACACCCTCGTGTTTTAATCGTTGTGCCAACAAGAGAGTTAACGGTTCAAGTAACCGAAGAAATAAAAAAATTAACTCCATTCATGAGTGTTCGCGTTGGTGCTGTTTATGGCGGAACAAATATTAACACTCAAAAACAATTTGTAAATACGGGTTTAGACATCTTAGTTGCAACACCTGGACGACTGCTCGACTTGGCATTATCAGGCGTTTTAAGATTAAAAACTGTCAAGCAATTTGTGATTGATGAAGTTGATGAAATGTTGAACCTCGGATTTCGCCCACAATTGACGAATCTTTTGGATATTCTTCCTCAGCGTCGACAAAACCTGCTTTTTTCTGCAACGATGACAGAAGAAGTTGAAGGTGTTATTAGTGATTTTTTCACCCATCCAATCCGCATCGCAGTCGCCCCTCCCGGGAAACCATTGCCAAACATTGATCAGTCTGTTTACCCAGTCGAAAACCAGCGCACAAAGTTTAATCTACTCCTGCATTTACTCGAAAATCACCCTGAGTGGCAAAAAGTATTATTGTTTGTAGAAACTAAAAAGTTGGCGGATCAAATTGAAGACTTTTTGACTGATCGCTTGACAGCCCCGATTGGTGTTGTGCATTCAAACAAATCGCAAAACTACCGATTGCGGATGGTTGAAGAATTTGAGAAAGGCGAATTAAAAATATTAGTTGCCACTGACCTAATGGCGCGCGGTATAGATTTCGAAGACATTACACATGTTATCAATTTTGACTTACCAGAATCCGACGAAGGCTATTTGCACCGAATTGGGCGAACAGGTCGTGCTAAAGCTAAAGGTGTAGCAATTAATTTCGTCGGCCCTCTAGACAAAGAACAATTGGCAAATGTTGAGCAATTAATGCAATACAAAATTCCAGAAAATGAATTTCCGATAGAGGTTGTAATTTCAGATTTCTACACAGAAGAGGAGCAACCAAACCTAGCTAATAAAAACTATCTGCCAGAAGCTACGAGACATGGTTTAAAGGAGCACACACACGAGAAAAAGGACAAAAACAAAAAAACCAATCAAGGCGGTTCCTATAAAAGGAAAATCAAAGCAAAATATAAAAAGCCAAAAACGAGAGGACAAAAACCAAGAGGTAAGAAAAGATAGAATGCTATAAAACAGCTCTTTCTTTTTCGTATTTGCAAATGAAATTCTGTTTCTTATGTGAGGCTGGGTCAAATGGAACTAACTGCCCCTCTACAATCACAAAGATCTTGTAATGTTTCAGGCGCAGAAACTCAAAGCATAGATCGCGATTTTTATTCTCCCAGAGTTCTAAATAGATAACCGGCTTATCCCTTTCGATCATCTGTTCGCCACCCTTTAATGCATAGTATTCAAAATTCTCGACATCCATTTTGATGCCTGCAATTTTGCGATCTCCAGCAATATCATCAAGTCTCTCACATAAAACCTCAATTCGATCTCCTTCATTCCACTCTTCGATTGATTCATGAACAACATGCGCAAGCCCTTGCATTTTCACCTTACCGTTTTTTGGTAAGATCATTTCCAAACTTTCTTTACGTTCTCCTACCGCTACTGGCACTAACTCAACATTGTTCAGGTCATTTCTTTCAACAATTGACTTGAGAACAGAGAAATTTTCAGGCATGGGTTCTATTGCCAATATTTTTCGATCAGAGAATCGTTTTGCCAAATGATAGGTCATTATTCCTATGTTAGCTCCGACATCAAGGATATCTCCTTCATCATGAATTTCAGAAATAAATGCAAAAAAGTCCTTCTCCTTGCTGTCTGACTTCAACGTCTTGATTTTGTAGCGCGAAAAAACATTCAAATACATTTGGTATCCGAGTGCATTTTGTAAGACGTATTTGACAAAATTCTTCATGCTGAGGCGCAAAAATAATAATCCTATGCGAAAACCCGTTGATTTTAGGGTGAATAAGAAAATATGAGCTTGATTTTTTGAATGATCAGACTAAAAGTCTAATTTCGTCGCCATGCGCATCGCCATCAACACACGTTTTTTACTGAAGGGTAAAATGGAAGGTTTTGGTTGGTTCACTTATGAAACGGTGAAGCGAATGGTTTTGTCACATCCTGAGCATACTTTCATTTTCTTTTTTGATCGTAAATATGATGAGCAATACCTATTCGCCGAAAATGTAGTACCCGTTGTACTAAACCCTCCTGCTCGTCATCCCATTCTCTTTAAAATCTGGTTTGATAATAGCGTGACGAAAGCTTTGAAAAAGCACAAGGCAGACATTTTCTTCTCGCCTGATGGCTATTTATCACTTCGCACCAAAATCCCACAAATTGGTGTGATTCATGATCTTAACTTCGAACATTATCCAGAAGATTTGCCAAAGGGAGCTAGAAAATATTTGCGCACCTATTTCCCGAAATTTGCAAAAAAAGCAAAACACATTATTACGGTTTCCGAATACTCAAAACAAGATATCGTAAAGACTTATGGGATCGCAGAAACAAAAATTACCGTAGCGCATAATGGAGGCAGTGAAAAATTCAAGCCCATACCTTTAGCTCAACAAAAATTTATTCGTAAAAAATACACAAATGGAAAACCCTTTTTTATTTGCGTAGGCGCTTTACATCCACGTAAAAACCTGAACCGATTGCTTCTTGCTTATGACGCATTTAAAAAAGAAACACAATCAGAGACGCAACTACTGATCGTTGGAGCACCATTATTCAAAGGCAGTGGTCCGTTTGAAACATTGGAGCAACTAAAGCATAAATCAGACATACATTTTTCAGGACATGTTGAATTTGATGTTTTAACCCAGATAATGGGCAGTGCAAGAGCCTTGACATTCGTTTCTTATTTTGAAGGGTTTGGCATCCCAATGATAGAAGCGATGCGTGCTGAAACACCTATACTTGCGGGTAATCTGACCTCCTTACCTGAAGTGGGCGGTGAAGCTGCAATTTATGTAGATCCCTTCGATATTAATTCAATTAAAGAGGGATTGGTTAAGATTAATCAAAATGAAGAATTGCGAAAAAAACTAATTGCTTTGGGCCGAGATCGGGCAAAAGAATTCACCTGGGATCAATCCGCATCTATTATTTGGAATACAATAATGGTGCAAACAAAGTAGACTTTGCGATTGAACATTCCTTTCTAATTAATATTAATTCACTATCTTTTGGATAAATTAAATCGTCTCAAAATGAAAAGTAATTTACTTCTTCTGACTGCTGGTCTTGCCATTTCTGCAATTTCTTTTGGTCAAACTGTTCAAAGAACACCTTTATACGAAACCTTCACCTCTTCTACATGTCCGCCATGTAAGCCGGGGAATGAACACTTAGAAGGTTTATTTGACCTACCTGAAAATGAAGGGAAATTCACCTCCTTAAAATACCAAATGAGTTGGCCAGGAACGGGAGATCCTTATTATACAGACGAAGGTGGAAACCGAAGAAGTTTTTATGCGGTTTCTTCTGTACCTAGGTTATTCGTAGATGGTGGATGGGATGCTAGTCCAACTGGATTGGCACAATCAGATATGGATGCCTTTTATGATACTCCTGCTGTTGTTGCGCTTGACGCTTATTTCCAAGTAGACGAAGGAAGTCAAACTGTAGATGTTCAAGTTAATGTGACTGCCTTGGAGGAGCTGGCAAGTTCTGGCGGTTTGTTTCTGCATTGTGCGATTTTTGAGAAGCACACGACTGGAAATATTAAATCGAATGGAGAAACAGAGTTTGAGCATGTTATGAAAAAGATGCTTCCATCATCTGGAGGAACATACATCGGAGGAATGGATACAGACGAGGTGAAAGAATTTGAGCTTTCATATACTTTCAACGGAGATTATGTTTTACCTCCAAATGCTGATGATCCAGTAAATCATGCTACAGAGCATACAGTTGAAGAATTCTCAGACTTAGGCGTAGTTGTATGGGTTCAGAGAAGCTCAACACGTGAAGTTTACCAATCGATGTACGCTGTTGATGGCGTAATGAGCATTGAGGATGAAATTACAACAACAAAAGCTGAGCTTACAGTTTATCCAAACCCAGCGGATCAGCAAGCTAAGATTGTTTATGCATTGCCATCGGATATCGCAAATGGCCAATTGACAATTACTGATTTCACAGGTAAATTGGTTCGAACATTAACGATTGCGGCTAACCTCGATTCGCATCAAACAATCACATTTGACACCCACGATTTATCGAATGGAATTTACTTCATCACCTTATCAACAGATAAAGGAAGGCTAACAAAGAAATTAAGCGTAATACACTAAAAGAATTAATGCTTCATAGCGCGATCCATTTCGCGCTTTGTAGCTTTCTCTTTTAAATCATGTCGCTTATCGTGCAATTTTTTACCTCTAGCGACGTGAATTCTGACTTTCGCTAAGTTTTTTTCATTGACGAAGACTTTAGAAGGAATGATGGTTAAACCTTTATCCTTCAATTTCTTTTCAATCTTGCGAATTTCTACGCGATTCAAAAGTAGTTTTCGATCGCGTCTTGGTTGGTGATTATAATAGCTTCCGTTTTCGTATTCAGCAATATACATATTGCGAATAAACACCTCCCCCTCTCGAACAACACAAAAAGCTTCCACGATGCTAGCCTTTCCATTCCGGATCGACTTCATTTCAGTTCCCGTTAAAACGATTCCTGCCACATAATCTTCCAACAATTCATATTGGAACTTTGCTTTCTTATTTTTTACCTCAATGTTCGACATTCTTTACAAAGGTCATGAAAAAAAATTAATATTCGAATGAAATCAACATATACATTAAACAACCGTTAAAAAAAGTAAAGCCCTTTAAATATCCTTCTGCTGTATTGGTTTTAGGCTTATCTTTGTAACAATGATTGATTTGAACGTATATAATACCATAGATCCCGCAAAAGGCAGACTACTGATCACTGAGCCCTTTGAGGACAGTTCGTATTTCAATCGGTCCGTTATTTTACTCTGCGAACACAACCATGAAGGCACCTTCGGATTTGTGCTGAATAATTATTTAGATATTAAGCTTTCTAGTTTTGAGGGTTTTCCAACATCAGAGGAAATGGTTTTTGAACCGCCAATTGGACTTGGTGGCCCTGTCAATTCTAAAAACCTATATTATATTCACACACTAGGCGATCAACTAAAAAACGCTGTACACATTAACGGTGACATATACGCTGGAGGTGACTTTGAGCAGTTAAAAGCAATGCTTTTTGAGGGAGTGATCCAAGAAGGTCAAATTCGATTTTTTCTTGGTTATTCTGGTTGGGTAGAAAAACAGCTCGAAGGCGAATTAAAGCGCAATGCTTGGTTGGTAGCTGATATCGCTGACGAGCATGAAATTATGGATACCAACCATAAAACCTTATGGGTAGATTATATGCGCAGACAAGGTGGAAAATACAAGGCGTTTGCTCATTTCCCGAAAGACCCGGCTCTTAATTAGTCCAAAAAAAACTGCCAATCACATTTGTAATCGGCAGCTTAATCAGTAGTTTTTTTCTTTTTTTACGACCTTGGTTCTATCAAGTATTTCTCAATGAAATCAAGTGTTTTTGTTCTATTCTCCTCATAAGACATGAAGTCTTTGAACTGCTCATAAATATCAATATGGAATAGAGAAATGAATACGTAAGAATCTAAATAACCTTCTTCTCTCATTTTGTCAGCAAAATGCAAGTGTTCTGGCAAATCATTCGGATGCGCCTCTAACATTTTACGGCATGAATACACCTCTAAATAACGATCTTCAAACTCTCCGTTTTCTTCAATAATCCCATCCTCATTACAATATTTGCTGACATCATCCTTTGCAGCTCGGTAATCTCCCCAAAGAAAGCTTGTCTCCAAATTGTATTGATCTTCATTCCCCATATCATTTGGAAAGAAGTTTCGGATAACACATCGATCGTTTAAATACTTATTCTCAACCTCCAAAATGTTATCCAACTTTAATTTCATGTCATTGCCAGGATATACCAATAATGCTTCAACACATTCCTTCTTTGCTCTGTATAACAATCCTTGCTCGACAAGAGCATCAACAATGTATTTTCGCGCTTCCAATAAATCGGGTTGTATTTCTTTGGCTTTTGTGAAATAAAAAGCCGCACTGTCGTATTGCTCGCGCGCCCAAAAACTGTCTCCTAAATAAAGTAAGGCTTTATAATAGGTTGAGTCTTCCTTCACCGCCTTTCGGTAATTCATGGCAGCCATTTCGAAATCCTCTTTCACAAAGTATTGTTCCCCTTCATCGTAGTAGCTTTTTGCTTTGTCTGACACCAAAGTGTCAGGATTATAATCTACAAGCAACTGTCGTAGATACATATCCGCGGTAAAAGAGGTTGACTCCATCGTTCCTCTGCGACATACATTGATTAGTCGATTTGTATAAATACCGAAGAAAATATCTTTATAGGCCTGAGCCAAAGAGTCATTTTCTTCTTGCGTATTTTCTTCGTTTTCAACTTCAATACTTTCAATCAAATTCATTCCTTCAGAATATCGCTGGAATTCCATTTTCACCAATGTTTCATAGGCATAAAGTGAAGAGAAAGTCTGAGAAGCCATGTAACCCTCCAACTTTTCTATAGCCTTATCATAACCTTTCTTATTGTATATTTTGATGCATTTTTGAACCTTTTTTTCATCCTTTGTTAATTGGGCGTAATTGACCGATGCAAAGGTCATTAGAAAGGTTAATAACATCATCCTCAACAAAACTCTGTTCCTATTTTTCATTCTTATTTCCATTCTTGATTTAAAATATTGACCATCTCTTGGGCGATGGTATTACCATAAGTTTTTGTTCTAAAAGCTTGAACCCATAAAATTCCTTGAATAGCATTGGTCAAAAAGACATCATCAGCCGAAAGCAAATGCTGCGGCGAGATATTACATTCATAAACCTTAATACGTTCTCGAATTGCTAAGTTAATAATTTGCATTCGCATTGTACCTCCTAAACAGCCCGAATCCAGCCCAGGAGTGTAAAGAACCCCATTGCTTACCATAAATAAATTGGAACTGGTTGCTTCAATAATCCCATGCTTTTCGTTTAGTATTAGGAGGTCATCTTTTCCTAATTCCTGCGCACGCAAACGTGCCATGATATAAACCAAACAGTTTTTAGTCTTATAATTCGATAAAAGATTCACCGATTTCTTCATTTCATTGTAAAGGTCAACACAAAGCCCTTTTTCATTGAGGCGAAATTCGTTTTGATCAGTCGGATGAACCTCAATCAGGTACTCCACATTATTATCACTAGGCAAATATGTCCCTCCTTTTGCTCGATCAATTGATAAGCGAATTCTAGCGCCCTCTGAAATTTCATTTTTTGTCAATAAGGCATGAATTTCGCGATCAAAAAAAGTAACGGAATAGTTTTGAGGTTTGATCATTTTTAAGACAGCCATACCCTCAAACAATCGATTCAAATGCTGTTCAAGATTAATCGGCTGACCGTTGATCACTTTGATGGACTCAAACAATCCGTCTCCATATAAATGTCCTCTATTGCCCGCAGCGATCGCATACCCATCTGTATTTATTAATTCACCGTTATTATTTACAAAAAGACTCATGACGTAAAATGTTTGAAGAAATCTAAGAGATAATTATAATCGACAATAGTCATAAATATGATTCCAAATATTGCTCCTGCAATATGCGCATCATGCGCAATACCTGTCCCTCCTCTTCTTGACAGTAGAAATTCAGCAACCAAAATGATTGGTCCAAAAATGTATGCCGGAACGTATATTGGCAGAAAAATCAAACCGAGTTCAGCGGTTGGATGCAATAAAATATAACCAAAAACAACGGCCATTACTGCACCCGATGCACCGACTGAATTATAATGCATATTCTCGCGATGCCTGAAAATCGAAACCGTTGAACTAAACAAAATGGCTCCAATGTAAAGGCAACCAAAAAACAAATAGCCTATAGCACCAAAATCCTCCACGAGCATAGGCTCTAGGCTTAAATGGTTGACATAACCAAATTGAGGTTCTGTTACTGAAGCTCCAAACATATAGAGCACATACATATTAAAGATGAGGTGCATCCAATCCGCATGAATAAAGGCATGTGTAAAGCAGCGATACCATTTTTGATAGTTTACTACATCATAGGGGTTTAACATCAACCTCCTTTTGATGGTCGAATCCTCCATAAACTGAACGGATACGAGAATAGTGATACCTAATAATAAATAAGTGATGTACATTTAATATATCTATACCTATTAATCCAAATTGGATGTTAACTTTAAATCGTAAATTACACGTATGTACCTTCGTATACTGATATTAGCCTTTTTCGTTACACTCCTTAGCTGTTCGGGTGAAGAGCACGTATGGACGGAAGAAGAATTTAGTTGGAGCGAGGTGCTCTCGAGTAAGTTTGACTCGACACGAGTATTGGTATACGATAGCGACACACTTTTGGCGAGTGAAGAAGTTTTGGCCTATTATCGCGAACACGGGTTCCTTCCCATTTGGACAACAAAAAGTGACCTAACTGCGGCTGGTAGAGCAATGCTTGGTTTAGTCGACAGCTGTTATGATCATGGATTCATCCCAAGTATGTTTCATGCAAATTCCATACACAAAAACCTAGATTCTTCCGTTGCCGACGTTGAAATGCTTTTAACAAATGCGTTTTATTTATACATCACTCATATTGAGGTAGGATGCATTGATTCCTCCAATTACACATACGTATGGAAAAAGGATTCCGTTGATTATTCGATAGAAGAAGAATTAAACCAAGTTGTCGAAGGCGCCTCAGTGGATTCAATTATACTTAAACATGCACCCACATTTTGGGAATATCAGCAATTGCAATTGGGTCTAGCGCGTTTTCTAGATCAATTTTCTCTTGATACTAATCGTTATTCAATTCCATCAATTAAAGATGATTCTGCAGCCTGTTATGATAAAACCAAAGCTGTTCTTATGGCGCATGGATTTGCGGATTCCTTGGACATTCAAAATGATTCCATTTTCATCGAACGTTTAAAAGTATTTCAAAAAATCAACGGATTAAAAGACGATGCCGTCGTAGGGAAATGGACCAGTAGGGCGCTTGAAAAAAGTAATCTTGATCGCTTTTACCAGGCGGCTATTAGTTTAGAAAAATGGCGTTGGAAAGAAGCATATCCAAATCGATACATCCGCGTAAACATTCCTGAATATACCTTGTATTTTTTCAACGGAGACACTTTAAAAGCGAAGCATCGTGTAATCGTTGGAGCTTATGCTACGCAAACACCAGAATTTCATGCGACAATGATAAGAATGGTTACTAATCCGTTTTGGCATGTGCCCTACTCGATTTCTTCAACAGAAATATTGTATGCGGCAAGAAAAGACTCCGCTTATATTTCTAAAAAGGGATATAAATTGTTTAAAAATGGCAATCAGGTGGATCCATCAACTATAGACTGGTCAAAAATAAAACAATGGAACTTTCCATACAAAGTGCGGCAAGACGGTGGATACGGCAACAGTTTAGGTCGTATCAAGTTTCTGTTTCCAAATCCTCATTTTGTATTCGTACACGACACGCCAACAAAGCGATTGTTTATGAATGATGTGCGCGCCTATTCGCATGGATGTGTAAGATTACATCAACCATTTGACTTGGCAAAAGTAATGCTAGAGACCGATCAGCACGAAGTAGTCAGAGATACGCTTGACAGTCTAATCATCAGAGGGACACAACAGGTCCTTGAATTGAATGAACCTTTGGAGGTTTTCATAGAGTACATATCTGCCACAGGAGATAGTACAGGAAATATCATTTTTCATCCTGATGTATATGGCCGTGATGATAAATATGCTGATTCCACTTTTCGTCGCATTGCAATTATTGAATGAGGTTTAATCAGCTATTTGGACGAAGATTGTACCTTCGTAGCAACTAAAGATTATGAAAAAAGCACCTGTTGCAAAGGCAATACCATTTGAACTCGAAAAACACGGACACGTTCGTAACGATCCTTATTATTGGTTAAGAAATCGTGATGATTCAGCAGTGATTGACTATATAAAAGCTGAAAACGATTGGTTTGATCATGTTATGTCACCTACCAAAAAGCTTCAGGAGTTATTGTATCTTGAAATGCGTGGAAGGATAAAAGAGGAAGATCAATCAGCTCCTTATTTCAAAAATGGTTATTGGTACTACACCCGTTACGAAGAAGGCAAAGAACACGCTATTTATTGTCGGAAAGCGGATGACATGAATTCAAAAGAGCTCATTCTGCTTGATGAAAATGAATTGGCGGAGGATTATGATTATTATGAAATTGTAGCCTTTAGCGTCACAAAAGATAATAAATGGTTGGCATTCACAGAGGATATAACAGGACGTCGAATTTATCGGATTCGTTTTAAAAATCTAACAACTGGAGAAATTCTTGCCTATGAGATTGAAGGTTGTGGTAGTGACTTGGCTTGGCACAATAACAATGAGTTATTATATTTTTCAAAAAAAGATCCGGAAACCCTAAGACCCTATCTGATTCAATCATTTAACCGAAATACTCAATCACTAGAAAATATTTATGAAGAGGAAGATGACACTTATATTGTCAACCTCAACAAGTCCGGAGATTTCAAATATATTTTTATTGGGTCGCACAGTACACTTACTACTGAGTTTAGATATAAAAAGGCGGATGACTTTGGAGGTTTTAATGTGTTTACCGTCCGGAAAGATGGCCATGAATATTACCCTGAATCTGCTGGAGACTGTTTCGTAATAAAAACAAACCTCGATGCAAAAAACTTCAAACTGGTTCGAACCCCTAACCACGAAGATCGCAACCCTGAGAATTGGATCACAATTCGAGCCCATAATCCAGCAATACTCCTTGAGGATTACGAAGTTTTTGAAAATCACATCGCCATTCAAGAGAAGGAAAACGGTCTATCGAGAATCCTGATTTTTAATCGAAGAGACCTAACAATTCGAACTGTTCCTTTCGATGAAGAAACGTATATGGTATTCTTTGGTCAAAATGCAACATACGATACTACTGCTGTCCGGATTGGTTATAGCTCTATGACAACTCCAACATCGACAATCGATATTGATTTTGAATCACTAGAACAAACACCTATCAAACAGAAAACTGTTTTAGGGAACTTTGAGTCATCTGATTACGGAACTGAACGTGTTTGGGCAAAAGGTCATGATGACGTCGCAATTCCAGTGTCCTTGGTCTACAAAAAGGAGCATTTTGAGAAAAATGGCAAACAACCGTTGTTGTTATATGCGTACGGATCTTATGGTGCCACGATAGACCCTTATTTCAGCAGTGCTCGATTGAGCCTTTTGGACCGCGGATTTGTATATGCTATAGCACACATCAGAGGTAGTGAATACTTAGGTACCAATTGGTACGAGTCAGGGAAACTGATGTTGAAAAAAAACAGTTTTAAGGATTTTATTTCTGCAGCGGAATACCTAATTGAAAACAACTACTGTGACAGCGAAAAAGTGTTTGCTATGGGAGGGAGCGCAGGAGGTTTACTTATGGGGGCTGTCTCCAATATGCGTCCAGACTTATGGAAAGGGATCGTTTCACAAGTACCATTTGTTGACGTTGTCACAACTATGCTTGACGACACCATTCCGCTCACAACTGGTGAATATGATGAGTGGGGAAATCCGAACGAAAAAGCGTTTTATGATTATATGCTTTCCTATTCGCCTTATGATCAAATTGAAGCTAAGGAATACCCTGCAATGTTAATAACAAGTGGGCTACATGATTCACAAGTACAATACTGGGAGCCGACTAAATATGTTGCAAAACTGAGGCAATTAAAAACAGATGACAATCCTTTATTACTTCGTACAAATATGGACGCCGGACATGGCGGTTCGTCAGGTCGTTTTGAGCAATTAAAAGAGGTGGCTGAGGAATATGCTTTTATTTTAGGAATTGATAATTTAAAATGATTCGAATATCACTGTACATCTTTGCTCTCTTGTTGATTGGAATTCTTGGATCATTTCATTCAAATGATACGGTTTCTTCTTGTAACGCATCTTATCAGGACAGTATACGCAATTAATTATTAGCTCAGAAAACAGATACGACACTTAAGGAAAGTTTTCTTGCTGAGCTTTATATCAGGGGTGCAGTGAATCCCAATGGTGACAGTCTGAATTTCAATTTTGAATTTGATTTACATGCTTATGATTGTGGCGCACCAGACTGTTATTTCAATCAGTTCATTTTTTCCATTTACTGGAATAGAAAAGAAGTTATTTTTCCCAGTGAGATCATGGTTAAAGAGTTTCAGGGTGGATGCACTGAAGAAAAGACATTTGTAACCCGTTTCAAAAAGAATGAAGCAAACGAAAAACACATTATATTATTCGGAGCAGCAGCGGCAACATCTTGTTTTAGGAAGCATTCTTTCTGATATTAGCTACCTCCTTTGTTTTAATGATAAAGAAAAAAAGGAAGTCACCTTAGAAACCTTAAAGGAGCTTGCCCTCAATACCGAAAATGAATCTGATGTGCCTTGGAGAAGTACCCCGACGGAGACATTCGAGTATGAATTATTTCTCGAAAACTATAGGTAATGTTATTTACAATCCGCTGAATATAGGTTCAAATAATCCATGATTATTTTCACTGCTTCTGGACTCAATTTTTCCTTAGTATAATCCTTTTCAACTAAAAATTCTTTACCTATCTGATAAACCCCGCACCAATCTGTATCAAATGATATTTGACATGCTATAAGGGCAAATACAGCAGCATGAGCCATACTTTCGGGTTCACGAACAAAAGACAAATAAGCTGCTTTACTCGCTAATGAAGGATTAAAATAATCGCCTAATGCTTGAAAATAAGCCCAACACATTAAATCTTCAGCAGTTAGAAGATTGGTTTGTTTATTTTCTGCTGGAATTTCCTCTGAAAATGCGCACAAGTATTCAAAAACTTCTGGTTTTAACCCTATTCGTTTCTCCAAGAGATAATTCTCGAAATCGGTAACATAGCTTTTATTACCCCATCCTAGTTGATTGATAATCGCCAACTTTGTAACCGCCGGTTTTTTCTCTTTGCCGAGAAACTTAAGTACTTTGTTGTTCATACCATCCACTTTGGCTGAAATAACCATTTTGTCGTTTTCATATGCCTTTGCAAAATGTGTAGAGGTAAGCGGTGAATCTGCTAAAACAGAAAAAACACTGCCCATAAAAAACAATGCGACAAGAAATTTCATACTCTCTGGTTTTGTTGGTTTCTATCAAAACTAAAAAAACAGTTGAGTCAAAAAAAACGGTCCATATAATTTCGCCCAGTTCATGGATTCAGGCTACGAAAGGAGAACATTAAGCCTTTGAAACCGTTCTTATCATTGATTTTAGCAAGAGATGATAAACAACCATCTCAAAAATACCTAGTTTTGCAATGCTTAGAACAGTTATGGCTTTTGACGAACAAAGTAATAAGGACTTAGAATTTGATCGCGTTTGTGAATTACTTGCTGCTCATTGTAAATCAGCTAAAGCAAAAAAGAATGCTCAATTTTCAAAGCCTTTTGAGTCACCCGAACTGTTACTAAAAGAGTTTGATTTACTGCAAGAAATCAAAGACATCCATGCTGATCCTCGTTTAAGTTTTCCTCATTCAAACTCAGAGGACATCGATAATGCTTTAAATATTTTGCGCATTGAAAACGGAGTACTCATTCTGAACGAATTACTGAAAGTTTACTCGCTCTGCCTTGGGACTAAGCAATTAATTGATTTTGCACGGCGCGAAAAAAACGATTATCCACTTGTCTTTGCAGCTTGTGAGCACATAACAGGAATTCACGAAATTCTTGCGGTGATTACGGAAGTTTTGGATGAGAAAAAGCTCAAGATAAAAGATGATGCGACACCGCGATTGGCTCAATTACGCAAGAAGCAAAGAGAGAATCGAACTTTAATCAACAAGAATTTCGAGAGAGTGCTGCGTCGCTGTAAGCAAGATGAATTTTTAGGAGATTCAGAAGAGACATTTCTTGAAAACCGCAGACTTTTGGCTGTTTTATCGCAGTACAAAAGAAGAGTACCGGGAAAAATGTACGGGACGAGTTCAAAAGGAAACTACACTTATATTGAGCCTGTTGAAAATGTAGAGCTAAACAAAGAACAAGAGCAACTTCGAATAGATGAAAACAATGAAGTTTTCTTAATTCTAGAAAAAGTAACTTACCGACTTAGAAGCGAAAAAAGTCATTTAAAAGCCTTTCAACGTTTGTTAGTAAGATTCGATTTGCTGAACGCAAAAGTATTGTTTTCGAGCACATACAGAGGAATACGTCCAGGTTATAATCGATCACGTAAAATGAAATGGCAAAATGCCATTCACCCCCTGCTCTACCTCAAGAATCAGGAGGAAGGAATAGCCACTATTGGACAAGATATCGAATTACACGACAAAAGTCGTTTTTTGGTAATTTCTGGTCCAAATGCCGGAGGAAAGTCGATCACGCTAAAAACTGTCGGTTTATTACAACTGATGTTCCAAGCCGGATTGTTTATTCCAGTTCATGATGATAGTTCTTGTTGTTGGTTTGATCAAGTTTTATCCGATATCGGAGATAATCAATCTATCGAAAACCAGTTAAGCACGTACAGTTATCGATTGAATCGGATGAATTACTTTCTTGAGCATGTGAATCCGGAAACACTTCTTTTGCTAGATGAATTTGGAAGCGGATCTGATCCTGAACTCGGCGGTGCTTTAGCAGCCGTATTTTATGAGACCTTATATGCATCCGAATGTTATGCGGTCATCACGACGCATTATACTAATATAAAGATATTGACTTCACAACTCGAAGCTGCTACCAATGCCTGTATGTTATTCGACACAAAGAAATTGGAACCATTATTTCAGCTTTCTATTGGTCAACCCGGATCCTCATTCACATTTGAGGTGGCCCAACACAACGGAATACCGGAGGAATTGATCGATAAAGCTAAGGCGAAAGTAACGGAGCAAAAGCTAGAAATTGATGCTTTATCTGCTTCTCTTCAAAAGGAAAAATCGAAGTTTAAAAAGATCAATAACGAACAGTATAAATCGCAACACAAAGCGCAAAGAGCGATTCGTGAGTACGAGAAGAAATTGGAAAAACTTCAAGGGAAATCCGATCGGATTAACTTATTCATAGAGCAACAAAACAAATATGTCAGCATTGGAAAAAAGTTCTTCGATATTCTTGGCAAATACAAACACCACAAGACGAATAGAAAGGTCAATGAAGAACTGAAAAAATTAGCTTCCATTGAAAAGTCAAAAATTCTTGAGCAAGAAAAGCCGGTAGTTTTAGAAAAGAACTTATCTAAACCAGCAGTTCCTGAACAGACAAGAGAAGATAAAGAAAAAATCAAAGCCCTAGAAATAGAAGCTAAAAGAAAGAAAGAGCAGGCGTTAAAAGAACAATTAGTTGTTGGCAAACAAGTTAAACTGAAAGGCCATTCGAATAAAGCTACAATTCTCGAAATTGATGGCAATAAGCTTCAAGTTCAGCTCGGAAACTTTATTGTCAAGACCTCTGTTAAGGAAGTAGAGGTATAAAGCCTCATGTTTGAATTCTGATATTTTTGCGACATTCGTATCATCGAATATTTTGGCATGGTTTTGCGAATACCAACATATAGTTTTTTGTTCATACTCTTTTGCTTTTCAACAGGATATGGTCAAGAGGAGACGCATATTCGAAAAAAAAAGGAAATCGCAGGTGGTATCTCACCAAAATCAGTAGCTATTAGTCCAAATGGACAGGTGTCTGCTCAAAACATGATGTACCGGCACAGTGTGACGATATACAATGACAATGGCGATCTTTTATATAAGATAAAAGATGACGTTAACCTTAGCAAATTTGGTTTTAGTAACTATTCAAATGAGACTGTAAAAGGTGCCCCTGTAGAAGGAGCTTATACAAGTGATGGTAAATTTCTTTGGGTATCTAATTATCTCATGGAAGGCTCAGACTTTCAAAATAGAGGTTGTGATAATTGCCTTGGAACAGAATATGACCCTGGATTCCTGTATAAAATAAACACATCTGACGGTCAAATAGAGCAAGTAGTTAAAGTTGGATCAGTTCCAAAGCATCTCGCAATCTCAACTAACGATAGTCTCTTAATTGTTTCTAATTGGGTCAGTTCTGATATTTCAATTATTGATCTCCAGCAAGAAAAAGAAGTCAAACGAATTCACGTTGGACCCCATCCGAGGGGCGTAGCCATTGATGAGAATGTTTCAAGGGCCTTCGTTGCTATAATGGGGAGTTCAAAACTTGCAGTTGTGGATTTGAAAACCGATTCTGTAAGTTATATCAGAGATATTGGCAAAGCACCTCGTTCTTTAATTCTCGGAGCGAATGACTCAATTTTGTATGTTTCTCTTAATTCTGAAAATAAAGTCGTTAAGCATAACCTGTTGACAAATGAAAACAGTTTTTGCAAAACATCGGGAGGCCCTCGCAGCATGACCTTGTCGCCGGATGAGAAATATATATATGTTGTGAATTATTTCGATGACAAATTCACCAAAATTGACACCAAAACAATGACTGTCGTTGCTGAAGTCGGTACAACCTCTAAACCAATAGGAATATGCGCGAATTGGCAAAAAGGTGAAATATGGATTGCTTGTTATTCGGGAAAAATTGAAATTTTCAGAGACTTTCAATTGATCCCTCCATCTAATGAAAATTGGCTTGCGTATAGTCTTTCGCTTTTGCCTAAAATTGACTCAAACACGATAACAGCATCGAGCTCAAATCTTGAATCTGATATTTTGAGCATAAACACCCCATCTCGTTTAAAGGGAAAGCCTCGTGCGAACATAGATATACAAAAACATGAGATCATGCCAATAGAATCAACGTGTGACTATCACATTATCATTGGCGCTTTTTCCGTAGCAGAAAATGCAGCATCTAAAATGACCGAGCTGATAAGCAAAGGTTATTCCGCGTCTGTGATAAAAGGAAAATACAACTACGTCTCTATCGCTTGCACATCTTCTTTGGATGAAGCAGAAAAAGAAAAAGCACGGATTCAATCAATCGATCCAGCATGGCAATCTGCATGGGTTCTTGAAGTATAAAAAGGAGCTTTTCCAGAATTCGATTAGATCTTACCAATCACTTTCAAAACCAAGTTAGTATAGAACTCTTGCACCTGATCTGTGCATTCCGCCTGATCTGTTATCGTTGGCAGATGCTCAACAAAAAAAGCCTGCTGATGTGCACCCTCCATCACCGTTGAAACCAGCATATTCGGATACTTAAAATCCGGGTTGACCTCTAAGATAATTTCCGAAACACGCTGTACGATTCTTTTGTAAACTGCGAAATACCCTAAACGGTTCTCTTTATCGATTTTTTTTGTGTGAAACACCTTGGTTGATTCGGCCACAACAATCCTGTTCAGAGTAACCTCGTTGACATGCTCAAACGAGTGATCAATGTGTATTGGTTCTGTTAAAATTCGAATTGCAACATTCAATTTTTCTAGCGATGATTGCTGATTTACGGTCCCAAAAACTAATTTATACTCAATCCAACTCCAGTACCAACAAATCAAATAGACCAATAGCTGATGTTTACTCTCAAAATAACGGTATACCGAACTTTCAGGAGAACCAATTGCCTTACCTAATTTTTTAAATGTAAAAGCCTCAAACCCGAGTTCATCAATTAACTCGATACTTTTTGAAATGATCTTCTTTCCCAGAGCTGTGGATTCAGGATCTTTCACGTAGAGTCCTTCGTTTATAATGATCTGTATAGGCAAATAATGCATCAACTCGATATAATACCACAAATATAATAGTAATACTATCAAAAGCAATAGTAAATATCACTTTTAACATTAATTCACAAAGGATCAACTACTTAATTCTAACAGCTTACAATGCACTCAAAGCTTTAATTGCACCATCGACTACCTAATTAAACCATTTTTCCTTTTGTACTCTTCTATCTCAGAACGTTCTCTGGCTAAGTATTCATCGTATAATCGCATGATAGAATAAAACATGTCTCGATCAGTAGCTAATGGTCTAAAGCCTATTTTCTCTTTACACATTTTGATCAATTCCTGATGATATTCATTTTCAGGGTCGTATGGAATTTCAGTATACGGAGTATCATCCTCATCTCTATCGTATCCAATTGGGAAAAACAACCCTTCGATTGCTAGGCGGCCTTTATTATGAAGACGCAAAAATGGACATAACAAGAAGCGCTGGCAACGAACCGGGTTTAATACATGATAATACAGGAGGAAATATTTGGTTTGTTCAATCTGGAATCCGTTTGTTCACAAAAAACATGCAATTTTTCGGAACATACGAGCATGCAGCGAAGAGCAATTTAAACGGATTCGAGCAGCTTTTAACGAGGCGAACAATGAATATTGGTACAACTTGGTATTTTTAAAAACCATCCTTTTGAGCATATCAAACGTTATGTATATGGTGACTTGTCTCAAAAGGATTAACGAAAACAAAAAATGAAAACTTTACAATACAAATTACGAATAGTAAAATTCCTTTTTACCCTAGGATTTATTTTGATCATAGCTGGGTGTAACAAGAATGGTGAAAAAATCGATTCCGACTTGAAGGTTGAATTTCAATTACAGGATGATGGTGTAAACTATAATCTAGAAGATGTATTCAGAATAAATGGGGAAACGGATATATTTATTGATAAATTTCAATTCTATGTTTCTGATTTTGCAATGACGAATTCCGATGGAGAAAAAAGGGACATAGAAGAGATTTCCCTCTTCACCTTTGAATCTGACGGTAAGGCTAGTTTAGACTTTGAAATGCCGAAGGGGCAATACGAAAATATTTCATTTGGAATTGGAGTTAAAAAAGAACTAAACGAAACCGATCCTGCTAATTATAATACTGAAGGACATCCGCTAAACACAATCGAGAACACCTATTGGGGTTGGGCCACCATGTACCGATTCATTACAATAGAAGGCCGATTTGACGCAGACCTAGATGGAGAGTTTGAAGGTATATACGCCTACCACACAGGTCTAGAGGATAGTTATCGAAATTTCGCACTAGATCATGAATTGCGATTGAAGAAAAATGATGATAATGTGCTCGCTTTCACCATTGAAGTCGAACAAATTTTGGGTGCTGCTGGGAACAGCATAAATGTGACGGAAGAGCCCTTTTACCATGGTGGAATGGAAAACTTTCACCTGTCAGAAAAAATCAGCGATAACTTTCTAGGTTCTATAACTGTCAAGCAATGATATTCAAAAAGACCAGTATAGGTTTTTGCGCTATCGCTTTCCTATCGGTTTTTTCAAGTTGCGCTGATATAGGACAAGAAAAAATTGATGAAATCGTGCCATTTTCGGTTGATTTACCCGCTCATTTTCCTTCAATTGAAATTCCTGTTGACAATCCAATTACGGCTGAAAAAGTGGCACTTGGAGAAAGGTTATTTTTTGATCCTATTTTATCTTTTGACACGAGTGTAAGCTGCGCAAGCTGTCATTTTCCGGACCGAGCCTTTTCAGACACCATCGCTTTAAGCTTAGGTGTTAACAATAGAATTGGTGACAGAAATGCTCCATCCCTGATCAATGTAGCTTATGCCACAAGTCTGTTCAGGGACGGTGGAGCACCTTCTCTTGAGATGCAAATCATAACTCCAATTGAAGATGAAAACGAAATGCACTTGGATATAGATGATGCGGTTGTTCGTTTGCAAAACGACCCAAGTTATGTTAAGGATTTTGTCGAAGTCTTTGATACTTTACCTACTTTATTTGGCTTAACGCGCGCCATTGCTGCATTTGAAAGGACCCTAATTGGAGGATCGAGTAAATACGATTCGTTTCTTCAATCCAAAGACAGTGCTGTCTTTAATAGTCAGGAAAAACTAGGTCTACAATTATTCATGAGTGATGATCTGAAATGCGCGAAATGCCATGAAGGATTTTACCTTTCGGATAACAGTTATAGAAACAATGGCCTCTATAAAAATGCTATTGATTTAGGAAGAGCTAACCTAACTCTAGACAGCGCTGACATTGGTAAATTCAGAGTTCCTTCACTGCGAAACATTACCTTAACTGCTCCTTACATGCATGATGGTAGCCTAGGTACACTAGAAGAGGTTATCAATCATTATGCTGTTGGAGGTAAAAACGCTTCAAATCAAGACTCCTTAATTAAAGGCTTTGATCTATCAGATGAAGAACATGAAGCACTTGTTTTATTCTTAACCACGCTAACGGATACCATTTATCGATAGTATTCAGGGTGAAGTTAGGTTTCAAATAGTCGCCTCGATTTATCTTTTTTTGATTTCATCATCTCCAGAAAAATTGCCTTAATTTGTTTGAGAAATTTATCATTAACCAAGACTATACAAAAGCTAACCATGAGTTTTACATTGTTCAGAAAAAAAACAGAAAAGAAAGCTTCGGAGAAGAGACTGGATACACAAAGCAACTCGAAAACCGAGCTTGCTCATCATGCCTTTTTCAATGACCTGTTCAAAAAAGAATACAAACGGTTAGCGGAAGCAGGACAAACTTATCTGGATTTTACTGGAGGTAATCTTCACGGACAGTCTCAATTGGATGAACATTTCAAGTTGCTATCAAATCAAGTACTTGGTAATCCACATTCTACCAATCCTTCTTCTCAACTTGCCACTGTTTTGGTTGAAGATGCACGACAAAAAGTATTAAGTTTCTTCAATGCGTCTGATGATTATTATTGTGTTTTCACGCAGAACGCTTCAGGGGCATTAAAAATTGTAGGAGAATGTTACCCGTTTGAACAAGATAGTTTTTTCTTGTTGTTATCAGACAATCATAACTCCGTAAATGGTATAAGAGAATACGCCACGAACCGAGGAGCTAGTTTCAAATACACCTCCCTACAATATGAAGATCTGAGGATAGCTGAAGATGAATTGAATCAAGATTTGGATGCACACGCCGATGCGAAAAATAAACTGTTTGCTTTCCCGGCTCAATCAAATGTTTCGGGTGTAAAACACGATCTTAATTGGATAGCTAAAGCGCAAGAGAAAGGATGGGATGTATTACTTGATGCTGCTGCTTTTGTTCCGACTTCAAAATTAAATTTGACTGAATTCAAACCTGATTTTGTGTCCGTTTCATTTTACAAGATATTTGGATACCCAACTGGTTTAGGTTGTTTATTGGTGAAAAAATCAAAATTCAATAAATTGGTTAAAAGATGGTTTGCTGGAGGAACAGTAACTCTGGCTTCTGTGAATGCCGCTCATCATTATCTTGCCAATAATCACGAAAGATTCGAAAACGGCACGATTGATTATTTGGGCATTCCAGCAATAAAAATTGGTCTTGATTACATTGAATCAATCGGTATGAGTCGGATAAATGAGCGTATCACTGACCTGATCAATTACTTGTACCAACAGTTAGGCGATTTAAAACATGACAACGGTAATAATCTAATAAAGATATTCGGCCCTATAGATCGCCAACTGGTTGGTGGAACCTTAATTATGAACTTTTTCGATCCAGAAGGAAAACCGTACCCTTTTGAGAAGATTGAAGAAATGGCCAATAAACAATTAATCTCAATTCGATCTGGCTGTTTTTGTAATCCCGGAATTGATGAAATAAACAACTGCGTAACCACAGATGAACTTTCGGGATATTTCACTAGCAGAGACAATGGAAACTATAATGAAATGGTCGAATTTCTTCAAAAAATGAGAGGAGCAACACGAGTTTCAGTCGGAATAGCAACACGAGAGAAAGACCTGGAAACGTTTATCTATTTTACCAAATCTTTGTTGAATAGACCTTGTTCTTTCTAAAAGATTCCTGCAAATTCCACAGCGATTGATGATTGCCTTAAATCTTCAATATTGTCGATATCATTTCGTGTATCCATCAATGCATATTGATGGTTATTTGTATTGATTTCTTCCAGTGTTACCTGAAGCAATGAAGACGTACTCCAGGGTTTGTCTATAAAGACGTAGTCTCCCTTTTTTCCATTAAGTCCAATTAGATAATATCCACCATCCGCGGCAGGACCAAAAACGAAATCATTCGTTTGTAATAAGTGTTTCGCATCAAGAATCGTTTGCTGATCCATTTTATCTAAATCAGCGCCTATTCCAATTATCTTTTTGTAGCCATCCTGAAATCCTTTTTCAAAAGCATTTCCCATGCGTTCTCCAAGAGATTCGCCTACTTGAACATATTTATCATTATGTTGAACCCAAGAACTATCGTCTATAGCATGTGAATAATAAATCCTCAAATCAACACCTTCTATTTGACTGGATGCCTTTTCGGTAATTTCCAATAAACGTTCATAAACCCGAAGGGCGTCTTGCGCTCCAATCGTTTTCGCTAGTCTGGTCTTTACCTTTCCCAGCAATTTATTTTTGGCAAATACTATGAGTAAAGTATCATTCATTAATAACGAGGATTTCCGTTTTCAAGCCATTCGCCCCACTTTTTAGAATACACATGAACATCCTCCGTTTTTTTATTATTATGGTAAACGGGATAACCTTTGTTTTTCCAATAGATTATTCCTCCGTACAGATTATAAACATTGGAAAAACCATTGTTCAATAATTTCTCTCCAACGGTTTCACTTCTTGCACCAATCGTGCAGTATACGACCACGAGATCATCTTTACTGATCTGATCGACCTTTCCAGGTGTGAAAAATAGAAAACCTACATGCACCGCTCCTTGAATTGCAGATATTTTATACTCTCGACTTTCTCTCGTGTCTAATAAATGCATGGTTTCTCCCGCAAGCATACGCTTATACAAATCTGCAGGCTGCATCAAGGGAACAGTCCCCTTATAATGCTCTTTTAACATCTCATCATAAGCTTGATCATCCTGTGACAAGCCTATTTGACTAAATACGAATAGGAGAATATGGAGTAAAAAGTACTTCATCAAATACTCTAATTATGTAAATGCACCTTGACAACTAGAACCTTCACCTGCAGTACATCCAAAACAATGTTGATTTAAGACTATATTTCTATCAGCCAAATCATCAGCATCAAAACCCATAATATTTCTCGATTTTTTAGCCGTTACTGGAAGCTTAAGCATCTGATTAAAATCACAATCAAAAAGATTCCCGTTCCAGTCTACCGACAGTGTATTGGTGCACATGACCTCTGTTGCCGCAGCAGGATTAAAACTACTCGCTAGTAATTCGATATATGATTGTGTTTTCCCCTCATTTTCTAGGTATTCCAAAAATCTACTGACTGGTAGGTTTGTAATTGTGTATAGATTATGAAAATCAATTTCAAATCGATCTCCCAATTCACGCTTATAATCCGCTTCTAAACTAGCTTGATTAGGTGCAACGGATGCTCCGCCAGGATTATATACAAGATGTAATTTAAGATCATCTTGCTTTCCATACCCTAAACTATTTAATTTTTTAAGCGCTAAAATCGATTTATTAAATGTTCCATCTCCACGTTGTGCGTCCGTATTTTCTTCTGTATAACACGGCAAAGAGGAAACAATTGTCACCTTATTTTTCGCCAAAAATTCTGGGTAAGTCTTGAACTTCCCTTCCACCAAAATGGTCAAGTTACTTCTGACAATAGTTTCTACATTACGCTTTGCTAGTTCTTCTATCAACCATTGGAAATCCGGATTCATTTCAGGAGCTCCTCCTGTCAAATCAACTGTATGAATAGACGGTGTTGCATCAATAACATCAAGGCACTTTTGAAGAATTGTTTTCGGTGTTATTTCTTTCCTTCTTGGTGATGCATCTACATGACAATGATTACACTCCATATTGCACATGTATCCTACATTTATCTGCAAAATCTCCAATGCTTTTGGGCGCAACGGAAAGCTATTAAAGGACTTCATCTTATCAACAAAAGCAGGGCCTGTTTTCGCTGATTGGTTTAGAATCACAATTTGATCTTGCGTTGTTAAACGTTTTTTAACTAAAGTATCACTCATTCAATGACCAGTTATAAGGTAAGTATTCAATTTTAGCATTCGGGCTAATTTTAACATCCGAATATTTATTTAAGAAATCAATTAGGGTTTGACCTTCTTTCACAAAATCATCGGCATACCATTCAAAAATTTTCGAAATCTTAATTTTCTTCGGTGTGATGATATTGTGTTTTTCGTCGTTAATGTACTCTTTTGTCAATTTTGTCATTCTCGAACTTACATTGTCTGCCGTGTACGCATGATTCCACATGCGCGGACATGAATAAGAAGCGCAATTGATAGCGAAATGGATTCGTGCATCTCCCATTCTTCTGAGAATATCATCTTCAACTTGTTGAAGTGTATATGCTTTGCCACCTAATTTCACCATGCGTGTATTCCAAATATCTTTTGCGGAAAACTTGATATCCTTTACCGACTTCACCGGATATTTAACCAAGACAAATTTCAGTGTATAAGCATTATAAGCATTGATGTAATAAGCTTTACGCTCATTTTTAGACCAATCGTTTGCCGGAGCGATATTCAACAATTGAACCAGGTATTTGTCAAGCGTATCTACTTTCTTTTTCATTGCTCCATAATCCACCTTTCCAGAAGAACTGACATGAGCATTGAGCAAACGATCTAAGATTGAGTGGTCTGGTCGATCACTTGACCATGCGAATGTGGTGAAACAAAGTGTCAAAAGGAGTACAAAACTTTTCATAATTAAGTTGTATTGATTTATTAAGTCGTTAACAACATGAGATACTTACATCACATCGCATATTTATTTGAGAAGCAAGATAACAATAATCAGTCCAACTCACAACTTATAAGTGTTTTCGAACCATCTAGGCGGTTAAAACTTGAAATGAGCCACTGGCGTAATACAAGCATGAAGTTTAACATCTTCCTCTCGAATATCCTCAATTAATGGAATTGGATCAAAATAACTCAATCCAATAAATTGACAGTCTGGGCGGCATTGACTTAGAAACTCATCATAAAATCCTTTTCCATAACCTACGCGATAGCCTCTTTGATCAACCGCTAAAAGCGGCACAAAAACTACGTCGAGCCCCCGTACATCAATCTCAACACCAGAGGTTGGTTCCGGTATCCCCCATGAACTAATTTCTAGCTGATCTTTTGAGACATAACGAATGTGTTTCAGTGAAGCCTCTCCCGAAATCACTGGAACATAGAAATTCGCATCGATTTTGTCGATAATATAAAATGTGTTGATCTCTTTAAATCGTTCAATAGGCAAGAAAATACTTACTTTTTTACCCGTGAGTTCCAAGTTGTAGATCGCTCTGTTAACAATTGCTAAAGCGTGATTCTCAAGCGCTGTTTTCGACAAGGCTTCTCTTTTTTGTTTAAAAAGTGATCTGATTTCCTTTTTTTTCATCCTCTGATTTCGTTTGACATCCTAAATTAAGGAAATTGAAATAATTCGCTGTTTATTATTTCAAGAGACCTAATGACAGTGCTAAACCAAACACAAGCAATGCAATCGATATTACCAGATTCAGTGCCTTAATCTTTATTTTCTTCAGCAGCAATTTACCACTTATCGCACCTAATAATGCTGCAGCCAAAGCGAGCACGACCCACAACCATTCCTTCGACTGAAAGCTGTAATTATTATCCCAAGCATACATACTTGTCCTCACAATATCAACAATTAAGGCTACAACAATTCCAGTTGCAATAAACACCTCTTTTTTAAGATTATATTTAATCAAAAAAGCTGTTCTTAGAGCGCCTTGATGGCCAGATAAACCTCCAAAAAAACCACTGATTAAACCACCAACCCAAAGTTGCTGTCTCGAAAAAGCAAGTGACCATTTAGGGATTAATTCAATCAACGCAAACCCAATCAGTATAAGTCCGAAAATCGAATTAAACAGCGTCATCTGGGCCTCTATACCGAGTAGGTTATAGGTTAAAAGGTGTTCATCATTAAAACGCGTCATTAAAAATGCACCGAAGAAAGCCGCTGGTATCGCAGCTATTCCAAATGGAATGACAATTTTCCAATCCACATTTCTTTTCATCAATAAGAATTTAAAGATGTTATTCAGAAAATGAACAATGGCTGTAGCTGCAATAGCCAAAGCCATATCTTTAAATAGTAAATAAAATACGGGGGTTAATAAAGTACCTAAACCAAAACCACAGAAAAATGTCAACCAACTCGCTCCGAATGAGGCTAATAATAAAACGATTAAATCTACTGACATAATACTTTTTCTGAATACTGGTAAAGGTCTATGTTTTTAATTAAAATACAAACCCAGTCAGGAATATTATTATTTTCGTAACCTAACAATAAGAGCCGTTATGAATGATCCAGAATTTGAAGATGTAGATATCATTGATGTTGAATCCAGTGCATTGCCAAATGCAACCGCAGTCTTGGTTTTAGGAATTTTGTCAATCGTTACCAGTTTTATATATGGTATCCCCGGACTCATTTTGGGAATCATTGGACTTAGTTTACACAAATCAGACAAGGCACTCTATCAATCTGATCCGAGTCGGTATGGGCAATCATATCAAACCTCCAATGCAGGAAAAATATGTTCAATAATTGGACTGTGTTTGTCAGGCCTTATAATATTACTCGTACTTATGGTGATACTCATTGCTATGAGCAATCCATACCTTTTCCGATAAAGAAATCCGCACTACCAATGCCTTTTGAGGTTCATTAAGACAGAACCATTGGCATAGGTATCGATTTGATTACATACCTGGAATGATGCCTTTAGCAGACTGTGCCATTTCCATCTCCTTCGTGCGATAGGATTGTTCCAAAGCTCTATTGGCCGCAGTAATGATGAGTTGTTTTAACGCTTCACCTTCGATGCCATCTTTAATGGTGATGTCTGTGATTACTCCATTACCGTTTACTTCAACACGAACGTCGCCCTCTCTTGCTTCACCAATTAATTTGATATGATTCAAGCGCTCTTTTGCTTCTTCAGCTTTTGCCTGCATTTCTTGCAGTTTTTTCATCATGCCGTTTCCAAACATCTACGTAGATTTTCGTTAATTATTCATCACAAAAATAAAGAAGATTCGTTGATCAAATACTATCTTTACTGCGAAAAAAAACCACGATATGTCAAAAGCAATCATTGAACAAGCCTGGAATGACAGAAGTCTATTAGAAAAAAAGGAAACACGAAGTGCAATTGAATCTGTAATTGCATCTCTCGATGCAGGAGAACTTCGCGTTGCAGAACCATTGGAAAATGGTGAATGGCAGGTCAATGAATGGGTAAAGAAGGCTGTGGTAATGTATTTCCCAATTCGTAAGATGGAAACCATCGAAGTTGGTCCTTTTGAATTTCACGATAAAATGGCCTTAAAAACAGGATACGCAGAAAAAGGTGTAAGAGTAGTTCCTCATGCCATTGCTCGATATGGCGCTTACGTTTCTGCTGGTGTTATTATGATGCCATCTTACGTAAATATTGGAGCTTATGTCGACGCCGGTACAATGGTAGATACATGGGCAACTGTTGGTTCATGTGCTCAAATTGGTAAAAATGTGCATTTAAGTGGTGGCGTTGGAATTGGTGGTGTATTAGAGCCTCTGCAGGCCGCTCCAGTTATTATTGAAGACAATGCTTTTATTGGTTCTCGTTGTATTGTCGTTGAAGGCGTGCGGGTTGGTAAAGAAGCCGTGCTGGGCGCAAATGTTGTTTTAACAATGTCCACTAAAATTATTGATGTAACAGGTGAGACACCCGTTGAAATGAGAGGTTATGTTCCTGAACGAAGTGTAGTAATACCGGGATCATATACCAAGACTTTTCCGGCAGGAGAATATCAGGTTCCTTGTGCTCTAATTATTGGCAAACGTAAGGAAAGTACGGATAAGAAGACTTCGCTTAATGATGCTTTGCGTGATAACGATGTTGCTGTATAATTTAGAAATAATCAGACCTGTTGGTCCTAAGTCGATTTAAGCGACAACCTCATCCTTCAAACATTGCTCATCGGGACGCGCACCACAAAAGCTGCACGATTGTCCCTCCTCGTTGAACATAGGGTTATTGCTTGCACAAGTTCCTTCGAATTTACCTCCTTTTTTGCCCCAAATTTTGATCGCAATTCCGGCAAAACCTAATCCTAATAATCCTATGGCGATGAGTGCTAATTTCATTTATTGAGTTTTGTACAAAGTTAAGTATGTTTTGAGTGAATCACAAGTGCTGAATATCACACTTAATATAAAAAAATCGCCTAAAGTCATTAAAAACTAAAGGCGATTTTAACAATTGAGTTAATTACCTACTTTGGCATATTCTTCATTTGAACACCAAATCCAATGATAAATCCAACACCAGCTAATCCTGTTAAAGCTGGTAAAGCCGGGTTTGCCTGATTTCCAAGAGAAAGTAGAAAAAACAATGACCAAATCCCATTGGCAATAGCATACATAATGAACATGCCTTTTTTACCAGCCATCATTTTTATCGCTGCAATTAATGTTAACACATTCAACAAAACGAAGAATAAAAATACAACGGCAACGATTCCCATGGCTGATCCAAATGCTTGACCAAGCATTCCGCTCATGGCAGATGAGGCAGAGAATATATAAATACCCCCAATCAATAATAAAAGTAACCAAAGACTAGAGCCTATTATGCTCAAAATCCCGAGTGTTTTTACCGCTTGAGGAACTGTTTGATTTTGTCCTGATGACTGATCGATAATTTCTTCTGACATAATAAATGATTTTGGATTTGTTAAAATAAGTTAATCAGCAAAAGTAGCATTTAATTTGAAATATCAAAGTTTTTCCCTCTAAACTTAGTGTAAGTACTTGTAATTCACACCGTACATGATAATGAAAGCGATCGTAAAAATAGAACCTGCCACAATCATCATCCCCATAAGTCCAAACCCAATAACGGCGAGAGGAATAGCCACACTGACGATTGAAGCCCCTAAATAAATAAAGAAACCGCTTTTTTTCAGCTTTCTCATTAAATAAGCCCCGACTATACAAGCTATTGCAACGACTAATGCCGATCCCTGCATCAAATAAATATTTTCATAAGCCACCTTCATCGATTCAATCATACTATCATTCATAAAGGGATTATCTCTCATACTCCCCATAGACTCTAACAAACGAATCGCCTCTTTTTGTTGTTCTATTGTTGCCAAATTATAAATGGCTCCGATCACAGCAAAACCACTACCAATGTAAGTCAAGATTGTCAGTACGTTTAAAAACATCGGTAATTGATGTTTTGTTGCTCTAACATCTTCCTCCAAAATTTCATCAGATATTGTTGTCATAACACTCATTTTAAATGAAAAAAGCGCCCAAAAAAAGGCGCTTTAAAATCGATATTTTTATTCTTAATTATCTTTAATTTCGTTGAACTCATCCTTGATACTGTCTTTCGTTGGGATTGAAATTTCACCACTATCCTTAATAACGAAAGGCACTGCTAGGACAGCAAGACTAGCAATCAGTGCAAGCCAAGCGCCCATTCCCAGACTTCCATAACTCGCGCCACCACCAGTTAAAACTATCAACAACATCAATAGGAAACTAACTCCACCTGCAATGGCTACAAATTTAACTTAGTTTGCTTCAATCGGTTTGTTGCGATCATCACCAAGAAAGGCTAATACACCAGCACCAACTGAAAGTAAAAAGACTAAAATACCTTGCCAAGTGCCGATCCCATTTACTGAAGTAGAAAAACCAAAAAGGGAAACAGTTACCCATGGTAAAAATGTTGAAATAACGCCGACTCCGGCAGCGATCATTACAGCTAAACGTTGCTTGTGCATAATAATAGATTTAGGATTAATTATTTTATAATTCCTAAAAATAGAATTATTTTTTAAGAATCAACTTAGCGAATCATTAATTTTTAAATCTGAATCATTTCTCCAACTCCCAATCCTTCACGATCGACATTTGATGGCACTCCGATATAGAATACATCTCCGGTTCCATCAATAACCGCCAATGTGGAAATGCCTCCCAAATTGATAAATAAATCTGCAGTTGAATTCTGATAGAAGTATATGTATTTCGCCCAAAATCCGGTTGCGTTGGCAGAGGCATTATTTTGGATTTTTAATTCTGCTTGCGCTGCTTTTCCAGTTAATGTAAAATCTCCTGCCCCATAAGAAACTACTAGCGTTAGTTTGTTTTTGAGATCTGTATCAATTTTTAAACTCCCTGCACCATTGCGCATTTCAATATCCAGATTGTAACCTGTTATTGTATTTTCAAAAACAACCGAGTCTGTTGGTTCGGCGTAGATCCGATTGTAAAAAGGATAATGAAATTCTACCTCTATAATATCATCATAGCCTCTTAAAAATCGACATCCGTTATTATTTGTGGCATAAAGTACATTGTCCCGAACATCAATTTCAATCTGTTGAATAAGGTTCTTTCCTCCTTTAACGATCACCTTCCGTTGATTATCCTGATAAAAACGATACTTAATGTTCTTATTAAGATGAAAAGCCCTAACTGAATCAAGGGAATATATTTGCTCTGCATAACCTCCTGTTCCTTTAAAACAAGAACGTTCTTCAGCCTTTCGGCAACTTATAAATGACAAAAAACTAACCGCGATGATAAAAATCCAAATCCTCATTCTGCTTTCCATTTTCATTACAGACGATAACCTAACCCCCACTCTAAATAATCCGCTACGCCAACATGTGCTTTAATACCGATTGAAAAATTCCATTTCTCATTCGACAATAATCGAATACCCGCTCGGTTGTACACCCAACCATCTGGATTAATCATATTTAATCCATATACGCCTAAACCAAAATAAATCTGAGATCGATAAAGCGACAAGGCCATTCCCGAATATCCACCAACTAAGAGTGCCTGATAAGCAGGTACCGGCTCTATTTCTTTATACCATCGATTGGCCTCGTTGTACAACATATCAATACCTGCTTCAAAATCCCAAAGCAAACTAACATTCTTTCGGTACAATCCCTGCAAGGCAGCAACTCCAAAATTTCGTGCATCGAAATGATCCGGCAAGTTTTGCTTTAAACCAAAAATGAAATGAAAATGCCATTTATTAAAAGTTCTCACATCACTCAACTCACCCTGATACTTCGGCTTCTCATAAACCTTCCTCGGTGATATATTATAGCCAGCTGTTGCAAATGCAGTTAACGTATTTAATCCTTGATTAGGCGTCTTGAGTCGTGCGTTTGAGATATGAGAAAAATCTACTCCTGCCCCCACATAGAAATGATCGAACTGTTTCATCCAAGAAAACTGGAGGTTAACAAAACCGTTGATGTGCGAACCAATTGCAATGTTCTTCTTATTCTCAAAATCGTCGTATTTCTCCGTTATATAGCTTATTCCTTGGCCTAAACGAAAATCGACAAACCCCCACTTTTTGCTCTGGTAAATCGGAAACTTTGTAAATCGAGAATAAGTGGCACTTACACCTAAGACCGGCCGATAACCATAGTCGTGAAAAATCAAACTAGAACCTTTAATTGGGTATTGGTATAAATCACTAGATGGAGTGCCTGAAGTGTCTTGCCTTGATAATTCTAGTTCAATTACATGGTTTCTCCCTTCAACCAAATGATGCATGGTCTCTCTGTGTGCCCAAAGAAACCCATTTTTGTACTGTAAACCTATTGAGAAGGGTCCGCTATTCTGCGTCCACCCGTTTACACCCCAAATCATCAATAAAACAAGGACAACTTGCTTCAATTTATTCCGTTTTTATTCATCAACTTGGTTAATTTTGTTCAAAATTAAGAAAAATGAACCACAAACTTGAGGCTTTCGACCGACTACTCACCATTATGGACGAATTAAGAGAAAAATGTCCATGGGATCGCAAACAAACTTTAGCCTCTCTTCGTCACTTAACGATAGAAGAGACCTATGAGTTGGGGGATGCTATTCTTGATGAAAACATGGAAGAGTTAAAAGGAGAAATTGGTGATTTGATGCTTCACATGGTTTTCTATTCGAAAATTGCCTCGGAAAAAGGTGCTTTTGATATCGCTGATGTATTAAATGGCATTTGCGATAAGCTGGTGCATAGACATCCTCATATATATGGAGATGTTGAAGCAAATGATGAAGAAACCGTAAAAGCCAATTGGGAAAAACTGAAACTTAAGGAAGGAAAAAAATCAGTCTTGCAAGGTGTTCCAAAGTCCCTACCTGCTTTGGTAAAAGCTACCCGAATTCAGGATAAAGTAAAAGGAGTAGGTTTTGAATGGGATAACAAAAATCAAGTTTGGGACAAGGTAAATGAAGAAATTAACGAATTTAGATCTGAAGAGGAAAAAGGAGATCAGACCGCCATGGAGGAGGAATTTGGAGACGTACTCTTTGCTTTGATCAATTATGCGCGTTGGAACAACATCAATCCAGAGGATGCGCTCGCCAAAACAAATAGAAAATTCATCAATCGTTTTCAGTGGATGGAGAAAGCAGCCGAAAAAGAGGGAAAAAATCTTACTGAATTGAACCTTGAAGAAATGGATGTCTATTGGGAAAAAGCTAAAAGTACATTTAAATGAGTATTGGTTTAGCAGCAACATACGTGTTGACCGTCTCTCTTCTGATAGGGTTATTTACAGGATATTTCCTACAAAGAAGAGGTTATTCGTTTTGGAGATATTTTGTAAGTGGATTTATTGCCGCATGCGGAATTTTAGTTATCATTTTTAAAATTCTCTTGGACTACCTTTAAGGTGAATGCTGTTTTCTTTTCTCAACCTAAAATTTAGATTAAATTTGTTGGACACTGAGAAAATCAAATTTATGCCGCAATATTTATTTGATGAATTTAATCCTATTTCACAAGCTGAATGGATTAAAAAAATCGAACAAGACTTAAAAGGAAAACCTATTTCTGTTTTAGAATCGGAACCTGAACCAGGATTGCTTATCAAAGCTTATCACCATCGTGAAAGCAGATCTTCTGAATCTTCTAATACAATTATCAGAAACCGTCCTAACAATGATTGGTCAATTCGAGAAATTTTTGACTCAAATGACAGTAATCAAAAAATATTGGATCACCTAAACAATGGCATTAACCACGTCGGAATAATTTGGTCCAATCAAAATGATTTTGATCGCTTAACTAAGGATGTTTTATTTGAACACATTGGTTCGGATATTCAGTTCAACTCTATAGATGAAGCCAAGGCTGCGAAAGTTACAGAGCATTCGATTCTCGTCTTTGATCCAATTTCCAAATTCGCAAAGGATCCGTCATTTAAAGTTGATTTCAGTGATTATTTGGATTTTCATCGAACTTTTAGGAACCATAAATCAATTTGGATCTCTGGACACACCTACGGAAATGCAGGAGCAAACACCATACAAGAATTGGCGTTCACAATTGCGCATTTAAATGAATACCTGATAAGCTTAACTGAAGCTGGGGAACCATTGGATTCTATTTTGCCAAAGATCACGATTGAATTGTCGGTGAGTGAAAACTACCTCATCAATATTGGTAAATTCAGGGTGATTCACAACTTATTCAGCCTCTTGTTGGAAGGATATGAATACAAACTTGACAATTCCGAATTGAACATTCTGGCGAGAACCACAGATCGATATTTAGCATTGAACGATGCGCACAACAATCCGCTAAGACAAACAACACAAGCTATGTCAGCGGTAATTGGCGGATGCTATGCTTTAACCATTTCGAATCGAAAAACTGGAAATAAAACCATCGACAATCGATTTGAGCGATTAGCCAGAAATATTCAACTCATCTTAAAAGAAGAGTCTTACCTGAACAAAGTTGTTGATCCTGCAGCCGGATCATATTTCATAGAGCAATTATGTGCTCAATTGGTGGAAAAAAGCTGGGCATTATTCCTAGAGATTGAAGATCAAGGAGGTTTGATCAAAGCCATAAATAAGGGATCAATACAAACGCTAATACAAACTAATCGAGAAGTACTGATCAATGAAATGAATGCAGGTAAAAAAACCTTTTTGGGAGTAAACAAACATCCTAACGGAATGGAAGACTGGAAAACACCTATTAAGGATACTAATGAATCAGGCCTAAGTGTTTTTCATCTTGAGAACTATTTAAATCAAAAAGGCAATGAGTAGAAAGTCTTTTAAACATATAAAAGCGAAATACAAATCGCTTACTAACTCAGAATCGTCCAAAGACGTATTTGAAACAGCTGAGAAAATTGATATACAACATTATTATAATGAAACAGACTCGTCAGATTTGAAGCACCTTGACTTTGTTTCAGGAATAGCTCCAAACATAAGAGGACCTTACTCAACGATGTATACAATGCGTCCCTGGACCATTCGTCAATACGCAGGCTTTTCAACAGCCGAAGAGTCTAACGCATTCTATCGACGAAATTTAGCTGCTGGCCAAAAAGGATTATCCGTAGCTTTTGATTTGGCGACGCATCGCGGCTACGATTCTGATCATGAGCGCGTGATTGGTGATGTAGGAAAAGCAGGTGTTGCAATTGATACGGTCGAGGATATGAAAATCCTTTTTGATCAAATTCCTTTGGATAAGATGTCTGTGTCTATGACGATGAACGGAGCCGTAATTCCAATACTCGCTTTTTACATTATTGCAGCGGAAGAACAAGGTGTGACACCAGAGCAATTAGCTGGTACGATTCAAAACGATATCTTAAAGGAGTTTATGGTGCGAAACACCTATATCTATCCTCCAAAGGACTCAATGCGTATTATCGCGGATATTTTTGAATACACCTCTGCAAATATGCCCAAATTTAACTCGATATCTATCTCGGGTTACCACATGCAAGAAGCTGGAGCAACTGCCGATCTCGAATTAGCATACACCCTTGCAGACGGATTGGAATATATTAAAGCCGGAATTGCTGCGGGAATGGAGATAGATCAATTCGCGCCTCGCTTGTCTTTCTTTTGGGCGATCGGAATGAACCATTTTATGGAAATTGCCAAAATGAGAGCGGGTAGAATGATTTGGGCAAAAATGGTCAAACAATTCAACCCTAAAAATCCAAAATCAATGTCTTTAAGGACTCACTGTCAAACTTCGGGTTGGAGTTTAACTGAGCAAGATCCATACAATAATATTGCACGAACTTGTATTGAGGCGCTTGCAGCTGCTTTTGGAGGAACGCAATCTCTACACACAAACGCTTTGGATGAAGCGATTGCACTTCCAACCGACTTCTCTGCTCGAATCGCCAGAAACACGCAAATATACCTGCAAGAAGAGACAGGAATCACCAAAGTGATCGATCCTTGGGGCGGTTCGTACTATATCGAAAAACTCACAGAAGAACTGGCTCTAAAGGCTTGGAAACACATTGAAGAAATTGACAAGTTGGGAGGAATGGCTCAAGCTATTGAAGCAGGAGTACCTAAAATGCGTATCGAAGAAGCGGCTGCTCGCAAACAAGCAAGAATTGATGCCGGGAAGGATATTATCGTCGGGGTCAATCGATATGAACTAGATGAAGAGGAAACCATTGACATTCTCGAAATTGACAATACAGAGGTTCGTCGATCGCAATTTGCACGCATTCAAGAGGTCAAATCAAAACGTGATGAAGAAAAAGTTCAAGCATCTTTAAAAGCATTAACTGCAGGGGCAAAAGGAAAAGAAAACCTATTAGCTTTAGCAGTTGAATGTGCTAGAAACCGAGCGACGCTTGGTGAGATATCAGATGCTATGGAAGCTGTTTTTGGACGATACCAAGCAACGATCCGATCTATTTCAGGTATTTATTCAGCAGAAGCTATGGAAGATAAAGACTTCAATACGGCCAAAGAAATGGCTGATACATTTAGCCAACTAGAAGGAAGACGACCTCGTATAATGGTGGCGAAAATGGGACAAGACGGACATGACCGCGGTGCAAAAGTGATTTCTACTTCTTTCGCAGATATTGGATTTGACGTTGATATTGGACCTTTATTTCAAACACCTGAAGAGGCAGTGAAACAAGCTATCGAAAATGACGTACACGTATTGGGAGTTAGCTCATTGGCAGCTGGACACAAAACATTAGTACCTGAAGTAATTCGCCTTTTAGCGGAAAAAGGCCGAGAAGACATCATGGTTGTTGCAGGTGGAGTTATTCCACAACAAGATTATGACTTCTTATACGAACATGGCGTACTAGGTATTTTTGGTCCTGGCACCAAAATTGCAACTGCTGCAATAGACATTCTTGGTATCCTTATGCGTTTCCATGAAAATGAAAACGCGGAATAACCAAATTTGCTGCTGTAAAAGACAAACAATGATAAATTTTAGTTAATGTCGACAATTTTGTAACTTTAGGCATCAATTTTGAGTTAATGTAAGTAACGAAGAATATTTGAACATTAAAAACCATACAACGCAATGAAACGTTTATTCTTAATCTTATTAACATTTGGTTTAACTGCGACAAGCTTTGCTCAGCCGCCAAACTACGACGATCTGTTGATCTATTACGCAGACGGCGACTACGAGAAACTAGTTAAAAAAGCAGAGAAATATACGCTCGATGATGAAACCAAAAACGATGCATTACCCTATCTGTATTGTTCTAAGGCCAATTTTGAAATGTCAAAAGATCAGAAGTACGCAGAGGATTACCCTAAAGCATACAACGACGCTATCAAATTTGCTGGAAAAGCGCTGAGAAAAGATAAAAACAATGAGATGTTCTCTGAGCATAAAACTTATTTCACGGATTTAAAATCTGCTGTAGTTGAGGATTTAAAAAACATGATTGATCAGCAAGATTACAATAGAATGCGTGGTACGATTATGAAATTACAGCGTGTTGACCCAAGTGATGTTGGTTCACACTTCTTAATGACAGCTGCTTTATTCCGTATTAAGGATAAAAGTGGAGCGAAATTAGCATTGAAAGAAGCACTTGCTCAGTTAGATGCTGTTGAAAGCGTTGAAAACTGGAGAGAGATTGACTTCGAAATGCTTCGTATCGGAGTAATCGAGTACTGCTTGTATCGCATCGATTTGCGTCAAGATCAGTTTGCAAAAGATGTATTAAACAAAGTAAAACAATGGTTCGAAGAGGATGAAGAGTTCATGCGATTCTACGACGAACATGGTTTATAATATTACATATCTCTAAGAAAGATGATGAAACGTCCTTGTGTCCAAACCGCAAGGACGTTTTTTATGCTTTGGATTTCCAATTTCTCAAGAAATTCATAATGTGCTCATATACAAAATCAAGTTCTTCTTGACTAATGCAATAAGGTGGGTTGAAGAAGATGACATTACCTAAGGGACGTAACAATATTTCATTTTCCATGAAATAGGAGTAAGCTTCTGTCCGAATAGATGAAAAATAACCACTCTCCTCTCCTATCTCAATTTCAAGGGATAAAATAGTCCCCATACTCTTGGCGGATTTGAATATGGAGTCTGCTCCGTATTTTTTTAAAAAACGTTCATGACTTTTAACGATGCGTTGAATATTCGATTGTGTTTCTTCCTGTTCAAACAAATCAAGTGAGGCACAAACGGCTGAGCATGACAATGGATTTGCCGTAAAAGAATGACCGTGTAAAAGTGCTGTTGAAGTGTCTTCTCCCAAGAAAGCGTCAAATATTTCTTGCGTTGTTACCGTAAGGCCAATTGGCATCACGCCTCCTGTTACTCCTTTTGAAAGACAGACAAAATCTGGTATTGTTGTTATCTGTTGAATTGCAAAAAATGAACCCGTGCGATAAAATCCGGTCATTACCTCATCGGCAATCGACTTTACGTTGTACTTTTTCGCCATTGCGAACATTCGCTCGAGCCATTCGGGCTTATAAATGCGCATCCCAGCGGCACCTTGAACCAGCGGTTCTACAATGAACCCTGCAAAATCTCCCGATTTAAAGTAAGACTCCATTTTCTCCATCACCTCCCTGAAATTCTCTTCAGTTGGGAACGGAATATAGTCTACATCGAAAAAAAGATGTTCAAAGGGTATATTGAAATATCCACGTTGCCCAACTGACATAGCACCAAAAGTATCTCCATGATATGCCCCTTCCATGGCAAGAAATCGCTTTTTCTCAACGCCTTTATTATGCCAATATTGATATATCATTTTAATCGCTACCTCAACACTCGTTGAGCCATTATCTGAGAAAAAAACTTTTTGATAACCACAAGGTAGCACCTTAACGATTCGCTCTGCAACTTCTACTGCTTTTGGATGAGTAGCTCCTGCAAATATCAGATGATCTGCTTCTAAAAACTGTTGATGAATAGCATCAGCAATATATTCGTTACCGTGACCGTGAACGATTGTCCACCAAGATGAATTGGCATCTAGATATTTTTTACCATCCTCCGCGTATAACCAGACCCCTTTTGCCGATTTAATTGGTATTGGATCAGGAGCAATCTGGGCCTGCGTAAAAGGGTGCCAAACATAAGTTTTATCGCGTTCGATTAAACTCATCTTATTTTAATGCCGTTATATCATTTACACCTACGGCACGATCGACACTAAAACCTTCTGCATATTCTACTCCTATTGTTCGTCCAAATTGCGCCCATCTACCTTTCAAAAAGTCAATAAAGTCCTTTCCTGAAATCGGTGTTTTCGGTCCTTCTTGTCCTGGCTGATAAAACTGAGTATTATAAGCTTGAATCGCAGCTAATTTTTGATCAACATAAGGTGAAATGTCAACCACAAAATCAGGTTCAAGGAAATGATCTTGTATATAACCATAAACGGCCTTTGGACGCCACTTCTCTTGTTTTTCACCTTCCCAAGACGTTTCAATTTTTAACAATCCACTCAAGAAACAAGCCTCCTTGGCAAGTGTAGCTCCACGCCCATGATCAGGATGTCGATCGCTATATGCGTTTACCAGAACCACTTCGGGCTGATAACGTCTTATCTGTTCAATGATTTTGATCTTATTGGCTTTATTCAATTCAAAAAAACCATCGCCGAGATTTAAATTAACCCGATCACTAATCCCCATTATTTTTGAGGCAGCAGCGGCCTCTTTATAGCGCGTTTCTACGGTACCTCTTGACCCCAACTCTCCCTCAGTCAAGTCCACAATAGCGACAGTCTTACCGAGTGCAATTTGATGGATCAGAGTACCCGATGCAGATAATTCAATATCGTCTGGATGTGCGCCAATGGCTAAAATATCAACCTTCATCTTATTCCCGAATTTCTAATTGTTTCGCATATGTTGCAAGCGCTGCCTTTATCTCCTGATTATTGGTCAACAGAATCGACAAATCTACTACAACCGGTGTGCGATAATCTTCTCTATTTCGCTCTAACAGCCTTTTGACCGCATTGTTCATTGCCCCTTCAATTACTTTTTCGGGCTTTTTAACAAAGAACAACAATTTATAACTACTTCCCTCTTGCTTAAATTCTACGGCTTTTATTTCTTTCCATAGAATCAATCCGATTCCAATATTGGTGGTTTGATCATTTATTCCCTTGAAACTGATGTAAAGTCCCGCATTTTGATCCCTTGCATTCTTCAAAAACGTAGCACCAACAACCGCAAAAAAACCAAATAAGACAACTGACAACACCTTTGTGACAGTCGTGCTTACATACGTTTGCTCTTCTCCACCATAATAAACGAATGCAAAAATCACTATACCTGCAAGAAAGTACAGAATTGCCTTGAACATCATCTTCTTTCTATTCAAAGGTATGTAAAACTCTTCACTCATTTAGGCTCCTGAAAAAATGATTTAACTTGAAGTCCAACAACATCGGATTTCCAATTTCTTTTGATTTCAACAAATGCGACTGTATACAAAAGTAAATATTCTGCCGTCAATAATATAGGATTTTGAGCAACCCCTTCAGCGCCATAAGCTGAGTAGCTCAGCATAACCAGCAAAGACCAAATCAATGGAAATTTGTAATTCGTAAAGACGGATAAATTCAGTAAAAAACTGACATACCAAGGATGAACCGTTGTTGCTAAACCATAATATAATAGCAAAGCGAATAAAATACCTAGAATTATGTCCAGATCCGTTCGATAAGCTTTAAAAAGAGCCAAGCATAAAACCCCTATTCCGGCCATTGTTGACAATACAGATCCGATCACATAAAACCTTGAATCCCCTATATCTACAAGTGCAAAATTGACCAAGAAATTATACAAACCACTATTAAACTGGAAGCGCACAAAATACTCATTTACACTTTGCATCATATTCGCAAAGAAGACCTCATTTAACAAGATTCCACCAATAGCTAAAACCGTAAAACCTGTAAGTGCAGTAAATCCTATTGACCTCCTCCATTTCAACTTTTTGAAGAAAAATGGAATAAACATCAGCGGTATGAGCTTAACTTGAATAGCTAGTCCTAAGAAAATTGCTCCTATCCCCCATTGAATCTTCAATACAGCCAGAAGTGCAACAAGGAAAAAGAATATCATGACCCCTTCAAAATGAACATTTCCGGTAAACTCTAACAAGATGAACGGGTTAAGCGCATACAACCAGATCACATGAGGTGAAAGTCCAAAATGAGTTGCTATTTTCCGACCAATAAAAATGACGCCTACATCAGCAAGAATAACAAATAGCTTAAGGATGATGGTATTCACCATAATATTGTCTGAGACAAATGCAGCGACAACAAAAAAGAATTGATTTAGAACCGGATAACAGCTATAATGCTCTTGTGAAAGCTCACCCATTCCATGATACAACATTCTCAAATAGCGATCGCTATAGATCTCTTGAGGTACTCCATCTACAGATATGTATTGATGCAGTGCGTTATTCGGTGTGAATTGGAAAGGATTAATCCCATTTGTCAACAACTCTCCGTCCCATAAAAAGCGATAAAAATCATTACTCAACTCCGGGGCAGCGAACAGAAGTATAAGTCGCAGTATTATTGCCAAGATGAAAAAATGCACAAATCGCCACTCTTGACGGTTTAACCATAAAGCATAAAAAAGCGCGAAAACAATTAAGTACTGACCAATAAACAATATGAAATTTTCACGTGGAGTAAAAAAGGCGATACCTGCCACTAAGGCAGCCATAACCAATGCCATCAGCAATACGCGCACCTGTAAAAATAGTTTGGAACCTGTCATAATCTCCTCTTCCTCTTTTTTGGGATTGTAAAAATCCACATTTTATCGCAATTAGAACTAAAAAAAAATTATTTTTGCACCAATATTTATTAGCAAAATGGCAAAAAAGAAAACCGAAACACAACAAGAGGAGTTGGATCAGTTAACGACAACAGAGCGTTTTATTGACAAATACAAACAACCCCTTATCATTGGTGGTGCATCTATCGTTGTGATCATACTAGGAATAGTTGGTTACCAAAAATTGGTTTCTGAACCACACGAGGAAGAATCGCTTGATGCATATTGGAATGCTTTTTACGAATTTGAAAATGACTCATTAAACCTGGCTGTTTCAGGAAACGAGAATTTCGATGGAATGGAAGAAGTTGCTGATGAATACGACGGTACTACTGGTGGTGACATCGCAAATTACACAATCGGTTTAGCTGAAATGGAAAATGGAGAGTTTGAAGCAGCCATCGAAAGCTTTGAGTCTTGTGGTTTCGAAGATGTTGTGCTTGGAAGTATGGTTATCGGTCTTCAAGGTGATTGTTATGTTGAATTAGATGATTTAGAATCAGCAGTCGACAAGTACGAAGAAGCTGCAGCTCGTGAAGAAAATGAGTTTACTTCTCCAATGTATTTGAAAAAAGCCGGTTTAGCATACGAAGCACTTGGTCAAAATGACAATGCTCGAGAGGCATACCAAAAAATCAAAGACAACTGGGAGAACAGCACTGAAGCTGAAGATATAGACAAGTATCTAGCGCGCGTTGGCGGCTAATTCGTCATTCCTATGGCCACAGCTGGAAAAAATCTTTCTTTTTACGAAAAAGGATCACTCCCAAACGGGAAAGAATTCAAGATTGGTATTGTCGTTTCCGAATGGAATGATGACATTACCTCTAATCTTCTAAAAGGGGCATTGGAAGCACTAACCGAAAATGGTGTTCCTCGCGAAAACATTCTCATTAAGAATGTGCCCGGCACTTTCGAATTACCGTTGGGTTGCCAATTTCTTTTAGAACATGACACGGATTTAGATGGGGTAATAGCCATTGGTTGTGTCATTCAAGGTGAAACAAAACATTTCGACTTTGTCTGTAAAGGTGCAACTCAGGGAATTATGAGTGTGAATCTCGAGTACAATACACCTGTTTCTTTCTGTGTTTTAACCGATAATACGAAACAACAATCAATCGATCGTTCTGGCGGTAAACATGGAAACAAAGGAACCGAATGTGCCGTTGCACTGTTAAAAATGATTGGTTTACAAAACGAATTAGAGGCCTAACCCAAAAAGAAGATCATGTTAGAATTATTGGCTATTTATTTCATCGGTAAGTCGTTTTACGACCTCGCATTAAAGTATGAAAAGAATAAATGGGTTTTTGCCATTATTGGTGCTGTTACTTATTTTGCTTCATTATTTCTAGTTGGTTTAATCATTGGAATGTTGTCGGTAACGAGTTCTTTTAACCTAAACAATGTTTCTGACATTGTACTCAGTTTAATAGCTATTCCTGTTGGCATTCTTTTCTGCGTAATCCTATACCAAATCCTAAAGTCGGCCTGGAAAAAACAAGCAATGCATCAGCAAGAATCTTCTGAATTATTGGATGAAGATTTGATACGCTAAGAATATACAGTACTCAACGAACTGATTAATGGGCTTATAACAGCTTATTAACATCCTCCCTGAAAAAATGTTGAATACTTGTGATTTTTAATCCTTAAAAAATAAGGTGAGCGTGTAATTTTACATTACCTTTGCTTCCCGTAGTTACAAAACAAGAATTATGTCCAATTCAACCAAGTACATTTTTGTAACCGGCGGGGTTACTTCATCTCTCGGTAAGGGAATCATTTCAGCTTCATTAGCAAAATTATTGCAAGAACGTGGCTACACGGTCACGATTCAAAAGCTTGACCCGTATATCAATATTGATCCGGGAACATTAAACCCATATGAGCACGGCGAATGTTTTGTAACCAATGATGGAGCTGAAACAGACCTTGACCTAGGACATTACGAACGGTTTTTAAATGTTCCAACCTCTCAATCAAACAATGTAACTACCGGGAGAATATACCAATCGGTAATGGACAAAGAACGTCGAGGAGAATTTCTAGGGAAAACGGTTCAAGTCATACCTCATATCACAGATGAGATAAAAGATCGCATTCAGATTCTTGGTAAATCAGGTGAGTATGAAATTGTAATTACAGAAATTGGTGGCACCGTTGGTGACATTGAATCATTGCCCTACATTGAATCTGTGCGTCAAATGATGTGGGAATTTCCTGATGATTGTTTAGTCGTGCATTTAACCTTGGTTCCATTCCTTGCGGCGGCTGGAGAATTAAAAACGAAACCAACACAACATTCCGTAAAGGCCTTATTAGAGGTTGGTGTGCAGCCAGATATTCTAGTTTGCAGAACTGAACATCCATTGGATAATTCTATCCGTAAAAAAATTGCACGTTTTTGTAACGTTAATCCGACAGCTGTTATCGAATCGATTGACGCTGATACGATATACAAAGTTCCATTGCTCATGCAACAAGAGGAGCTGGACAAAGTTGTATTGCAAAAACTAGATTTACCCTCTAAAGGCAATATTGAGTTGACTGCATGGAAAGATTTTTTAAATCGTTTAGAAAATCCCAAACATAAGGTTACCATAGGATTAGTCGGTAAATATATTGAGCTAAAAGATTCCTACAAATCAATTGCTGAAGCGTTCGTTCATGCAGGAGCATATAATAAATGTGAAGTTGATTTAAAATGGATCCATTCTGAAAAAATCACAGCTGAAAATGTTGCAGATAAGCTTGGTGGACTTGACGGTGTTTTGGTTGCCCCTGGTTTCGGATCCAGAGGTATTAGAGGAAAAATAACAAGTATCCAATACGTCCGAGAGAATAACTTACCATTCCTTGGAATTTGTTTAGGCATGCAATGTGCTGTAGTCGAATTTGCACGAAACGTCATCGGTTGGAAGGATGCGCATACCACAGAAATAGCTGAAGATTGCGATCATCCAGTTATCACACTAATGGAAGAGCAAAAGAAAATTATTGATATGGGCGGAACTATGCGTTTAGGTGCCTATAAATGTAAATTAGCGGATAGCTCTCATGTTTCAGACGCCTACAATCAAGAAGTAGTAAAAGAACGACACCGCCACCGTTATGAATTCAATAACGAATACCTTTCGGAATTTGAAAAAAATGGAATGATCGCAACGGGTAAAAATCCAGAAACAGGCTTGGTCGAAGTGGTTGAAATCCCTGACCACCCCTGGTTTGTTGGTGCTCAATTCCATCCAGAATACAAAAGCACAGTCGAGAATCCGCATCCACTTTTCATTGCTTTCGTGAAAGCGTCAATGAAAAATGCTAAATCTTAAAATTCTCTATTTTCATAAAATATGTCTTGGTCATATCCGTCTGTAGATAGAAATGAGGGCATATTCGTTGTAATCTTTAGGGATTCAATCAAGAATAAATATTAGTTTTACACCTCCTTAATAAGAAGGACAAAAAATTACGAGTAAATGGACAAAAGATCACTCCTAGGATTGCTTATTATCGGCGTTATACTTTTCGCCTTTAGTTTCTTTAATGCTAACGAAGTTGCAGAGGAAGTTGAAGCAGCTAATAATTCGACATCTGATAGCACTGAACAAAAAGAAGAAATTGTAACAGATTCAAGTTCATCTGACACTCTGGCAGTTGCATCAGAAGACCCAATGATGCACATTATCCCTAAGGTCAATGAAGAAGGCAAACAATTTACTGATTCATTTGGAACACCTTTGTTTGTTGATACGCTGTCAGGGAGAGATACAGCAATTGTTGGTTTTACAACACCTCAAACTGCTGCTAATGAACCTAAGAATGATGCTCTTGAAGAAATAATATCAATTGAAAACGATTTACTTCGAGCAGACATTTCAAATAAAGGAGGCCGTGTCGTAGGCGTTTACTTAAAAGAATATAAAAGCTATGAGGCTTTTCTGAATGAAAAGGACGAACCTCTTCAGTTGTTTGATGACCAGTCATCATTCGGTATCACATTTTATGACGGAGATAAAAAGAAAAACTCGGCAGATTACGATTTTAAATTTGTGAAATCCACGGCAAATAGCGCTGTTGTTGAAATGATCAATCCTGCTGGGCAGCGCGTTATCTACAGCTATGCTTTACGAGAAGGTCATTACGATATGGATTTTGATATCTCATTTAAAGGCTTTTCTGATCGTGATGCACAGGATTTGACATTAGAATCTGATTTTAAGCTTTTATCCACAGAGAAGCATTTGCCGTCTGAGCAACGTGTCAGTACCGTATTCTTTAAATACTCAGACGATGATTACGACTACCTATCTGAGGCGGGTGATGATGAGGAAGTACTAGAATCAAATACCGAATGGGTCGCTTACAAGCAAAGTTATTTCTCCAGCATTTGGATGAGTGAGACTGGATTTAAACCAAGTAAAGATTCTGAAATTAAAATTCGTCGCTTGGATGAATCAGATACGACTTACATTAAGCAATATATTTCTGCACTGAATTTAGGTGTGTCAAATGTCAACAATACAGTTGAAATACAATGGTATTTAGGTCCAAATGATTATGAAATTTTGGCGACTTATGAAAACGGAAGTGAAGATATAATCAACCTCGGCTGGGGATTGTTTAGATGGATCAACGTGTACTTCATGCGACCATTGTTCAACTGGTTGATGGGATGGGGACTCGGTGCCGGATTAGCGATTTTACTATTAACGATTTTCGTTAAACTACTATTAAGTCCTGTAAACTATAAAATGTATAAGTCATCAGCAATGATGAAAGTGCTTCGTCCTGAAATGGATGCTTTGAGAAAGAAGTATCCGAAGAAAGAAGACGGGATGAAGAAACAACAAGAGCTAATGGCACTATATAAGGAGACCGGGGTTAGTCCTATGGCTGGCTGCGTTCCGATGCTCATTCAGATGCCAATCTTGTTTGCCATATTCCGATTATTTCCGGCCGAATTATCATTGAGACAGAAAGGATTTTTGTGGGCCGAGGATTTATCGACTTATGATGCGATTGTTCAACTTGGATTTGATATTCCTTTCTATGGTTCTCATATTAGTTTGTTTACGCTTTTGATGGCAGGTACAACTTTATTGTACACCCATTATAACAGTTCTAATATGCAGCAGCCAACAATGGAGGGAATGCCGAATATGAAGTACATCATGTACTTCTTCCCGATCATGATGATCTTCTTCTTTAACAGTTACTCTTCAGGGTTGAGTTATTACTACTTTATCTCAACATTGATGACAATCGGGATTATGTTTGCGATTAAGAAGTTCTTATTGGATGAAGAGAAGATTCATGCAAAAATTGCTGCAAATCGTGCAAATCCAAAGAAGAAAAAAGGAAAATCTAAATTTCAACAACGCTTAGAAGAAGCGCAAAGATTACAGCAAGAACGTGCTTCGAAAAAGAAGTAATAACGAGTCAAGTCAAGCTTTTCAACAATTTACCTTGGAAACTTAACTGACAAAAATCAGTTAATTTCAGGGGAACATTATCCGTTTGATTGGCTATAATCCCTTATCTTTGTATTTGATTTTGATACGAAAGACGCACATCGGAACTTTTTCCAAGATTACAATTTTCAGCAAATCGATTTTGTGTCAAAACGATAATTACAATGCAGTAACTGCTGCAGTTATCAAAGAATTAATCCCATGAGTACAGAAACAACACAACTAAAACCCCTAAAGTTTTCCAATCGAATTGGAAAGGATTTTAATAGCACCTTGAAAAAGCGCGTTCGTGCCTATTTCAAAGAAAATAATATCTCTAAGTACGCAAATGCGAGTATGGTGATAAAAACCATTTTTATGTGTTTGCTTTATTTCACGCCGTATGTCTTGATGGTAGCTGGTCTGGTTACTAATATTTGGTTAATCGCCCTTTGTTGGGCAATCATGGGATTTGGCGTTGCTGGAATTGGTTTATCCATAATGCACGATGCCAACCACGGAGCCTATTCTAAAAAGAAGATTGTCAATTTCATTGTTGGACGGATTGTAAACCTTGTTGGTGGATATGCTCCAACATGGAAAATACAGCACAATATTTTACATCACAGTTATACGAATGTTCATGGTTATGATGAGGATGTATCTCCGGCAGTTTCATTCTTGCGATTTTCACCGGCTGACAAGCATATCCCTATCCACCGTTTTCAATTCATTTATGCATGGTTCTTCTACAGCTTTATGACTTTGATGTGGATCACCACAAAAGATTTTCAGCAGTTATATCGTTACAAGAAGATGGGACTCACCAAAACGGAAAACATCAACTTTAATGCTTTATTGACTGAATTGATCATTACAAAAGTGGTCTACTATGCCTACATCATCGTAGTCCCTTTATTGGTAATGGACATCACTTGGTGGCAACTATTGATTTTTGTTTTAATGATGCATTTAATTGCAGGCTTTACCTTAGCTGCTATTTTTCAGCCGGCGCACGTAATACCAGAAACAGAATTTCCTGAGCCAACAGAGGATTTAAGCATTGAGAATAACTGGGCAATTCACCAGTTGCAAACAACTTCTAATTTTGCCCCTAAAAGCCGAATTATGTATTGGCTAATCGGAGGACTAAATTATCAAGTAGAGCACCATTTATTTCCGAATATTTGCCACGTTCACTATAAGAAGCTGTCAAAAATAGTAAAAGAGACCGCTGACGAGTTTGGCATTCCATATTATTCAGAACCTACTTTCTTCAGCGCATTGCGCAGTCATGGTAAAATGTTACGTAAACTTGGTAAGAAACCCAAAGTAGCTACTGAGAAAGTAAAAGCGTAATCATAAATGGGTAGTATAAAGGTCATTTTTATCATTCTTGGTAGCGTTATGGCCTTTATGGGATTAATTCTCATTGCTTTCCTTCGTCCTTTATCAGGAGGTGTCTTTATCGTGGTTGGAGCTTTTAACATTGCTTTTGCCCTTATAGGGGACAAAATGAAGCAAAGTGGAAATAAAAAGATCAGTGAAATAGATTCGACAACAAAGAAAAGCGTAGATTTGACTCGTGATGAAGAAATCTATTAAGCAGTTCTAAAACATGAAAACATCAGTAAAAGCCGGTTTATTTTTTGCTTTGATATGGATCATCAGTGTGCTTGTCGCTTTTTTAGCAGGTTATTCTGTTGACTATTTCTTGATCTCAGAATTGTTTAGTTTGCTCTTGCTCTTAGGCACCATCTTTACCGGTTTATACTTGACAAAAAAAGAGAATAATTACGAAAAAGTGCCGGCTTTGGAAGATTTCAAAATTGCCATGCAATCAGGGTTGGTTTATGCAATTCTGGCCACAGGATTTGTCTACGTGTACCACAACAAAATAGACCCTTCCATAAAGCTCAACTTCCAAAATCAACGTATTGAGATGTTGCATGAGGAATATCCAGATGAAGCTAGTTTCGTCGCACTACAGGAACAATCTGATGTGTGGGATGGAAAGAGTTATGATGATTTTATCGAGAATCAAGAGCATCAGATCACTTCGTTCATAGGTGATTTCTTCACTTCTTTTTTCCACTTATTGATTTATTTCATGTTCTCCCTCTTCTACTCTTTCTTTGTTATGATTGTTCTTCGAAAGGTAATATTGCGGCATTAAACGAGCTTATTTCTCTATTAAGTCTTTAGCCAATTGATTGAGATCCAACCCATGAAAATTGCCCGAGGTCATTAAGAGTAAATTCTCCTCGTCCCATTTCTTTTGATTCAGAATATCAACGATATTGTTAGAATCTGTAAATACTCGTACATTGTCAGAAGCAAAAGCATTTGCCACAATCTCTTTCGAAAGCGGCTCCAAACGCTTGTGCGCGACTACATCCGGATTAAAATAAACCAAAGCTTCATCCGCCAATTCCATACACCCTTCATACTGAGGTAAAAAAGACTTTTGCAACGAAGAAAACGTATGCAATTCCATACATGCGACCAATCTACGATTCGGATATTGCTCTTTCAATGCCTTAACAGTTGCCTTGAGCTTGGATGGTGAATGCGCAAAATCTTTATATGCAACCGCCTTATCTGTCTCTGCCACTTTCTCCATACGTTTAGACGCACCTTTAAAATCAGCTACTGCTTGATAAAAATCTTTATTGGAGACACCAATTTGATTCAACATCAATCTAGCTCCATTCAAGTTTTGCAGATTATGCTCACCAAAAATGGATAAAGCAACCTCACCATCTTCTGTAAGCAGATAAGTCTTGCCATCTTTAATTTTATAATCGGGTGTATTGTAGGGATGTCGGTTTATATCTGGACGCATCGAACGAACGACTTCCTGAATCGATTCATCACCATCGAAATAAATTAAATGCCCATTCTCGACGAATTTATCGGTATAAATCGCAAACTGCTCAACATAGTTTTCAAAAGTGGGAAACACGTTAATATGATCCCAGGCGATGCCTGTAATCATTCCTACATGAGGCGCATACCAATGAAACTTAGGTCTACGATCGATCGGTGAAGATAGGTATTCATCTCCCTCAATGACGATATAAGGCGCATCAGATAATTGAACCATACAGTCGAATCCTTTTAAAAGAGCACCAACCAAATAGTCGGTTGAAATCCCCAATTTAGCCATTACATGCAGCAACATCGAAGTTGTTGTTGTTTTACCATGACTACCACCCACAACAATTCGCGTTTTGTCCTTGGTCTGCTCATAAACAAACTCTGGATATGAATAAATCTTCAAACCCAGTTCCTGGGCTTTTTTTAGTTCAGGGTTATCTTCACGCGCATGCATGCCCAAGATGATTGCATCTAATCCTTCGTGAATGTTTTCGGGAAACCAACCATCCTTTTTAGGCAATAACCCATTGGATTCTAGTCGACCTCGAGATGGTTCAAAAATCTCATCATCAGATCCTGTTACTTGGTATCCTTTTCGCGCTAGCGCAATCGCTAAATTATGCATAGCACTTCCACCAATAGCAATAAAATGAACATTCATAGAGACATATTTGATTCGTCATCTTAAAGATTTAGAAAATTGACACGCGTTTTAAAGGGCTGTTCTGCAATTTTTCAACAAAAAATATTGAACGACCGCAAAAACACTAGACAACTCATAAAAAGGAACACACATTTCGTAATGGCTATAAGGCTTAATTTTATTATTTTCAGCAAAACTTTTAACACTTTGGAAGATGCGATTATACCCTATAGAAACAGGTAATTTTAAATTAGACGGTGGCGCCATGTTCGGAGTTGTACCAAAGTCCATTTGGCAACGAACCAATCCGGCAGACAATAACAATATGTGCTCTTGGAGCATGCGTTGTCTATTAATTGAAGATGGTGACCGTTTGATGTTAGTTGATACCGGTATGGGGGATAAACAAACTGAAAAGTTTTTTAGTTATTATTATTTATTTGGTGACCATGATCTTCAAACGAATATCGAGGCGCTTGGATTTTCCATGGATGATATTACCGATGTCATTTTAACACATCTGCATTTCGATCATTGCGGAGGAGCAATTGCGCGAATGGGGGATAAAGGTTTTAGACCTGTTTTTAAAAATGCCACATATTGGAGCAACGAACGTCATTGGAATTGGGCAACAGAATCAAACCGCAGAGAACGCGCTTCGTTTTTGTCTGAAAATATTTTACCTATCGAGGAAAGTGGTCAATTGAAATTTATCGAAAGAACAGGAGATATAACAACTAATGTTTTTCCAAATATTGATTTTCTATTTGCGGATGGGCACACAGACAGTCAAATGCTACCCATACTCAATTATAAGGACAAGAAAATTGTGTTTATGGCTGATTTATTGCCAAGTGTTGGTCATATCCCGCTACCATACGTAATGGGTTATGATACACGACCATTAATAACTCTTTCTGAAAAGGAGAAGTTTCTGAACACTGCAGCAGATGCAGGTTATATATTGTTCTTGGAACATGATATACAACAAGAGTGTTGCACGGTAAAACATACAGAAAAAGGAGTACGTGTTGACGAAACCTTCCAATTAGATAACATACTTTGATGCCCTAAATTCATATTATTCCCTATTTTGCAATTTTTTTTTGCCAATTGGTTATACTCAATAATCTTTAAGCCATGAACAAGTATTTGATCGAAATTCTAAAAATCCAAGATTCCATTATCCTTCCTGGACTGGGAGCGCTGATGGTTGCTAATCAGAAAACAGGCAAAATTGTTTTCAACCAACATTTGAAATTTAATGATGGTAGTTTGGCAAATTTTATTGCTGAAAAAGAATCGATTGACGTACAGGAAGCTCAAAACCGAGTTGCAAAATTTGTTCGTGAAATTGAAGCTGTTTTAGGAAAGGGAGATTCTTATGACATGTTTGAATTTGGCCGTTTTTATAAAAATAAGGATGGAGCAGTAGATTTTGAAATGGCTGGTACAGTTAGTGAGGACATAAAAGAAAAAAAGACAGAGCAGCCGAAAAAGGAAACACCGAAAAAGGACGCTTCGACAAGCTCAGTGAAGAAAGAAGAGCCAAAAAAGGTTAAGCCAGTTGCTGAAGCTGTTAAATCCGAGCCAGAAGGTAAAAAGGAAGTTTCTTCGGCAAGCTCAGAAGGAAATTCTTCTGAAAGCAAAGGAACAGATAGCTCAGAAAAAAAGGAAACAAAACAAGCAAAAAATAAATTCATCCCTACGGATGAAAAATCTGATGCCGATACAAAGAAAAAAATAGAAGAAAAGAAAGACCCAGTAAAAAAAGAGGTTAAAGCCGATAAAAAACCTGTCGAAGCTAAGAAAACGGAGGAGCCCAAACCTACAAACAGTCCAAAACAACAGAAGAATAAATACGTTCCTACTGAAGATAATTCGCCTAAAAAAGAAGAAGCTAAAAAGGTTGCAGCTACAATTGTTTCTGCTGAATCTGCTCCAAAAATAAACGCGACAAAAGAAACCGCAACGAAAACTGCTGAAAAATCTACTACGAAAGAAACTGTTATCGTTAAAGAGGAAAAGAAGAAAAAACGTGGGTTTATGTGGATTATCTTAATCATCCTCATTTTAGGTCTAGCGGCCGCAGGATATTTCTTTAAAGATAAAATCATGGCTTGGTTTGATCACAATGAAGGAGTGGAACATATCGACGAAGAACACAACGTGAACGATGGCGATCATATCGCAACCGATAACGAAGATTCAATGATATCGGATACAACAGCTTATGAGAATACTGATAGCACAGATACTTCAGTGGCTGCAGAAACAGAAGAGGTAATAGAAGAGGAAATCATACAAGAAGAGGAAGTGGAGGAAATAGAAGAAGTGGAAGAAGAACCAGTTGTGAATAATGTAGTGAATCAAGGTAGTAATTCCGGATCATATCATTTGATTGGAAATGCCTTTGGTGAAAAAGGAAACGCTGAGAAGTACGTTTCTAAAATGAGCGCTAAGGGATATCCAGCTAAAATACTTGGACGATTTGATGGCCTTTATTTGGTCTCATTAAAGTCTTACGACTCCAGAGAAGCTGCTCAAAGTGGAAGAAGTGGTGTGTCAAGCGATGCTTCAAGTGCTTGGGTCTTTAAGTATCCGAAATAAGAGAAATCAAACTTTACAATATGATAAAAGTGGTCCAATTTGTATCACTTTTTTTATTTGTTTAATACTCTAAAAAAGAAATTAAACACCTATTTAAAAAGAATCTAAATAAAAGATTTCAACCGATTGTAAACCGTCAAAGGAATGTTTACCACTTAAGAGATAAAGTTAAGTAACAGTTT
>JBMZAY010000012.1:0-111042 GCA_049611865.1 Crocinitomicaceae bacterium | reverse complement strand
CAGTGCTATTAATGATTGGCGTATCATATACCAATACAAATATCAAAAACAGGATCTGGTTAAAAAGAGCGGGCTATTTTATCATTGGGAGGAGTACTTTCTTTTTGACAAATACTTTGCTTATCGATGTTTGGGAAGTGTATGCGATTGCACCATTAGAGGTGCTGGTGTAATACGTTGGTATTGCAGCTCCAATCTTTTGGATGATCAACTTTGAAAAAGAAATACAATCGCTTGATCTGACGAGTGATGATTTAATCGATAGTTGAAACAAAAGAATCGTCATCCGCATAAAAAAATCACCTACATTTGATATACGATGAAACTATTAATAGTTGAAGACGATATTGAATTGTTGCGCACCGTTTTGCATTATTTTGATGCCTCAGGTTATGTGCTTGAAAAAGCAAAAACATTGGCAGATGGCCTTGCAAAAGTTGCTGAGCATCGTTATGATTGCGTGATTTTAGATTTGAACCTGCCGGATGGTGATGGTATTGATTTGCTGCGCGAGATTAAAACAAAAGATAAATCGACCGGTGTAATTATTTTATCAGCTAACAGTTCTCTGGAAACCAAAGTAGCCGGATTAGAAATTGGTGCGGATGATTATCTGACCAAACCTTTCCATTTATCAGAACTTAACGCGCGTGTAAAATCAGTTGTTCGCCGAAATAAATATGAAGGCGACAATCAAATGACTTTTAACGAAATTACCATCGATACGGCTGGTCAAGAGGTTCGTGTGAATGGTAAATTATTAAAGCTAACACGTAAAGAGTATGAATTGCTGCTTTATATGATTGTCAATAAAAACAAAGTGCTAACGAAACATTCGATTTCAGAACACATTTGGGGCGATTTTGTTGATCGTCGCGACTCGTATGATTTCATTTATTCGCATTTAAAAAACTTGCGCAAAAAAATCATCGAAAAAGGAGGGGCGGACTATATCCAAACGATCTACGGTATCGGTTATAAATTTGCTGAAGGTGAAATTGAGTAGGTACAATCTAGTCGTCATTGTCATTCTCTTGTTGGTGACAATTCTAGTTACTGCAGCCGTGATGGTTTGGACAGCAGCACTAACCCAAAATATTGCGATGCTGGTAGGCATCACCATAGGAACATTCTTTATCCTACAACTCGGTGCATTACTGATTTATGATCGCATGAATACGAGCCGAATGAAACAATCTATCAGAAGGTTCATTGCTCAAATTAACCAAGGAAATTTCGAAAGTGAAAACACCCATGTTATTCAAAAATACGACTTTGTCAACCTCACAGATATTCAAGTCGAGCTATCGGATATGGTTGGGCGTATTCGCGCCGATTATAATGAACAGAAACGTTATGTCGAGAATGTGAGTCATGAATTGATGACACCAATTGCCATTATTCGTGGTAAGTTGGAATTATTGATTCAATCGCAAGGTATCACAAAGAGCGATTTTAAATTAATTAATGAGATACTCATCAAACTAGAACGGCTAACGCGCGTTAATCAGTCATTGGTTTTGCTTTCTAAGATTGATTATAATCATTATGCAGAAAAATCAAATGTTTCCCTGAATGCGATTATTGATGAGACCATAGACCTCTTCGAAGATCAGATTCAAGTTGATCAATTGCATGTAAGAAAAGAGCTCAACGATGAGGTTCAGTTTTATATGAACGAAAACCTTGCTTATATTCTTGTAAAAAACTGTATTAAAAATGCAGTGATACACAATATTGAAGGTGGCTATATTCATATTTCAGCATTGCCCAATAAGAAAGGTATCCAAATTGTAAATTCAGGTTCGGTGATTAAAGAATCAACCGATAAATTGTTTGAGCGATTCGAGGTGGCCGGAGGGTATGAAGATTCGATTGGATTAGGTTTGTCCATAATGGCGCGAATATGTGAAGTTAGTCAGATTGATCTTTCTTATAAGCACAACGAAGGCGTCCATACCATAGAAATTAGGTTCGCCTGATAAAAAGGAAGTTTAGTTTCCTACAGATTTCCTACAGATTTCCTACCAAAGTTCTCCAAAATTACTTCCAAATTTATTCAGAATTGTTTCCAGAGATTTGTTTTATCAGATTGAAATTTGAATAGACAATGAAAACAAACATGCGGGTAAAAGAAATTGAAGAGATGGAAATTCGGGTATTGCATTTCCCGAAAGAAGATGTCTTCTTTGCCCCTCGCGACAAAGCGCGACGCGACAAATCAATTCAAGCGGTTAGTGACATGGAAGAACCGGTTTGTATCACTTTTCAGGATATCGAAGGTGCCAAAACTGTTCGAAGTCAAATTCGCAACTGTGCGAAAGATTTAATAACCCTTGCTGGAAACGTTGGTATTCCAGTTCACCGAATTATACAGATAGACTTAATTAAATAAATCAAGTACCATGAACAAGAGAGTTTTTACTTCATACAACAAACTGAACAAAGCGGCTAAAATGGCCATTCAGCGCAGTTACCCCAATGGTGTGGATGAAATCTTAACAACGATGAAGAACGTTTTCTCAGGAGAGTTTTTCAAAGGTTTTGTTTTTGACCACGAGGATGTGACTTATATGGTAGAGTGGAACGTTAGAAACAACTTCGCTGCTGTGGATATATCAGAAGCCGATTTAGGTACTGCGGATAACGAAGATTTCGATATCGAGCAAGACGAGGACGAAGACGACTATTAATAGACGCATGAAGCAAAAGGCAAAAGTTTTGATTGAGTATGATGGAAACATCTTACTCCTCAATCCAATTGGTAAAAAGAAAAAAACACTGATTGGAGGAACCGTTGATAAAGGTGAGTCGGTATTGCAATCCGCTGTGCGTGAGGCATGGGAAGAAGCGGGTATTGTACTTGATCCACTTGAATTAAATACGGCCTATCGCCAACTTATTCGAGTTGATGGTAAATGGATACTTTTTCATTGCTTTTTAGTGCGTAATACTCCGTTTATTTTTGAACTCAAAGAGAAACATAAATTTCAGCAACTCGATTGGATCCCTATAAACGAAGGACTCAAAAAACTGCGTGGCATCGAACGCATTGCCGCGAAAAAATTAATTAAAAAATTCATTTCAAACAATGTCGAGCAATCATTCTCGCTCGGCGCATAGCCGGCCTTTTTAGGTATAAATCAATAATGAAAAACAGATACAGGGATTTAATCGAACAAACGTTCGATTTTCCGCAACCGGAATTTGAAATTTCGGAAAATCATGAATTATCGTTTCATGGTGTAGACTTAATGGCATTGATTAAAGAATACGGAACACCATTAAAGTTCAGTTATTTGCCAAAAATCAGTGAAAATATTCAACGTGCGCAACAATGGTTCCGTGAAGCAATTGCCAAAAATGACTATCAGGGTAACTATCATTATTGTTATTGCACAAAAAGCTCACACTTTAAACATGTACTGGATGAGGCTTTGAAGAATAATATTCACATTGAAACCTCTTCAGCTTTTGATATCAATATTGTTCGGTCTTTGAAAGAAGAAGGAAAAATTACTGACGAAACTTATGTTCTATGCAATGGTTTTAAGCGTGATCAATATGTAAACAATATCGCCGACCTCATTAATGGAGGGCATAAAAACTGCATTCCTATAATTGACAATTATGCTGAGGTAGAATTGCTTTCTGAGCAAATCGATCAACCTTATGAGATAGGAATTCGCATCGCATCAGAAGAAGAACCAAAATTCGAATTTTACACAAGCCGTTTAGGGATTGGATACAAAAATATTGTTCCATTCTATGAAAAAACCATAAAAAATGATCCCAAAGTTGAGCTGCGGTTATTGCACTTTTTTATCAATACCGGTATTAAGGACAATGCATATTATTGGAACGAATTACGCAAATGTCTGAATGTGTACACACGTTTAAAGAAGATTGCTCCTGAATTAACAGGATTAAATATAGGGGGTGGCTTTCCAATAAAAAACTCACTGGGCTTTGAGTATGATTATGAATATATGGTAGACGAAATCATATATCAAATAAAAACGGCTTGTGAAGAAGCAGTGGTCGATGCTCCGGATATCTTCACCGAATTCGGTTCGTTTACGGTAGGTGAAAGCGCTGGTGCAATTTACAGCGTACTTTACCAAAAACAACAAAACGACCGTGAGAAATGGAACATGATCGACTCTTCTTTCATCACAACTTTACCCGATTCTTGGGCCATCAATAAGCGTTTTATCATGTTGCCGATTAATAATTGGGATAAAGAATATGAACGTGTTTTATTGGGAGGTTTAACCTGTGACAGTGATGATTATTACAACTCTGAACAACACATTAACGCAATCTATTTACCAAAGTTTCCGCAGAACAAGCCACTTTATATCGGTTTTTTCAATACAGGAGCATATCAAGAATCTATAGGTGGATTTGGCGGATTGCAACACTGTCTTATTCCAAACCCTAAGCACATTTTAATTGATCGTGATGAAGACGGAAATGTGCATACCAAACTATTTGCAGCGCAACAAACTGCAGATGACTTTTTACAAAAACTAGGCTACTAAAATGAAAAAGAGAACCTATGCCGGTATTCCGGAAGAATTTGCACGACTCGAAAACGCAAAAATTGTATTAATACCTGTACCATACGATGGGACCAGTACATGGCAAAAAGGAGCAGATCAAGGACCTGAAGCTTTTTTGGCTGCTTCTGAGAATATGGAGTTGTTCGACATTGAAACAGATAGCGAAGTTTATAAAGAAGGCGTTTACTTGGCAGATCCTATTACCGAAGATGCCTCTCCTGAGGCAATGGTAGAGGCGGTTTATGAGAAAACGAAATCATTTATTGCCAAAAAGAAGTTTGTGACCATATTCGGAGGAGAGCATTCCGTTTCAATCGGAACCATTCGCGCGTTTAACGAATCATTTCATGATCTCACAGTAGTTCAACTTGATGCTCATGCCGATATACGTATGTCTTATGAAGGATCATCCTGTAATCACGCTTGTGCTGTTCATGAAGCAAGCAAAACAACCAATTTGATTCAAGTAGGTATCCGCAGTATGGACGTTTCCGAGAAAAAATGGATGAACATGGAGCAAACCTGGTTTGCGCATGAATTACAAGATGAAGAGTATTGGCAAGATGCTGCAATCGATCAAATGACAGAAAACGTTTTTATCACGATTGATCTGGATTGTTTTGATCCATCTATTTTACCTTCTACGGGAACACCAGAGCCAGGAGGTTTGAAATGGTACGAAACATTGGAGTTTTTGAAGCGAATCTTCGCCGAGAAGAATGTGGTTGGTTTTGACATTGTCGAGCTGTGTCCAAATGAAACAGAGAAGTCTTCAGACTTTCTCGCAGCAAAACTTTACTATAAAATGTTGAGCTATCAGTTTTGTCAGGATGATAATGCTTCTTCTGAAGACGAATAAGGGAGAAAATGACTTATACTGTTTCAGCCTATCATATTGGTCGAAGAATCGACCTGATGAAATCCCTGTCGAAATTTCATGAAGAGATCGTAAAGGATGAACCTTCTTTTATTCTACTCAAAAGAACCGAAACTTCTTTTCTCTACCTTAAAGACCATGGAAGCGTTGTTTTCTGCAATTTCAGTGAAAAGGAAAAGAAGAAGGTTTTTAAGATATTTGGTTCTAACGAAATCGACATTGATTCTTTTTCAACTGAAGAATATGAGATTTCAATTGAGCCTAACCGACCAGAACAAGTTCATTTTAACACAGTGAGTGTTGGCGCTTTTACAGTCGATGTATTGCACATCGTCATGCTCAATTTATCACAGAGTGTAGCCATGGAGAATTATCAAAATCGTACCAATGCTTTATTGCAGCAAACCCGACAAATCTCCGACAAATTAAAATTGACTGGAGACATTGGTTTAACGCGTGGAAAACTGCGCCAGTTCATTGGAAAAACCATGGTTTTAAGAACACGAATTGCTGAGAACCTATTGATTTTTGAAACCTCGGATTTAGCTTGGTCAAGCGAACAGTTGTCGTTTTTGGACAATCAGCTCAGAGAGCAATTGGATATGGTAAATCGTCACCATGGACTCCAGTGTAGCTTAAATATAGTAAAGGAAAATCTTGACCTTTTTCGAGATATTTTACACCATAAACAGAGTAGCACTTTAGAGTGGATCATTATTGTTTTGATTTTACTTGAGGTGATGGATATGGTCATTGCAAAAACTTTTTAAACAAAAAAAATGAATCAACCAATTTCAAATTTTATTGAAAAATACTTTTTACACTTTAACGCAGCCTCTCTTGTGGATGCGGCTAAAGCTTATAACGAACAATTAGACAACGGAGCAAAGATGCTTGTCTCTTTGGCGGGAGCAATGAGTACCGCTGAACTAGGCAAAATATTTGCCGAAATGATCCGACAGGACAAGGTTCAAATCATCTCTTGTACCGGCGCAAACCTTGAAGAGGATATTATGAATCTCGTGGCTCATTCACACTACAAGCGAATACCAAACTATCGCGATTTAACACCAAAAGAAGAATGGGATTTATTAGAGAAAGGATTAAACCGTGTAACAGATACGTGTATACCAGAAGAAGAAGCTTTTCGTCGTTTACAGCAACATATCTTCAAAATTTGGAAAGATGCGGAGGAAAATGGAGAACGTTATTTCCCTCATGAATTTATGTATAAAATGTTATTGTCTGGCGTCTTAGAGCAATATTACGAAATTGATATTAAAGATAGTTGGATGTATGCAGCAGCAGAGAAAAACTTACCGATTGTAGTACCCGGTTGGGAAGATAGCACAATGGGAAATATTTTCGCCTCTTATGTTATGAAAGGTGAATTGAAAGCGTCCACGATGAAATCAGGTATTGAGTACATGACATTCTTGTCGGATTGGTACATCAAAAACAGTGAAAATGGTGTTGGGTTTTTCCAAATAGGAGGCGGCATCGCTGGCGATTTTCCAATATGTGTTGTGCCCATGTTGTATCAGGATATGGAAATGGAGGAAACCCCATTTTGGAGCTACTTCTGTCAGATTTCAGATTCGACGACAAGCTATGGATCCTATTCTGGAGCTGTGCCCAATGAAAAGATAACATGGGGTAAATTGGATATTGATACACCAAAATTTATCGTGGAATCCGATGCTACAATAGTTGCTCCCTTGATTTTTGCATATGTATTAGGTTATTAAACGAATTTATATGATGAAAGAAAAAATAGCCGTTTTTAAAGGAGTTAAGGAGACAAAATACCTTTTTGAAACGGACGAAATACCTAAGCGTGATATGCTTTTTAATAAGGCGAATAAGTCTTTAATTGAGGATTTTGATCTTTATGGAAAAGCTAGTGTCGGACAACTGTTCCGTTTGAAATACTTCATCGAAGCTATATCGGATCGTGACATCTACATCCTCTGCGATATGGAGCGTTTGTAAACAGTTCGTTTGGTTTGTTTGGGGAGTGACGAATTAAGGTTCGATCACTCCTTCTTCTATCAATACGGCCGTAATGATTGGCACAAACAAAACCGCAACGCGATGTTCGAGTGGCAAGTCAGATGGAAAATCTCCAGTGCATCGCCAATCATCCCAATCATTTGTATAGGTCGTTCGGACATCAAGGTGATGACCTTCAAAATCAATATTCCAATCATCATAATCATTAGAGAAAGATGTGCGCACATCTGCGTGCCAACCGGTTGTTGATTCATCTATATCCCAATCATCCCAATCATCTGAAAAGGTAGTACGCATCCGAATGGTATAACCAGAGCTCTGCAATTTCCAACTATCCCAATCTTCCATAAATTCAGTCTCAATCTCACCATTGATACCTTCACCACTAAAATCCCAATTATCCCAGTCCTCCATAAAAGCTGTTTCTACATCCATGGTAGCATCTCCGATTTCAAATTTCCAATCATCATAATCATTGGAAAAAGTAGTACTCATTTCGATATTATTGCTCGATGTTGGGGGATAGGTAGTGCCGCCGCCACCAGTTGGTGTGATGGTTTCTGCTTCGCAGCTCCACAAAAGCAGAGTAAATAGGATGATAGACATGATTCTCACTTTCTTAAATATAAGGTTTATTACATAGTTTAGTGCTATGGATTCACCCACAAGAATAATGCCTGAATTAAAATCATATCTCAAAGGATATTTTTTCGTTCCGCACGCTGATTTGGAAAAGCTCGCAAGCTTATTCGAGAGAGAAACAATCGATGCCGGTGACTACTTCATAAAAGCCGGTCGATACGCAGATAAATTGAGCTTTATTAACGATGGAATTATTCGCGTTTATCTTGAAACAGAAACAAAAGAGGTTACGCAATAGATAGCTACGAAAGGCTATTTTTTGGCTGACTTAAGAAGCTTAGTTTTTGATCAACCGGCACGATGGTTCATGCAAGCAGAAACACCTGTTGAGTTATATACTATTTCAAAAGAGAATTACCAAAAATTAAATGATGTGATTCCCGCATGGGCAGAATTGGAAAAGCGGTTTTTAGCCAATTGTTTTATTACCCTTGAAGAGCGTGTTTTAGAGTTTTTATCGGCAACTGCAGCACAGTGTTACCAACGTTTATTCGATCAACATCCTGAGCTTTTCAATCAAGTTTCGTTGCAATACATCGCCTCTATGTAGTTTGATGAAGTGAGAATCAACAATTTGATTCCTGAAAATATGAGAGATCTTTCGGTGGACGAATTCTTAACTTCATTGCAACAACTCGATCCGGTTTATGATGAGATCAAAGCAAATCAAAAAGAAGGACATGTTTTGCGATACATCGGCGAGCTGTCAGGCGACTTGCAAAAAAGTAAAGGTGAATTAGATGTTGAGTTAGTTTCAGTACCAGAGAATAGTGCTTTATGACAAGTAAAAGGCTCAGATTCCATTTTTGAAATTTATACGGAATCTTATGGTGATAACCCAATCGTAATTCAAGGTGCCGGAGCAGGAGCTGAGGTTACTGCGAGAGGTGTCTTTGGTGATTTGTTGCGTGTTGCAGAACAGAAATAAACCCAAATGTTATACAATGTAAAAAGCGGAGGTCGATTTTCGATGCCCCGCTTTTTTTTCTTAAATATTGGGAATAATTAAACCTTCCTTGGAAAATAGCGTCAAATGAAAAACGCAAAAACCATCAAATACTATAACTTAGTAGAACTGATACAATAACCATGAAGATAATTTGTCTTTCAATCCTTGTTGCTTTCCCCATTGTTTTAACAGCGCAAGGCGTATACGATATCGATAACATTACAACCATTGACCTAACATTTGAAGAATCGAATTGGGATGAAATAATGGATGACTATTATGCCGCCGAACTGGATGAACGTCTCATTGGAACGGTGTCGATTAACGGTACGTTTTATGATAGTGTAGGGGTCAAGTTTAAAGGGAATAGCACCTATAATCCAGACAATTTAAAGAATCCTCTCAATGTTAAAATTAATTACGTCCTTGATCAAAAATATCAAGGGTATACCACATTTAAATTATCCAATGGTGATAAAGATCCGGCTTTTGTTCGCGAAGTATTAGGATATGAAATCGGAAGAAATTATATGGATTTGCCTTTAGCAAACTATGCGAAGGTTACGATTAATGGTGGGTATTATGGGCTTTTTGCGAGTGTTGAATCAATAAATAGTGATTACCAAGAAAGAAGGCTTTTTGTAGATGATTATAATGTCAGAATCAAGTGTAATCCTGAGTCGGTGATGGACGGGTCGTCATTGAAATATCTCGGTACAGACACAACGAATTATTACGATTTCTATGAATTACAATCAGATTATGGTTGGGAAGAGTTGGCCGATTTTACTTATGAATTGGCTTATGACATCGAAACAATAGAAAATCATCTCGATGTAGATCGAGCGATTTGGATGCTGGCCTATAATAACGTAATGGTAAACCTTGATTCATATTCCGGTCCATTTCGTCAAAACTATTACATGATTCAAGATGATGATGATCGTTTTATGCCACTGATTTGGGATTTAAATCAAAGCATGGGAAGTTTTGCCATGGTTGACGGTGGTGGTGGAATGGGAGGTCCACCAAGTTTAGATGATTTAATCGAAATGGAATTGTTTTTAAGAGAAGGAGATACTGAGTATCCTTTAATCAGTAAACTTTTTGCCGTTCCTCGTTACAAGCGCATGTATCTAGCCCATTTAAAGACTATTGCCGAGGAATTTATCGCATCGGGTGAATATTACACTCGAGCCGAAGAATTGCAAGATATAATCGCAGCGGAGGTTGCTGCTGAACCGAACGGGTTTTATACCCCTGTTGAATTTGCAAGTAATCTAGATGATGCAGTTGGGGGTGGTCCTGGACCAGGAAGCGTATATGGCTTATCGCAAGTAATGGATCCAAGAATGGATTTTTACGAGAGCTTGCCGGAGTGGTCCTATATTGCCCCAACAATTTCTGATATCGCTGCTTCTACTGAGAATCCGGTAGCTTATGGGGATATTTTTATCACAGCAACCATAACCGATGCAGATTACGCTTATCTCGGATATCGCGATGATATTCAGGAACAATTCACAAAGGTTGAAATGTTCGATGACGGAATGCATGGTGACGGAGCAGCTGGAGATGGCGTATACGGCGCAGGAGCAACACTATCAGGAAAAGACTTACAATATTATATCTATGCCGATAATGATGAAGCAGGGATGTTTTCACCACAACGCGCAGAGCATGAATATTATCATTTGATTGTGAGTTCACCTGTTGTTATTAATGAAATGATGGCGCGAAATACAGAGACGGTCATGGATCAAGACGAAGAATACGATGATTGGATTGAATTATATAATTCAACAGGAAGTGATATCGATTTATCGGGATATTACTTGTCTGATCGACCGAATGAGGAGCCGTTAATGTGGTCTTTCCCTGATGGAACAATTATTCCAGCAAACGACTATTTAATTGTTTGGTTAGACGAGGATACTTTACAAGAAGGCTTGCACACCAATTTTAAACTGAGCGCAAGTGGAGAGTCGGTTTCATTGACAGGAGCAGACGGTTTTGAATTGAGTCGTGTGAGTATGCCAGAAATGTACTCAAGCACAACCTATGGGCGATATCCAAATGCCACAGGTCCATACATCCGAATGTTCCCAACATTTGCTTCGGAGAATAGCTTTACGGCGCTTGAATTACCCGAATCAATGGAGATTGAACTTGAACTATCACTTTATCCAAATCCTGCGAACGACCATTTATTTGTTAATTGGGAGGAAGAGACAACAGCTTATTTGATTTATGACCTGAGTGGAGCATTGATTGATAAAGGTCAGCTTAATAGCTCGACACAAATTAATGTCTCGGATTGGAATAATGGAATGTATATGCTTATTTTACCAAGCTATCGCCATGCGCAGAAATTTATCATCCAACATTAAATAGATTATGATCAAAGTGATTTCATTACTTACCATTCTTGTTCTCTTTACAAGTTGTTCTGAAGGAGCGTATCAAGATAATAGTAGGCAAGACGTTGAAGCGCAAACAGCGGATACCCAAAACGCAATTGAGCTTTCGGAAAATGCAGATACGGAGACTTCAACGATAGATGAGAATTTACCTCAAGAACCATGCGATACGGATGTTTATGTATACGTAGCTGATGAGCCTGGAGAATTGGTAACAAATATTAGGAATGCGCCGGGCGGTGAGGTTTTAATGGAGTTACGACATGATATAGAGGAAGCATATTATATATTGGATCTGGATCAATATGTAGATGGATGGTTCCGCATTAAAGGTAAAATCAATGGTGTTGTAGATCATGAAATTCCAGCAGGAGAAGAGGGTTGGATTCATTATTCAGTAATAGCTGCGGATACGAGAAATTATGGTGGTCAAACGATCAATTTCTATGCTGAGCCAGATGAGAATTCAAAAATCAACGGTTCTCTCAACCACGAATCAGGAGGATTAAGAATTATAGAAGCGTGTGATGAATGGGTACATTGTTCATACCATAACCGGAACACAGGAGAAAAAGTCGAAGGTTGGATCAAAAATGAATGGCTCTGTGGCAATCCTTTAACAAATTGTAGTTAGAGTAAATCAGCAGCTGCATCCTCTAAGGTGTCAAATTGAAATTGATAACCTTTTTCTTTAATCAGGTTATTGTCGATTCGGCTTCCTTCAAGTATAATTATCGCCATTTCTCCAAATAGCAGTTTTAGCATAAAAGCAGGGACTTTTGGTGCCCACAATTTTTTACCCAGCGTTTTTGCAAATGTTTTTGTGAGTTCTTCATTATTGACGTGTTCTGAAGCTACAGCGTTAATCGGCCCGTAGATTTCTGAATTGTTCAAAACGTGCGAATAGATGCCAATGATATCCTTCAGGTGAATCCAAGGGACAAATTGTTTTCCATTTCCGAGGGGAGAGCCAATTCCCATTTTAATCGGTTTGATGATTTTCTCCATCGCTCCACCCGTTGGCGATAACACAACACCCGTTCTAATCATTGCTACTCGATCTGCGACGTTTGAGAACTGCTGCGCAGCTTGCTCCCATTTCACGCTTACTTGAGCGAGGAAATCTGAACCTGATAAATCACTCTTTTTGTAAATATTGTTTGTTGTATTAGAACCGTAATAACTAATACCTGAAGAAGAGATAAAGGATTTTAAGCGAATCTCCTTTTCTTGGACACGTTTGTATATCAAATTCGCAGTTTCTATTCGGCTATCTAATATGACTTTTTTGCGTGATTCTGTCCATCGTTTGTCTCCAACTCCGGCTCCAGCCAGATGAATGATGTGATGAACGTCTTCGAGGGCCTCGTCATCCATTTCACCTTTCGAAGGAGACCAAGCATAAGTTTTAAACTCGGCATCTTTATCAGCTTTCCGTGACAAATGTCGTACCCGATAACCTTGATCGGCGAGTAAACGACTCAATGCCGTTCCAATTGTTCCAGTTCCGCCGGTGATAAGCACGTTTTCCATAGTTCAAGCTTAAATTTAATTCGTTTCGCGTTGGTTGGTTTTGATTTAACAATTTATTAGCATTTATGCTGATTCGAGGGCTTTTTTGTAAGTGTCAATGGCACGTTGTCTGGCCATTTTATGGTCTACCATTGGTTCAATGTATCCTTCTGTGTATTCTGGGATCCATTTTTTGATGTACTCAAAATTAGGGTCAAATTTTTCTTGTTGAGAGGTGGGATTGAATACACGGAAATAGGGTGCAGCATCGCATCCTGTTCCGGCAGCCCATTGCCAATTCCCATTATTCGAAGCTAAATCGAAGTCCAATAATTTATCTGCGAAATAAGCCTCTCCCCAACGCCAATCAATGAGTAAATGTTTAACCAAAAAACTGGCGGTTACCATGCGCACACGGTTGTGCATAAAACCCGTTTGATTGAGTTGTCGCATACCGGCATCAACCATGGGATATCCCGTTTCTCCTTTGCACCATTTTTCAAATTCTGCTTCATTATTTCTCCACTCAATACCGGCATATTTCTTTTTGAATGGTTCGTTTACAACATGCGGAAAATGATGCAAGATCTGCGCAAAAAAGTCGCGCCAAATGATTTCTGATAAATACGTTTTATTTCGAGGATTTGAATAGTAGATTAAGCTTCTTACGCTAATTGTTCCAAACCGTAAATGGTGCCCCACTCGGGTCGTTAAATCTTTGGCCGGTATATCACGATGTTGATCATATTTTTCGATTCCCTTTAAATTGTATTTCGGTACGTTAATGGATGATCGCTTGAAACCAATTTTTTGCAGTGTTGGAAAAGGATGCCGCGCTTGGGCATAATTCTTCATCAATTCAGGATCCTCTTTCGGAATCCTGATCTTAGTGCGCTCGAATTTTTTTAACCACTTGTTTTTGTAAGGTGTATAAACGGTGTAGGGCGTTCCGTCATCTTTTAGAACATCATCTTTTTCAAAAAATACATGATCCTTATAATCGAAAAAACCAATGGCATTGGACTCAAGGATGAAACGAACCTTATTGTCGCGATCTACTGCTTTCGGCTCGTAATCACGATTGGTATAGACGTTTACAATGTCCATTTCTTCAATCAGTTGTTTCCAAACTTCAACTGGATCCCCCTGTTTAATAAGTAAACTTGCCCCGTGTTTTTTTAATTCTGTGTTAATAGCTTTTAATGAATCCCATATAAAGGTGACACGCGCGTCGTCTTTTGGAAGATCGTCCAAGATGGTCGAGTCAAAAATAAATAAAGGTTGCACATTCTCTTGTTCTGAAAGTGCTGCCAATAAGCCGGTATTATCGTTCAGTCTTAAATCCCGGCGAAACCAAAATATTGTTGTTTTGTCCATCTGGTCGTGATCCTTTTAAGAATTCAATAGGCTAACAAGTCTACTTCCTCCTTTGTTCTATTTTATTAAATTAGTTACATGAAGATATATCATTTACCCCTTTTTGTTTTGGCAATCGTTGCTTGTGATGGAAATGAAAGTGAAAACAAAAAGCCAATAATCACAGCAGAACCAAGCGTCGATACCTTGATTGAAGAGGAGATCGTTGAAGAAAAAAACGAAGAGCCTGACTTTTCACCGATTGGTAATGGATGTATACCTGAGCCATCAAAAGAATTTTTGCAAGCAAAACCAAATGACACACTCACAGAGGACTATGGTTTGTTTATAGGCGAATTCCCTATGGACGAGATTTACATGTATCTCATTTTGAGTGAAGATAGTTTGGGAGAAAAAGTAGTGGTTAAACACGACACACTTTTCGGGACCTACGAGTGGACGCAAGAATTTGAAGGAATAACATATACCTATCATGGATACCAAAGCGGTGGAGGCGGCGAATTAACCACTACTTGCTCTGATAAATCGCAATTTGTAAAAGTGATGGATGCTGTTATCCGATCCGTGCCATGCGAAAACTGTTACAATCCAGAAATGATCTGGCGTAATGACTCAACATCATATGGTGTAGGAGAAGGAGAGGTTGGTTGTAATTATGATGTCGAAAAGGACAGTTATGGCCATTACGGCCTCAAATGGTATTGTGGATGTTAGTTTAATCAGCCAAATTACTACTTAGCCATCTTTCCATTTCATCAAGCGGAATATTTTTGGCTTTTGCAAGGCGCTCAACTTGATCCATTTTAACTTTGCCAACACCGAAATACCGCGCCTCAGGATGTGCAAAATACCATCCGCTAACTGAAGCTGTAGGTAACATAGCCATCGATTCAGTCAGTGATACGCCTGTCAGTTCAGTTGCATTTAGAATTTCAAACAAGCCTGGCTTTTCTGTGTGATCAGGATTGGCAGGATAACCTGGAGCAGGACGAATACCGCGGTATTTTTCTTTGATAAGATCTTCTTGTGAGTAGACCTTTTCCTCGTAACTCCAGTATTCAGTTCTAACCAATTCGTGCAGTCGTTCTGCAAAGGCCTCTGCTAGCCGATCTGCAAGTGCTTTTAGCAAGATTGAATGATAGTCATCATGATCAGCTTCGTATTCCGCCAATTTTTCATCAATGCCTAAACCTGCTGTTACAACAAAACCTCCGATATAATCTTTTAAGCCTGAAGATTTCGGTGCGATAAAATCAGCAACACAAATATTCGAGGCTTCAGCTGACTTCTTAAGTTGTTGGCGCATTCCGTGTTGGGTGTATATCACCTCGGTTCGACTTTCATCAGCGTATATCTCGATATCGTCATCATTGATTGTGTTTGCAGGCCAAATTCCACAGGAAGCCTTAGCGGTAAGCCATTTTTCTGAAATGATTTGATCCAGCATTTTATTGGCATCCTTAAATAGCTTATTGGCCTCCGCTCCCATCTCGGGGTGTTCCAAAATATCAGGATACTTAGCTCTTAACTCCCAGGTATGGAAAAATGGTGTCCAGTCTATATATTCCCGTAATTCACTGATGCTGTAATCGTCAAAATGTTTGATGCCTTGATGTTGAGGTTTTTGAATATCCTCTGAATTCCAATCAATTTTAAGTTTGTTTTTTCGGGCTTCGTCTAGGCTTAAATAGCTTTTAAAAGCCTTCTTTTTATTGTAGTTATTTCGAACCGTTTCGTATTCTTCCTGAATTGAAGTTTCAAACTGCACCTTTTCTTCACTAAGTAATTCACTAACGACTGTTACGGATCGCGATGCATCGGGCACATAAACCGTTTGCCCTTTGGTGTAATTTTGGTCTATTTTAACCGCAGTATGTACTTTGGATGTTGTGGCGCCACCGATCAAAAGCGGAATGTTAAACCCATCTTTTTCCATTTCTTTCGCCACGTGCACCATTTCGTCAAGGGAAGGTGTAATCAATCCACTCAAACCAATGATATCAACCTGCTCGGCTTTTGCTGTTTCCAAAATTTTATTGGCAGGTACCATCACTCCTAAATCTATGATGTCATAATTATTACAGCCTAGCACAACACCCACAATGTTTTTACCGATATCGTGAACATCACCTTTCACGGTGGCCAAGAGGACTTTCCCTTTCGACTGATTATCAGTTTTGGTCGCTTCGATGTACGGTAGTAAATAGGCTACGGCTTTTTTCATAACCCTAGCAGATTTAACCACCTGAGGCAGGAACATTTTTCCCGCTCCGAATAAATCACCAACGACATTCATCCCAATCATTAAATGACCTTCAATAACTTCAATAGGTGCAGCTGCCTCTTGGCGTGCTTCTTCAACATCGGCCTCAATATAGTCCGCAATTCCTTTTACCAAAGCATGCGTAATGCGATTTTGCAAAGGTTCTTCACGCCATGCAAGATCTACATTTTTTACTTTACCTTCTCCAGTTACTGTTTCTGCAAATGCCAATAGTCTCTCCGTCGCATCCTCTCTACGATTTAATAATACATCCTCAACGTGCTCGAGCAAGTCCTTCGGAATGTCATCATAAACTTCTAATAAAGCTGGGTTGACAATTCCCATATCCAACCCTTCATTAATGCCGTGATAAAGAAATGCAGAGTGCATCGCCTCTCGTACAACATTATTTCCTCTAAATGAAAATGAGACGTTGCTGATTCCACCACTCACATGTGCACCAGGCAAGTTTTCGCGGATCCATCTTGTTGCCTGAAAGAAATCGAGTGCATTTAATTTATGCTCATCCATTCCTGTAGCCACAGGAAAAACATTGGGGTCGAATATGATGTCTTCAGGTGGAAATTTCACGACATCAACGAGTACATCATAGGAACGTTTACAAATGTCTACGCGAAGCTGATAGGTATCGGCCTGTCCTTCTTCGTCAAAGGCCATTACAACCACAGCAGCTCCATAACGTTTGATTAGTTTTGCTTCTGCAATGAATTTTTCTTCTCCTTCTTTAAGGCTAATCGAGTTCACCACTGGTTTTCCCTGCACACATTGTAAACCGGCTTCAATGATTTCCCATTTCGAGGAATCAATCATGATCGGCACTCGCGAAATGTCTGGTTCAGCCGCTATTAAATGGAGAAAGTTCACCATGGCTTCTTTGCCGTCGATCAATCCGTCATCCATATTGATGTCAATAATCTGTGCGCCACCTTCAACTTGATCTCGGGCAACGGAAAGTGCCTCATCGTATTGTTCTTCTTTTATCAATCGCAAAAATTTGCGCGAACCCGCTACATTTGTTCGTTCTCCAATATTGATAAAATTCGACTCTGGCGTTACCACTAGGGGTTCCAATCCACTCAATTTCATGAATGGAATATCATGCCATTTGTAGGTGTACTTTCCGTTGTAATCTGGGTGTAGACTCATAATTATTGATACCGATCTTCAAAAATTTGTTTTTACATGATAACACTCCAATTATCACCTCCTGTTACACTATGCCAATCTTTAAATTTTTCCTCTCCGCCTCTGGCAGCCCAATCTGAATCAATGGTTAGTTTTGAGCTGATTCCTCCTCTTGGGTTACAAACCATCATGATGCGCAAGCGCTCTGGCTCATACACTTCCATTAAGTGATCATAAAAGATATTGATCAACCGTTCGTAAGACACAATAATATCACGCAAGTGATAAGCATACTGTTTCAATGATTTCAATTCAATGATTTTGCCTTTCGGATAAAAAGTCAAATAAATGGTTGCAAAATCAGGTTGTTCCTGTACTCCTAAAAAAGTAAATTCAGGAATTTTAATTTTAATCTCGTACGCTTCCTTGGTAGGGTTAGGAAGAGCGATTAAGATATTCTTGTCAATTTCTTGATAAAGTTTAGGCATGATTAGCTTATTTTTTGTTCGCGTTTTTGATTGGAATATGCTGATGCTAACTCAGCAATAACTTTTATATGTTCTGGAGTGGTGCCGCAACATCCACCCACGATATTTACTAGGCCTTCTGAAAGGAAACCGTCAATTTGTTTTCCCATCATTTCTGGTGTTTCATCGTATTCACCCATTTCGTTTGGCAGTCCAGCATTAGGATGTGCACTTACAAAGAACGGTGCTTTTTGTTTGAGTACTTGTAAATATGGTCTCAGTGCATCTGCTCCTAGCGCACAATTTAAACCAATGCTCAACAGATCGGCATGTTTAACTGAATAAAGAAAAGCCTCTGTGGTTTGTCCAGACAAGGTTCTTCCACTGGCATCCGTTATAGTACCGGACACCATTATAGGTATGGATATATTCTTTTCTTCACAAACCCCATCAATAGCAAATAAGGCAGCTTTTGCATTTAAAGTGTCAGTGATGGTTTCGACTAATAATAAATCAGCACCACCATCGATTAAACCTTCAGCTTGTGTTTTGAATGCTTTTTTTAATTCTTCGAAACTGGTATTTCTATACCCTGGGTTATTAACATCAGGAGACATTGAAGCTAATTTGGTAGTTGGTCCCATAGAACCCGCTACAAATCGAGGTTTGTCTGGATTTTTTGCAGTGAATTCTCGACAGACCTCTTTCGCTATTTTCGCACCGTGAAAATTGATGTCATAAACGGCATCTTCTAAATGATAATCTGCCTGTGCGATTGTTGTTCCTCCGAATGTGTTTGTTTCGATAATATCAGCTCCTGCTTCTAGATAAGCCGCATGAATTTCTTTGATGACATCCGGTCTGGTCAGAACGAGAATGTCATTATTTCCCTTTAAACTCTCCGGGTGATCCTCAAACCAACCTTTCCTGAAATCTTCTTCTTCGAGATTATAGCGCTGAATCATAGTACCCATTGCACCATCCAGTACAAGAATTCTATCATTTAATAAGTCTTTTATTTTTTGCATAAAATATTTATCTCCAGACTTATAGAGTAGTTATGTTGGGACCGGAAAAAAAGTGATTGGTTTTACTTATATCGTCAAATTTCAATTGAAAAAAGACAGGAATTGGCACCTTATCAATCGCATTGACTGGTAGGTTGCCAAGGTTTCATAGGGCCGGTCCCTCCACCTTTCTTTATAAGTGCATCATGTTTGAGAACTGGTGCAAAGTTATAGTTAAAGTTTTGATCTGCAAAATTATTTGCAGTGAGTTTTAAGATTAATAATTGACTTGACTCGCTTTCGAATAATTCGTACTTTAAGATCAACCAAGCAGAAATCACAGTTTTTATGCATCTTTTAAAATGCCGCCCTATGAAGTTGCACTGGATATTTATGCTTGTTATTTTCCTTTTTACAAATGACTTACTTGCGCAAGATTGCGGATGCGATCATCTCGTTGGATTTGACGTTGGGTTAGTTGATGGTGATGATTTTTCGCCAGGAGATATTGTTTGTGTCGCTGCAGGAACGAGAACACAATTAATTTTTGAAAACGTAAATGGAACAGCAGAGGAACCAATTCAAATTGTCAATTGCGGGGGACTTGTAACGATTAACGCGCCATTTTCTGATTTTGGCTTGGAATTCAGAAGTTCAGAGCACTTTGTTGTTGATGGGGGTTATGAATCAGGTATTGATTATGGTTTTAAATTGATGAATGCCACTGAAAAAGGAATGTCATTTATCAATTTGACAAGGTTTTTTGCGGTGAAGAATATTGAAGTAACTGGAGTTGTTGGTCCTGCCTTTGAATTAAAAGATGAACCTAGACGTGACTTAACCGCTAACGAGGGTTATTATATTGCCGAAGACTTAGTTTTCGAAGATTGCTACATTCATGATTCACGGGAAGGGTTTATGATTGGCCATCCAAATTTTCACGAAGGCGTTTTTGATGAAACATGCGGTATGTTGTTTCCTTATGAAGTCAAAAACTTGAGCATTAAGAACTGCATTATTTCAAATATTACAGGTGGTGATGGAATAAAGGTTTACGGATCAAGCGGGAAGATAGCATCGGTATCAATCGCTGATATTCATGGAAATGGTATTGCCGCAGGTACACGTTCTTGCTTGGAAATTGATGCAAACGAAATTCGACGAACCCATTTTTATGGTGTCCGTGCAAATGGTTTTAGTGATCATAAAATTCGAAACAATGTTTTAGAAGACAATAGCGGAGTAGGTGTTGGAAGCGTTTGGGTTGAATTTTTCTCACCGATGGGCGGCGGAAGTTATGATAATAAACTTGAATTCAGGCACAATACGGCGATTAACGCAGGGTCATATCATTTGATGATTGCAAATCCCGATGGTGCAACTGCAAATTGCTTCATTGAAAATAACTTATTTGCTGAATCTTCAGTGCCTGAATCGTTTTGGAGTTCATTTGGTCCGCAATTTAATTTTGAAGAAACGGAATTTATACATGTTAGTAACAACTTGTATGAATCGAGTCGATCGGACTTTGATTTTGTCGATGCTGAAACTGGCGATTTTAGATTAACGCATGAGTCAATAGTCGTTAATGCAGGAGTTGTTAAGAGTATTGAAGCAGATAACCTTGGGCAAATTCGGAATTTAGCGGGAGCGCCTGATCTTGGCGCCTATGAATATGTGCCAGAGCCAATTTCTCATTTTGGGTCCATTAATTTAGTTGGACTTTATGTGAATGATTTTAGATATATACTCGGTGATGAAGCAGCTGAAACTCAGTTATTGGAATTTGCTCAGGATAGTGGTTTTAATTATTTATTGCTTTATAACTTGGCCTATATTCATTACAATATTGCCGATCTTGAAGATGAGTCAGAATCAACCTTACTAGCCGATTTTATTGAACGTGCCAAAAGCGAATACGGCATGGTTCAGATCGGAGCAGTGGGTGAAACCGATGCTTCATTTGATAAGATTCAAACCTTTAACAGTTTTAACGAGAACAATTGGTTTCGAACTTTTGACGTATTGAATATGGAGTTTGAATTTTGGACTTCAAATGAAACTTTGATGGATTATTATTGCGAAAACTATCTGATTGATGCAGGACACGCTTGCACCAATTATGGTGCCTATGATTATTACGAAGGTCAACTCGAATTGATTGATGAGAGGGCCCATGAAATGGGAATAATTAGTGAAATCTATATCGGTTACCCAACAGATGAACAATCCACTGCGCTGGCAGATCGATGCGACCGACTATTGCTTCACTATTATCGAACCTCTGACATTTATGGGGATGGATCAAGCATCTATACTTATCATCCAAACCGCATTCAGGCAATAGCTCTTTCGGAAAGGATGCCAGCTGTTATGCCCATTTTTTCATCCCGAGAATACCACATGGGGCCATGGTTGGTTGATCATAGTTTGCATCAGCCGATGGAGACATGGTTATTTGGGATTGATGGTTATTATTCGGATGATTCTGAAGGAGTTTCTGAACTTCCAATTGCTGGTTTTCAATGGTATCGTCACACCAGTTTTTTGGAGGCGTATGACTATACAGGTCCTGCACCAGCGGCTCCGCTAGTAGTCGAAGATGTGCCGGAAATTTTGGTAACACATCTTCCAAATAATGACGTTTTAGCAATCAGTACTCACAACAAAACGGTCGAACCTTACATAGTGACATTGTTTGATTTGAGTGGGAGAAAAGTTAAAAGCTATGACGGGTATTTTACAAACGATGTTCAATTGGATTTACCTGCGCTAGGAACTGGTGTTTATATTTGCGCACTTATTTCTAATGGAGCTGTAATATCGAGTCAAAAGTTTGTAGTCGGCGATTAAATCACCTGTTGAATTTCACATAAAGATTTGTAGTAGCCGTTCGCAGCGATCAATTCTTTATGGTTACCTCGTTCAACTATTTCACCGTTTTTCAGAACGAGGATAAGATCTGCATCGCGTATTGTGCTTAAACGGTGCGCTATGACCAAAGATGTTCTGTTTTTCATGAGTTTATCAAGGGCATCTTGTACCAATCTTTCTGATTCGGTATCTAAAGCAGAAGTAGCCTCATCTAAAATCATTATTGGTGTATTTGCTAATACCGCTCTTGCAATACTCAAACGCTGTTTTTGCCCTCCAGACAATTTATTACCCCGGTCACCAATCACAGTGTCATAACCGTTTTCAAGTCCGATGATAAATTCATGAGCATTTGCCACCTTTGCAGCTTCTATAATTTCCTCATCCGTTGCATCGGGTCTTCCAAATGAAATATTATTCCTCACCGAATCATTAAAAAGTATAGATTCCTGTGTAACAACCGAAATCAATGCGCGCAGATCTTTTTTATTCATTGATTTAACATCGATGTCGTCGATGTATATAGCGCCATTACTAACATCATGGAAACGAGGGATTAAATCAGATATGGTTGATTTACCGCTGCCAGATTCGCCTACTAAGGCCACTGTTTTTCCTTCCTCCAGTGCGAAATTAATTTTGGTTAACACTTCCTTCTCATCTTCCTGGCCAGCATTATAGGCAAAGCATACATCCTTGAAAATGATTGCTTTAGATAAATCTGTTTTTTCAATCGGATTTTCAGGATTTTTAATAGAGTCCTCAATTTCAATAATTTCTGAAACGCGATTTAATGAAACCTCTGCTTTTTTAAGATAAGTTAATGCGCTTGCTATACTGCTGACCGGCCTTAAAAATTGAGAAAAGACAATGATAAAAGTGATGAAATCCTTCCCTTCCATTGTTCCTTCTCCATCTAATATGAGTTTACCACCATACCAAACAATGGTGATTAGTACTGCCGCACCAAAAAATTCATTTAATGGAGATGCGAGATCTTTTTTACGAAAGGTACGGGTGATTAATCGCTGATGATGAGTGTTTTTTGTTTTAAATCGTTCCTCAGCTTGTTTTTCAGCTTTGAAAGCTTTGATGACGCGAATTCCTCCAAGGCTTTCCTCAATATTCGACAACAACTCACTCATTTGCTCTTGGCCCTTCTCCGATGTTCGTTTCAAACTCTTCCGAATTCTTGAAATAACCAAGGCGCTAATCGGCATAAGGATCAGTGAGAACAGGGTAAGTTCTGCACTCCAATAAAATAGAACGGCCAGGTTTATAATTATTGCTAATGGCTCTCTAAAGACAAGTTCCAGTGTAGATACAACCGCTATTTCAACCTCTCCTAGATCCGATGTCATGCGGGCTAGCAAATTTCCTTTTTTCTCCTCTGAATAAAAAGATAGTGGCAAGTGCATTGCGCGCGAGAATAATTTTTCACGCAAATCTCTAACGACGGCCATCCGTAAAAAAGATTGGTGATAGACGGCACTGTAACGGAAGACATTCTTCAGGAAAAAGGCAACCAAAACAGATAAACAGACGAATTGCAAGGCACCCATATTACCCGCTTCAGCGACAAAATCGGCCTTGAAATAGTCAAAATAATCACCGAGATAAGCAAAAAGGTTCTCGCGTTCCTCCCATATAGGCTTAATGATTTCCTCGGGCTGTGATTCTGGATTAAAAATAATATCCAAGAAAGGAACAAATAAAACTAAAGAGAGCAAATTGAAAATGACAAAAAGCAAATTGCTGAATATCACAATCAATGCAGTCCGTTTGTATACAAACGTTAGTTTAAATAGATGAATGATTCCTTTCATAGGGTACAAAAGTAGGCTTCGATTTTAATTAACGGTAAAAATTGCAACTTGTTTTACGTTAGATAAATTAAATTCCAATGCTTATAGCTATGTTACAATGAATAAAATCACGTTTAATAATTACCTTTGTTTTTATGAGTTCTATCAGACAAAGAAAGATACAAGCATTACTGCAAGAGGAATTGGGCGGTTTTTTCAGAGAAAATGCCAGAACAATTTGTCTTGGCGCCATGGTGTCCGTTACTGAAGTGCGAGTGGCGCCAGATATGTCTTACGCTAAAGTATACCTCAGTATTTTCGGCCATCCAGATACTAAAGAAGTGCACGGAAGTATCCATCAGCAAAGAGATTCGGTTCGTTATGAAATGGGGAAACGATTAGGGAAATCTTTGCGCAGAATTCCAGAGTTTAGCTTTCACATCGATAATAGTTTAGACTACGCTGAGGAAATAGATAATCTTCTTAAAGATTAGGTGAACTCCTCATTTTTCATAGCAAAACGATACCTGTTTTCACGTAAATCACAAAACGTGATCAACATTATATCTGCCATTTCTGTGTTTGGGATTATGGTCTCTACTGCTGCAATGGTCATCATTCTTTCAGGTTTTAATGGTATCGAGGGCTTGGTGCTCGAAATGTTCAATTCATTTGATTCAGACCTCAAAATTTCATCGAAAAATTCAAAAACCTTCGATCGCAATTTTTTGCTCGAGGCAGTTTATGACGTTGACGGTTTGATTCATTACACGGAAGTAGTCGAAGAAATTGCGATAATTAAGAATCAAGAAAATTTTATTATTGGAACCATTAAAGGTGTTTCGCCGAAATTCTTGGAGATGGCCGATATGACAAATCACCTTTTGGATGGAAAAAGTCAACTCGAGGATAATTATGGAGCGGTGGCCCTCATCGGGGCTGGCGCACTCGAAAACCTGGATGGCTATATTTATCAATTAGAGGATCAATATGAATATTTCACCATCTATTCGCCGAATCGCGAAAAGCGCATTAGCTCCAATCAAATGCGAAATATTGGCGCTTTTACGACTTCACAAATTCCGGTAGTGGGAGTATTCAGTTACAATAATAAAGTAGACCAGGAGTATCTCATAGTTCCAATAGATTATGCCAGAGATATCTTTAATTACGGGAGTGAGATTACCCAATTAGAATTGGATTTTGATCCAGGCGCAGACTTGGAACAAAAAAAAACGGAACTTTCTCTCATTCTCGGTCCCAGTTTTGCAGTTGAAACAGCTTTTGAGCAGAATAAGTTAATATATGAGACAAGCCAGACAGAAAAGTGGATAACAACGCTTTTACTTGGTTTTATTTTCTTCCTTGCAACCTTCAATATGATTGCTTCAATCACCATGCTAGTGATCGAAAAGAAGGACAATATGAAAACATTGTTTGCGCTCGGAGCAAAAGAATCCCAACTTAGAAGAATTTTCTTTTTTGAAGGATTGCTGATTAATGGAATAGGTATGATTCTAGGTTTAGCCATTGGGTACGGAATTTGTTATTTACAAAAGGAGGTTGGCTTTATTGAAATGCAAAATAGTACAGTGTCATACTTTCCTATTGCGTTCAAAGCATCAGATCTTTTTATAATTTTGGGTATTACATCAAGTTTTGGTGTTATAGCAGCTTGGTTACCAAGCAAATTTTTAATACAACGCATCATTAAATAGAAAATATGAAACAAATACTTTTCCTTCTAACAATGTTTTTTGCGATTGCTGCTCAGTCGCAAGAAGATAGAATGACACCAGAATTACTCTGGAAGTTAAAACGTGTTGGGAATATTGAAGTGTCGCCCGACAAACAAAAAGTACTATTTAGTCTTAGGTCATATGACTTAAAAACGAACATCAGTAGTTCTGATATATACGTGATTCCGGTAAAAGGAGGAAAGATTACACGATTGACAACGCGGAAGGGCAATGAGTTTAATGCATTATGGCACCCTGATGGACAGAAAATAGGTTTTATTTCTACTGATGATTTGGGAGAGCATACGGTAATATTTGAAATGAATGCGGATGGGACTGGACTGAAGCAAATCTCCAGGACGCCTGGCAACATTACCGGATTCAAATACTTCCCTACTGGAGATCGGATTTTATTTACCAAAGATGTGAAAATAAATCTTGTAAACTCTCGAGAAACAGAAAAGGATCTGCCTCAATCCAATGCAAGAATAATCGATGATTTAATGTATCGTCATTGGGGAAGTTGGGACACAGGAGAACGATCACATGTTTTCTTTGCTGATCTTAAAAATGGTCAGTTTCAAGGAAGAGGGACGGATATAATGGAGGGAGAGAATTTTGATAGCCCGCTTAAACCATTTGGTAGTATGGAGCAAATAACCATCTCTCCTGATGGGAAAACGATCGCATACACGTGTAAGAAAAAAGAAGGGATGCAATATGCAATCAGTACCGATTCTGAAATATTCATGTATAATATTTTAATGGGAGAAACACATAACTTAACAAAGGGAAATACAGGGTATGATATGAATCCAGCCTATTCCCCAGATGGAACAAAGATAGCTTGGTTGAGTATGGAGCAAGATGGGTTTGAAGCAGATAAAAACGACATCATTGTTTATGACTATGAAACACAACTCAAAACAAATTTGACTAAGGAGCATGATCTTACAGTGTCCGATTTTACTTGGGGTGAGGACGGTAAAACCATTTATTTTAAATCAGTAACTGAGGCTACTTACCAACTTTATTCACTCGATGTAAAAAAAGCAAAAATTGAGCAGTTGACGGAGGGAGTTCATAATTATACATCAATCGCTTTTGCCGGAGATTTTTTGATTGGCGGTAGACAATCCATGAATCATCCAACGGACATTTATTCAGTTTCTTTAAAATCTGGTGAGCAAAAGCAATTAACAGATGTCAATAAAGATATTTATGACGGTCTTAAGACCGGTAAAATTGAACGGCGATGGATTGAAACAACAGATGGTAAAAAAGAATTGATTTGGGTAATTTATCCGCCTGATTTCGATCCGAACAAAAAATACCCAGCACTTTTATATTGTCAGGGTGGTCCTCAATCAGCCGTTAGTCAGTTTTTCTCCTACCGATGGAACTTTCAATTAATGGCTGCAAACGATTACATCATTATTGCTCCAAACAGAAGAGGTCTTCCAGGATTTGGCCAAGAATGGAATGATGCCATCTCTGGAGATTGGGGAGGACAACCGATGGAAGATTATTTATCAGCGGTTGATGATATTAAAAAGGAACCATTTATTGATGAAGATCGAATAGGAGCAATTGGTGCTAGCTATGGTGGTTATTCTGTATATTACTTAGCAGGTATCCATGAAGATCGATTTAAGTGTTTCATTTCGCATTGTGGTTTGTATAACCTCGAAAGCTGGTACGGCACAACCGAAGAACTTTTCTTTGCGAATCAAGACATAGGTGGGCCTTATTTTAGTCCAATTAAACCAAAAAGTTATGAGAAATTTTCACCACATAAATTTGCCGAAAATTGGGATACACCAATGTTGATCTTCCATGGCGAAAAGGATTATCGGGTTCCATTAAACCAAGGCCTTGAGGCCTTTCAAGTATTGCAACTGAAAGGGATCGATAGCCGAATGATTTTGTTTCCTGATGAAAATCATTGGGTGCTTTCACCTCAAAATGGCGTGTTTTGGCACCGTGAATTTTACGACTGGCTTGATAAGCATTTGAAGTAGAAAACTTAAGATCGGATTGCAATATAAGTGGTGGCTAATAATTTGGCCGCCACTTTTTTTTTGATAATTTTTTTCATCCAAGTAGGGTAATATCCATCTCTTTCCGTTTATATCGTAAATAGATTGATTTAAATAAAACTTTACAATCAATTAAATTTATCATCTTTGCAAAACAATTCATTTAACCTCTTGTTTACGAGAGAGTAGATAAATAACAAGATCAATGCGAAAAATACTATTCAGCTTTTTGCTATTATGCCTAGGCCATAGTCTTTCGGCACAAGTTACTTTGAGCGGAACCTTAAAAGATGGTGAAACAGGCGAGGATTTAATTGGAGCTCGGATTTTGGTGGATGAACTGCCAGGAACGGGTGCTATTACCAATGTATATGGTTTCTTCTCATTAACATTTGAGAAAAAAGGAACCTATAATCTGACCATTAAATCGATCGGATTTGCTACGCAGAACATCGAAGTTGTGATGGATGACAGCAAGACACTTGATATTGAGATGAAGCCGGAAGGTAAGGTGCTGAATGCAGTTCAGGTGACGGGTGAAAAGAATGATGAAAATATTACCTCTGCAGAAATGGGGGTTGATAAAATCGAAATGAAGGATATCGATAATATACCCGTATTATTTGGTGAAAAAGATGTTTTAAAAACGATTCAACTATTACCGGGAGTCAAACCGGCTGGTGAGGGTAATGCAGGTTTTTTTGTTCGTGGAGGATCAGCTGACCAAAATTTAATTCTACTCGATGAAGCGCCAGTTTATAATGCTTCTCATTTGTTAGGTTTCTTTTCTGTTTTTAATTCAGATGCGTTAAAAGATATAAAGCTATATAAAGGTGCAGCGCCTGCAGAATTTGGAGGACGACTCTCATCTGTCATGGATATCAAAATGAAAGATGGGAATGCCAAGAAGTTAAGTGTTAGTGGTGGTTTAGGATTGATATCTTCGAAATTGACCGTTGAGGCACCAATAGTTAAAGATAAAGGCTCTTTTATTGTTTCTGGTCGCCGAACATACGCCGATTTGTTTTTGGCTTTTGCTCCGCAAGAAGCAGCGCAAAATTCGACACTTTATTTTTATGATCTCAATGCCAAAGCGAATTACCGCATCGGTAAAAAGGACCGAATCTTTATCTCTGGATATTTTGGACGAGATATTTTTGGTTTCGATGATCAATTTGGATTTGATTGGGGGAATAACACGGGAACGGTGCGCTGGAACCATCTATACGGAGATCGTTTATTTGGAAATACGTCAGTTATTTTTAGTAATTACAATTACAAATTAAAGTTTGGGTCTGGTGAAGAGACGTTTGAAATTGGTTCTGAAATTCAAGACATCAACATCAAAAAGGATTTCGATTTTTACATTAATTCGAACAATACATTAAGTTTTGGTGCGAACGTAATTCATCATACTTTCCGTCCTGGAGAGATTGAAACAGGGGATGATATTGACTTTGTTTTAAATGATATTGAAAACCGTTATTCAATTGAATCAGCAGCTTACATTTCGAATGAGCAGAAAATCAAAAAGCGTTGGAGTGTGATTTATGGTATTCGTTTTTCAAACTTTACACAGATGGGTCCTGGAAACATCTTCTCCTATGATGTAGATGGAAATGTGACGGATACCACTGAATACGGAGATTGGGAGCGAGTAGCGACGTATTGGGGAGCGGCTCCAAGATTAAGTGTAAACTACAAGTTATCAGCGTCAAGTGCTATTAAAGGTTCGTATGGTAGATCATATCAATTTGTGCACCTAATCTCAAATACGACATCATCACAACCAACAGATGTTTGGATTCCGTCGAGTAATAATGTAAGACCACAGGTTTCTGATCAAGTGTCATTGGGTTATTTCCAAAACTTCATGGATAATCAATTGGAGTTTTCAACCGAGATCTATTACAAGCAAATGGACAATGTAATCGATTATCGCGATGGGGCTGAGGTGACCCTAAACCCGACAGTTGAAGGAGAGTTATTGTACGGAATTGGTCGCGCCTATGGAATTGAAGTTTTATTGAAGAAAAAACGCGGACAATTTACAGGTTGGGTTTCATATACCTTGTCCAGAACAGAGCGCCAATTTGATGAGATTAACAATGGTGCATGGTATGCTGCTAGACAGGATCGCACACATGATGTTTCTATAGTAGGGATGTATAATATAACTGAGCGAATCACAGCGTCTGCTACATGGGTCTATTTCACCGGAAACGCGGTCACATTTCCTAGTGGAAAATATCTTGTGGATGGGCAATTGGTTCCTTATTATACGGAGCGTAATGGCTATCGTATGCCAGATTATCATCGATTAGATTTAGGTGTTACTTTGAATAATAAAAAAACAAAAACGGTTGTTGATCCGGAGTCAGGAGAAGAAAAAGAAGTACCAAAACGATTCGAATCAAGTTGGAATTTCTCTGTTTACAATGCTTATGCGCGTGAGAATGCCTACTCAATTGATTTTAGAGAAAACGCAGAGACAGGTCAAACCGAAGCAGTTCAAATAGCGTTGTTTAAAGCGGTTCCTTCGATAACGTTCAACTTTAAATTCTAGCCGATATGAAAGCGATGAAAGATGTTATAATTGTTTTTGGAGTCTTATTGACATTCGTCTCATGTGAAAAGGTAATTGACGTGCCATTAAATGAGGCAGATAGACGTGTTATTGTTGAGGCTGTTGGAAGAAATTATGTTGGTGAATCATATGTTGTACTATCAAAATCAGGTTCAGTTTACGATGATAGCGGGTTTGATAAACTGTCTGGAGCGACAATTACTATTACCGATGGTGATGGTAATGTATCTATTTTTACAGAAGATCCAGAAGTACCTGGAAGGTATATTTCTCCAGATTTTGCAACCGTGCCGAATATGACTTACGATGTGGATATTTTGGTCGATACCTTTTCCCTGTCTGCGGCTTGTCAAACTATGAATATGCTGGTGTTGGATTCAATCAATTATATTTTGTTTAATGGTAGTGAATTTGGTGGTAAACCAGATACCTCTTATTTTATTTTCTACAATTTTGTTGATGACGCAAGTCAGACAAATTTCTACCGTATTCGCTCTTTTGTAAATGGCGAGTTAGATAATAATTACTATTTGACTAATGATCGTTTGAATAATGGTCAGCAAGTTACCGCTCCGGTTTTTGGCACGGATGCAGGCCCTGGAGATACCGTTCTCATTGAATTGATTTCAATGGATGAAGGTGCCTACGACTATTTCTTTACATTGTCTAGTACACTATCAAGTGGGGCCTTTGGAGCCGCGCCTGCTAATCCAGTTACCAATATTGAAGGTGGTGCACTTGGCTATGCTGGAATGTTTTTGGTGGATACTATAAACGTTATTTTGCCTGAATAAACTTGATTCTAAAAATTAGACATAGCACTCTTTTCTTGCTGGTGCTGGTTTTTCTGGGTTGTGAAAAAGTAGTTGAGTTTCCAGTAAATGACGCAAGTGCTACGATTGTTGTAGAGGCAGTTACGAAAAACTTACCGGGAGAGAGTTATGTGCTTCTAACGGAAACGATAGGTCTTTACGACGATCCGAACATCATAAAATATGTCTCTGATGCAGAGGTCCAAGTGATAGATCAATCTGGTGAGGTATATACTTTTTTAGAAGATCCATTGTTTGCTGGTAAATACAGGCATCCCGATTTTGAAATACTACCCAATCATACATACGATTTAAGAGTCGAAGCAAAAGGTGAGGTTTTAACAGGGCAATCTACTTCGATGAACAAACCGCAAGTAAATTCTATTTTTACATACCAGCAAATTGGTACAGATTTTCAAGGTAATCCTGATACTACAAATATCCTATTGTACACAGTATCGGATGATCCAGATGAGAAGAACTTTTACAGATTTGTTTTATGGGTGAACGGTGAGAAAGACGACGAGCTTTTTATAGAAACCGACGACCTGGGCAATGGTTTAACATATACATCTCCTTTCTTTGGAATTACCTTCGATTCTGGTGATTCTATTTATGCTGAATTGTGGTCGATGCGCAAAGAGAACTATTCTTATTTTTCTGCGTTATACAATAACCTGAATCAATCACCGTTCAGTGCGGCGCCCTCAGATTTGCCGTCAAATATTGAAGGAAACGGAATTGGTTATTTCGGGGCCTTTATGGTAGATACGGCAACTGTCGTTTTTCCATAGAGCGAAGTTGAAAATGGAAAGAACCATTGAGATGAGAAAAAAGTGGTTTATAGGTTTATTTTTCTTTGCAGTTTTTGTTTTTTATGGCTGCGAAAAAGTCATTGATATTCCACTCAATGAAGCGGAACAAAAAATCGTTATTGAAGCTGTCCTCAAAGATGCGCCGGGAGCTAATTACGTTATTATATCCAAGACAGGTTCGGTTTACGAAGATCAAGAGTTTGAGAAAATAGAAGACGCTACCGTAGTTGTTTCAGGAAGCGATGGGTCTAATGATATCTTTGGTCACGTTAGTGATGGTTTGTACCAAAATCCTACCTTTCAAACATTGCCAGAAGTTGCTTATACGCTCAATGTCACAGTGGGAGGAGAAAGTTTTCAATCCACTTGCACAACCAGAAGAAAACCGGAAATGGATTCATTATCATATTTCTTACTCCCGGGATCTTTTGTTGATCCCGCTGATAGCTTGCATCTGATTTCTTTTCACATGTTTGATCCTGCTGATGAAGACAATTATTACTGGATGAAAATATTCCGAAATGGAAACGAAAATGGCGGGTACTACTTGGGTAATGATGAGTTTATCAACGGCCAGGCTTTTGATGCGCCCTTTTTTGGTTCCGAGGCCAAGCCACGAGATACGGTGATGGTAGAAATGATTATGATGGACGCTGCTAATTACGACTATTTCATCGGGTTGTCAAATGCATTAAACCAAGGTCCGTTTTCCGCTGCGCCAGCAAATCCTCCAGCAAATATTCAAGGTGGAGCGCTTGGTTTCTTTGGAGCGTATTCCACCGATTCATTAACGATTATTATTCCTTAGGGCGTATCATTACGCTACTTGTTGATCGTGTTCTATGGCCCATTTAAGGGTCTTTTTTTTGTCCAAAATCATAGTGATTACTCCGCTTGATTATTGCTTTCTAGCATTTCATTTTGGTCGTCTCAATCTGCTTCAAAAAAATGGTTGGATATCATAACTTTTCCACAATTTAGAAAATAAATACCACTTTTTACCACTCAATATTTTCTTGATTAATCCTAGTAAAATCAGTAACTTTTATGTAGATTTGGCGTAATACAATTGTTAACAGTCGCAAAAGTTATCAACAAAGCTGATTTGAGTGGTAAATTGTGGGAGTTTAATATATATTTTTACATTTTAATCGAAAATGTCAGGTTTAGTAGGAGAATATGAATGCAAATTGGATGCGAAAGGGAGGTTCCTCTTCCCTGCCGGTCTTAGAAAGCAATTGGATCCTGCTGCCAATGAAGTTTTTATGGTGAATAAAGGTTTTGAAAACTGCTTGTCGCTCTATCCTATGAATGAATGGGAGAAAGTGAGCACGCGTTTATCGATGCTGAATTTGTTCAAGCCAAAAAACAGGATGTTTTATAGATTATTTCATCAAGGAGCAAAACAATTGACGCTGGATAAAACAGGGCGTTTATTGATACCTAATGCTTTGATGGAGCGAATCGGATTGAAAAAAGAGATAATGTTAACTGCCTACAATGACCGGATAGAGGTGTGGGATCGATCAGAGTATTTCGAAGTGTTGAATGCGAATATGAGCGATTTCTCCGATTTGGCTGATGAGGTCATGGGTGAAATCGACTCGGATGACGAATAACGTATATCATACATCGGTTTTATTTGAGGAGTCACTGGCTGCAATGGAGCTTGCACCGGATAGTCTTTTGGTGGATGTGACCTTTGGTGGAGGAGGTCATTCACGCGAGATGCTAAATCGCTTAGGTCCTGAAGGGGCTTTGTTGGCATTTGATCAGGATGATGATGCGAATGAAAATCTCATCGATGATGAGCGTTTCTGTTTTGCAAATGGCAATTTCCGTTTTCTTGTCAACTTCGCACGCTTTTATGATTTTATGGAGGCAGATGCAATTCTGGCTGATCTTGGAGTTTCTTCGCATCAATTCGATACAGGCGAAAGAGGTTTTTCAATAAGGGAAGAAGGTCAGTTGGATATGCGAATGAATCAACGCGCTGAGTTGACAGCGCATCAGGTGGTTAATAAATATCCCGAAAAAGAACTTTATAGAATTTTTAATGCATACGCAGACTTAAAGAATGTGCCAAAGGTTGTTCGTGCGATCACGAAGCAACGCAAAGAGTCACATATTGAAACAACAGCACAATTGGTGGCTTTGTTGAAGGATTTAGTGAAAGGGAATAAGCAGAATCAATTTTTAGCTCAAGTTTTTCAAGCAATTCGCATCGAGGTAAATGATGAGATGGGTGCTCTAGAAGATTTGTTGGAGCAGTCAGTAAAAGTCCTGAAAACTGGAGGAAGGTTGGTCGTGATTTCTTATCACTCAATTGAAGATCGAATCGTAAAGAATTTTTTGCGATCGGGAAATGTCGAGGGTAAAATTGAATCTGATTTCTATGGTGTTGTTCAAAAACCTTTTAAGGCGATTACTAAAAAACCGATTGTTCCTAGTGAGGAAGAGATAGAAAGAAATCCAAGAGCGCGTAGTGCGAAAATGAGAGTGGCAGTGAAGGTATGAGTGCTAATGAATTTAAAGATAAAACAGAGGTTAAGGCAGAAGAAGTCTTAAAAGAAGTGAAAGCTAAGAATAAAACGAAGCGCAAGAAAACGCGGCGAAAAGGAAGAGGTTCGGCTCGTGTAATTGCACAAATAATGAATGGGGAGTTTTTGTCGAAGGAGAATTTTGTCAACAACCTGCCTTTTGTCTTTTTCCTCGGTTTTCTCCTTGTTGTTTTGATTAGTTGGGGCTATTACGCAGAAACAACGACGCGGAAAGAGATTGCTCTAGAGCGTGAATTGGGTGAATTGAACTCAGAGTATTTCACTCTAGGAAGTAAGTATAATACAATGCGAGGAAGACGCCAGGTTGCAGAGAAGTTGAGGGGGAGCGGGGTTTCGGAGAGTTTGGTTTCTCCGCGAAAAATTAAAGTAAAGAAATACGTTTTTGAACGTGATTGATAAGAAACAAATAATGCTGAAGGCCTACGTGCTTTACGTTGCAATTGCGATTTTGATGGTAGTTGTTATTGGTCGTGTTGTAGCAATACAGTACGGCAATGTTGCTCCGACTCCATTAGTTTCTGTCACTGATACTACGGGCGAGATGCCAACGCGTATCGATTCGATTATGCCAATGCGCGGACGTATTTTGTCAGATGATGGTAGTGATCTCGTTACTTCAATACCGCTTTATAATCTACATGTTGATTTGTCTATCGTAAGTGAAGAGTTGTTCGAAGAAGTGGACTCACTTGCGTGGCACCTGACACAAGTGTTTCCTGAGAAAACGAAGGCTGAATGGGAGCGATCCTTAAGGAAAGGTAAAGCAGATGGAAGTCAGTATTTCCCATTAGAAAATAATGTGACCTATGATGTCCTTCAGCAAGTACGTGAATTTCCAATTTTAAGAGAGGGTAAATTTAAAGGAGGGTTCATTGAAGAAAAGGAGTCTAAGCGTCAAAAGCCTTATGGTTTATTGGCGAACAGAACATTGGGTTCGAAAAGAGAAGGGGCTATGGATGTTGGTTTAGAAGGGGCGTTTGATCAATATTTAACAGGAGAATACGGATTAATTGCAAAGCAATTTGTTAACAATGGATGGAAGCCTGTTTCAGGGGATTATTTGAAAGATCCTGTTCCAGGGGCAGACATTGTCACTACCATTGATATTGATATTCAAGATGTTGCAGAAAATGAATTGAAAAGGCAGCTAGAAGCGCAAGAGGCCGCATATGGCACAGTTGTTTTAATGGAGGTTGAAACAGGTTTTGTAAAAGCAATAGCTAATCTGCATCGCGGGAGTGATGGCAAATATTATGAACAGTACAATCATGCGGTAGGTCATCGAACAGATCCGGGGTCAACTTTTAAATTGGCTACTCTAATGGCGCTTTTAGAGGAAGGTAAAGTAGCGATTACAGATTCTGTAAATGCCATTGGTAAGTATCGTTTTTATGATCATGAAATTGAAGATTCGAGACAATGGGGCTATGGAAAGATAACAATCCAACATGCATTTGAGTTGTCATCGAATGTTTTTTCACAAATTGTAAATCGCGCATATTATGACGATGAGCAAAAATTTGTAGATCGCCTAAAATCATTCGGAATTGGTGATTCTTTGGGGCTTGATATTGCAGGTGAACCTAATCCTTTAATTAAAGATCGAGGCGAGGATGGTTGGTCAGGAATTACACTTCCACAAATGGCAATTGGTTATGAGGTAGAATTAACACCGATTCAACTTCTGGCTTTTTACAATGCCGTGGCCAATAATGGTGAATATGTAAAACCGCAATTCGTCAAGGAAGTGCGAAGAGATGGCAAAGTAATCAAGCAATTTGAGAAAATTGTTCTCAAAGAGAAAGTGTGCAGTGACGAGACATTGGAAAACTTGCGTTTGTGCTTGGAAGGTGTTGTTGAAGTTGGAACCGGGCGTGAATTGAAAAGCGCCAATTTCGATATTGCTGGTAAAACAGGTACAGCCAAATTGGTTGATTCTGAAGCAGGTACTTATGTAGATAAATATCAAGCGTCGTTTGCCGGCTATTTCCCAGCTGATGACCCGAAATATTCTTGCATTGTTGTAATTGCCGGTCCAACGAAACAAATATATGGAGCGCAGGTATCTGGAACTGTATTTGCGAGTATTGCAAACAAGGTTTATTCGTCGTCGTTGGAGTATCACCCAAACTTTAATGCACTCCCTGTTGATCAACGCAAATTACCGGTAGCAAAAGTGGGGAGCAAGGTTGAAACCGAATTGGTGCTTCAAAAATTGGGTGTTCGTTATGCTGATAATGCTCCTCAGTCTGATTATGTCGTTCCAAGCGACGAAGCTGGGAAAATGTCTTTGAAGCAACGTATAGTGGATCATTCTAAAGTGCCGAATGTCATTGGAATGCCATTGAATGATGCAGTTTATCTATTAGAAAATTACGATTTGTATGTACGTGTATCGGGCAGTGGGAAAGTGTTGTCACAATCGATCACTCCTGGTTCGCCATTGCAAAAAGGTGAAACAATTAATCTGGTATTGGGATCATGAAAAATCTTCAAAACATATTATATAGGGTTAGTTTAACAGCTGTTAACGGATCGCTGGATCGTGATGTGAAACAAATTGATTTCGATTCTAGAGCAGTGGTTCCCGGTTCATTATTTGTTGCCTTAAAAGGAGAGCAGGTTGATGGTCACGATTTTGTTGAGAAAGCTGTCGCTAATGGTGCGGTAGCCATTGTGGCCGAGAAACAGATTAACTTTCCAGAAGAGGTGACGTTTATCGAAGTGAAAGACGCACATGATGCCCTCGGGTATTTGGCTGCTAATTTCTACGACAACCCATCACATGAAATCCAATTGATCGGTATTACCGGAACAAACGGAAAGACAACTACAACGACGCTGCTTCATGACGTCTTTACTGATTTGGGTCATAAATGCGGTCTTTTATCAACCGTTGTCAATAAAATTGGACGTAGAGAAGTGCCGGCAACACATACTACCCCAAACCCGGTGGCACTCAATCAATTGTTAGCAGAGATGGTTGAAGAAGGTTGTGAATATTGCTTTATGGAGGTGAGTTCGCATGCCATTGTTCAACGTCGTATCGTCGGCTTAAAATTTGACATTGCTTGTTTTACAAACATTTCACATGATCACCTTGATTACCATAAAACATTCAAGGAGTACATCTATGCGAAGAAGCGTTTCTTTGATGATCTTGGATCGAATGCGGTTGCTATTGTCAATGCAGATGACACAAATGGCAAAGTGATGGTGCAGAATTCTTCTGCCGCGGTGAAAACAATGGCCTTAAAACACGTAGCTGATTACAAAGCTAAGATCATTGAAAATTCATTTTCTGGTTTGGTTTTGAATCTTGATCAGCACGAGCTGTGGACACATCTTATCGGCGGATTTAATGCTTACAATTTATTGCTCGTTTACGCAGTTGCAATGGAGTTGGATCAAGATCAAATGGAGGTATTGCAGGCAATCAGCAAACTGAAATCTGTCGAAGGAAGGTTTGAGCATTTACGCAGCAATACAGGCGTCGTTGCAATAGTTGACTATGCTCATACGCCAGATGCATTAAAGAATGTTTTGTCAACCATTCAGGCGGTAAGAACTAGAAATGAGCAAGTCATAACAGTTGTCGGTTGTGGTGGTGATCGCGATCGCAAGAAAAGACCTTTGATGGCTCAAATTGCAGCAACAATGAGTGACCGTGTTATTCTGACTAGCGATAACCCTAGAACTGAAGATCCACAGGCAATAATAGACGAGATGAAAGCTGGAGTGCCGATTGAAAAATCAGCACATGTAATGGCGATTACTAACCGCGAAGAGGCAATAAAAGTGGCCAGCACTTTAGCTGCTGCAGGTGATATTCTACTCGTTGCAGGAAAAGGTCACGAAAAATACCAAGAAATCAACGGAGAAAGATTTCCTTTTGATGACTTCGAAATAGTACAAGAAACCCTTAAAAACCTAAATAAATAATGTTGTATTTTCTGTTTACATACCTCGATTCTTTAGGCGTTCCCGGTGCCGGATTATTCGATTATATCTCATTCCGAGCGGCAATGGCAATTATAACCTCTTTGCTTATCTCAATGGTTTTCGGTAAGCGAATTATTCGAATGTTGTTGAAGCAGCAAATTGGCGAATCGGTTAGAGATTTGGGCCTTGAAGGACAAAAGGAAAAAGAAGGAACACCGACAATGGGTGGGTTGATCATACTTGCATCAATCTTAATTCCAACATTACTTTTTGCGCGATTGGATAATATTTACGTGATCATCATGCTGGTTTCTACGGCGATGCTGGGTACGATCGGTTTTATTGATGATTATATCAAGGTTTTTAAGAAGAATAAAGAGGGGCTAGCAGGCCGTTTCAAAGTCTTTGGTCAAATCGCTGTTGGTGTTTTTGTAGGTTCAATTTTGTATTTCCATCCAGATGTTCAAGTGCATGAAGAGGTAGCTTATCATGCTGTTGTTCCGAACAGCACTGATGTGTCGCATTTGCATGTAGAGAAAAATGGAGGAGAGAACACGCGGTGGGTGCGTACAAAAGATATGACGACAACGATACCATTTGTTAAAGGGAACGAGTTCAATTATAACTGGTTGATTGGAGACACGAATAAAAGCTACGGATGGTTATTGTTTATTCCAATCGTTATTTTCTTAGTTGTTGCCATTTCGAATGGAGCGAATATGACGGATGGTCTTGATGGTTTAGCGACTGGTACCTCTGCCATAATAGGGATAGCGCTGGCCATATTTGCTTATGTGTCCGGTCATATCGAATTTGCTGATTACCTCAATGTGATGTACATCCCATATTCGTCTGAACTGGTAATCTTTATCTCAGCGTTCATGGGTGCTTGTATCGGATTTCTCTGGTATAACTCATATCCTGCCCAAGTTTTTATGGGAGATACGGGGAGCTTGGCATTGGGAGGTATCATCGCCGTTTTTGCAATCGTTATCCGCAAAGAGTTATTGATTCCAATTTTGTGCGGTGTATTCATTATTGAAAACCTGTCTGTTGTTATGCAGGTCGGTTGGTTTAAGTACACTAAAAAGAAATACGGGGAAGGTCGTCGAATTTTCAAAATGGCACCACTTCATCATCATTTTCAGAAACTCGGGATGCACGAATCTAAAATTGTTTCACGCTTTTGGATTGTGGGTGTATTGCTTGCAGTTATCACTATCGTAACACTGAAATTACGCTAATATACAAATGGATCAAAAAATCCAACATATCGCCATTTTAGGAGCCGGAGAAAGCGGTGTAGGTGCTGCTTTATTAGCGCAAGCGAAAGGATATGTCCCATTCGTTTCTGATAAAGGTGTTATTAAACCGCTTTTCGAAAAGGAATTACAAAAAAACAATATCGAATTCGAAGCAGGACAGCACACCGAAGCACGAATTTTATCTGCTGATCTTATTATCAAGAGTCCTGGTATTCCAGATTCTGTCCCGCTAATTAAATCGGCATTAGCAAAAGGAATTAAGGTCGTTAGTGAGATTGAATTTGCTGGATGGTTTACCAATAAGAAGATGATCTGCATTACAGGTAGTAATGGTAAAACCACTACAACAATGTGGATCCACCACATCTTGAAAAAGGCTGGAGTGGAAGTTGCCATGGCGGGTAATATCGGAGAATCACTTGCAAGGCAGGTGATTGAGGATAAGGCAGATGTTTATGTGGTTGAGTTGAGTTCATTTCAACTGGATGGTATGTATGAATTCAAACCTGATATTGCGATCCTTCTCAATGTCACCCCAGACCATCTCGATCGCTATGCATATGACATGCAAAACTATACCAATTCTAAGTTTAGAATTGCTCAAAATCTAACCGAAAGTGATTGGTTAATCTATAACGCTGATGACCCCATCATTGAAAAAGAAATTTCAAATCGAAATATACGCGCCAAGATGGCGCCATTCTCGCTCACCAAGGAAGAGGGAATGACTGCTTTTGTAAAGAATAATCAAATCATAATTAATTTAAAACCAAGTTTCACTATGTCAATTCACGATTTATCATTGAAGGGGAAGCATAACACGCAAAACTCCATGGCTTCTGGTATCGCAGCCAAAATTTTAGAAATTCGCAAAGAAAATATCCGCGAAAGTTTAGCCGACTTTAAAAATGTTGAGCACCGTTTAGAGTATGTTGCTAAAGTAAATGGGATCGAATTTATTAACGATTCGAAAGCAACGAACGTAAACTCAGCATGGTTTGCATTGGAATCGATGTCAAACCCAACTGTTTGGATCGTTGGAGGGGTTGATAAAGGGAATGATTACGAGACATTGCTTCCACTGGTAAAAGAAAAAGTAAAAGCAATTGTTTGTCTAGGAAAAGAGAATGAAAAAATCATTGAGGCATTTAGTGGAACAGTAGATGTTATCGCTGAGGCGCAAAGTGCCAGAGATGCTGTAGCGTTATCCTATCAATTTGCTAAAAATGGAGAGACAGTACTTCTTTCTCCTGCATGTGCGAGTTTTGATTTATTCGAGAGTTATGAAGATAGAGGTCAGCAATTTAAGTGGGCTGTCCGTCAACTTTAATGACCAGATTTTTTTGACTAAGTCGAGAAATGAATTCGTTTTTTAAATACCTAGGGGGAGACAAAAATGTGTGGGTAATTACACTCTTGTTGAGTGTCCTATCCGTCGTGTCCGTATATAGCTTTATACCGATTTTGGTGAAGGTTAAAGGACTGAGTTATTCCTATTTATTTTTTAAACATTTTATTCTCTTATTTCTCGGTTTGGGCATTATGTATGCTGTGCATAAGGTTCCAATTAAGGTTTACAGCAGGTTGTCCAAAATCCTCTTTTATTTGGCCATTGTTTTATTGGTTTTAACAATGCTTGTAGGAGAAAGTGTCAACGGTGCAGACAGATGGCTCAAAATTCCGTTTGTTCCGTTTTCATTTCAGACCTCTGATTTTGCCAAGTTGGCATTGATCATTTATCTGTCGAGACAACTCATAAAAAGGAAGGATCAATTTGACGATTTTAAGGTAGTTGCGCGATACATTTTACTACCAATTGGTTTGGTTATTTTCTTAATCCTTCCATCAAACTTGTCAACGGCAGTTCTTGTCGGATTAATCGCTTTTGTAATGCTTGTGCTGGCGCGTTTCCCATGGAAATGGATTGGTGCTTCTGCTGCAGCAGTGATTATAATGTTCTCGATGTTGCTCGGAATTGCCAAAGTCTCTCCAGATGTTTTACCACGGGTCGAAACCTGGAGGATGCGTTTGGTAAGAATGTTCGACGACGAGCAAGCAATGGATCCGAACGAGAACATGCAAATTAATAATGCCCTCACAGCTATCAAGAATGGTGCATTCACATTTAAGAATGGAACATTATACGGACCCGAATTACCGGGTAATGGTGTTCTTAAACATTATATCCCGGAAGCTTATGCAGACTTTTATTTTGCAGCTTTAGTAGAGGAAGGAGGTCTACCTACCGCCATATTTGTGATTATGCTTTACCTCTGGCTTTTTTATCGGTTTATCAAAATTGCATTAGCGGCTAATAATGATTTTGCGACCCTAGTTGCATTAGGGATTGCTTTTATGGTTATTTCTCAGGCGCTTGTAAATATGATGGTAAGCACAAAGTTGATGCCTGTTACGGGACAAAATATGCCACTGCTCAGTATGGGAGGTACCTCTGCATGGTTTACCTGTATAGCATTTGGTATCGTTTTAGGAATCAGTAGAGAAAATACAAAAGAAACCCCTAGAAAGGAGTCCGCCAATAAATTAGATCAATCAAGTGACACAAAAAAAGAGATAAATGAAGAAGATTGAACGCGTTATGATTAGTGGTGGAGGAACAGGAGGACATATTTTTCCTGCCATTGCGATAGCTAATGTTATTCGGGCCAAATATCCCGAAGTTGAAATCTTATTTGTTGGGGCAGAAGGGAAAATGGAAATGGAAAAGGTTCCTAAAGCTGGATATGAAATAGTTGGATTGCCTATTCGCGGAATTCAACGAAAATTGTCGCTAAAAAACTTAGCCGTACCATTTAAACTCATTTCGAGTTTAATTAAAGCCAAGAAACTCTTTAAAAAAATGAAGCCTCAAATTGCGATTGGAGTTGGAGGTTATGCGAGTGCAGCCACACTTAGAATGGCTTCTGGTCAAAAGGTGCCAACGCTTATTCAAGAGCAGAATTCTTACCCGGGTATGACGAATAAATGGTTGGCAAAGAGAGCAAATTCGATTTGTGTGGCCTATGATCATCTAGAAGAGTTTTTTCCAAAGGAAAAGATTGTCAAAACTGGAAATCCTGTACGAAACGAAATGGTTGAGATTGAAGGAAAGCGGGAGGCAGCTGCGGAATTTTTTGGTTTAGATCCATTGAAAAAAACTGTTTTGATCATTGGAGGAAGCCTTGGCGCACGTACATTAAACGATAGTTTAAAAAAGGATGTGTCTAAATTATTAGATGCAGGGTATCAAGTGGTATGGCAATGCGGGAAGTTTTATTTCGAAACGTTGAAAGAAGCTTTGCCAAATGAAACCCTCAATTCAAACCAACTCTATTTATCAGATTTCATTTTTAAGATGGATTTTGCATACGCACTGGCTGATGTTATCATTTCTAGAGCGGGGGCAATCTCTGTTTCGGAAGTTTGTCTTGTAGGAAAGCCGGTGATTTTGGTTCCGTCTCCCAATGTGGCTGAAGATCATCAAACAAAAAACGCTATGGCTTTGGTCTCTGAAAATGCAGCAATCTTGGTAAAGGATACAGACGCGAGAGAAAAATTGATTCCAACAGTTATAGCGCTCTTATCAAATGAAGAACAAAGAAATCAATTAGCTGAGAATATCAGTAAGCTCGGTATTCCAGACGCCGCTGATCGTATACTAGTTGAAATTGAAAAACTAATTAAACCTTGAATTTAGATCAAATCCATAACGTTTATTTTGTTGGTATCGGGGGTATTGGCATGAGCGCACTTGCCCGTTATTATAACGGACAGGGCAAAAAGGTGTCGGGGTATGACAAGACGGAAACAAAGCTGACAAAAGCATTAGTGTCGGAAGGGATGTTTGTGCATTATGATGATCAAGGAGCCGATGTGTTAAACGGTCTTGAAAAGGAGAATACGTTGGTGGTCTATACGCCAGCTGTTCAAGAATCTTTTGGAGAGTTAGTTGCATTGAGACAAGCTGGATTTATGGTTATCAAAAGAGCGGCAGCTTTAGGTTTGATTTCGAATGAATTCGAGACTTTTGCCATCGCTGGTACACACGGTAAAACAACAACAAGCGCAATACTTGCGCATGTCCTTTATCATACAAAGGAGCAGTGCAACGCATTTGTGGGTGGTTTGACAACCAATTATAATTCCAACTGCATTGTTGTTCCAGGATCAAAACGCATGGTGGTAGAAGCTGATGAATTTGACCGTTCCTTTTTGCAATTGAAACCAAACTACGCCATAATTACAACTATTGATTCAGATCACTTGGATATCTACGGCGATGGTGAAGAACTGAAAGTATCTTTCATGGATTTTATCAATCGGATAAACCCAGAGGGAGCTTTATTCATTCATGCTGATGCAAAAAATGAGTTACCGTTGAGTTATCCGGAAACCATTTACTCCTATGCATTTGATCAAGACGCGGACTGGACAGGTTCAAAACTGGTTTATGAAGAAGGGCGATTCTATTTTGATATTCAGCACAAGGACACAACCTTTAAGCGTGTAGAATTTGGATTGCCGGGCAAACATAACGCCGAGAATGCTTTGGCCGTATTTGCACTCTGTTATCATAAAGGGGTGAGTGAAGAAATCATTAGAAAAGCCTTCGCATCTTTCAAAGGTGTGAAACGACGTTTTGAGTTTCATATCAAACGAGATGATTTAATTGTTATCGATGATTACGCCCATCACCCGACAGAAATTGGTGCGTTTTTAAAAGCGGTTAGAGAGATTTATCCGAAGAAAAAAATAGCCCTGGTATTTCAACCACATCTCTTTAGCCGAACGCGCGACTTTATGAATGATTTTGCATTGACCTTGTCTTTGGCTGATCAATTATATCTCTTACCTATTTATCCAGCTCGAGAAGAGCCAATACAAGGTGTCACGAGTGAAAGTTTATTAAATAAAATCGTTCTAGAAAGAAAACAAATAAGTTCAAAAACAACAATAGTTAAAGATTTGGAAAAAGATCAACATGAATTGATATTGATTGTAGGAGCTGGAGATATTGACACTTGTATTGAGCCAATTGTAAGTCATTATTCATGAAAAAACCTTGGGTTAAAAATATTATTTGGTTTTTGGGAATTGTATTAGTGCTATTCTCCTTAAGTATGGTGCAAAGTTCGCAAGACAATAAAATTATTGGTTTGCCAGACATTCATTTGGATATGCATGAGGATATGCAGTTTTTGCAAAAAGAGGATATTCTCCAACGATTATTGGATAGAGGATTAATAGGAGATACGATGACCTATGCGAATACCGATATTCATGCCATCGAGACTTATTTATCAGAAATGCCTGAGGTTAAAAAGGTGCAGGTGTATGCTACTTTAGGAGAGAAGTGGAAAATTGAACTGGAGCAAAGACAACCAATAGCCAGGATATTTAATATTGATGGAAGTAGTTGTTACCTGGACAGTGACGGTACATTAATGCCACTGTCTACCAACTACACAGCTCATGTAATTGCAGTTTCGGGAAACATCAACGAAACTGACTTTTCAAAGAATGTAAGCGACATAATGAACAATGATAGTTTGAAAACTATTGAAATCCTCGATGATTTGTATGAATTATCAACTTATGTTTGTTCTGATGAATTCCTTTCCGCTCAGTTTACTCAGGTATACATCAATACACATAATGAGTTTGAATTGATTCCGCGGATAGGAGATCACCGAATCCTTTTTGGTGATTCAGAGCATATACCGGGAAAGTTTAAAAAACTTGAACTTTTCTACTCTGAAGGACTTAGTCGAGCGGGATGGGAGCTTTATGATACTGTAAACGTGATCTATAAAGATCAAGTGGTCTGTTCACGTAGGTAGAGCAAATGAAAAAATGAAATTGACATTGCCTCGGGCAAATTAAAATAAAATTTATGTCTGAAATTGTAGTAGGATTAGATATCGGAACAACAAAAATTGCCTGTATTGTAGGACGCAAAACAGAGCATAATAAAATTGAGATACTTTCCATGGGTAAATGTGAAAGTGTTGGTGTTACACGCGGTGTTGTATCTAATATCGAAAAAACGGTGCAATCCATCAAAACGGCTGTAGCAGAGGCTGAAAGTCGTGTGGAAGGTGAATTGCATGTCAGAGTTGTGAATGTTGGTATCGCAGGCCAGCACATCAATAGTTTACAGCATCGTGGCATGTTGATGCGAAATGATCTTGAACAAGAAATTTCTCAAGAGGACATTGATGCATTGATTGAAGATATGTATAAGTTGGTCATGCAACCCGGTGAGGAGATCATCCACGTATTGCCGCAAGAGTATATTGTAGACAATGAGCAAGGAATCAAGGATCCAATCGGAATGGCAGGAGTTAGGCTGGAAGCGAATTTCCACATCATTACCGGTCAGATTGCAGCAGCCAAAAACATTAAAAAATGTGTTGATAAAGGAGGGTTAGAAGTAGATGAAATGATTCTGGAACCGCTAGCATCATCAGAAGCTGTTTTAAGTGAGGAAGAAAAAGAAGCAGGAGTTGTTTTAGTAGATATTGGTGGTGGAACGACTGATATTGCCATTTTCCAGGATGGAATCATTAGACATACTGCAGTTATTCCTTTTGGCGGTAATATAATTTCAGAAGACATCAAAGAAGGATGCACGATAATGAAGCGCCAAGCCGAATTGTTAAAGGTGAAATTTGGGTCAGCATTGGCAAGCGAATGTCAGGAAAATGAGATTGTTTGTATTCCTGGTTTGAGAGGTCGAGAACCAAAAGAAATTTCAGTTCGCAATTTAGCCTCTATCATTCAGGCTAGAATGGAAGAAATTATCGAGCACGTATACTATGAGATTAAAAACTCAGGTTTCGAAAAGAAATTAATTGGCGGAATTGTGGTAACCGGTGGTGGAGCTCAATTGAAGCACATCACGCAATTGTTCGAATACATTACCGGAATGGATACGAGAATAGGGTATCCAAACGAACATTTAGCGCCAACAACGATGGTTGATAATATCACCAGCCCAATGTACGCTACTGGTATCGGATTAGTGATTAAAGGTTTTCAAGATTCATACAGAAACATGGAAAGCTCATCAGATTACATGGCAAAGAATCATTCATCAAAGAGAAATGGAAGTTTCTTTGAGAAGATCTTAACAAAGAGTAGAACTTGGTTTGAGGAAGAGGATTAATTAAAAAATAAAACTAGAACTAAAGAAAGTGCAATTGCTGAGAGAGATGAATTAATCTCCCGAAGTAACCTAACAGAGAAACAATATGAATATGGAATTTGATTTGCCAAAAGATCAGTCATCCATCATCAAAGTTATTGGTGTTGGCGGCGGTGGTGGAAATGCAGTGAACCACATGTATAACCAAGGGATTAAAGGTGTAGATTTTGTCATTTGCAACACCGACCAACAAGCATTGGACATTAGTCCAGTTCCAATTAAAATGCAATTGGGAGCAAGCTTAACAGAAGGTCGCGGTGCTGGTGCTATTCCTGAAATCGGGAAGAATGCAGCGATTGAAAACATCGATGATATCAAAGAAGTCTTGTCGATGAATACGAAAATGGTATTCATCACTGCCGGAATGGGTGGAGGTACCGGAACAGGTGCTGCTCCAGTTATTGCGAAAGTGGCAAAGGAAATGGGGATACTAACCGTTGGTATTGTCACCGTTCCATTTGGATTTGAAGGACGCAAAAGAAAACTTCAAGCTGAGGAAGGTTTAGAGCAAATGCGAAATAATGTAGATACATTGTTAATCATCAACAATGATCGATTAAGAGAGATGTTCGGAAACTTATCTTTAGGTAATGCATTTGCGCAGGCCGACGATGTTTTGGCTACGGCTGCCAAGGGAATTGCTGAGGTAATTTCGGTAACTGGAATGATCAATGTAGACTTTAATGACGTCAATACGGTGATGCGTGATAGTGGTGTTGCGATTATGGGATCCGCTGTTGCGGAAGGTGAGAATAGAGCAATTGAAGCTGTTCAAGATGCCTTATCTTCACCATTATTAAATGATAATAATATCGAAGGCGCTAAATACGTATTGTTGAATATTACATACGGTGCTAAAGAGATCTTAATGGATGAGATTGGAGAAATCACTGATTACATCCAGGATGAAGCTGGTGCAACTGCAGATGTGATTTGGGGTCATGGATACGATGAGACGCTTGGAGAAGGAATCTCCGTAACAATTATTGCTACCGGTTTCAATTCTTCACCGATTACTGGATTCGAAAAAGAGCCAGAAAAGAAAGTGGTAAGTCTGGATGACGAAAACGTTCCGACTATGATTTCTCGACCAATAGAAACACCAACTCAGAAGAATGAATGGGTGGATGAAAAGAAAGAGGAGATTGTCGCCGAAGAAGCAGAAGACGAACCATTCTTAAAAGAAGCTCCAGCTGCAGAAGAGCAAGCAGAAATTAACTGGAGTTTTTCTTCAGAGGCTGCGCCTACTAAGGATAAAACAGAGACGCCAGTTAACGAAGAAAAGGAAGAAAAAGAGGTTGTTCGTCACTTTTTAACTGACGATTTGGAAGAGAAGGTGGAGATGACAGATAAACCAGAAGAACAGGTTACATCAGTACTTTCTCAAGAAGAACAGCAAGAAAGAGCGCGTGAACGAATGGAGCGTATTCAGGCCTATACCGCCAAGTTAAAGTCTTCTACCGGTATTTCAGACTTGGAAAAGGAGCCTGCATACAAGCGTAAGAACATTCAAATCGATGATGTTCCTCATTCATCTGAGGAAAGTATGAGTAAGTTTACACTCTCAGAAGATCAAGATGGTGAAAAAGGTGGATTGAGAGAAAACAATTCATTCTTACATGATAATGTGGATTAAACTACCTTATAAGTCAAAATCATAACTGATTTTAAACTCCCGATTATTCGACATAATCGGGAGTTTTTTGTTTCTGTATAGAGAATTCCATTGTTCATAAATTAGAAAGGGCTATTCCTCAAATAGGGTTCCTCAATTTAAAACTTACTTCTTATTTTAGATCTTTGATATGCCCATGCATGAAAGGGGCATATAACCAACGATAATAAGGATGCTTTAACATCCACATAAAAAAGCAAAACATATAATTATAACTATGAAAAAAGTAAAATTAAGTATTGCAGCGGCGCTCTTGTTTTTTGCAGGTAGTGCTTTTGCACAGGTAGATTACACATTTACCAACTGTGGTTCAACAGGTCAGTACGGCCCAACTCCGGCAGACGCAACAACTGAGTATGCTGGAACAACCTTAGAAGGAGCAGTAACTGTAGTGGACGGAATTCAATATTGGACAGTACCATCTACTTCGATTTACGGTATCGAGGTATTTGGTGCTCAAGGAGGAGATGATGGAGGTTTAGGAGCTAGAATGTATGGTGAGTTTGAATTGACAGCAGGAACAGAAATAAAAATTCTTGTAGGACAAGCTGGAGGTACAATGGACGGCCAACACGGAAGTGGTGGCGGAGGAACCTTTGTCGTTTTGGCTGCAGATAATTCACCACTGATTATTGCTGGTGGTGGCGGTGGTCACGGAAAAGGAAGTCCAGGAATTGATGAGACATCTAACGGATGGGTCAACATGGATGGTAGAGATTCGGAAACGACACCTGGTGGTACTGCTGGTGGTGGCGGAGCCGCAGCATCGGGTACATTCGGTGGAGATGCGGATACAGATGGTGGACCTTCTGGTGGATCTACATGGTCGAGTGGAGGTGGTGGTCTTTTGACTGACGGTGGTACTTATGCTTCTGGTTCATTGCACGGTGGAATAGCATTTGTGGATGGCGGAATTGGCGGACAGCCAGGATCAGGCGGAAACTCACCAGGCGGATTTGGTGGTGGAGGCGGTTGTGGTGACCGTGGAGCTGGCGGAGGTGGATACTCCGGAGGTGCTGGTGGAACCAACAATAACGTTGGTGGAGCCGGAGGAGGTTCATACAATGATGGTGTGAATCAAGATAATGAAACAGGTGTAAGAGCAGGTCATGGTTTAGCTGTAATTACAGCGCTTTGTAATCCAATGACTGTGACGGCAAGTGAGACAGAAATCTGTTTTGGTGATGAAATTACCTTGAGCGCAACTGCTGAGAGTGGAGAGACTGTTGTATGGGATATGGGTGTAGAAGATGGCGTTGCATTCGTTCCGGATGCGGTAGGTGAAATCACTTATACGGCAAGTACTGATAACGAAGATGATTGTAATGGTAGCATAACCATTTTAGTAAATGAATTGCCAGTTGTTTATGGTGCAACAACACCAGATGACGGAGGAACAGGAGTTGGTGCAATTGATATTCTAGTGGATGGCGGTTTACCTGCTTATACCTATGATTGGGATAATGACGGTACAGGTGATTTTGATGATGCGGAAGATTTAACGGGATTAACAACAGGGATTTACGTTGTTACGGTACTTGACGCAAACGATTGTCAAAGTCAACCGGAATCATTCTTTGTATCCGACCTAGCAGGTATAGACGGTGTTGAGCCGGTTTCTGTGAATGTTTATCCTAACCCTGCAACTGATCAATTAACGATTGAGTTAAAAGGATCAGAGCAAATAACATTCTTGTTATTAGATGTAACAGCGAAAGTTATTTATAACGGATTAGTGATGCCAAACAACATTACGACTATTGATTTAACTTCATTAGAGGTAGGTACATACTTTGTTCAATTACCGCATGAAACAATAAAGGTGATGAAGCGTTAAGCAACGGTATTATCACAGATAAAACAAATGTAAACCCTGTTCGCGAAATGCGGACAGGGTTTTCTTTATCATATAACCACGCTGATCTCGCTTGACCATTTTAGATGATTGTGTAGATTATATTGTAATTTTGTGTGGCATCTTATGATGAAAATCGAGATAATCAATCCATAAAAGCAAAATAATGAGCTTAACAGAAAAAATAAACAATGACATTAAGGCGGCGATGAAAGCGCGCGAAAAAGATAAACTTGCAGCATTGAGAGACATCAAGTCAAAACTGCTCTTAGAAGCCACTAGAGGTGGTGATGGAAATGTTGATGAAGCGACAGAAAATAAGGTAGTGATGAAATTATACAAGCAGCGAATGGATACGTATGATTTGTATGTGAAAGAAGGAAGGGAAGATCTTGCTGCAGATGAAAAGTTTCAAGCGGATATTATCAAAGCATATATGCCAGAAATGATGTCTGAAGAAGAGGTGCGAAAAGTAGTTACAGATAAGATTGCAGCAGTTGGCGCAACAGGCCCTCAAGACATGGGTAAAGTGATGGGGCCAATCATGGGGCAATTAAACGGAAAAGCAGATGGTAAATTGATTTCAACAATTGTAAAGGAGGAGTTAAACAAATAACCCATTAAGTTGAGAAATATTAAAACGCCGATTTGTGCTTGACAAATCGGCGTTTTTTTTCATCTTTCTTTCTTATTTAAAAAAACCGCCTAATTTTGATTTCAACCCATCCACCAAATCATTGTCGGTTAACATATCCATCAAACCATTCCCTTCTTTGTCTCCTTTTTCGGCAGCAGCTCCTGTAAAACTGCTCAAAACTTTCTCCATCACCGTTGATTTTATCTGATCAATAATACCAGGTTCAACATTCGTTTTATTCTTCAGGTTATATGCTAAGTCTCCTTCTAATTTTTTAGCGACCTTATTCGCATCATCCGAATTATCACTTGTTGAAAAGAGGTTTTTCATGATGTTATCATTTCCTCTTGCTTTTTCTTTATTCGTTCGATATTTTAAAGCGTCTGCCGCTTGATTGGTAACTTCTTTTTTATGATCATCTGATAATCCAACTTTCTCCAGGATATCTCCTAGATCAACTTTTTTCATGATATCGTCTAATCCAAACATCTTTTTTCTTTTGATTAAAATATACAATATAGTTATTCATTTTCATTGGCTCTATACCAAAGTGTGTGCCATGTTAATATTAGAGCCTTTTGTTTAGGAGGTGCTCTTTTTGCACAACTTTATGCACGTAAGGGCTTGTTCTCAACAAGTCAATACTGTCGAGGTGTCGCATGTGATGACAATCCGATCCTACTAGATCAATCCAGTCTCTATCAATTAGTTGCTCAGCCATTCGCTTCACTTGCGGCCCGTTTTGACCAGAAAGTGAGTTTATATTCAATTGCAGCAAGCAACCTCTATCGCGATAGGCCTCTATTTTGTCCCATTCATTGTTGTAGAAAGGGTAGCGTTCAACATGGGCTAAAATGGGTTTGTAGCCTTCTGTAACCAAGTCGAAAATGACTTCATGTATGCCACTTTGCTCTTGGGTGAATGACAGTTCGAAAAGGATATGATTGTCGCCAAAGGTGAGTAGGTCTTTCTTTTCGATTAGTTCTCTAAAATGAAAATCAAGATAGTATTCTGCTGCAGCTTCAATTTCAATTTTTAGATCGGATTGGGCAATTGCCGCACGTACATTTTTTAAGCCATCTGTGATAATTTCAGCTGTGTTACGGTAAAAATCACTCATAATATGCGGTGTTGTGATCACCTTTTTATATCCTAAGGATTCGAATTTTCGTAGCATTTCCAATGTTTCTTCCATTGTTTTAGAACCATCATCGATGCCCGGAATCAAATGTGAATGAACATCTGTACCCAGTATCCTCAAATCAATGGGGTCCATTTTTTTTTCTGGTCGAAATATGCGTCTGAGAAATCCCATAAAATTGTTCAATCAATAGCTTTGTTAAAGTTAGGGATAAATGTCTGGATTATGTTGATTTGGTAAATGTGAATTAGATATTTCTCTGAAAACAGCAAATGGAAATGACTATATTTCCAACATGAAATTGAATAGCTTCAAAATAGAAAAGAGGGAAATATCAAGGTGGTTTATTCACTTTTTAAATATATTATTCTTTCTATTTTTGCTCTTGTTTTTTTTGGGATGTAAATCGGAAAATACAGATGCAATGACCGCTGCTGATGAGGAAGTCGAGCCAACGGACACCTTGATTCAATCAGGGGTTGAATTGATCGTATTAGGAACTGTACAAGATGCAGGTTCACCTCAAATCAATTGTAAAAAAGATTGTTGTAAGGATCTGTTTGATTCACCAGACGAATCAAGAAAGGTTGTATCATTAGGGTTGATTGATCATGAGAATGAGGAACGTTATTTATTTGAAGCCACTCCAGATATGGTGCAGCAGTTAAATGATTTGCAAAGCGCTGCAACCTTTGATGATTCTGATGTTCCGGATGGGGTTTTTCTCACCCATGGACATATTGGTCACTACACGGGGCTCATGTATTTTGGTAAAGAAGCCATGAATGCGAATCAAGTTCCAGTATACGCTATGCCGAGAATGGCTAATTTCTTATCGACGAGTGGACCATGGAGTCAATTGGTGAGTCGGGAGAATATTGTGTTGGAAAATTTGCAGGCTGATTCGGTGAGACAATTAAATCAGAACATAGCTATTACGCCAATCTTGGTTCCGCATCGTGATGAATATTCTGAAACCGTTGGTTTTTACATTCAAGGTCCCAATAAATCGGCCCTTTTCATTCCGGACATTGACAAGTGGAATAAATGGGGAGATGAAAATATTCTAGCATGGATTCAAAAGGTGGATTATGCTTTTTTAGACGCCACCTTCTACGATGCAGAGGAAATCAATAACCGCGACATATCAGAAATACCGCACCCATTTGTTGTAGAGAGTTTTGATACATTCGCAGGGCTCTCAGCTCAAGACAAAAACAAGGTCTATTTTATCCACTTTAACCATACCAATCCATTGTTGATTGAGGGCAGTCAAGCGCAACAAGAAGTGGATAAGAAAGGGTTTCATTTTGCAGAGAAGGGGCAGGTCTTTGGGTTGTAGGAGGAGTTTCTTTTTTCTCTAAGCAACTGTTTCAGTTAAGCGAGATACCTCATTTGCTTCTCTATAATTTTTAAAAGCAATTGAATCTATTTTTAATTGCGATGATCAATTACAAACAACTCAGACGATTCGTGCGAGTCTATTACTTCAACTGCAAATTCGCGAATTAGATTATTCCTCAAGTCTTTACCACAAACTAGGATTTTGTCAACTTCTCTAAAGGAATCCATATTTTTTACGAGAAGAATTTCTTGATCGATTAAGCTGTATTTGTATTAGTAAAATAACAAAGAGCCATCCCAACCATGATAATAAACTTTTACACCATCTAGATTTTTATTCTTTTTATAACCATCATAGAGAAACATTTCATTTGATTCAATAATCTTATCTCCCATAAATATTGTGTTATCCTGGGATTGACGAAACATTAAGAAAAGAGGATATGAGAATACAATTCCCATAAAAACTACCTTCAGTAAGTTCTTGTTTTTTCGTTCTTGATCTAAAGCTAATTTCAGTAATAAAACTATCGGGTAAGCAGCGATGATTGAAAGCAGAGGGTACATGGGCATGTCATACCATACCATTTTTGTTTTAGAAAAATTGATAATCAAGAAGTAAGAAAGTAGACATATCAATACAGAATTTAGTATCAACTTGTTTTTTATATCTTTTTTATAGAATACGGCCATGGTGCCCAATAGGAACAGGATAATCCCGTATGAAAAGCGCTCAACAAAGATATTATCTAAGTAAAATGAACTGGATGGAACTTTTTCGTTGAAAGCTGTAAATAAGCGACCTGCATCATTAAAGATAATGGCATCAATGTAACCAGGTGTTTGCATCTCTCTTAAATAAACTAAGGTTACACTTGACGCAAGAAAAAGCGAAAGCCCAGAAAAAAAGTACCAGTTAAGAATAGCATCTTTGAGTTTTTTATTTAGAATCAATACAACAAAAAATGCAGGGATAAAAAGCAAAGAGGCATAAAGTTTCGTCGCAAATGCCAGTGTCAAGAAAATAAATGCAAGCAGAATATGAATCTTTTGACCATTCAAAAGATAAGTTAAGAAACTCAATACCATCATCAATGAAAAGAATGAGAGCAGTGAATCTGTGTCGCCTGTTCTTGCGGTATGAAACCCAATGAATCCGGAAGAAATCAATAATATTAATGCGCTTGACCACGCCTAAGTGTGTCCAAAATACTTTTTAAGAAAATTAAAGATAGCAAGAACAGACAAGCCTGCCCCAATAGCCCAAGGTAAGCGCATCGACAGTTCATTGTATCCAAAAATGTGTGAAGCTATAATTTGCAACCAGTTAAGCAAGGGCGGTTTTGTATTGTATAAATCGGGTTGACCGTCATAAAACGATGGAAAATATTGTCTATTTTCCATCATTTCAAAAGTATTCACAGCAAAGATGGACTCATCCCAAAATCGCATATGAAAGTTTCCAATTTTGAGGAACACTATAACAAAAATGAGAGTAATTAATACTCCATATTGAATCAATGGATGATGAAGCGTTTTATTCAACATGGGATTTGTCATCGTTAAAGCCAAAAGTATAAGGAAAATGAGTTTTAGGAGTTGAATCTGCACGAAAAAAGGGGGCCATGAATCTTTTTTTGATTCGATAGATGTTTTCGATTTGTATCTAAAATATTTTTGATGGGCTTGTGACTCGTTAACCAAATCTTAACCCAATGATTAAAAAACTTGTTTCTCAAATTCTATTGTGCGTATCTATAATTCCTGTTTTTGCTCTGAGAGGTAATAAATTCATGGTTTAAGTCGAAGCCGAAAATCTGAAATATTCGTTTAACTTTGTTCTTTATTAAATAATGTAAAAGCGTAAAAAAGGTAACTGGACTTTTTTCTTTTGTTGCTTTTTATAAGGGGTTCTCGGAATATCAAATGGGGTAACCTTGAGATTCTGAAATTTGGTAGTGTTTTTGTGTTTTGCACGCTGCGTTAGGGATTGGAGCGATATCTTTTTTGTGCAAGGACACAAAAAAATAAAGTGAAAAGCCCGACCCGAAATCCCTTTTACAGGGTTGAGGGAAACGCCCGAAAAAGATTGTATCTTTAGCTGTAAAATATTTTGCTTGTGAGGAATTTATTAGTGGGCCTAACAATGGCTTTTTCATTTTTGGGTTTTGCTCAGGATGATTTGAAATTGGATTATGCGACAATGGAGAAGTTTGCCGCTTTGCCGCTGCATTGTATTGAAAGGGAGTATCCGTATAAGTTGGGTCAGGTATTGAGTAGTGATGAAGATTTGCAATCGCCACAGGATTTGCATCCGATTTTTTATGGTTGTTTTGATTGGCATTCTTCGATGCATGGACACTGGTTGTTGGCAAAGGCGATTCGAAAATTTCCGAATACAGATTTGAGTCAAAAAGCCATTGCATTGTTTGATAAGCAGTTTACAGCAGAAAAAGTGGCTAAAGAATTGGCCTATTTTGAACCAAAGTTGAACAAGTCATTTGAGCGCACGTATGGCTGGGCTTGGATTTTAAAGTTGGAGGCAGAATTGTCTGTATTACCTGAAGATAAAACGCATGGATGGAGTAAAACACTGAAGCCGTTAACGAATCATATTGTTGAATCGTACAAGGATTTTTTGCTCAAACTCTTTTATCCCATTCGAGTAGGGGAACATACGAATACGGCATTTGGTTTGTCATTAGCCTTGGATTATGCACGTGAGGTAAAAGATGTTGCGTTTGAAGCTTTGTTGGTTCAACGGTCTAAAGATTTTTATTTGAAAGATGCCGATTGCCCGTTGAATTGGGAGCCCAGTGGGTTTGATTTTATTTCGCCTTGTTTGCAAGAAGCTGAACTGATGTCAAAGGTATTGCCTCAGGCAGAATTCCAAGCTTGGTTGAAAGGTTTTTTACCTCAGGTTTTTGCCTCAGGATTTTCGTTAAAACCGGGGCGTGTTGCAGATCGTACCGACGGTAAATTGGTGCACCTTGATGGTCTAAATTTTTCACGTGCCTGGTGTCTTTACCAGCTAGCAATTGCAGTGCCAATGCTAAAAGAAACGTTGGTTAAAATTGGTGATGCACATGTGCGTGCATCCATGCAGCAAGTAGCAGGGAGCGATTATATGGGCAGCCATTGGTTAGCTTCTTTTTTGATTTATGCATTGGAGAATCGGGGAGGGGTGAATTAAAAAAGACTGCTGAATGGTTCGACAGTCTTCTTGGTGTGCACTTGATGTGTTTTGAACTAATGATTTCAATATCACTAAAGCTTTGTAAAATAAAATTTACTGACGTTTCTAGCCGTGTATCCATTTGCAAGAGCTATGGACCCCATGTCTGGAATATTTATCCAATGAGTTTGGGAATAACTGTAATTGCTCAATCTTAATGCGCCATGACGGTTACCGTCTTCATCTACAACAATTAAATATACTCTCGTTCTTGTTCCAACTTTCGCCTGAAGAGAACCAACATTACCACCGCGTACAGAATGGTTGAGATTCCATTGATAACTGGTAAAATGGTTCCATCTTTTCACCTCTCGGTGTGGGTAAAAACCATATGCTGTTATGTATCTCTCATCGTTAAATTTGATTCCACCTTTGTAATCTGCCGGTCTCGAATATGCCTTGTAAAACAGATTCCAGCGATAATCCATATGGCTTCCAGGGGAATACATGGCATTGGCTATGTGCATATGACCGTTTGTTGCATCGTAATTAGTATTTGAGAAAAACTCAATACGATCTGTAACAGGTAAGTCATAGGACCGGTCTTCTTTAGCTGATTTAATCTCATGTCTGCATTCTTCTGGCGACGCAAACGATACTTCAACGTCTCCTTGTTTGACATCATCCATAGAGTTTATGGTGATCACCTCGAATTTTGCATCTTCAATAGAATCTTTTCGGATTTGTTCGAGGGCCTCTTGCGATAGTTCAATGTCTTTTCCCACTTGGTCTTGATTTACATCAGTAATGTTTAACTCCTTCTTCTTACAAGAGATTAAAATAAGCGCGCCCAACGCACCCAATGCTAGCAATTTTGTTGCTTTTTTCATTATTTAAAATTTAATGTTAATAATGACGCCAAAGTATGGGGCGGTTCCGATCTATACAAGTGCCAATGGTGGAAGCAGGTGACTTATTTAGTATGTGGCTGAACTTAATTATTATTAGGGTTATGATGGTTTTTGCAAACAAAAAGCCTTCATTTCATGCGAATTAAAGCGGAATAAACCTGAATTGTATTCGGCTTTGAGTATTTGGTTTCAAATTTTAGAGGGTTTTCTTAAATCACGAGCCGTTTTAACTTGGAAGCAGCGCGAAAGCTATTTTATAATTTTTTTTCGGATGTACCAGTCCCAAAGGAATGATACTATCCCACAACTGACTAGCCATGGAAATGAAACGAAAAGCGCGAATAGAACATAACTTTTTCCCGTATTAAAATCAGTAAGGTCTTCGCCAATGCTCCACTCTATAAGTACAAAGGAAATATAATGAGCCATCAAAAACGCAACTGGAGAAATTACTGTGCCGAGAAGAGCAATAAAAGAGAACTTTCTTTCTGTTCCTTTTCGTTTGCGATGACGATAAATGAAATACATTAACAAGAGAATATAAAGGATAAATATGCCTATACCTATATTGTAGTTTCCGATTCGAACCAGCATTTTTCCCAGTCCATCCAATTGAGGTGTATGACTAACTTCAAAATAGGGTGTAGGAATCTTATCAAAGTGCCATTTGACTGGATACGTTCTAATTTTTTGAACGGAATCGATGCTTGTGTATATCGGAGTTACGCCGTCTTCAAAAAAAAGTTCAATGTCCAATTCACCAAATGACCGCCAGTTTTTTGCTGGGTCTAGCGAATAATAAAAACCTGTTTTGTCAACCCAATTAATCTGTTCACGCCACGGTTTGGCATTATAATGAACTTCCATAACATGTTCGCCAGAATCGAGGTCAAATTCAAAATACATGAGGTCATAGAGGTGTGCATGCACACCATCATAAGTGTCATAAATTTTGACATTCGTGCTGTTTTCATCATAAAGATCGTGTTCGAAATAATGTTTGAAATCAATAAATAATGTGTCACTTGCAACTTTGTCGTGCTCAATGAAACGATATTGATCTATTTTTTGTCCATTTAAAATGATTTCAAAATCATCTTCCATTCCGTAACCATAGAACATCATGGGGATTGATTGGCCGGTACGGTCTGTTTTTATTGTATACGTTATATCAAATTGGGCTTCAGTGAATCCTGAATTTATATGCACTTGAATGTGTTCGTGCAAAATATCGACATATTTGGGTGTGAAAGGAGAAGCTCCTTGTGATCCACGTCTAACCGGCTCAGCCATGTTTGCATACAAAGTAGCTTTCGTAGCCAAAAGGAACACTAGCATTACCGTTATACTCAGCGATTTTTTCATAGGTGCATTTTAAAACAAAGTATTCAATTCATCATAAACATAAGGCTCAATTGCTTCAGGAATATCCCCTATAGCTTCTTTTCCGCGTAATTTGCGGACGGTGTGATACTCAATTTCCGGATGGGGTTGAGGGACGAACAAGTGATTCATTTCGTCAATCTTCTTATTCGTGTTCAGCCATAATTCAGTGGAAGATTCGTCCAAAATGAGCGGCATTCTGGGTTCATTTAGTTTTGGATTATTATGGATTTCAGCAAAGGTGTCGTTACCACGTTTAGTAAGGATACTAAACGTTTTCAAAATTTCACCTGACGTCTTATCAATCCATTCTGACCAAATGCCTGCCAATATCATCGGTTCTCCGTCTTTTCGATAGAAGTAATAAGGGTAGGTTTGCTGGTTTTTATGATGATGTTCGAAAAAGCCATCAACATATACAAGACATCGCTTATGCTTTGCAGCATCCCGAAAGCTGGGTTTTTCAAATAGGGTTTCACCTCTGGCATTAAGGGTGTTGTTCCAGAACTTTTTGGCAGACTCCATGTCTTTGGACCAATGCGGAATAAGCCCCCATTGGGCTGGGACAGGTTCAAATGGAGCTTCATTGGTGTAAATGAGTACAAAAGGATGCGCAAATCCCGATGCATGATACCATTCTAACTTTATCTGTTCTTGATAAGGGATTAATTTTTCCTCGATTTCAGGCACCAATTCAGGTGTATAACGTTTTGCACGTTTAAGTTGTGTTTTAAGGGTTGTATGGATATCATAGCACATGCTATGAAATTAAGAAAAATCTGATTTATTTGCCGTATTGTTTGGCGTAGTATTCGCGATAATCACCAGAGGTGATGGCATTCACCCAGGCTTCATTTGAAAGGTACCAGTCAACCGTTTTTTCAAGTCCTTCTTCAAATTGAATGGAAGGCTCCCAACCTAGTTCATTCTTAATTTTTGTAGCATCAATGGCATATCGATGATCATGACCAGCACGATCTTTTACGAATGTGATTAATTCTTCAGAGGTTCCTTCTGGACGATCTAGTTTATCGTCCAGAATGGCACATAGCCTTTTCACGAGGTCAATGTTCGTCCATTCATTCCAACCACCAATATTATAAGTTTTACCATTCACTCCTTTATGAAAAATAGTGTCGATTGCTCTTGCGTGATCCTCTACCCATAACCAGTCCCTCACATTTTTACCGGTGCCGTATACAGGCAATGGTTGATTGTGTTTGATATTATTGATCATCAAAGGAATCAATTTCTCTGGAAATTGATGTGATCCGTAATTGTTAGAACAATTCGATATGATGATAGGCAATTGATACGTGTGTCCATAAGCACGAACGATATGATCTGAACTCGCTTTAGAGGCGGAGTAGGGACTTCTGGGATCATAGTTCGTCTCCTCCGTAAAGAAGCCATCTTCTCCCAATGATCCATAAACTTCGTCCGTGGAAATGTGATAAAAACGATGATTAGCTCCTTGCCAACTTGCCCTTGCTACTTCTAAAAGAATTGTTGTGCCTACAATATTGGTCGTAATAAAGTCCATCGGCCCACTGATTGAACGATCGACGTGAGATTCAGCCGCCAGGTGAATAACATCGCTAATATTTTCGCTTTCAAACAGCGCGTCGATTTCCTCTTTATTTCGGATATCTATTTTGTAGAATGCATAATTGGGAGCATCCTCAATGTCAGCGACATTGGTCAAATTTCCGGCATAGGTAAGACTATCTAAATTGATAATTCGATAGTTGGGATATTTGTTTACCAACAGTCTTACGACATGCGATCCAATGAATCCAGCTCCACCTGTTACCAATATGTTTTTCTCAGCCAAATCTTACGACTTTATTATGCGGTTTGATTATAAGCTCCAATAATCGATGTTGTTGATCTTTCCTTTGTAAATGCCTTTAAGGTCTACAACAATCCCATCATCTCCTTTAAGGTAGTTTGAAAAATCAGTCTCTGTTAAATTGCAATATTCTTTGTGGTTTACAGCAACAAGAACAGCGTCATAGTCGTCTCCTGCATTTTCTGCTAAATGGAATCCGTATTCTTCGAATAATTCATCAGAGTCTGCATGCGGATCAATTACGTCAACCTTGCAAGCAAAAGACTGTAATTCAGAAATAACGTCAACAATCTTCGAATTACGAAAATCACTTACATCTTCCTTGAATGTTGCGCCCATGATCAAGACTTTTGCTTCCATTGGATTCTTGCCATGACCGATCATTTTCTTGACGGTCTGTTTAGCAACATAAAATCCCATTGAGTCATTCACATAGCGACCTGAGTTAATGATTTTTGCATGATAACCCAATTGCTTTGCTTTGTGTGTTAAGTAATACGGGTCAACACCAATACAATGACCTCCAACCAAGCCCGGACGAAAGTTAAGGAAGTTCCATTTTGTACCGGCAGCATTTAATACATCATAGGTATTGATACCTAAACGATTAAAGATGATTGATAATTCATTGATCAATGCGATGTTTACATCACGTTGCGTATTTTCAATAATTTTTGCTGCTTCTGCAACTTTGATTGATGCTGCTCGGTGAACACCAGCTTCAACAACCAATTCGTATGTTTTTGCAATTTCTTCTGCTGATTCCTCATCGCATCCAGAAGATACTTTAACGATTGATGATAAGGTATGTACTTTATCACCCGGATTGATTCGTTCTGGAGAGTAACCCACTTTAAAGTCTTCCATAAATTTCAATCCAGATACTTCCTCTAGTACAGGAATACAATCTTCTTCCGTACAACCTGGGTATACCGTTGATTCGTAAACCACATAATCCCCTTTCTTAAGCGCCTTACCAACTGTTGTGCTGGCACCAATTAGCGGTTTTAGATCAGGCATCTTACTTGAGTCAATTGGAGTAGGAACCGCAACAATGAAAAAAGTAGCATCTTTTAAATCATCTATTGAAGCTGTGAATTCAATACTACAACCATCAAAAGCTTCAGGATCTAATTCGTCACTCGGATCAATTCGGTTCTTCATCATTTCTATACGTTTTTCGTTGATGTCAAAACCAATGACGTCAATTTTTCGTGCAAATTCCAATGCTATGGGAAGCCCCACATAACCCAGACCGATAACGGCCAATTTTGTTTCTTTGTTAACTAGTTTTTCGTAGATACTATCACTCATTCTTACGATTTTTTAATGCTTTGTTTATTGCGGACTGCGTAAATGCGCTCAATTATTTCAACTACTTTCAATCCCTCCAATGCATTTGTTGTTGGTTTTTTTCTGCGCTTAAGTGCATCCACAACATTCTCAATAATATGATGGTGATTTGCTGCTGAACCTTTGTAGGCTCCATAATCATTTGCTGGATTTGACGGAGGAAGCTCCGGCATATCATAATTTTCGATGTTGCAAATCTCAATTTCATTCATGTACTGTCCACCAATTTTCACACTTCCTTTGCTTCCGATAATAGTCATCGAGCTTTCCAAGTTCTGATTCCAAACTGCTGTTGAATAGTTCAAACATCCCATTCCACCTTTGATAAAATCGAAGCTCACAAAACCGGAATCTTCAAAATCTGTCGAATGTTCATGCGTAAAATCAGCAAATTTCCCTTGGATATTGCCGATATCACCGAATAACCAATACATGATATCGATAAAGTGCGAAAACTGCGTGAAAAGCGTGCCGCCATCTAAATCGGCAGTTCCTTTCCAACCTCCTTTTTTGTAATAACGATCATCTCGGTTCCAGTAGCAATTCAACTGAACCATGTAAATGTCTCCAAGTAGTTTACGCTCAATTACATCCTTGATCCATACTGAAGGTGGTGAGTACCTGTTTTGCATAACGCAGAACACTTGCTTTGAGTGTTGAAGGGCTGTGTAAATGACACTTTCACATCCATCCTTGGTAAGTCCCATCGGCTTTTCACAAACCACGTGATGGCTCTGCTCTAAAGCCATTTTAGCTTGATCAGAATGCAAACCGTTCGGTGTACATATATTAACAACATCATATTCGATATCGCTAGCCAACAGCGCTTCAATAGAAGAAAAAAACGGTACATCAAAATCATCTAAACCGAGTTCTGATCGATCTTTGATGTCAACTAAAGCTACTAGTTCCGACTCTTCGTTACGTTGTACCATTGTTGCATGACGTTTTCCAATATGGCCACATCCAACTACTGCAAATTTTATTTTTTGATCTTCCTTACTCATTTTATTCGCGTTACGCTATTATTTTCCAATTTATAAACCTCTCCACTTTCTGGACAAGTTGCTAAATTCTCTTCATTAAATTCTAATCGATGTCCGTGTGTGCTCATCCAACCGATTTGTTCTGCAGGGTTGCCTACAAGTAATGCATAAGCAGGAACCTCTTTAGTAACAACTGCTCCAGCTCCAATGAAAGCATATTCACCAATGGGATTACCACAAACGATAGTTGCATTTGCCCCTATACTAACTCCCTTTTTAACGAGGGTTTCGGCATATTGGTTACGTCGATTTACTGCACTTCTTGGGTTGATGACATTTGTAAAAACCATTGAAGGTCCTAGAAAGACATCGTCTTCGCAAATAACACCTGTATAAATCGATACGTTGTTTTGAACTTTGACATTATTTCCAAGGACCACTTGTGGTGATACCACTACGTTTTGACCGATATTACATCGCTCACCAATTTTACAACCGGACATGATATGTGAGAAGTGCCAAATTTTCGTTTGACTTCCGATCTCGCATCCTTCATCAATTACGGCAGTTTCATGTGCAAAATAGTCTCCCATGGGGTTCGGTTTTCATTTGGTAGCGTCTGCAAAGATAATATTTACAGACAAAGCTACTTAATGATGTATTTATCAAAGTTATAGTGATCCTTTTCGTTCAGCTCTTCAGGAGATAACCCCTTGAAATATTCATACGTCCTTCTCAACCCTTCAGCCCTTCCAATTTGAGGCTCCCAACCCAAAATGGCTTTTGCTTTTGTAATGTCTGGTTGACGTTGTTTAGGATCATCAAGTGGTAAATCTTTATAAATTACTTTTTGTGTGGTGCCCGTCAATTGAATGATTTCTTCCGCAAAATCTCCAATGGAGATTTCATTGGGGTTACCAATATTTATGGGTTGCACATAATCACTATGCAGCAATCTTACGACTCCTTCTAAAAGATCATCCACATAACAGAATGATCGCGTTTGTGAACCATCACCAAAAACAGTTAAGTCTTCGCCTCTCAACGCCTGACCAATAAAAGCTGGTAATACCCTTCCATCGTTTAATCGCATTCGAGGGCCGTAAGTATTAAAAATCCTAACAATTCTGGTGTCTACATTATGGAATGTATGATAAGCCATTGTCATGGCCTCCTGAAATCGCTTCGCTTCATCATATACACCTCTCGGACCGATTGGATTAACATGTCCCCAATAATCTTCTGTTTGCGGGTGAACTTGCGGATCACCATATACTTCAGAGGTTGATGCAATCATCAGTGTGGCGTTTTTTGCTTTTGCCAAACCAAGACAGTTGTGAATTCCCAATGATCCAACCTTTAAGGTTTGAATCGGGATTTTTAAATAATCAATAGGGCTTGCCGGTGAAGCAAAGTGTAAGATGTAATCCAATTCTCCAGGGATATGAATGAACTTACTTACATCGTGGTGGTAGAACTCAAAATTTTCAAGCGGAAAAAGGTGTTCAATGTTTTTCAAACGACCAGTTATGAGGTTATCCATGGCAATTACATGATAACCATCTTTAATAAAACGGTCGCAAAGGTGAGAGCCTAAAAAACCTGCCGCACCTGTTATCAATACTTTTTTACGCTTATCCATCTCTATCCTATTACTGTTGCGCGGCCAATACTTTCATAGTAGATACCCATTCCAGTCATCTCTTCTAGATCAAATAGATTTCTACCATCGAAGATTTTTGGTTCTTTCAGTCGGGTCTTAATTGCATCAAAATCTGGGTTTCTAAATGCTCCCCATTCGGTAGCAATTAAGAGTGCATCTTTATTGTCTAAAACGTCATATTGGTTTTCAACAAAAGTGATTTGCCCTTCAAATTGTTGCTTCACATTATCCATAGCTTCAGGATCGTATGCGGTAACAGTAGCACCTGCATCCAATAGAGCTTGTATCATATATAAAGCTGGTGCTTCTCTAATGTCGTCCGTGTCTGGTTTGAAAGCAAGGCCCCAAAGGCCAAAATTCAGACCGTTTAGGTCGCCATAATGATTTTCCAATTTTTCAATCAAGCGCAGTTTTTGCAAATTATTCACACGCAAGACAGCATCAATTATTTCGAATTTATAATTGGCTTCGTTACCAGATTTCACCAATGCCTGTACATCTTTAGGAAAACAACTTCCTCCGTATCCTATTCCAGGGAAAAGGAAGCGATTACCAATGCGGGTATCAGAACCAATGCCAATGCGCACCGCATCAACATCAGCACCAACGCGTTCGCAAAAGTTAGCGATTTCATTCATGAATGTAATCTTGGTTGCCAAGAATGAATTGGCAGCGTATTTGGTTAATTCGGCCGATTTTTCATCCATAAAAATGATTGGGTTTCCTTGGCGAACAAATGGCTTATACAAGTCATTCATAATCGTTTTTGCGCGATCAGAACTTGTGCCTATTACGACTCGATCTGGTTTTAAGAAATCGCCAACAGCGAAACCCTCTCGCAAAAATTCGGGATTGGAAACAACGTCAAAATCTACAGAAGCATGTTTTGCAATCGCAGCATGCACTTTTTTAGCCGTGCCAACCGGTACGGTAGATTTATCAACAATCACTTTATACTCCTTCATGCACTTTCCAAGTTGGTCAGCCACATTCAGAATATAACTTAAATCTGCAGAGCCATCCTCGCCTGGAGGAGTAGGTAGTGCCAAGAATATGATCTCAGAAGCGGTAACGGCAGCCTCCATGTCAGTTGTAAATTCTAAACGATTTTGTCTAATGTTTCTTTCAAAGATGACATCGAGATGAGGCTCATAAATAGGAACCTCACCATTTTGCATTCGTTTCACTTTTGATTCGTCGATGTCAACACAAATAACTTGGTTACCTGTTTCAGCAAAACAAGTACCTGTAACAAGGCCTACATATCCAGAACCAATAACGGCAATTTTTTTCATGTATTCGAGTACGTGTTAATCCTTAAAATGCATTCATTTACGGTTAAGAAATTCAGAAAGGTTTTCACAAATGTATGCAAGTTGTTCTTCGTCTAATTCAGTGTGCATCGGCAATGAGATAACAGTTTTACATAATTCATTTGTGACACTGAATTCGCTGTCGTCAAATTGTTCTGGTCCATAAGCTTTTTGGGTGTGCAAAGGAACAGGATAATAAATCATGGCCGGAATTCCTTTCGACTTCATGAATTCCTGACAAGCAAACTGATCAAGATTCTCAATCTTAAGTGTGTATTGGTGAAAGACGTGTGAAACATTTGGAGCAATGTATGGCGTCTCAACTCCTTCAATGTCTTTGAAATGATTCGTATAATACGCTGCTGCCTTTTGTCTAGCAGCGATATAGTCATCGAGGTGTCTCAATTTAATTCTTAGAATAGCGGCCTGAACAGAGTCTAGTCTGGAGTTAACTCCCAATCGATCATAATAATATCGAACGCCCATACCGTGGTTGACAATCGATCGCATTTTTTCAGCCAAATGATCGTCATTTGTAAAAATGCCACCGCCGTCTCCAAAGCAGCCTAAGTTCTTTGACGGGAAAAATGAAGTTGTTCCGATATGTCCAATCGTTCCCGCACTTTTAGTCTCACCGTTTGAAAAGGTGTATTTTGCTCCAATCGCCTGGGCTGTATCTTCAACAATGGCAATGTTGTTTTCTTCAGCAATTGACATAATAGCTTCCATATTTGAGGGTTGACCAAAAAGATGAACAGGGATAATGGCTTTAGTTTTTGACGTTATGGCTTTTTTAATCGATTCAATGTTGATGTTGAATGTGTCTCGATCTACGTCAACCAAAATTGGAGTCAATTTTAAAAGCCCTATCACTTCTACGGTTGCAGCAAATGTAAAGTCACTCGTAATTACTTCATCACCGGGCTCAAGTCCTAGTGCCATCAAAGCAATTTGCAATGCATCAGTTCCGTTTGCGCAAGGAATGACATGCTTGACGTCTAAATAATCTTCTAATTCCTTCTGGAAATCTTTAACCTCTGGTCCGTTGATGAATTGTGCGCTTCCGAAAACTCCTTGAGTAGCTGCGTCAACTTCTGATTTGATTTTTTCATACTGCTTAACCAAATCAACCATTTGTATTTGTTTCATGCTTTCTCTCTATCTTTATTGTTAGCCCCAGAACTGGTTTTTTTCGGGGTAAATGTTAACAATCTATAATGAACGAAAATTAACTTTGCGAATATAGCCAATAATATCTGTTTTTAAGCGTTTCTTTACTAAATTCGCAACATGTGAAGTCCCGTTTTGTCGGACGATTAAACGGTTTATTCGCGCGTATATTTTGCATGGGAATTATTTATGAAAAATCCATTAGATGTTTAACAGAAGTCTTCTACTCATAGTTATTGTTTTCTATTCGATATGTGGCTTTCCTCAAAAAAAGTCACTTAAAGATTCAACAGTAAATACTGTGCTTATTGGAGTGCACTATAAGGCAGGGTTAACGCTAGGGGATATGGCTGATCGATGGGGGTTTAATAATCAAATCGGTTTAGATTTAACGAATAAATACAAAAACAATGTTACCGTAGGTTTGAATGCTGGATTTATATTCGGTAATCAATTGCGTCAGTCAGAAATTTTTTCAGGTCTATTGAATGAATTTGGAACCATCACCGGTCTTTCAGGTACGCCTGCTGACATTTTATTCATAATGCGAGGAGCCACTGGACACTTGTCTATGGGTTATGTTTGGAATCGTTTTGGTAATAATCCAAATTCTGGTATTTGGTTCAGTGGAGGACTTGGGTACATGATGCATAAGATTCGTATCGAAAGTTTGTATGATGTAGTACCACAATTACAAGGTGACTATAAAAAGGGATATGATAAACTCACCATGGGGATATCAACCAGACAGTTTATTGGTTATCTCTATCAGGCAGATGTGCGCTTGATTAAATTTTACGGAGGACTGGAGCTAGTTCAAGGCTTGAACAAGAATGTGAGAACCTACAATTTTGATACAGGCGGACCAGAAGATGAATTGCGTTTTGATGTAATGTATGGTTTAAAGGTTGGTTTGGTGATGCCAATTAGTCAGCGAACTAGAGGAGAATACTACTACGATTAATATGCGTTTATTCTATTTACTTGGAGTTAAATTATATACCATGATGGTGCACATTGCATCTATTTGGGATATAAAAGCAAAAGCATGGGTAAATGGTCGAAAAGCAGTCTGGGAACAAATTTTGAACTGGCAACGAAAGTCTGAATTACCTGTTTATTGGTTTCATTGTGCCAGTCTTGGTGAGTTTGAGCAGGGTAGACCTGTAATGGAAAGGCTAAAAGAAAAGGATAATTGTCAATTGATAATTACTTTCTTTTCTCCGTCTGGGTATGAAATTCGGAAAGACTTTGAACTTGCAGACCTCGTTATTTATCTTCCACACGAATCGAAAAAGAATGTTAACCGATTTTATGATCTGATTCAGCCAGATAAGATCTTTTTTGTGAAATATGAGTTTTGGGCTACCTATATTTTATCGGCTCATAAAAGGAGAATTCTAATTTACTCGATTTCCGCAGTTTTCAGGGATAGTCAGCTGTATTTTAAACCATGGGGCGGATATATGCGAAAGGTTCTAAATGCTTTTGACGGAATTTTTGTGCAAGATGAAATTTCACAACAGCTTTTGAGTAAAATAGGTGTGTCGTCCATGCTTGCCGGAGATACACGTTATGATCGTGTTATGCATAACGCTGCAAGTGCGCGAGAAATTCCAGAAGTTGCTTCATTTGTGGATGGAGCAAAAGTCTTTGTTATGGGGTCTTCTTGGACAGTCGGAGAAAAGGCTGTTTTTCCAAAAGTTGAAGACTTATCAGATGAATGGAAAGTGATCATTGCGCCTCATGAAATAACAGCGTCGCATTTGCAAGAAATTGAAAGTAATTTGAAGAAAAAAACAATCCGCTATTCAAGGTTAGTTGTGGAGGGAAAAACGGATGCGGATGTTCTGATTATCGATAATATCGGTATGCTGATGCATTTATATCAATATGCGGATATTGCCTATGTTGGAGGTGCTTTTGGAAAAGGGCTTCACAATATTTTAGAGCCAACGTGTTTTGGTGTACCCGTAATTTTTGGTCCAAAACATGATAAGTATAGAGAGGCCTCTGATTTTATTGCAAACGGCATTGGATTTTCAGTAGATAACGCCTCGACCTTTCGTTCTGTATTTGATGAGGTTACGGCACAAGATTTAGCTGACAAAATCAAGGCTTTTATGTTGGTTAGGACGGGTGCCACGAATATTATCCTTAAAGGCATCCATCAATAGCTTTAATCGTTGGAAGGCTCTATTGGAAGTCGATTTAGGTTCTGCAGGTATCTTTTTTCATTGTAACTGGAACCATTTTGTATGACATCTAAAAGTTCAATTGCTAAACATTTTCCGATTAATGTTTTTGCCTCGTTTTCTGTCAAACCAAGAATTTTTAACTTGTCCAAGGTCTTCCTTACTGCCTTAGGCTCATTATCGGAAATTTGATTTTCCACGATGTTCCTTACTTCCTCTATGAATTCTTCATCCTCCATGTCATTGAATTTTGCACAAAAATAAAACGATTGCATTTGCATGCAATCGTTTTATTTAATATTCCTGAGTTTATCTAGTTTTTCGTTACCGAATAAACAGCATTACCACCGGCGTTTTTGACACTAACGTAATACACGCCAGCCGCGTAAGTTGATAAATTAACATTTACGCCGTCAAGTCCGTTTCCGTTGAGAAGGATCGTTCCATCAATGCCAAATATTTGGTAAGTAAATTCTCCGTTTTGTTCAATTCTAAATTGACCATTGGTTGGGTTTGGATATATCGCAACCTGCAGATTATCTTCTGAAATGCCAATCAAACGTCCAACGTCGATCACTTCTTCTATATCGTCGCAAATTGATTCATCTTGAACAACTACCGTGTAAGTCCCAGCTGTAATTCCGATTAGGTCTTCGCTGTCGTCAAAATCGCCAGTTCCATCATTGTCCCAATCGAAGCTGTAAGCACCTCCGCCACCAGTAACTGTTATGTCAATAGCTGCATTTCCAGGCAATGTTTCTGGTGAAACATCATAAGATACAACGATAGGTTCACAAACCGGTGTGATAATTACTTGTCCGTTACCTGTACCAATTCCGGCTGAGTTATCTTGATTCTCTCCAGCGTTGAACGATCCTCCGCCACCACCGCCTTGGTATTCAAGTCCCATGGTTGGTTCGCCTCCAGCACCGCCACCTGAGTAGCCGCCACCGCCGCCACCGCCAACAGCTCCACAACGCGCGTTTCCGCCACCGCCACCGCCGTAGCCACCGTCAGCTGCTGATGTTGCAGATCCTCCTCCAATACCACCAGCTGCGCCATCTAAAATAGCTTGTCCACCGGTACAATCAAATGTACAACCGTGATCAGTACCGATATTACCTCCGGAATTCCAACCTGCGCCTCCGCCTGCATAAGCTTCTGTTGTTGGTGCAGTTGCACCTTCGCCTGCAAGGCCTGCTCCGTCAGGTATTCCATTTCCGTTTGTTCCAACTTCAGTGATTGTCGCGTCTAGACCATTGAAAAATTCTTCTGAATCGTCAGTAGCTCCTGATCCACCTCCGCCTCCTGCAGCGATCAATAATTCAGCGTCAGCTTCTGTCCAAACAAAAGAACCGCCGCCTCCGCCGCCAACAAAAGATGCTCCTTCTCCTTGTTCTCCTACTAGAATGACCAAGTTGTCGCCTGGGTTTACAGCAAAGGTCCCGACCATTCGTGCGCCTTTTCCTGCTATTCCACTATTGGTTCCTGTTCCATTCCCACCTTCTGCGCCTGTCGCTTCAATTTCTATATGGTATACATTGTCAGGTACGGTATAAAATTGAAGATCACCCGTATAATCAAATACATCTTGGGCCCGTAGAGCAGAGATGCCAAAAAGCATCAATACTGCAAGAGCCAACTTTTTCAAAAAGTAATTCTGTTTCATGTTAAATAAGTTATGGTTAATTTCTACAAATGTAGTAGAATATACTCTTTGTTTCATGAAAATTTAGCTGATTTTTATCAGTTTTCATGAATAAAAAAGGTCATCAATCGAACGACTGATGACCTTAATTTAAAAAGACTGTTTTTTAACTATTCTGCCTTCTTAACAAGAATCGCTTCACAATCAAAAGTTGTTTCGTACTTATCTTCTGTAATTGCATCGTATTCTTCTTGAGATACTTCTTCGCCATTTTCGGCAGCGTCATCAAGTAAGTGTTTTTGGAAATCAATAGACAAAGTATCCATTACAGCTTGTCCAAATAAGATTGCTTCTGTTCCGGATGCTGTTTCGATTGGAATTGTAAAGTGATCTCTAAAGAAAACTCTTACTGATTCTTCTTCGCCATTAGCGAAGGTAATCCAACATCCTGCTTTTTGGCAAACTTCATCAATTGTTACTTTAACTTTTCCGTCATATCCACCATTGTCAGCCATGGATTGCATCATCTCTTCTGCCGAGATTTCATCTCGGTTTGCTTCAATTTCTGAATGGCCATATAATGTATAATCTCCTTTTGCAACACCATCAAAAGTAAGAGGTGTTTCTTCTTCTTCGATTTCTACAGCTGTAGAGTCTACTGCAGTAGAATCTGTGTCGCTGTGATCTCCTTCTGCATCGTGATTGCCGCCACAAGAAATTAAACCCGTAGCAGCAAAAAGGGATAGTCCCAAAATTAATTTTCTATTCATGAGTTTTATTTTTTTTTGCAAAGATAGCGTTTTTAGGCAATAGCAGCGCCATTGTCAACTTTCATATCAGGACTTAATAACGTAACATTATCCCCTTCAACAGCTCCTAGAACAAGGCATTCGCTAATGACCGTTGCTATCTGTTTTGGTGAAAAGTTCACAATAGCAACGACTTGTTTTCCAATTAAATCTTCTGTTTTGTAGCGTCCTGTGATTTGCGCAGAACTTTTTAAAACACCTATTTGCCCAAAATCAATTTTAAGAAGATATGAAGGGTTTCTTGCTTTTTCAAAATTCTCAGCCTCGATGATTGTTCCGACTCTCAAGTCCAGGCCGGCAAATTGATCATATTGAACAATAGTCTTTTTATTCATCTTCTCCAACACTCAATTTGAATCCTACTCCATGTATGTTATTAATTGAAACCTGATCGTCTGGTTTCAGGTATTTACGCAGTTTAGTAATAAAAACATCTAGACTTCTTCCAACAAAATAATCATCTTGCCCCCAAACAGCGTTTAAAACGATATCACGTGTCAAAACCTTGTTTAAGTTTTGAACTAGTAAATGCAATATTTTCGTTTCTTTTTTTGTCAGTTTTTTTTCAGTTCCGTCTCCGTAAATCAGTTTAAAGTTCTCACTGTCAAACATAATATTTCCCAGTTGAAATTTTGTTTCAATAGATCTTCCATCTACAAGGTTAACTCTTTTCAAAATTGCTTTTATTCGCAATAAAAACTCCTCGGTGCTGAATGGTTTGGTTAGGTAGTCATCTCCACCTGATTTAAATCCTTCTATCTTATCCTCTGTCTGGTTTTTTGCTGTTAGAAAAAGAATCGGAACATCAGTATTTATTTTTCGAATGTCTTTTGCTAAGGTGAAACCATCTTTTTTTGGCATCATTACATCAAGAATGCACATTTGATAAGCATCTTCGTTGAATTTTTGAAGTCCTTCAACACCATCTGAGCAAAGTGTAACATGGTATCCAGCTGATTTTAGTTGGTCTTGAATAACAAATCCGAGGTTAAAATCGTCTTCAACTAATAGTATTTTTATATGCTCAGTCATTTTCTTTGTTTTTTGTGTTGATAGGTAAGGTGATTGTAAATTCGCTTCCTTTTCCAACGGTACTTTTTACCTGAATGCTGCCCTTCAAAGCCTCAATAATTGTTTTAACGTAAAATAATCCGAGTCCGAAACCTTTTACATCATGCAAATTTCCGGTTGGAACACGATAGAATTTATCGAAAATATATTTTAGATTATCACGGGCAATTCCTTTACCATTGTCTGATATTCGGATAACAAATTTACCTGTTTTAGGATTTGATGTTTCAATGGAGATTTGAGGTGTTTTATCACAATACTTGATTGCATTATCAATCAGGTTATTGATGATGTTGGTAATATGAACAATGTCAGCGCTGATAATGTGATTTTCGGCATCTAAGCAAAGCGAAATTGATCCACCCCTTTCTTCCAATTGGTTGAATTCGAAATTTTCTTTTGCTTCCTCAATAATTTCATGGACGTCGAATGTAGTCATGTTCAATTTTACTTCTCCCTTGTCCATGTTGGCGACGTTTAAAACACGTTCTACCTGCGATTCGAGACGTTTATTTTCTTTATAAATAATACTAGCGTATCGAAGTAGTTTTTCTTGATCTACTTTACCGAGGTTCATCAATGTTTCGCTTGAGAGACCAATTGTTGCAATAGGCGTCTTAAGCTCATGCGTCATGTTATTAATGAAGTCATTTTTTATTTCGGACAATTTCTTCTGCCTAAATATGACAGATATCGAGAACCCAAAAAACAGAAGAACGAAAAGGATAATTCCAAACATATAGTACCATGGGGTGACATCGTGAGGGCGTTCCTCAATAGATACATTTTCAACATTTGGAAAAACAACTGAGAAGTAGTGTAGGTCTGAATTTAATTTGACCTGCAAGTTTTTGTCTAGATGCTCATCACTGATTCGGTGATTTGTAAAAGCTGAGTCTCCCTCAAATTTAATGTATTCTCCATAGACAATACTGTCTGAAAAACAATCGTAAATGCCATATTGAAAGTCTTCCTGAATATTATGGTCATAGAATTCGTGCTTCAGCAATAACTCCAGTAAGAATGGATGTAAAGTGTCTTGCAGTTCAACAGTAAAATAATTGGAGGTCAATTGCCGGACATTGCCATACAAATCTCCGGGTTGTTCGTTGATGCGTTGAATTTCATTGGCAACTTTTTTTAGTGCGATGGTAACTTGATCTCCGAATTGAACTTGACTTAAGCTGTCTTGTCGGTTTTGGATGGCGATATTTGTCTCCTGAAAGTCAATGTTTTTTTGAATCCAAAAAAACTGAATCGTAAGGATGCTCAGAATAGATGCAATACCAAGAAAGATGACCGTTCTTAAATTCTTATTACTCATTTCAGCTAAAAATACGGGTAAATATCTTTTAAATCGCTGAGTCAGCCATTGAAACACTGGGTTTTAACTAAAAATTAAGAATTATCAACAAAAAAATCAAAAAAATTAGGACTAGTAAACAAGTGTATAGGAAACTTCTTTTTTATTGCCTTTTCCATCTTCTGCGAAGATTTTTACCGTGTTGTTTCCCTTTTTTAGTAATGGTTTACTTCGTTTGTCGAGTGGAATGATGTATCGCTTCTTTCTCCGATCATAAATTGTTAAAACCCACTGATCATTCAAATACGATTTAAAAGTCCAAACTCCAGATAGATTGTCATGAATCTCCATTTCTAAGGTACTGTATTTTGTAATGGTTTTTCCCTCGTTAAAATCAAGCGGGTTGATAACCGGAGCAATTGTGTCGACGACAAGTGTGTAGGTCCCAAACCCACGAATTGATGATTCGATCCATCCATCGATATAATCACCTCCTTTAAAACTCAAGTAACCACGATCAGAAATCAATCCAATCCCTGCCTTATACAATGGAAAATCTTCAGGTAAATTACTAGGCACTTTAATGCGCACATCAAACTTTTGTTGAACCGGAACACTGTATTCGCCAAATTGATATTGAGAAGATAAATATTTTTGACTTGAGTCAACGCGATAGATGACCTGCAATGGTTCGTAGAAACTACCCGGTTCAATGAGTAATTGAAAATCATCTTTCAGGAAAGTGTTTACAGAATCAGGATAAAAATATCGACTATTGCCAAATAACGGATTTGGTTTTGCTGTTTTGCTTGTTGTGCTCAAAGCAAACCATAGTGTGACTTCATTACCGTGCACATCCTTTGCTATAAACTTGTATTTTCCTGCAGCTTCGTCCCAATTGATTTTACCATCATTCAGGGGGTAAACCTCAAGCGGATTTATAACGGTTGAGAAATGTTTATGAATATTTTTCTTTTCCTGTTTAAAATCCCAATAGTCTTGATGAGAATTTAAGAACCGATTGTGGTCGAAATTGATGTAATCAATCTTCTGTTCATGTTTTTTGGTGTCGTCTTTAAAGAGGGTTGTGTGATGAACACCACAAACGTTATTAGCAGCATCTAATTTATCCGTTGTGTGAAAACCAATTCCTAATTGGGATCCTTCCGTAACAATAGTGCTGAGGTCAATGGGTTGATTATTATTGATTACCCATTCCCCGCCTTTTAATTGACAAGAATAGTATGTTGTTCTACCAGGAACCAGATACCCTTTGTCTGTAATGGCATAAAATTTTACACCTGATAATGTTGGTGGACGGCTGTCAGCGATTCGTTTTCGGTAACAAGCGAATAGTAATGGGTTTAGCGCGTGTTCAGTCGCAGTTTCTCTTATCTCAAAATGAAGGTGAGGAGCAAAAGAACTTCCTGAATTACCGGAATATGCTATTAGCTGTCCCTTACTTAAATGGATGGAATCCGAGAGCACCATTTCATCAATTGTGTGACTTTCTAGGCGTTTTTGTTGGGCATAGACTAAAGAATCAATGGCATCAGGAAATTTGCTTAAATGTGCGTAGAGACTTGTTAGACCGTTTGGGTGATCAACATAGATGGCTTTTCCATACCCCCAAGGCGATATTCTTACACGCGAAATATACCCTTCCTCTATCGCGAAGATTTTGTGTCCTGTTGTGCCTTTTGTTTTAATGTCTAAGCCGGTATGAAAATGATTTCCACGCATTTCACCAAAATTGCCGGATAAAATCAAGGGGATTTCCATCGGGGCAGCCAAATCAAGATTCTCAAAATCGATGTCTTTAGGTTGATACGACTGAGCAAATGTTGCAAGTGGCAGGAATATTAATACGTGCAAAAATTTCATCATGTGATAATTCTTTTTTTGGGTAAAAAGCAAAAATAGTTCCATAGTTTCGGGCACCTAAGAGATAACTGTAATTCTTATCAAAAAACCGTTTTTAATAAATCCATATTAATTGTTTTGAAATTGACTCTTCGAATTGTATTTTTGTAGTGTCTATTTGAATTTTACCCGTGATGTCAGATACTAAAGTTTTAATATCGGAATTGGATCAGAAAGTTGGTGGGTTGTTAACACGTGTTCAACAGCTTCATCAAGATAATCTTTCCAAGACTGCGAAAATTGAGACTTTAGAAGTTGAATTACAGGCTAAATCGAGTGAAGTAGAGGACTTAAAAAAAGAAAATGAGTCACTCAAAGCGACACAATCAGCGAACACTGAAGTTGTAAAAGACCAAGAGGAGCTGAAAGGTAAAATAGGCGAGATGGTTAAGGAAATCGATAGATGTATTTCGTTACTAAAAGTGTAAATGAAAATGGATAAGGTTGCTTTAAAAATAATTATTGCAGGACGAACTTATCCTTTGACAATAAAGAAGGAAGAAGAGCAGGCGATTAAAGATGCTGCAGAACGCATCAATAAAAATATTAAGAAGCTCCAGGGGAGCTATGCCGTTAAGGATATGCAAGATTTACTTGCCATGACAGCACTTCAAATGGCTGTTCAAAGTGAATCGAGCAGATCGGATAGCCCCGACTTTAGCACTTTCAACGAAGACATTCAACGAATAATAGATAAGATCAACCAAGCAGGTTGATATTTATAATTCTTTAGCCCTCTCAAAGGACAGATCGGTCCGGAATGGAGAGAAGGGAATCGATCATAAATTATTTAACTATGGAACTAACAAGCATTATTGTTGGAGGCGTTATTGGATTAATCGTTGGAGGATTAATTGCGTTCTTATTGCAGAAAAGCATTTTGAAAGGGAAGGCTGAAAACATTATTAAGGAAGCAGAAGCAGATGCCGAAGCATTAAAAAAAGATAAAGTACTAGAGGCAAAAGAACGATTCTTACAGCTAAAAGAAGAACACGAAAAAGAAGTTAGAAACAGAGAGAGAAGTATTCAGAGCCTTGAGGATAAGACAAAGAGTAAGGACAAGAAACTGAAGCACCGTCTCGAAGAAGTAAACAGAAAAGACAAGAAAATCGAATCGCTTCAGCGTCAAGTTGAGCAACAATTAGAGGCGGTTGAAGCAAAAAAGTCTGAAATCATAAAACTACATCAGAAGCAAGTAAATGAGCTTTCAAAAATTTCGGGTTATTCACCAGAGGAAGCTAAAACTACTATGATGGAGGCACTGAAAGACGAAGCAAGAACAGATGCCATGGCCTTCATAAAGGATATGGTTGACGAGGCAAAGATTACCGCGAATGCCGAGGCAAAAAAGATTGTGATTCAATCAATTCAGCGCGTAGCAACAGAGCAAGCTATCGAAAATTCAGTTTCGATTTTCCGTATTGAGAGTGATGAGATGAAAGGGAGAATCATTGGTCGAGAGGGACGAAATATTAGAGCACTAGAAGCAGCTACTGGAGTTGAAATTATTGTTGATGATACGCCGGAGGCAATCATTCTGTCATGTTTTGATGCTGTTCGTCGTGAAGTAGCTCGCTTAGCGCTTCATCAATTGGTGTCGGATGGACGAATCCACCCAGCAAGAATTGAGGAGGTTGTGGCCAAAACAAGAAAATCACTTAACGAAGAGATTATAGAGACAGGAAGAAGAACTTGCATCGACCTTGGTATTCATGGATTGCATCCTGAGTTGATGCGAATGGTTGGTCGAATGAAGTACCGTTCATCTTATGGACAGAACTTATTGCAGCACTCGCGAGAAGTAGCCAATCTTTGTTCGATTATGGCGGCTGAATTAGGTTTGAACGTTAAGCTAGCCAAAAGAGCAGGGTTATTGCACGATATTGGAAAGGTATCGGAAGACGAGCCAGAATTGCCTCATGCTATTTTGGGTATGAAATTGGCTGAAAAACACGGTGAAAAACCAGATGTTTGTAATGCTATTGGTGCTCACCACGACGAAGTTGAAATGACCTCTCTTATTTCGCCAATCGTGCAGGTGTGCGATGCCGTATCTGGAGCACGACCTGGAGCACGACGTGAAATCGCTGAATCGTATATCAAACGTATCAAAGAATTGGAAACAACGGCGCTCGGATTTGATGGTGTTATTAACTCATACGCTATCCAAGCGGGTAGAGAGTTGCGTGTAATGGTAGAAAGTGAAAAGGTTAACGATCAACGTGCCGATGAGTTGTCATTCATAATCTCACAGAAAATTCAAAATGAGATGACCTATCCGGGGCAAGTTAAAGTTACCGTAATTAGGGAGAAACGTGCGGTGCATTACGCAAAATAAGCATTGAAACCAAAATTCTTGTTTTGACGTATTAACAGTACCATGGCTGAAAAAAAGAAAAAGAAGATATTGATTTTGGCTCCTCACACCGACGATGGTGAGTTTGGATGTGGTGGTACCATAAATAAGTTGATTCAAGAAGGTAATGATGTACACTATGTAGCATTTTCTCCTTGTAAACAGTCGGTTGGTTCAGGTTATCCGGCGGATGTTTTGATTACCGAGGTGAAAGCGGCTGTTCAAGTGCTCGGAGTGAAGAAAGAGAATTTAAGATTATTAGATTACGACGTACGTACATTCAATTATCGCCGCCAAGAAATTTTGGATGATATCATAAAATTAAGAAGTGAAATCGAACCTGATATGGTTTTTATTCCTGCTTTAACTGATATGCATCAAGATCACAAAACAGTCGCGGAGGAGGCGTTACGTGCTTTTAAGTTTACAACTATTCTTTCTTATGAAATGCCATGGAATAATATCTCATTTCAAACTTCTTGCTTTTTCAAGTTGTCAGCGGAGAATTTGAAGGCAAAAATTAATGCGCTAAAGAAGTATGAGTCGCAAGCCCACCGACCCTATGCAAATGAACATTTCATAGAATCCTTGGCGACAGTCAGAGGCGTGCAGATTAATGCGCCATACGCTGAAACTTTTGAGGTAATTCGTTGGATTAACTAGGTTTCTTTTTCAATGAACGGGTATATTAGATTATTCGTATTAAACAATCTCCTGTTGATCGATTTTTTTATGATTGCATGATTGAAAGTCCTATATTTATTTCGATTATAAACGCTTTGGGATGACCTCCTGAAATTTCTAAGGATTTGAAAAAACGTATACTCATAACTGGTGGAGCAGGCTTCATTGGTTCCAATCTTTGTCATGCTTTTTTGGCTGAAGGGTTAGAGGTGATTTGCCTTGATAATCTACTTACGGGCAAGAAGAGTAATTTGACCAATGTTCTCGATAATCCAGATTTTAAATTTGTGCTTGGAGACATCCGAGATTATGAATTTATGTTTGAGGTAATGCGAGGTGTTCATTACGTTTGCCACCAGGCGGCTTTAGGTTCTGTTCCGAGATCAATCGAGGATCCAATTCCAACATAGAAATCAATTCTAAAGGATTTTTAAATGTACCAGCGGCGGCAAAAGAAGCAAGAGTTGAGCGCTTTGTTTATGCTTCTAGTTCTAGTGTATACGGAGACTCAATAACTAGTCCAAAGAAAGAAGATCAATTAGGACGACCGCTATCCCCTTATGCCGTGTCTAAATTGACAAATGAAATGTACGGAGAGCAGTATTATAATCTATATGGTTTTGAAACGATTGGTTTGAGATATTTCAATGCTTGTGGTCAAAATCAAGATCCTAACGGTGTTTACGCAGCGGCCATACCGAAATTTATGCACAAGCTTATTAATGGAGAGCAACCTGTCATTTATGGTGACGGGAAACAAACCCGAGATTTTACCCATATCAGCAACGTTGTGCATGCGAATTTGTCTGCAATTTTCGGCGCCGATGAAAGAGCCTTTGGCCAAGCTTTTAATGTGGCTTGTGGACAGTCCTACTCTTTGAATGAAGTGGTCAGTATTATTAAAGAGATACTGGCTATCAATGGTGTTTTGACAGATAATATTCTTCCAGTTTATGAGCGCGAAAGAAAAGGTGATATTCGTGATTCATTGGTAGATATTACAAAGATTGTGGATTGGCTAGATTATCGTATTCAGCTCGATTTTAGATCGGGAATGGATGTTTATGTCAGTACATTATTAGCTGAGAGAATAGCGAAGTGAAATGATTATTGATTTTTACTCAAACTTTCATAGAGTTGAAATAGCTTTTCTTTTTCAACATTCCAGTTGAGTTTGTCTTTGATAGCTGTTCGTCCTTTCTTTCCCATTTCTAACGCTTTATCTTTATTTTCCTTTAAAAAAATTATAGCATCTGAAATAGCTTGAGGGTCCGTTGGGTCAATGCATATTCCACAATCGATTTCTTTAATAATGGATTCCCACAAAGGGAAATTTGAAGCGATTACTGGAATGCCTGCTGACATGTATTCAAACATCTTGATAGGGAAGGAGCTAATATAATTTGTGCGCGGCAACAGTGTCACAAGTCCAGCGATTGATTTATTCTTAAGGCTCTTTAATTCTTCTCGATTAAGAAAGCCAACATCGTTAACATTGTCCCATTCATTTTGTGTCGACATTTTTTCTTTCAGACCAGGATTCCACTTCCCAGCAACAGCTAAACGCGTATTAGAAATCTGAGCTCCCTGCATCATTTGTAGAATACCACGGTCTTCTGAAACACCACCAATATAGCATACCGAATTTTCTTTTAACGCCTGAATTTGAGATAGATCCTCTGTCTCAATTTCATCTATAAGTGGGTAATTGCTTATTTGAACAGTATTTGTATTGATTAACTTGTATCTGTTTACTAAATGCGGAGTTACTGTGACAACTGCGTCGAGTCGCTTCGCAATATAGTTTTCATGTCGCTCGTAAAAAAAACTTATTATTTTTCTTAAGAATTGATTTAGATATGGTTTGGTCAATAGTTGACGTGGGGTGTCTTCGTGTGCATCATAGATGACAATCTTACCGAGGCGCTTTAACTTCAGACCAACACGTAGCAATTCTGGATCGTGAAAATGATAAATGTCAGCGTCAACGTCAACAGCCATTTTATACATTAATTTAGCTGATTTAAGAATGCGGTCTAGACGCGATTTAGGTTTGAATAAAGCGGAAATAATTTTAACCCCATTTTCCGTCCGAGGATTCCCGTTTAAGGTAATTTCTGTTACATCATAACCATGCTCAGCGAGGCTTGTACACTCTTTGTAAAATATGCGAATATCATTGTCCGCATGGACACTGGTAAGGTGGGCTATTTTTAACTGCTCAGACATGCGTTTTATCATTTCGAATTCAAAAGTAGGAATAATTGTATGAATCGATTCTTATCAATGTGTTTTCCCCTTAAAATAATCTGTATCTTCGTTCATCTAAACAAGGTTTGAATGCTTAGGAAGTCTGAGTTTGCAAAGAATTCTTTTCTCTTGATGGTTGGGACAGGTATGTCTCAATTATTACCTATTGCAATTCAGCCATACATCAGAAGAGTTTATTCTGCAGAGGAATTTGGACTCTTTGCGCAGTACTATAGCATTGTCTCTATTGTTGCCATCATAGCTGGCTTCAAATACGAAAACAGTATCGTTATACCTCAATCAGATCGTTCAGCATTGCATTTGTTTGCTGGAGCACTTTTCTTTAATTTATTGACTTCCTGCCTATTGTTTTTAGTCTTGTTTTTTGTTGGTAAAGACCTATTTAATTACTTTGAATTATCACCAAACTTATATCAGTATTATTGGCTAATTCCAATTAGCGTTTTGCTTATTTCAACCAATATTTCTATCAATTATTGGTTAACGCGTAAAAAATTGTTCAAAGGAATTGTCGTAAATAAAATCTCAAGGAGAACAGCTGAGGCGGGTACTAGAGCTGGTTTGGGCGCAACGGGTGTTTCGGGAGGTGTTATTTTAGGGAGTATCATCGGAGATTTTGTAAACTTAATTGTGTCGATATTTCAGTTTAAAAAATCAGGAGGTTCTTCGAAGGGGCTCACGAAACAAGAAATAAAGAAAGGATTAAAGGAGCAAATAGAATTTCCGAAATATGCCCTTTTGCCGACCGTATTAAACGTCGTTAGTGCTAATTTATCTGTTTTTCTTTTTGCCATGTTCTATACCGATGCTACAGTTGGACAATACAACGCAAGTAGAGAACTGTTGTCTGTTCCATTGGCTTTAATTTCCATTTCTCTTTCGCAGGTGCTTTTTCAGCGTTTGGCAGAAGATATTAATAAGGGAATGAAAATACAGCGACTGATGAGAAACAACTTTTTAATGCTATTGTCAATGGCAATTGTAGGAACGTTGATTATTCACTTTTTTGCAGTACCTATTTTTACTTTTTTATTCGGAGACAAATGGGAACTATCCGGAGAGATTAGTGAAATTCTAGTCTTTTCTTTTGCTATTAAATTTATTGTCTCGCCTCTTTCAATTTCCTTCATGGCATTCAAGAAGATGAAGATATCAGCTTTTTGGCAAATAGGGTATTTTGCGATAACCTTAAGTTTATTTTTGTTAGATGGTTTGCCGGTTGAAACTTTTGTGTTATACCTTACTCTTATTGACCTTTTTGCATATTCAGTTTATGGCTTATTGATCTATTATACTGTAAGAAAACAAGACGATTTGATTGATCGAACAGCAATAGAATAATCATTCCCGAATATCTCTTGGGCGGTTGAATAAAACGAGATACATCACCAGCAATAAAAACCAACCTCCCGATAACAGCGTGGTCGTAAGAAGGGTTGAGCTGATAATCATAATCGAATAAAAGTTGAGCCCCATCTTTAAAGCAAAATCATTCCCGAATAAGGCTTCTACGAATATCAAGAACAGCCCTAAAATTATCCCCGAGAAAATCAGCCCTACAATACCAAAGTTGGCATAATCAGCAACAAAACTTGCAGTATTGACGCTTCCTTTCAATCCTCTCTTTGCGTATTCTGGATACATTAAAGGATATAGTTCAGCAAAATAATTATGGTATTCACTTCCTTTTATTTTTGCAATAAATCTATATCCATCTCCGTTCAGAAAAGGCGCTTTTTCAGGGACAAGATCAAACCAAATTGAAGCAGTTTTTCCGGGAGTAATAAATACTCTGTTGAATAAGCTTCTAGAAAAGGTTGCAATTTTATCAGCAATTCCATTCGTTTCTTCAACTTGAACATGATCACTGTCTGATATAATAGATGCAGTAGGTAATTGCTCTTCATGTAAGACTATGTTGTCCGAATGACTCTCAGCAATGTCAGGATTCGAAATGTTTACAAGACTATATATTATCACGACGATGCAAGAAATATGAACCAACGTAAACCTATGTTTTTTCTTGATAATGCCATATATCAGTACGGGAGCCATAATACTCACGATGAAGCTTTTTTGCATTAATGAAAAAGCATAGAAACAGCTAATAAAAAGAATGATCCAATACCATAACTTTTTGTCTTTAACAAAAAAGTATAAGATCGAGAATGGGATAAAAGCCCTCAATAAGAAAGAAGACATGTAGTTCATCCATTTTGGATTATCTGCTGTAATACTTCTTCTGAGTTGTGCAATTTCAATATTGTCAGAAAGTCCTATTGCCTCAATAGCAGGTGACCCGCCTAAATAAACCAAATGATAAATGATATATGAAATTAAACCTCCAACTACTATATAAATCAGAATACCAGTATCCTTTGCACCAAAAAAGCTTTTAATTTTTTCAAAATAACTGGAGAGTTTAACTCTTAATCTTAAATAATGAAATGCTACGTAAGCGAAGTAAAGGGAGGCCGCGAAAACTAGAATTTTCGGGATGTGCTTAAATCCGGTAGTAGCGAGGATGCCCGTTGTAAGTATAAGAATAACCAGCGTATAAATCGATATAAGTGTATGCTTTTGGAAAAATACCCTGATGTCGTTTCTCATTCACTCAAAATTTCCGACAAATATATCAAATTCTCTAAATAGGCTTATTTTTACAACGTGAACAACAACATTATTCGACGTAATATTAGCCTTGATGGTTCGCTTTACCTCATGGTGATGCTCATTGCGTTTTTTTTGCCACTCAACGCGAAAATTGTAGTCCCATTCATTGCGATATTCGGTTTAATTAGCATCGTTCATTGGGTGAAATATGGAATAAGAAAACTATCTTTTTTGTATTGGCCCTTTATTTTTCTTTTCATTTTATATGCTGTTGGACTCCTGTATACAACCAATTTTGATTATGGCTTGAAAGACATTGAGACACGCATGACATTCGTTTTGTTTCCGCTTTTTTTTGGGTTAACTAAGTATAAAAACCCGGTCAAATTGCAGCATGTGAATTATGCCTTGATTTTAGGGTGTGTTGTTTCCGTTTTCTTCTGCTATTACTATGCGTCAGTTTGCTTTGGACGCTTTGGTTATATCGAATGCTATGAAGGTGTTCGACTTGCTTTTAGCATGCACCCCACCTATTTGGCTATTTATTTCGTGATTGCTTTATTGTTTTTGTGGACAACACACTCGTTTAATTCGATGAATACGTTGATGAAGATCGCGTCAATCCTCGTGACGATTTTATTTGTCTTCATGATTTACCGATTCTATTCTTTAGGACCTTGGATTGCTCTCTTTTCGGCCTTAACCGTTTTAGCTACTTATTATTTTTATCTCAAAGGAAATAAGAAAACAATTGCATTAAGTGGTTTGATTGTAGTTGGTGTGGTTGTTTTCGCTGTTAATAAATTGGATTTTATAGCGTCTGATGTAGGCAAAGTCAAAAAAGAATTACGTACATATTTTGAAGATCCAGACGCTTATTATGAGCTAAATAAGAATGAAATTAATAGTATCAACACAAGAATCGTGATTTGGATGACGAGTGCGGAATTGGTTAGCCAACATCCTTTTGGTGTAGGAACTGGAGATACACGTGATGCCTTGATGAATTTCTATTTGTCTAAGGGCATGACCAATTATGCAGAAAGGAAGCTCAATCCGCATAATCAATACATGCAGACAACGCTAACTCTAGGGTGGTTGGGATTGGTTGTATTGGTTATAACCCTTCTGTTTTATTTTGTAAAGGGGGTGAGAAATAATCACCTCTCTTTGATAATGTTGATAAGTGTATTTTCCACAGCATGTCTATTTGAATCGGTATTGGAAAGGGCTTGGGGAATCGTGTTTTTTATGTTTTTCTTAAGTATTGCTTTGAGGGACAGTGAATCTAAAGAAACTGAAAAGCTGATCGCCCCATCCTTATAGGCTATTCCTAATCATTTTGTACTTTTGCCTGAACGAATTGGAACAGTCAAAACTTGACAAAACCGACATTGACCGTTATGAAACTTCTTATTTTAACACAATATTTCCCGCCAGAAACAGGTGCACCACAAAACAGACTCTTTGAGTTAGCACTTAAATTAAAGGAAAAAGGAGTTGAAGTTGAAGTTTTAACGGCAATGCCTAATTATCCTATGATGGAAATCTTCGAAGAATATCGGGGTAAGAAATGGATGATAGAGGATGTACAAGGGGTTAAAGTTTATCGCAGCAGCATATACGTCACAAAGAGTAAAGGAATCATTAAACGATTAATGAATTATTTTTCGTTTGTATTCTCTTCTTATAAACGTGGGAGAAAACTGGGGAAGTACGACTATTTACTTTGTGAATCCCCTCCTTTGTTTTTAGGTTATTCAGCTACCAAATTGGCGAAAAAATTAAAAGCAAAATTAATTTTTAATGTTTCCGATTTATGGCCAGAAAGTGCAGAGAAATTAGGAATAGTTTCAAATAAATTCTTCCTTAATATGGCCTATAATTTGGAAGCAAAGCTTTATAAAAAGTCTTTTCTCGTTACAGGGCAAACGCAAGGTATTGTGAAAAGCATAAATGAACGCTTTCCAAATGTCCTGACATATTGGCTACCTAATGGTGTAGATTTGAAAAGATATGAGCCTGCAAAGGTTTCTTCAGCCGGATTCAGAAAAAAATATGCTATTCATGAAGATGAAACTGTTTTCTTTTATGGAGGTATTTTGGGGCATGCTCAGGGTTTGGAGGTAATAGTACATGTTGCCAATCGTCTGGAGGATGAAAAAGCAACATTTGTTTTAATGGGGAGCGGCCCAGAAAAAGAGAAACTGGTAGCCTTAAAAGAACAATTAGCACTTGAAAATGTCATTTTTGCTGATCCAGTGTCAAGGACAGAAATTGGCGGAGTTATTAAGGATATAGATGTTTCCATAGTTCCGCTCAGAAAGTTAGAGCTGTTTTTAGGTGCTATTCCATCAAAAATATTTGAAATCTTAGCAATGGAGAAACCTATTTTGCTTGGCGTAAATGGCGAGGCAAAAGACCTTTTTATTGATCAGGGTAAGGGAGGTTGGCATTTTGAACCAGAGGACTTAGTGGACTTAGAATTGAAGATCAGGGAAGTGCTTTCGTCCAAAGAAGAAATCAAAGTAAGAGGTCAAAATGGAAGAAGGTTTGTAGCAGAAAAGTTTAATCGTCAGAAAATTGCAGACGAGTTTTATGAGCATCTCCTTGGAATGGAAAAAGAAAATGAGTCGAACAAATAGAAAAAACGATTTAGGAACACGACTCCTTCTTTTTGATAGAATTAATCTTTTGCTAAATCCCAACCTTAACCGGTTGATATCTTATGCGTGATAACAATCTTCTCCCCGCAAATAAATCTTAAATTTGTCGAAATTTGAACTATGATTCCTTTTTCTCCCCCTCGTATGGATCAACACATTGTTGATGAGGTAGCAAAAGTTTTATTGTCTGGATGGATTACCACAGGACCAAAAACTAAGTTGTTTGAGCAAAAATTAGCCGATTATATTGGTTGCCGTAAAGTAATTTGCTTAAACTCAGCAACAGCGGGAATGGAACTGGTTTTGCGCTGGTTTGGAGTTGCTCCTGGTGATGAAGTGATAATACCAGCTTATACCTATTGCTCGACAGCAAATGTTGTAATGCATTGCGGTGCTAAACCCGTTATGGTTGACATCGATGAGAAAGATTTTAACATAAGTTTGACCAATATTAAAGCTGCGATCACTTCAAAAACCAAGGCTATTATTCCGGTCGATATTTCAGGATTTCCGTGTGATTATGATGAAATAAATGCATTGGTTCAAGACGAGGAAATAAAGAAATTGTTTTCTGCAAATACCGAAGCGCAAGAAAAGCTAGGTCGAATTTTGGTAATGGCAGATGCTGCGCATAGTATTGGTGCCAAGTATAAAGGGCAAATGAATGGAAGTGTGACTGATGTAGCGGTTTTTTCATTTCATGCCGTTAAGAATCTGACTACATCTGAAGGAGGAGCTGTGTGTTTAAACTTGCCGGAAATATTTGATGCGGATGAAATTTATAGAAGCCTCAATATAAAATCGCTACACGGGCAATCAAAAGATGCTTTGGCAAAGGTAAAAGCAGGAGGTGGAAATTGGCGTTACGATGTCATTGAGCCTGGTTATAAATGTAACATGATGGATATCCAAGCAGCAATCGGACTGGTTGAGCTAGAGCGATATGAATCCAACCTGAATCGTCGAAAGGAAATATTTGCCTTTTATGACAATGCATTTGAAAACGAAGGGAAAATTATTCGACCGACCTATAAAACCGAATCAAAGGAAACTTCTTACCATCTTTATATGATTCGAATAGCTGGAGCAACAGAAGCTCAGCGAGATGAAATTATACACCGTATTTTTGATAAAAAAGTATCGGTAAACGTGCATTTTCAACCTTTGCCGCTACTTACAGCATATAAGTCACGAGGCTATGATATCCTGGATTATCCAGAATCATATAATAAATATCAAAATGAGATTACTTTGCCTGTTTATTTTAACCTGAGTGACGAAGATCTCAAACAAGTAACAGATTCTGTAAAAGCAGCAGTTAATGAAGTTTTGGTTTAGACAATAATAGTATGATAAAAGTATTAACCGTGATCGGGGCAAGACCTCAATTTGTTAAAGCAGGGGCATTGAGTAGAGCCTTTCAAGAAAGTGGTTCAATTGAAGAGGTGATTGTTCATACAGGACAGCATTTTGATGCGAATATGAGCGATGTTTTTTTCGAGGAAATGTCCATTCCAAAGCCTGCTTACAATCTAGATATTAATAGCTTGGGCCATGGAGCAATGACAGGGAGAATGTTGGAGGGAATAGAAGAGCTATTGTTGAAAGAAAAACCAGACCTTTTACTTGTGTATGGTGATACAAATTCGACTTTAGCTGGTGCTTTAGCTGCTCGAAAACTGCACATCAAAGTCGCCCATGTCGAAGCCGGATTGAGAAGTTTTAATATGGAAATGCCTGAGGAAGTAAATCGCATTTTAACGGATCGCATTTCAGATTATTTGTTCTGTCCGACGCAGACAGCAATTGACAATCTGCTCAATGAAGGTTACGAAAACATCGATTGTGATATTGTCCTCTCTGGTGATGTCATGCAAGATGCCGCTTATTTTTATGCTGAGCGTTCAAAAGAGAAATCTAAAATTGTTGATTCAATTCCTTTTTCAGATTATATCTTGACAACATTGCATCGTGCAGAAAATACGAATGATCCTCAAAAGTTAGCTGATATCGTCGAAACGCTAAACGATGTACACAGAAATATTAAACCAGTTGTGTTGCCTTTGCACCCTAGAACAAAACAAAAATTAGACGCTTTCAATTTGAATCTAGATGTTCACAAAATTGACCCTGTTGGCTACTTCGATATGATAGAACTGATTCAAAACTCAGCACTTGTTATGACAGATTCGGGAGGCTTACAGAAAGAAGCATTTTTCTTTAAAAAGAATTGTGTAACAATGCGTGAACAAACTGAGTGGGTGGAATTAATAGAGGCAGTTGTTAACGTCATAGTTGGCTCTGACCCGATTAAAATAAAGAATGGTGTGCAGGATATGTTGAGTAAAAACTCTAATTTTGAGGCAGATTTATACGGGCAAGGAAAAGCCTGTCAAAATATTGTAACTTTCTTGCAGGAGCAATTGGGCTAGGATGTATTTTTTTTTCAAGCGCGCTTTTGATATCGTATCCTCTTTGTTGGTGATTATTTTTTGTTCACCTCTCTTCATTTTCTTGTCTGTATGGATTGCATTGGAGAGCAGAGGAGGCGTGTTATATAAACAAGAGCGAGTGGGGAAAAATGGAAAGTCCTTTCTGCTTTTAAAGTTTCGTTCGATGCGCCCAAATTCGGATAGGTCTGGACAATTAACTGTAGGCAATGATAATCGCGTTACGAAAGTAGGACGATTTATACGAAAGTATAAGCTTGATGAATTACCACAGCTTTTTAATATTATCAAAGGGGAAATGAGTGTTGTTGGTCCACGACCAGAAGTTCCTAAATACGTGAATTTATATAATGAACAGCAACGAGAGGTCCTTACCGTTTTACCAGGTTTAACTGATTATGCTTCTTTAGAATATCTCGATGAACAGAAACTTCTTGGTGCTTCATCTGACCCCGAAAAAACCTACATCGAAGAGGTTATGCCTGCCAAGTTAGAACTAAATCTGAAATATATAGAAGATCGCAGTTTGCTTGTAGATATAGGGTTAATATTTAAAACAATCTTTGGGATATTCCGCTGATTCATGATGTGAGAAAAAAGTAATAAGTAGGGGATTGACATTAATTTCTCGTATATTAATTGAAACCAATTTAAAACGAGATGAAAGGATTATTCTTTGCGATCAGTATGACGCTGGCGATTATTACTTTTGCGCAACCCCTTACTCCTACTTTAAACGATATCTATATTCCTGTTCGAGATGGTGCAGAATTAGAGGCGGATGTTTACATTCCTGATGGTGTCGATTCAGCAGAAGTAATTCTCATTCAAACTCCTTATAACAAAGACTTTTTTCAATTCTCACTGCCAATGGGCGTAGGTACATCTGTTGATGATCAGCCGTTTATATGGGTAATTGTTGACTGGCGAGGATTTTACGGGTCTTTCCCGGCGGCTGATCCTGATGCAGATAGAGGAGAAGATGGCTACGATATTTGTCAGTGGATTTCTGAGCAAGAATGGCATAAAGATCGGATCGGCACATGGGGACCATCTGCGTTAGGTGGAATGCAATATCAAACTGCTCGGGAAAATCATCCAAATCACACTTGTGCAGTTCCATTAGTAGCTCATGGGCATCAGTCTTATGATACTTATTTTACTGGAGGAGTTTTAGAAGAAGCAAGGCTTTATCAGTTAGACGCATTGGGTTATGGTTTATCTCCAATTGTTTTGGCCAACCCGTACGACAATATCATTTGGTCAGCAGCTGCAAGCGGCAGTTGGTTTCCAAGTATTTTAAAAATCCCCACACTGCAAATCGGTGGATGGTATGATCACAACATCGATAAAATGATGGATTTTTATACCGATTCAAGGTCACTTGCAGACCCAGCTGTACAAGATGAACAATGGTTATTGGTTGGACCATGGGTACATGGTGGAACAGGTGAGGCTTATGTTGGATCTTCTGCACAGGGAGAATTGGATTATCCAAATGCAGAGTTTAAAAGTGATACGATGGCCTGGAATTTCATGTTGTATTATTTATTGGATGAGGATAATGGCTGGGATGAAACTGCAAAAATCACGTATTATGAAATGGGCGGAAACGACCTATGGCATTACTCAAACGAAAGTGATATTCATGCAGATGGTTCCGATAATGTTTATTTGACTCAATTAGGAGGTTTAGAAGCGGCTCCGGGAGTGGGAAAAAGTACTTTTGTGTCAGATCCAAATAATCCATCACCAACAATTGGAGGAGCAACCCTCAGTGATGACCTAGATCAAGGACCATTCGATCAATCATCCTTAGACACAAGAGATGACGTGATTACATTCGAAGTGCATTTAAGTGAGTCGGTTGCTATAACCGGTAGCGTCAAAGTGCACCTGTATGTTTCGGCAGATCAGCCAGATTGTGATATCGCCATAAGGTTGGTTGATGTTTATCCTGATGGTCGAAATATGCTCATTACTGATGGTATTCAACGCATGCGTTTCAGAGGAGGAGATTATACTGAGGCAGGGCAAGAATTCATGGAACCGGGAGAAGTTTATGAAGTGGATATTAACCTTCCATTTACAAATTATACTTGGTTACCAGGACATAAGATTAAGATTTATGTATCTGGAAATAACTCGGTTCGTTATCATGTTAATCTTCAAGATGGAGGAGAAATGTATGCTGATGGCGATGGAGTTAACGCTGAAATAAACATCCACCATTCGTCCGAATACCCAAGTTATGTCGAGTTACCAGGTGATAATGCTTTCTTGTCAACGGATGAGGATGAAGCTTGGAGCAATGTTTCAATCTATCCAAATCCGGCAAAAGACTGCATCAATTTAGAGGTCGAAACTGGAACAATTCAAGAATATAAAATAGTCGATCTCGCAGGCAGGAATGTTCTAATGGGAGTTTTAAATGATCAAAAGGCAATTGAAGTTTCAACGCTCGAACCTGGATTATACATACTCCAGTTAACCGATTTGTATGGTCGTATCCACACAACAACTTGGGTCAAAGAATAATTGAATAAAAAAAACAACCCCGAATTATTGCTAATTCGGGGTCTTTATAGAACCGTCCAACGCTATCCTCTACAGAGGGAAGCGCGGTCGTCTGTAAGGCTTACATCATTGGCATACCACCTGGCATACCACCACCCATATGAGGAGGCTCTTCCTCAGGAATCTCTGAGATTACAACCTCTGTTGTTAACAACATAGATGAGATTGAAGCTGCATTTTCGATAGCAATTCTTGTCACCTTTGTAGGATCAATTACACCTGCTTCAAGTAAGTCCTCGAATTGCTCAGTTCTGGCGTTATATCCAAAGTTACCATCTCCTTCCATCACACGCTGAACGATTACAGCACCTTCACCACCTGCGTTCTTAACGATTTGACGTAATGGTTCTTCAACCGCTCTTCGAACGATTGCAATACCTGTTGTTTCATCAGCATTATCACCTGCTAACCCTTCTAATGATGAGATGGCACGAATAAGTGCTACACCTCCACCAGGAACAATTCCTTCTTCTACAGCAGCTCTAGTCGCTGATAAAGCATCGTCAACACGATCTTTCTTCTCCTTCATTTCAACCTCAGTCGCTGCACCAACATATAATACTGCAACACCACCAGATAATTTAGCCAATCGCTCCTGAAGTTTTTCACGATCGTAATCTGAAGTTGTGCTCTCGATTTGGGCTTTGATTTGGTTGATGCGAGCATCGATTTGAGCTTTTTCACCACTTCCGTTGACAATAGTTGTATTGTCCTTGTCGATATCTACTTTTTCAGCAGTTCCCAAGTGTTCTATTGTGGTATTTTCTAATTTCAACCCTTGCTCCTCTGAAATTACCATACCACCAGTTAATGTAGCGATATCCTGTAACATTGCCTTTCTGCGGTCGCCAAATCCAGGAGCTTTAACTGCAGCGATTTTTAAACCAGCTTTTAAACGGTTAATAACCAAAGTTGAAAGTGCTGTTCCGTCAATGTCTTCAGCAATAATCAATAATGGCTTTCCTGATTGAGCAACTGGCTCTAGAACTGGAAGAATTTCCTGAATATTCGAAATCTTTTTATCGTAAATAAGGATGTATGGATTTTCTAATTCTGCAACCATCTTTTCTGCATCCGTCACAAAATATGGAGAAAGATATCCACGATCGAATTGCATTCCTTCAACTGTCTTTACTTCAGTGTCCGTTCCTTTTGCTTCTTCAACAGTAATTACACCTTCATTCCCGACAACTTTCATCGCTTCAGCGATCAGTTTACCAATTGAATTGTCGTTGTTCGCGGAAATTGTAGCTACTTGCTCAATTTTTGCATTGTCTGATCCTACCTCTTGCGACTGTTTTCGAAGGTTATTCACAATCGCATCAACAGCTTTGTCAATACCTCTTTTAAGGTCCATAGGGTTAGCCCCAGCTGCAACATTTTTTAGTCCTGCGTTGATTATTGCTTGAGCTAAAACAGTTGCGGTTGTAGTTCCATCACCAGCGATGTCAGCTGTTTTCGACGCCACTTCTCTAACCAGTTGTGCTCCCATGTTTTCAACACCGTCAGCAAGTTCGATTTCTTTCGCTACGGATACACCATCTTTAGTTATGTGTGGAGCACCAAACTTTTTATCGATAATTACGTTTCGCCCCTTTGGGCCTAAAGTTATTTTAACTGCATTTGCCAAAGCATCAACCCCTTTTTTGAGTTGATCTCTTGCGTCTATATCAAATACTATTTCTTTTGCCATTTTTTTTGAATTAAAAAGTGTTTAATTTCGATTAAAGAATTCCGTATACGTCTGATTCACGCATGATCAAGTATGTTGATCCGTCAATCTTGATTTCCGTTCCAGAGTATTGTCCATAGAGAACAGTGTCGCCTTCTTTTAATGTCATAGGTTCATCTTTTTTTCCTGGTCCTACTGCGATCACTTTTCCTTGCAATGGTTTCTCTTTTGCTGTGTCTGGAATAATGATGCCGCTAGCTGTTTTCTCTTCAGCTGGAGCAGCTTCGATAAGAACTCTGTCTGCTAATGGTTTTAACATAATCGTATTTTTTGATTTTTATATTCTTGTTTACGCTTCTCGATAGTCATATTTTGTGCCAACTCATGCATTGACAGTTTCCATGTCATTATTGCATTGAATTATACTTTCAAGCAAAAAAAATGTCAGTATGTAATGACATACTGACACCCTATTAATTGTTTTAGTAAAACCTACTGATTCGGATTCTGGATTGGTAAGTTACTGCCACCGTTATCAGGAGCAGTTGGTAATGTGTTTTCATCGTCCGTCGTTGCTTCTGAAGCATCAACTTCTAAATCAACTGACTCTTCCGTTTGAACAACAGTGTTTCCTCCAGCAGCCATTCCTAAGCAAATCACAGCAATTGCTATGGCTAATCCCCAAGTTCCTTTTTCAAGAATATCCGTTGCACGCTTTGCACCCCCCAATTGAACAGCAGAACCAAACTCTGAGTTTAATCCTCCACCTTTTGGGTTTTGAACAAGCACAAACAAAATTAAGGCTGCGCATGCGATTAAGATAAGTACAGTTAAAAATCCAACCATTTTATTTCTTTTTAATTTCTTCTATTTTTTTAATCTGATTTGCAAAGAAAACCTTTTTTTCCGGATATAACAAAATTAATTTTTGATATGCATCAATTGCCTTATCATAATTCTTTTGCATCAAATGAATTTTTGCTAATGTTTCGCTGACCAAATCATCAGGTTCTTCAATGCTTTTTTTAGCAGTTTTAACAGGGTTGTAGAAGTCTTTTGTTGGTCTAGAAATCTTTGGTTCCTCCGCAATAAATTTCTCTAGTAACAAATCTGTTTTCGATTTTCTCTTCGTTTCTGAAATATCTTCGCCTTCATCCTCGGTCCGAGCACTGAGTCCTGAACCTTGCCGAAGGACAGAAGTGTCGTCGACCTCATTCTCTCCATTCTCGACCTCTTCATTCAATTTATCTCGATCATTGTGTCCTGATTCTTGTCGAAGGACCGAAGTGCCCGCTTGCTTCAATTTCAACCATTCAATAAAACTCAGCGGCTCTGCTTGAGAATCATCTGCTTCTGTTGATTCCAGGTGCAGTGATTGCTTTTCATCCTTCTGATCATCTGAATCAGCGCCGTCGATTACAGGAACGTAATCTACCTCCGGAGTCGCCAGAACGTCTTCTACATAACTTTGATCAATAGCCTCGGTCAAAATATTTTGTTCCAATGCTAAATCAACATCAGAAGCCAATTCATTGACAATTCTTTCCTCCTCATTTACTTCATCTCGAGCACTGAGCTCCGAGCTTGACTGAAGAACCGAAGTCTCGGGTGTCTTCTCATCCTGATCACCGAGTTCTGTGCCTGGCAGAGGGACAGAATTGTCGATTGACCCACTCATATCTTGCAACTTTCCGTCAGAATGAATGAGCTCAAACAAATGAGCTCGATCAGGAATATGTGCAGCAGTTTTTTTGAGTTGATTTTCAAAATTGAGGTCATTGTGGAGTGCCATTCCCTTTATAACCAAAATGTGAAGCGAACTACAGTAGATGTACTTATCTGCAAGTGTTTTTAAATCAGACAATTGCTCACCATTAATAGCTGATGGATTAGCAATAAGCTCCTGTATTTGGTCTCCAGAAATCACCAGTTACTTGTGAGTTTGTTAATAATGTCTTGCGACAATTTTTCATTGATGTCTTCTAAAAGATCGTCTTGTACACTTATCAAATCCTGTCCAGCATCAAAATCAGAAAACTGACTGAAATTTTGCTCAAAACTTTGGTCTTCATTCACATTGTTAATTGCTGTAACATTGATGGTGACGGTTAAGCGGTTTAGTGCCGCACCGTCTTCAGATTGAACGGCAACAGGAGAGGTGTTGAAAAACTTAACTTTTCCAAACAATTCAATGTCAGCACCTTCATTCTTTAAGTCCAATTTTGTGCGCGAAATCATAAAATCTTTAAGATAATCAGTGTATGCTGCTCCATATCCCGAGGGAGCATTTGCATCTTGTTCTTCGAAAATTTCAACTGAAAATGTATCCGCATCAATACTACCATCAATCATTCCGTATTGAACAATGTCACACGCGCTTATGCTAACGCTGATGATGAATATGGATAATATGAATCTCATAATTTTATCAAACGTAAATAAGTCAACCTTATTTTAAATCATATTCTTTAATCTTTCGATATAAGGTTCGTTCAGATATTCCCAGATCTTGAGCAGCATATTTCCTTTTGCCTCGGTGTTTTTCCAGCGCCTTCTGAATTAACTCCTTCTCTCGATCTTCGAGTGATAGAGATTCTTCTACTTCAATGTGATCTTCAAAATCACTGGTGTAATCGTTTCCAGCGTCCAAAATAGTTTTCTCCGAGTAACCAGAACTTGGGGGTTCACTTAATAAAGCTGCTGTGGCAGGATTGCTTCCAGTTGTAGAGCCTTCGTTGTACAATCTTGCTATCATCGCATTTCGATCCTCTCGACTTAAGTCGTCCGTTCCTTCGCGAAGCATGTTTATCACCATTTTTTTTAACTCGCTGAGGTCATTTTTCATATCAAATAAGACCTTGTAAAGAATGTCTCTTTCACTGAAATTACTATCGCTTTGATCACTGCTAAGAACCGGTAGATTCGTGGCGCTATAGTTAGGGAGATAGTTTTTTAAAACAGCTCCTGAAATCTCTCTTGAACTCTCTACAACCGAAATTTGCTCGGTAACATTTTTTAATTGGCGGATATTACCAGGCCAATTATAGTTAAGTAGCATGTGCGTCGCTTCATCCGTCAGACGTATGGCAGGCATGCGATATTTTTCAGCAAAATCTGCTGCAAATTTCCGGAACAACAAATGAATGTCGTCCTTACGCTCTCTTAATGGGGGAAGTTTTATAGGAACCGTACTCAAGCGATAAAAAAGATCTTCTCGAAACTTTCCTTTTTGAATCGCTTCGATCATGTTTTTATTAGTTGCTGCAATAATGCGAACATTTGTTTTGATCGGTTTCGAAGATCCTACACGAATAAATTCTCCTGTTTCAAGAACTCTTAAAAGTCGAACTTGCGTAGTTAATGGAAGTTCGGCTACTTCATCCAAAAAAATGGTACCGTTATCAGCCACTTCAAAATAACCTTTACGCTGATCGTGTGCACCTGTAAACGAGCCTTTCTCATGCCCAAATAATTCACTTTCTATGGTTCCTTCTGGAATCGCACCACAGTTCACTGCAATATATGACCCATGTTTGCGCGAGCTTAACTGATGAATAACTTTAGGCATCACTTCTTTTCCAGTTCCACTTTCCCCAGTAATTAAAACACTGATGTCAGTGGGAGCAACTTGAGCAGCTATATGTAAGGCCTGATTTAAAGCAGGTGCATTACCAATAATCCCAAATCGTTGTTTTATCTGTTGCGTATCCATGGGTGTTTATATTATTTCTCCTCGGAGCGTCGCTTTGGTGTAGTCAGTAATCACAATATCAACATAGTCTCCTGGTTTTAGGTCTTCCTTGGGAACAATAACAACTACATTCTGAGAGTTGCGTCCAAAAACCTCGTCATCTGATCGTTTAGAAGTGCCCTCAACAAGAATAGTGCATTTTTGTCCAACCATCTTGCTATTGGCTGCAATAGATAACTCTGCTTGAAGGTCTTGGATTTCAGTTAATCTTCTTTTTTTCGTTTCCAGCGGAACATCATCCTCAAATTTTCTTTCTGCCAATGTCTTTGGTCGCTCCGAATAATAGAACATGTAGGAGAAATCATACCCAACTTCCTTCATTAAAGATAAGGTGTCTTTGTGCTCTTCCTCTGTTTCTCCACAAAATCCTGCAATGATATCTGTTGAAATCGCACAATCAGGCATAATTCGTTTGATCGCTTCAATTCGGTTCATATACCATTCGCGTGAGTAACCTCTGTTCATACGCTTTAACACTTCCGTATTACCAGACTGAACTGGCAAATGAATGTATTTGCAAAGATTATCGTATTTAGCCATCGTGTGCAGAACATCATCAGTCATGTCTTTAGGGTGTGAAGTTGAAAAACGCACCCTTAATAATGGGTTAACTTTGGCTACCATTTCCATTAGCTGTGCAAAATTTACGATAGGTTGATTAGGATCAATGATTTCTCCTTTTTTGGTAATATTCCATTTGTAGCTGTCTACGTTTTGCCCTAGTAAAGTGACTTCTCGATAACCTTGATCGAATATATCTTGCGCTTCCTTTACAATTGATCGAGGATCTCTGCTTCTTTCTCTTCCTCTTGTAAATGGAACAACACAGAATGAACACATATTATCGCATCCACGCATGATTGAGATAAATGCTGTTACTCCTCCTTTACCTAATCTTACTGGAGAGATATCAGCGTAAGTTTCTTCACGCGATAATAAGACATTAACTGCTTTTTGCCCGCTCTCTACCTCCTCAATTAATTTTGGCAAGTCGCGATAAGCATCTGGTCCAGCAACAAGATCCACCAATTTCTCTTGTTCAAGCAAATCCTTTTTGAGACGCTCTGCCATGCATCCTAAAATACCAATAACTAGCGAAGGCTTTTCCTTCTTCTGTTTCTGATATTGGCTCAGCTTGTTCCGCACCCTTTGTTCCGCATTTTCTCTAATCGAACAAGTGTTCATTAGAATAACATCGGCATTTGAAGAATCACGGGTAGTGGTGAATCCGTTTTCTGAAAGTATCGAGGCTACGATCTCACTATCTGAGAAATTCATTTGACAACCATAACTTTCTAAATACAGTTTCTTAGAATCGTTATGCGCACCATTCTCCTGCGCAATCATAGTTGCAGTACCTTGTACAGACTCGTCTATCACTTTTTCCACGTCGTTGAATTCACTCATTTTTCCATTGTGTTTTTTGCAAATTTAGGGATATTATCCATTTTACTGACAAACTGTCAGTAAACTTTTATTTGTTTTTTTATTATTACATAATAAGGGTTGGCAGAAATCTTTTTTACGGTTGAACTGTTACGTTAATTGAAATATCATTCATAATTTTGGCCGCGCACATTTTCCGATGAGGCGTGTCAAAACATAACGAAAGTCAACTGTTAAACTATGGGAAAAAACCTAGTTATTGTCGAGTCACCAGCAAAAGCTAAGACGATTGAAAAGTATTTAGGTAAGGATTTTATTGTAATGTCTAGCTATGGTCATGTCCGTGATCTAGCTAAAGGAGATGGTTCCATAGATATTGAAAATGGTTTTAAACCGAAGTACATTATATCCACAGACAAAAAGAAAATAATTGCTGAATTAAAAAAACAAGTCATGTCAGTCGATCAAGTTTGGCTAGCATCCGATGAAGATCGGGAAGGAGAGGCAATTTCTTGGCATTTGGTAGAAACACTGGGTCTAGATAAAAAAGGGTACAAGCGTATTACTTTTAATGAAATCACAAAATCTGCTGTTCTTCGTGCAATTGAAACCCCAAGGGATATCGATGAGGATCTTGTAAATGCGCAGCAAGCGAGAAGAATATTGGATCGATTGGTTGGCTTTGAATTGTCGCCGGTGTTATGGAGGAAAGTTAAACCTTCACTTTCTGCCGGTCGTGTTCAATCAGTTGCGGTCCGTTTGGTTGTCGAGCGTGAACAAGAAATTGAAAAGTTTACATCAAATTCATTTTATAGAACAGAAAGCGTTTTTAAGGTTGATAACTCCAGCTTAAAGGCAAAACTGAATAAACAGTTTGACAATCAAAATGAGGTTGAATCCTTTTTGAGTGACTGTAAATCTTATGATTTCAAGGTGAATAGCATCACCAAAAAACCTGCAAAAAAGAGTCCAGCGGCACCTTTTACAACTTCAACCTTACAGCAGGAGGCCAGTTTAAAACTTGGCTTCTCAGTTTCACGTACTATGTCTGTTGCGCAACGTCTCTATGAATCGGGATTAATAACTTACATGAGAACAGATTCTGTGAATTTGTCGGATACAGCACTTAATGGCGCTAAAAGTGAAATAGAACAAGCATACGGAACTGAATATCACAAACTCAGAAAGTTCAAAAACAAATCGGGTGGGGCGCAAGAGGCTCATGAGGCTATTCGACCAACCAATTTTGCATTGCACAGTATTGACGCTGAAAGAGATGAGGCACGTTTATACCAGTTGATTTGGAAACGATCAATTGCTTCTCAAATGTCTGATGCCCAATTGGAGCGCACGGCCATCAAAATTGATGCGCCACAAAATCTAGAGTTCGCAGCAAATGGTGAAATCGTATTGTTTGATGGATTCCTAAAAGTTTATCTCGAATCGAAAATTGATGATGAAGATGAGGAAATGGAAGGTCTTTTGCCTGCTATGTCTGAAGGAGATATTTTAGATCAAACTGAATTGAAAGCTACACAAAGATTTACCCGGCCGCCAGCGCGTTATGTTGAAGCAAGTTTGGTGAAGAAATTAGAAGAATTAGGAATTGGGCGACCTTCCACGTATGCTCCAACAATTTCGACAATCCAGAAGAGAGGTTATGTTGAGAGAGGTGAAAGTGATGGAGAAAAGAGAAATTATAATATCCTTTCGCTAGTTGGGGGAGAAATCAAAATAGAGGAAGCTTCAGAGAAAACAGGGAGTAATAAAGGAAAATTAATACCAACTGATATTGGTCGCGTAGTTACTGAATTTTTGACGGAGCACTTTGGTCAAGTAATGGACTATAATTTTACAGCTAGTGTCGAAAAAGAATTTGACGATATAGCTCATGGAATGGTAGAGTGGACGAAAATGATTGAGGGGTTCTATGGGCCGTTTCATGATCGCGTAGAGGATACCATTGAAAACTCTGAACGAGCGTCGGGAGAACGTTTGTTGGGCGTTGATCCAATATCAGGCTTAAATGTTTATGCACGAATTGGTCGTTATGGGCCAATGGTTCAAATCGGCGAATCCGATCAGGAAGAAAAGCCGAAATTTGCTTCGTTGCAGAAAGATCAAAGTATTCAAACGATTAGTATAGAAGAGGCGCTAGAGTTATTTAAATTCCCGAAAGTAATAGGTCAGTACGAAGATGTTGATATCAAAATCAACAAAGGTAGATTTGGGCCTTATGTACAACAAGGTAAACTCTTTGTTTCAATAAAAGAAGAGAATGGAGATACCATGGAGAATATGACCATCGAACGGGCGATTGAACTAATTGAAGCTAAAAAAGAAGAAGACCGAAATAGAATCATAAAAGAATTTGCAGAGGACGAATCCATGCAATTGTTAAACGGTCGATACGGTCCATATTTGAAAATAGGTAGAAAAAATTATAAATTGCCGAAAGACGTTGAGCCGAAAGCGTTGAGTTATGAAGAGTGTGTTCATATCATGGAAAATCAGCCGGTCAAAAAACGTAAAGCAAAGAAGAAGTAATTTGTCCTAAGCTACATTTGAATGAAAGATCTCAGTATTTATTTTATTCCAGATTCAGAACCAACGCACTATACCAATCAACAAATTGGCAGTATGTTGAAAGTTAATAGTGTGAATGGAGGATTTCCTGAGATTGATTTGCCCGGCATAGCACTAATATTTGTTCCAGAATATAGACAAGGAGAAGGGGCTGATGAATACAAGTTTTGGGTTCAAGCATTTCGAGCGGCTTTTGCTAAGCAATATTTGGGTGACTGGAAATCCACAATCTATAATTTGGGAACAATTGTCCCCGGAAACGAGGTAATGGATACCTACATGGCTTTAGTGGATGTTGTGACTGAGTTGTCCAAGAAGAATATCATTCCTCTAATTATTGGTGGCAGCCAAGATTTGACCTTTGCCATTTATAAGGCATACGAAAAACTCGAGCAAACCATCAACCTAATAGCCGTAGATGCGGAACTAGATATGGGGGATCCGGAAGATGATATTCATGCAAGAGGTTGGTTGAATAAGATCATTCTCCACAAACCGAACTATCTTTTTAACTTCTCACTTTTTGGTTATCAATCCAATCTCATTTCTCGAGAAGAGATGAAATTATTGGATGAACTGTATTTTGACCATTATCGCTTGGGTGAATTTTACAGCAACCAACGAATGGCTGAGCCGCTACTGCGGAATGCAGATATTTTAAGTTTTGATTTAAACGCGATTAAATCGGCAGATTACAGGGGTAACAGTACTTTCTTGCCAAATGGCTTCTACGGAGAAGATGCCTGTCGCGTAATGCGTTATGCAGGAATGAGTGATAAATTGAGCGCCCTGGGACTGTTCAATTACAGTCAAGCAGAACTGCAGTCAGATCAGAGGTCTGATATCAATTTATTGGCTCAAATGGTTTGGTATTTTATTGAAGGATATAACCTTAGAAAAAAGGATTATCCGGTTGGTAGTAAGTCGGCTTATCTCAAATATCGTGTTAATATTGATGACTTCAAGGATGAGATCGTTTTTTATAAGAGCAATAAAAGTAGTCGCTGGTGGATGGAAGTTCCTTATCCAAATGTGAAAGGAGTGAAATTACAACGTCATTTGCTTGTCCCTTGTGATTATGAAGATTACGAAAACGCGCTCAACAACGAGTTGCCTGATCTTTGGCTCCGTACTTATCGAAAACTGTCTTAAGAAAAGTTTACTTCCCGTAATTATTGACATAAATTTATGATGAATGTTCTGACGTAGATGGTACAAAAACATTCTTATCATGAAATTTTCTCTCACCACATTTATGCTGGCGATCATTCTTGTTGCAAACGCACAACAAGATCGTCAATTATCCTTTTACTCATTTGATGGTATGTCTTTTAATCCTGCCATAACTGGATTTGAGGGTTACTCTGGAACAATGATATATCGGAATCAATGGGATAAAGTCGAAAATGCGCCAAATACAACACTCTTCAATTTTCAAGGGAATTCAAATAATATTATTACCAATCGTCTTCCTGGTGCTGTTGGAGTTGGTTTGTCATTTTACAATGATGTCATAGGCCAGATGAAGCAAAATAATTTTAAACTCAACGGAGCTTATCACATAAAGACTCCTGTCGGTAAGTTCAGCGCCGGATTTGGTCTCGGTTTTTTGCAAATGGTCATAGATGGTGAATGGATTGCGCCTGATACTCCCGTTTTGTTCGACCCGACAATAAGTGGACTGATGAACAAGGTCGGTGAATCGAGATTTGATCTGAACTTTGGCCTCCATTATGCCAATCGATATGGGTATGTCGGGTTTTCAACAACACATATGTCTCAGTCCGCCTTTCAACAGTTAAGTATGGAGAGCGCAAGACACTATTATGTGCTTGCTGGTACTTCCTTTGGTGTGGGTGCGGGTCAACGGTTTAAACTGAAGCCATCTGTTTTAATCAAAGCGGATGGAGCAACAGCGATTTTTGATTTGAATGTACGTGCAGAGCATGCTTTAGCCAATAATCGTTCTGTATGGATAGGAACAACTTATCGTTTCAGCTATGGGCTTGGGTTGATGGCAGGCACAAGTATGGGCGGCTTGCATCTGGGATATTCATTCGAATGGATGACAAATCCAATGAAAGTGTGGGGTAGAGGTTCGCATGAGTTCATGCTTCGTTATGAGATTTTTCCTGCTCCAAAACCAATAACTGGAACATCCTGTCCGCACATTTTGTATTGATTCATTTTTTTTAACATAAAATGGCAATCTTGTTGATTAATCGGTAGCATTCTGCAGCTGAATGAAACATTTAATTTTTTTCGGTGTAATAGTGAAGACAGAAAAAATCTGTGCACGCTCCTTATTTTGTGCTGAGAGAATGAATAGAAGATGAAAATTGAATCAAATCGGGTTGAGTATTCGATTCTAAAACCGTTGATATTGGAAATACAATGGCATGGATTAGAGGATAAAACTTTGAAGAAAAAAATTTAGTTTTCCATAATTTTTATTTATTTTAGCCACTTGTTGGAGTGTTCTGACACTAAAATGGTTTAGAAAAGCTTGTTTATGAAGAAAGTTTTATCGTTGTTATTGTGCTGTGTATCAGTAAGCTTCGTTTACTCGCAGCAGGATAAACAGTTTACACATTACATGTTTGATCGCATGTCTTTTAATCCGGCGACAACTGGATTTAAAGGGTACTGTGGTACGATTATTTACAGAAATCAGTGGGATCGCGTAGTTGATGCGCCGAATACCACTCTTTTTAATGCGCAAGGAAACTTGCAGAACGTAACACTTGGGCCTGGTGGTTTGGGTGTTGGTTTATCTTTTCATAATGATGCCATTGGTTTCATGAGAAATAATAACCTAACGGTGAACGGAGCGTATCACTTGCCGACGCCTTACGGTACGTTAAGTGGAGGTCTAGGATTAGGAATCATTAATGTTGGTTTTAGTCCAAACTGGGTTCCGCCAACAGATGCTTACGATGCAACAATAGCTGATATTGAAAATCCTGTTAGCCAAACGAGAATGGACATGAACTTCGGTTTGTTCTGGTCGGGTAATGAAGGGTATTATGTTGGCTTGTCAACTACTCATTTGGCTCCTGGACTGTCATCTTTGAATCAAATCAATTACTCAGTAGCACGTCACTATTATGTTTTGGCTGGATATAAGTATCGATTATCTGACGCAATCGGTACATCAAATGTAATCGACTTAAAGCCAAGCTTATTATTGAAAGCTGACGGATCAACGATGGTTTTCGATGTAAATGTAATGGCAGATGTTTGGTTGAATAGCAAAGCTTACTTCTGGGGAGGTGTAACTTACCGTCTTTCTGACGCTATTGGTGTGATGGTAGGATACGGATTCCCTCCAAGTGATGACTCACAAAAAGACGCGTTGCAAATTGGTTATTCATTCGATATTATGACAAACCCATTGAATGAATATGGTAGAGGTACTCATGAATTAATGGTGAACTATTGTATGTTCCCTCCACCGCCAATTGTACCAAGACATGGAAATCCATTTATCTTGCAATAAAAAAAATGTAACCTAATTATAATTCTGACGTTAAAAGAAGACCTAACCCTTATTAAGTCCTGATAGTCGAGAGATAAAGATTGGTAGAAAAACGAAGGTAGCATGAAAAAATTAATGGTTTTTGTAGTAGGTATTGCACTTGTTTTGACGAGTTGTAATCCAGGATCTGGTCATTTGACCGGAGTGCAGGGTAGGAAAGTGTTTTTCCCGGAGATTCCACTTGGTATGGTATACATCCCTGCTGGTTCATTTACAATGGGAAATAGCGATCAGGATGTTCCATTCCTGCATCAATCACGTTCACACGTGGTTTCAATTCCTGCATTCTATATGGATCAAACCGAAATCACAAACAACGAATATCGTGAATTCGTGTTTTGGGTAAGAGATTCCATCTTCTTAGAGAAGGTATACGAGAATACGAACCCTACGGGTAATGATGAGATCGCTGAGGAGGATATCGGGGACATGTTAAATCACCCAGATATTTACTACGATGAAATGAACTTAGAATGGAAAGAGTTCGATCCGTCACAACCTTATATCAACCGTGAGTTGTTTTCACTTTCATGGAAGATGAAAGGAATCACGGATCAACAAATCATTCCGCTTATTTCGGATATGTACCTTCGTCCGAACGAGCGTTTCTACAAGCGTCGTGAAATTGATACACGTAAGTTGAAATTCAGATATTATTGGATTGATTTACAGGAGGCTGCGCGTAAAGGACGTGTAAACATTGTACGTAATGGTTATGATCCAGATGGTAACTACACGAATCCATCGTTAGATCCTCAGCACCGTGCGCTGAAGAATCCTGATCATCCATTTACTGGAGAGCCTGTTGGTCAAGAAATGGATCTTGGACACTTCAACAAAAAAGGTCAAAACAACGCATTGCGTTCTCATGAAGACCGTTCACGTTTCATTATTGACGAAGTAATTAATGTTTATCCGGATACTTTATGTTGGGTACGTGATTTCACATACTCTTTCAACGATCCAATGACAAATATGTACTTCTGGCATCCAGCTTATGATAACTATCCTGTAGTTGGTGTAACTTGGGTTCAAGCAAAAGCATTCTCAGTATGGAGAACTCAGAAGTTGAATAGCTGGTTACATTCAGTAGGTTCACTTTGGGTACAAGATTTTAGATTACCAACAGAAGGTGAATGGGAATTTGCTGCTCGTGGTAACTTAAAGCAAAGTCCATACCCTTGGGGAGGTCCTTATATCAGAAACTCAGGTGGGTGTATGTTAGGTAACTTTAAGCCGATGAGAGGTCGTTATTTCGATGATGGCGGATTCTATACTGTAAAGGCTTATTCTTACAACCCTAACGGATACGGACTATACTGTATGTCAGGTAACGTTGCTGAATGGACAGAAACTGCTTTCGACGAGTCAGTTTACGAGTTCTCGCATGACTTGAGTCCAGAATATCGTTACCATGCTATGGACTGGGATCCACCTTCAATGAAGCGTAAAGTTATTCGTGGAGGTTCATGGAAAGATATTGGGTATTACTTACAAGTTGGAACAAGAACTTACGAGTATCAAGATACCGCTAAGTCATACATCGGATTCAGATGTGTACAAACACACATCGGACGAGGTGGACGTGACTTTGAAGCTGAAGGAGGAAATGAACTTCGTTCAGACATGGAGTTGAGATAATCACTCAACGATTGAATAGGCAATCAAATAAACAACCAAATAAATAAATGTTAAACTAAAAGCAAAGGAAACTATGAGACCAGGAACTAAAAAATGGAAATTATTTATGGCGAAGCTCTACGGTATTGGAGCAGCAGTCGTAATTTTGGGAGCACTATTTAAAATCATGCACTGGCCAGGTGCAGGTCCCATGCTCGTTGTAGGTCTATTGACAGAGGCGGTAATTTTCTTCTTCTCTGCATTCGAACCATTACACGAAGATCCAAAGTGGGAATTAGTATACCCAGAGCTAGCTTTAGCTCATGACGAAGATTTCGATCTTCACGCTTACCTAGATGAAAAAGGTGAGTCAGGATTAACACACCACGGTGGTGGTGGAGGTGGAACCGTAACTGGTATCACTGAGCAATTCGACAACCTATTAGAAGAAGCTAAAATTGATGCTGAATTATTAAACCGTTTAGGTGATGGTATCCGTTCATTAAGTGAAAATGCTGAAGGATTAAAAGCAGTTTCAGGAGCAGCAGCAGCTACAGATTCTTATGTTTCATCTTTAGAGAGCGCTTCTACAAAAGTTGCAACTTTATCAGAAACTTATGATCGTGCGTCTGAGTCATTATTAGGTTTGACTTCAGGAGCTGAAGAAGGAGCTTCTTTCGGAGAGCAATTACAGAAAGTATCAACTAACTTGGCTGCATTGAACAATGTATATGAGTTGCAGTTGAAAAGTTCTAGTCAGCACTTAGAAAGCACTGAGAAATTCCAAACTCAGGTTACTGAGATGATGGAGAATTTAAGTGCTTCTGTTGAGGATACTAAATTGTACAAAGAAAACATGGCAATGTTGTCTAAGAACTTGACTGATTTGAACCAAGTTTATGGTAACATGCTAAAAGCTATGACTATATCTAGAGATTAATCATCATTCTCGGATGATATTAATTAATTGTTAACAAAAAAATAGATAAATCATGGCAGGAGGAAAAGAAACCCCTAGACAGAAAATGATCGGTATGATGTACCTCGTACTGACTGCCCTTCTTGCATTGAACGTTTCTAAGCAGGTAATTGCTGCTTTCGTAACGATTAACGACAAGTTGGATCGTAGTGCTGAGATCATTAATACCAATAATAACGGAATCTACGCTGCTTTTGAAAAGAAAATCATTACTGCAAAAGCACAAGGAATGGACATCAAGCCATTGAAAGTATGGCAAGATCGTGCAGCACAGGTTCAAGAAGAAACAAAGAAGGTCGTTAGCTTTCTATTAGGAGAGTGTAACGAAATGATTAAGGAAGTAGAAGGTGGAAAAGATTGGGTTGAAGAAAAAGATGGCGAGTATATCGTTAGCTTAAAGCCATTAGCGGATATCTCTGCGATGGACAACTATGACGTTCCAACTAACCGTTTCATCGGTGGTAACCCTAAACAGCCTAAGGAAGAAGGAAAATTGATCCGTCAAAAGATCATTGATTACAGAAACCAAGTGGCACAAGTGATGGGTACTTATGAAGATGCAAAGGGTAAGTATACTTTTACAGCTCCTGACGACTTAAGTCAATTAGATGCAGCTCTAAAAACAGCAAACCCGGATGATACAGCGCAAATCAAGAAATTCATGATGGCGTTGAATATTCCTGAGGAAATCACACGTAAAGTGCACGGTGTGGAAGAAACACTTCCTTGGCCGTCGGTTATGTTTGACCACGCACCTATCGTAGCAGCGGCAGCAATGTTGACGTCTCTTAAATTGGATATTAAGAATGCTGAGTCAATGGCGACGAGCTTCTTATTATCAAAAGTAGATGTACAAGAGTTTGACTTTAACAAAATTGAACCTTTAGCATTTGCTAGCACAGGATACATCAATCAAGGTGACTCGTTGAAATTGCGTGTTATGATCGCAGCTTATGACTCAACTGAAGTTGTTAAGTTAGATTATGGTATGGATGCTGATACAGCTAGCACAGAGAATTGGAAACGATTCTTGGATGAAAAGCGTGACGGTATTTCTTTACCAGGTGATCAGGCAGGTTCTCACAAAGTAAAAGGTGTTATCTACGTAAAACAACGTGGTGTAGAAGTACCTAAACCATGGGAATTCAACTATACAGTTGGTCAACCGATGGGGGTAGTTTCATTACCTGAAATGCGTGTATTGTACCGTGGTTACGACAATAAAGTAGAAGGAACTGCATCAGGTTTCCCAGCTGATCGTGTAACCTTATCGGGTAGCGGGTGTTCTTTAAGTAAGAGCGGTGCTGGATACATTGCGAAAGTAGGTGCTGGTGTGCGTGAAGCTACAATTAGTGTTAACGGACAAAAAGAAGACGGAGGATCAGTGAACTTAGGTTCTTTCAAATTCTCAGTTAAGTCTTTACCAACGCCAAACTTGTACCTAGGAGGTATTTCTCAAGGACAGTCGCCAGGACTTTCAAGTGTGAAAGCGCAAGGACGTGTTTCTTGTAGATACGATGAGAGTGTACCATTGACAAATGTTAAATTTAGCATTGTAAACGGAACTGTATCAGTTGACGGTGTAATGCGTAAAGGTAAAATTAACAGTGGCGGTGGACTTGATGGTGACGCTAAGAAAATTCTAGCTCAGTCACGTGGAAAACAAGTGACAATCATGGTTAACTACCGAGGACCAGATGGTGTTTCGAAAAGAACAGCATTGGTTTTCACAACAAGATAATAAAGATAAGGAGGGTGAACACTCACCCTCCTATTAAAACTAATGTAAAACTAGGCGAGATGAAAAGATTAATTTTTTCTTTGATGATGTTGAGTGCTGGAGCAACGATTGCTCAGGATATTCGTGGTCCAATCGCGAATCCAGCGCCAGGTGTTTTGGATGGGGTGTATGTGAAAGAACATGTACCAACGAAAAAAGTAGTCCCTTACGAGTATGTTCGTGAAGCGGATGTTACCTGGAGTAAACGTGTGTGGAGTGTGATTGATTTAAGAGAGAAATTCAATCATCCGCTTTATTATCCAATGGATGACCTTCAAGAGGGGATGTGGAAGAAGAACACCTCTAGATGGAGTTTATGGACAATTATCCGTCATCATGTAATGACTGGTGATTTAACTATTTACTCTCCATTTAACCCTGATTGGGAGGATTGGAAAGACGGAGATATGTTTAAATACCCTGTCGTTCCTAACAATCCAGGTGGAAACTATTACAATGATAAGGAGTTCCGTGAAAGAATGTTTATATACATGGGAACGGAACTTGTTGATCCATTTGCTGAGCCATTAAAAAGTTATGTTTATCCGGATGAGGATTCCTTAGTCCAGGATGAATTCGGTAACTGGACGGCAGTATATCCTCCAAGTGATACCATTTGGTATACTTCGAAGGATATCATTCAGTATAAGATCAAAGAAGACTGGTTCTTCGATAAGGAACGCTCTGTATTGGATAGAAGAATTATCGGAATCGCTCCTGTAGTTTATCGTATTGATGGTAATGGTAACATTGCTGGTCTTCGTGAGCTATTTTGGTTGTATTTTCCTGAGTGTCGATATGTATTCCAAAACTTCTTCGTACAGAGCCGTCACAATGATTCGCAAAGAATGTCTTTTGATGACCTGTTCTGGAAACGAATGTTCCAAAGCTATATCATTAAAGAAACCAACTTGTACGATAGAGATATCGACAGTTACAAAGCAGGTGTAGATGCCTTGCTAGAGTCTGAAAGAATTAAAGAGAAGATCTTTAATTTCGAACATGACTTGTGGAGCTTCTAGTTACTGTAAAAAGAATTGAAAAAGGGTGCTGATATTTATCAGCACCCTTTTTTTGTAACCATTCACAACTATTACATTCTATAATTGACAGTGAATATTACAACCTCTACCCAGACGCATTTTATTAACCAATTCCAAACCTATGAAGTACTTTGTATTTATGTTAGGCTTATGCGTGGCCGGTAATTTAAGAGCGCAATTTATTCGAGGTCCAATTCCTACAGCAAGAGCTGGTGTAATGGACAGTTTTTATATTTCCGAACATATCCCCACAAAAAAGGTCGTTCCATATGAGCATTTAAGAGAAGCAGACGTTGTCTGGTCTAAACGGATATGGCGTGTAATTGACCTGCGACAAAAGTTTAATCACCCATTGTATTACCCTATTGATGATATTCAAGAAGGTCTGTGGAATAAAAATCCTCAGACATGGAGTTTATGGACGATAATAAGACAGCACGTATTAAATGGTGATTTGACATTGTATTCTCCATTTAACCCCAATTGGGAGGATTGGAAAGATGGGGATGGGTTCAAATATCCAATAACACTAAGTGAGCCAGGAGGCAATTTCTATAATGATTCATTATTTAGGGAAAAACTTTTTATGTACCTAGGTTCCGCATATCAAGATCCTTTTACACCCGCTTTAAAGAGTCAAATGGATCCTTCAGAAGATAGTATCCGATATAATGCTAGCACCGGAGAATGGGAAACGGTTTACCCTGACCCGGACACGACATGGGTTACATCATCAGATATTGTACAATACAAAATTAAGGAAGACTGTTTTTTTGATA
>JBMZAY010000011.1:0-117546 GCA_049611865.1 Crocinitomicaceae bacterium | reverse complement strand
ATTTCAAAAGCTGTTAAAAGGAATCGGATAAAAAGAATGTTAAAAGAGGTTTATCGTTTGAATAAACATCAACTGGAATTAGATCTGAAGGAGAACAATCAAAAAATGGCATTATTTTTCGTGTATACAGGTAAAGAAAATATCGGATACGCAATCCTCGAAGAGAAAATACGGTTAATTTTAAAGGAGTTATCGGGAATAGTAAATGATGCAAGTAATAGACATTAGCAAAATGAATAGTATTAAAATATTGGGTTGGCTGTTTTTGCTCTTAATAAATGGAGTATTGTTTGCTCAGCCTGAATTGGAAGAGCAGCAGGATGCTGACTTTGAGATCGTCAAGAATCTTGAACTCTTTGAATTAGTCTACAAGAATATTGATCTTAATTATGTTGATGAGCCTAATTCAGGTATTCTTATGAAAGCCGCGATTGGTGCAATGCTCAAAGAATTAGACCCTTATACAACATATATCCCAGAATCTAGAATCGAGGATTTTAAGTTGATGTCAACCGGACAATATGGCGGTATTGGAGCGATTATCCGACAAAAAGATGATCGTATCATCATTATTGATCCACATGAAGGATTTCCAGCAGAGAAGAACGGGTTAAAAGCAGGTGATGTTTTTCTTGAAATTAACGGTAAGGATGTCACTAATTTGTCAACAACTGAAGTTTCAGCAAAATTAAAAGGTAAACCGGGAACAGATGTTATCGTCACAGTTGAGCGAGCAGGGGAAAAAATCAAAAAAACATTAAGTAGAGAGGAGATAAAATTTAGCCCAGTGCCTTACTATGGAATGCTTAATAGAGATATAGGTTATATCAAACTCAGTTCTTTTACCCAAAATGCAGGGTCCGATGTGTTGAATGCCTTTAAAGAATTGGAAGGTAATAAAGGGATGAAAAAACTTGTATTTGACCTGCGGGGAAATGGTGGCGGTCTCGTTATTGAGGCTGTAAAGATCGTTAATATGTTCGTTGACAAGGGGACTGAAATCGTGTCAATAAAAGGCAGGGATGAATCTGTGAATAGAACCTATACAGCACAATTAAAATCGACCAACACAAAAATTCCTATTGTGGTATTGGTAGATGGTGGCTCAGCATCAGCAAGTGAAATTGTTTCTGGGGCTTTACAAGATCTGGATCGTGCGGTTGTCCTTGGCCAAACTACTTTTGGCAAAGGTTTGGTTCAGCGCCCGTTGGATTTAAAGTATAATGCGAAAATTAAAGTGACCATAGCTAAATATTACACGCCTAGCGGAAGATGTATTCAAAAACTCGATTATTCAAATCGTGAAACTGGTGATCAAGCAGGTGCAATTTCTGATTCATTATTGCAGAAGTTTAAAACGAAAACTGGAAGGGAAGTAATCGACGGTAGAGGAATTGAGCCCGATGTAAAAATTAGTGAAAAGGACTTTTCAATCTTAACTGCAACTATTGTTCTAAACGATATCATTTTTGATTACGCGACAAAATTTCAGCGAGAAAATGAATCCATTGCAAGTGCTGAAGAATTTGTCGTGACCGATCAGATGTATGCTGATTTTTCAACATTTGTTCTTGAACAAGATTTTGAATATGTCACAGAAAGCCTGGCCTTATTAGAAGAGCTGGAGGAACAGGCAGCCGCAGAAGATAATTATGATATTGCTAAAGCTGAATTTGATGCTTTAAAGGAAAAAATGAAACCTTCAAAAGAAGCTGATCTCAAAAGATATCAGTACGAAATAGTCCCGCTTATTGAAGATGAAATTATTGGACGTTACTATTATCAGAAAGGTAGAATTATTCACGGTTTGAAAGATGATGAATTTATTTCTTCTGCAATTGAAATATTGAACGAAAATCCTCGTTATAGAAACATACTAAACCTGGAAAACTAACCAATGTTTGATAAATGGCTTAACCTCCCCGCCCATTTATATCTTAAATTAACAGCCTTAACCATACTTACTGTTGGTGTTGCTTTATCCAATGTCCTAATGAGTATAGGAGCGATTTGGATTATTGCCAATTGGCTGATACAAGGAGATTTCCAAGAATATATAAAACGCTTTAAGAAAAGGCCTTCGGTCTGGTTTATTGTCGGAATATTTTTCTTTTTGATTGTTTCTCTGATTTGGAGCGATGATTTTAATTACGGTTTCAAAGATTTACGTGTCAAACTACCTTTTATTGTCATACCCCTTGTGCTGGCCACATCAGAGCCGCTCAAGAATATTCATTTCAGATTTTTACTTTATGTCTTTTTGGGAATAATGTTGATTACTAGTCTGCTTAACATTATTCATTTTGCTTCAATTGCTGATCGACAACCTGATATTCGCGAAATGTCTTGGTTTATATCACATGTCCGGTATGCCGTGCTAACAAACTTTGCTTGGATGACCGCATTTTTCTTGATTCGAAAGAAAAATGCACTTTGGTTAAATATTTCGCTTGTATGTGTTGCGTTATGGATGATTTATTATCTATATAAATCACAAGTGATTAACGGCTATATGCTGTTTATATTACTTGTTGCCATCCTTGTATTCTATTTTATTTGGAAAATAAGGAAGAAATCAATTCGCTACGCGATCTTGTTCCTCTTCGCTTTTTTTGGATTTTCAACCATATGGTTGTCACAACAAAAATGGCGTGAACTAAATCAAACCGTAGATTTGGATTACAAAGATTTGGAATTATATACTCCAAATGGCAACCCATATTACCATGACACATTGCATAAGCAGCGTGAGAATGGTAATTATGTTTGGTTGTATGTAAATCAAGCCGAAATGAAGTCTGAATGGGCAAAACGTTCTGAAATACCCTACGATTCACTCGACAACAAAGGTCAGCCAATGTTCGGCACATTGATGCGTTATTTAACTTCAAAAGGAGAGACGAAAGACTCGATGGGAGTTGCGCATTTAAAGGATACCGAGGTTCAGTCTATCGAAAATGGTCAAACATCAATTAAAAATAACGCTGGTTTCATTTCGCGTTTAGAAGCCTTTGTGGTCGAGTACAATATATACCAAGGCGGAGGAGATCCCAACGGTAGTTCATTTAACCAAAGGCTAGAACATTTTAAGGCAGCTGTAGATATTATAGAATCCAATTGGCTTTGGGGGGTAGGTGTGGGCGACGTGCCTCATACTTTTGAAAATGCATATCTCGAAATTGATTCACAATTGCTACCTGAAAATAGACACCGATCACATAATCAATTTTTAACTATATGGGTGGCGCTCGGTATCATTGGAATTCTTGGTTTTTTGTCTTTGTTTATTATTCCGTTTTTCGAGGTGTTAGACAAAGATTTTTTCATGATTTTCTTGCTGCTTGGATTATTCTTTTCTTGTTTGTTTCAAGACTTTATCGAAACCCAGGCAGGTGTGACTATTTTCGGCCTTTTTTATGCTCTGGCCATCTACCGGGAAAAGGAACAAAAGGCTTAATCCGTTAATTCATCAATTAAGGCAGCTTCGGCATCATAGAATGCCTCCATACGATTGTAATCAGCTTTGTCCACTAACAAGCGACTAATGGAGAGTTTTTTTCCGTTTAAATATAAACGATGATTGTCTATCTTAATGTCATTTCTTGAGTTGAAATGGTAATGTTTTCGCTCTATTCCAAAAAAGGCATTGACACGAATTTCATGTTCTCCATATGTGGCATATGGATGTCGAAGCATTCCAATACCAATAGCAGTGATTAAGACTGCTGCAAGCAAATTGTAAAGAACGGTCCAGTCTTTTAAAATGTAGGCTCCAACTATAAACAACAATCCAAATAGCAAGCCGCTTAGTATATACATTCGCGCCCAAATGGCTTGATAGTTGATTCTGTTTTTTAACATCTCGCTTTGAATTAATTGTAAAGATGTACAATAATTTGACTGTTTACAAATGATAATTTAGCGTTTCCTACAAGTTTAAGTATGAGAAAGATATTACTACTCTTAGTTTTTGTTAGCGCGGTTTTTGCTGGAATGGCAAAAACAAACATTACCATATTAATTGACCCAGGTCATGGAGGTAAAGATCCTGGTCATTTACCACATAAAGATACACTCATGCAAGAGAAAGATATCGCCCTTGGTATTTCGTTAAAAGTGGGAAATTACCTGACTTATAATTTATCCAATGTAAACGTATTATACACAAGAACAACAGATGTGTACCCGTCATTAGATGAGCGTGTTGCACAAGCAAATGACAACAATGTTGATTATATGTTAAGCATTCATGTAAACGGAAGCCCAAATACAAATATTACAGGAACAGAAACGCACATTCATAATTTTGATGCAAAATCATCCTATAAATGGGCTCGTTTAATCGAAAAACAATTTAAAACACGCGCAGGACGAAAAAGTCGTGGCGTCAAGACTGCTGCAGATATCGGTCATTCTTTGCAAGTATTGAAACATACAAAAATGCCCACGGTTTTGGTTGAATGTGGATTTATCACGAATCCTACAGAGGGTAAATATTTAAACTCTGTATACGGTCAGGAAATCATTGCGTCAGCTATATTTAGGGCTACTAGAGAGTTTGTGAAAGAAAAACATCCAACCATAGATTTTAACCCCCCTCAAGATGTTACCAATCAACCGGATCAACCCCATTACAAGGTCCAAATTATGGCATCAATAGACAAAATAGAAACAGATATCAGAGAATTTAAAAAATTAGATTATCCTGTTGAACGCGTTTTCGTAGAAAGTTCGAGTATGTACAAATACAAGTATTTTGTTGGGCCATTTACGGATAAAAAAGAAGCCAAAAAAGCGCAAAAAAGTGTCCAGTCTAATGGATTTGGTGATGCGTTTGTCGTTTATTTTGAGTAGTTAATCAGCTCGATTTCAAGGTTAATAATTTTGATTTTCAATCAGAATGACTTAAATTGCTCCAACCTTACTTGAAATCTAACATACTACTATGGCTACTGTATTCGAAACACGACTGATTGGAAATATAGGAAAAGATGCGGTTGTAAAAAAAATGGACAAAGGTGTTCTAGCCCTTAATTTTCCTGTCGCACACAATAAAAATTGGAGAGATAAACGAACTGGACAGCAACGTACAAAGACCACCTGGGTAAACTGTACAATTTGGAAAAAGGATGGCACAAACCTCCGGATACTTGACTTCCTTAAAAAAGGAAATTTAGTTGAAGTTATTGGTACACCATTCGCCAAAGGATATCTTCAAGACGACCAAAGCATTCGATCAGAAATCCGATTGAATGTGGCAAAGACAAATATCTTACGTGCCGACCATGACCCACAAGAATATTCTGACAATATCGGTTCGTGTTACTCCGACGAGGAAAACGACTCAGAATCAATGCTTTTAGAAGAGGTGATCTATTAAGTAATTATCCTCTCGAAATTTGATTTAATTTTTTCTTGAATTTTTTATTCACGTACATTTAATTTAGTTATATTTGCACCCGCTGCAAGCAAAAGCAGCACGCCTTAATGGCTAAACGAAGCCGAAAGATGAGGCAATTATTCCTCCTTAGCTCAGTTGGTTAGAGCATCTGACTGTTAATCAGAGGGTCCTTGGTTCGAGCCCAAGAGGAGGAGCATTAAGCACTTGAGATTTCAAGTGCTTTTTTTGTTATTGTAGGTATGTAGGCGAGAAGTTTATCCCGATTAAGTTGAGTTTACGAAACGATATCGGGGAGCCCAAGAGGAGGAGCATTACAACCCCATTTACAAATACGTACTTGGGTTTTTTTGTCTATTTTTTCTACATTATGCACTCCGATTCATCCGGTTTATACTACGTTGGTAGTAAATCGAATTGGAAAAGTCGTTTCAAGAGTCAGAGCAATTCTCCAAGAAATACTTTCACATCCAAACATCGCCCTTGGGGTTGATAATTTTATGAAAATGTAATCGGCTTTTTGCTTGAATAGTACTCTTTTAAATTTAATCGTTTTAGAATCAAAAAATGAGAACATTTATATGACACAGTTTATCGTGATTTTCAGCCAATTTATCCTGCATTTTTATTACTTTGGTACGATAAATGCATTAGACCACTTTAATCAATGGAGGTAACAAACCTAATCAGCAAATCCTCACATTGGTCAACTTAAAATATTGGCGTATGAAAAGATTTTTTACACTCTTAATTATTCTTATCGCATCCATGTCGCAAAGTTTTGCGCAGAATTACGTGGATTATGATCGCGATACGAGATGGTTTATAGGCTTAAATGTAGGAGGGACATGGACAACTCAAACTGAGGTTCCATATCGCCTTCGTGCCGGTTATGGCTTTACATTTGGTAAGTCTTTCGGAATGGAGCAAGACAAGATCTTTTCATGGGATCTTAGAGCAAGATTTTTACATGCCCAATTTATGGGGCAAGCGACAAATCGTTATATGCTCGATAGTACGACAACGCCTGGTCTAGTTCAGTACGGACCGGCTATTGGTGTTTATCAAGATTCATTAGGATATTTTATTCCGAATTACAAAACGAATTTATTGAGTGGTTCACTCGAACTCGTTTTAAATACAAATCGATTACGTCAACGTACAGGTTGGAACCTCTCCGTTTTTGGTGGTGTTGGTATAAAAGGTTATCAAACATCTACGGATCTAGTTGATGATAACATCTTCTTGAATGAGCAAATTTACGATTACGATCAGTTGAGTTCTACAACTCAAACGAACGTGTTGAATCTTCAAGATAATGATTACGAGACCTATATCAACGGTGATGGTTTCGGAACTTATGATGTCGATTGGGCACCAAGTTTTGGTTTTGGTATTAGCAAGCAAGTTCATCCTGCTGTTGCTATCGGTCTGGAACATAAAATGACTTGGACTCGAAACAACTTATTCGATGGAATGCCAAATAATATTCTAGACGGCTCCCCTTCCAATTTAAATGATATCTATCATTATACATCTGTTGGAATCAAATTCCACCTTTTCGGTGGTAGATATGAAGAGGATATCGAAGAAGATATTGATGTGGACGTTTTTGATGAAGAGGACCCGCTAACGGATCCAATTGTTGATCCCGTTACGCGCAAGAAGCCAATCGTTGATATTTATGATCCGGGTGTTTCACCTTATGAGACAACCAATAATACCTATCGCATTAAGGCGAATGTTTATTACGTAAACAATCGTTCTGGCATCACATTTAAACAAGATGGGAATGTAAATACGAATTTTACTTTTAACCCATCAACAAATCAGTTTGAGAGTAATGTCGTTTTACATGCCGGTCAAAACTTGTTTGAGATTACCGGTGTTAATGCAGCTGGTTCGGATTATGAATCTGTTATCATCATTTACAAAGAGGAGATGGAGCCTCAAAATCCACCTATTGTTACAATAACAAATCCTCCTTACTCGCCATACACGACAAACTCAAGTGTGTTTGGATTGGTGTCAACTGTTTTGAATGTTGATTCAAAAGCGCAAATTGATCTATACCTCAATGGTGTAAATCTAAATAGCTTCGCATACAATATGGGTACTAAAGTATTGAACGCTTCATTAAATTTAAATGAAGGTACCAATACAATTACTGTTTCTGCAACCAATGATGTAGGTAGTGATAGTAAAACAGTCCAAATTATATACCGTAAGCCGGTTACGGAACAACCGCCAATTGTTGATTTTGTAAACCCTGGTGTTGATCCGTATTATACTGCTGTTGGAAATATGGCGATCAGAGCAACTGCACTGCATGTAGCTACTAAATCTGATTTGACCATACGTGTTAACGGAAACCTGGTAACAAGTTTCTCATTTAATGTGGTAAGTAAGGAGATATTCTTCAATACAAGCCTCATGGAAGGTGCAAATATTGTTGAGATCACAGGTGTTAACAATGCTGGTTCTGATTATGAGTCAACAACAATTATTTATAATCGACCTGAAACACCAAGACCACCGATTGTAACGTTCCAGGATCCAAATATTGATCCAATAACCGTTTATGAGTCTTCGTATAATGTGCGAGCAAAAGTTCAGCATGTTGAAAATGCAGGTGCAATTACTTTAAAGATTAATGGCGTTGCTACACCAATATTCATGTATAACGATGCATCTGAGATCATGACTTTTACTACTGCTTTAGTAGAAGGTGCTAACGTGATTGAAATAAAAGGTGTAAATGTTTATGGTTCTGATATTGAATCAACAACAATTATCTACAAGAAACCGCAATCTAAGACGCCACCTATCGTAGACATTAATTATCCAGGGGTTGATAATATGGTTTTTGAATCACCTGAAATTACATTGTCGGCATCTGTGCTTCACGTCACTGGAGCTTCAAATATTGATGTATTTGTTAATGCCGTCGAGACTTCTGGGTTTACTTATAACTTGTATACAAAAGTGTTGCAATTACCAATGGTGTTGCAAGAAGGAACAAATGTTGTACAGATCACGGGAAACAATATTGCCGGGACAGATTCAGACACGAGACTTATTATTTACGAAGAGCCACAGGTTCCAACTCCACCAACAGTAGAGTTTGTTAACCCTCCTTCTTCACCGTATGTCACCGATGTTGCAGAGTTCCCAGTAACAGCTCATACAAGTCATATCAGCTCAAAGTCTCAAATTGTGCTTAAGCATAATGGTGAGTTAATTGCAGATGCTGCATATTTGTTCTTGGCTGGAAATGAGTTAATCTACAATGCAACATTAACGCCGGGGAGCAATATCTTCGAAGTATATGTAGAAAACATATTTGGTTCTGCATCTGATTTGACGGTGATCAACTATGAAGTTGATGATGAGCCTTGTATCATTCCAACAGTTGGATACATTTCGCCTGTGCCTTATTCGACATTGGAAGATCCAAATGTTTCGATTGATGCACAAATCAATAATCACTCGCCTGGTACTACAGTTGAGTTATTGCTAAATGGTATTAGTAAAGGTTATATGCTTTACAATGCTGTAACTTCTATCGCATCAAAAGATGTTATTTTACTAGAAGGCTCAAACGCTCTCACGGTAATTGTTACCAACGAATGTGGTACAAATCGAGCAACATTTACATTGAATTATGAAGCGCCTGATGCACCATGTTACGATCCTACATTGTCGGCAGTTGGTCCAACTTCCATAACAACAGAAGCAGAAACGCTAGATTTAAGCGCAATGGCAACACATGTAGCAGAAGTGGGTGAGTTGGCTGTTAAGTTGAATGGTTCGAGTATACCTTTTGCTTATGATATTGGAACAGGTACGATAAATATAGACGATGTTGCTCCAAACATAGGAAGTAATGTAGTAACAATAACGGCAACGACTGAATGTGGTACTGCGATCCTTGTATTTAATGTGAATCGCGAAGCTTGTGAGGAGCCTGTTATCAGTGCTGTTTCACCAGCACCGGGCACGACTACTGAATCGACTGCTATTGTATTGTCAGCCAATGTAAATTATGTTGATGCAGATGATATTGTTCTTCTTGTAAATGGCGTTTCTACGGCATTCGATTTTAATGAAGAGACGGGTGTTTTATCGGAGTCCATTTCGTTAAATGTAGGGGTCAATAACATTCAAATTATTGCAACAAATGCCTGCGGTGAAACAACATCAACCCTTTCGGTTACACGTGAAATTCCATGCGCTACAATTGTGACAAACTTGTTGTCACCATTGGCTACAGATGTTTCTTCAACAGAAGAAGTTTACAATATTTCACTCAATGCAACAGGGATAGATGCAGTAGAACAAATAACGGCAACTTTAAATGGAGCCGCAGTATCGCCAGTGTTTGATCCTGTTACTGGTAATATTTATCTGAACAGTCTTTCGCTTTTCGAAGGTGAGAATACAGTATTTGTGACGCTCACAAATGATTGTAGCTCGAATACAGTAACTTATAACATCAGCTATGAAGGGTGTGAAATTCCATTAATAACCGTTAATGGAATCATGCCGGGAATGATTGTTACAGAGGATGTATTTAACCTATATGTTATCGTAACCAATGTAACAGAAGCGGCTGATATTGTTTTAGAAGTAAATGGTGTAGTTACTGATTTTGATTTCGATCCAGTGACCAATTTATTGACCGCTGAATTTATCTTAACAGATGGTAGTAATGATATTCGTATTACAGCGAATGGTTGTGAGACTGCTACGGCAGATGCAAGTGTTATTTATGCTGAGCCGTGTGAACCAATAACGCATACGATGATCACGCCAAATACAACACCAACTGTATCATTGGTGAGGGAGTTTGAGATTACATTAAGTGTAGCGAATGTTGAGAATGCAGATCAAATTTCAGTTACGTTAAACGGTGCTGAAGTACCGTTAACGTTCAATGCAGAATCAAATATTATCACAATTTCTGATTTGTCACTGATTGATGGCACAAATAACGTTGTTGTAAGTCTCGAAAATGAATGTAGTTCAGATGTGGTTAATTATGCGATCATCTACGACGGTTGTGAACCACCGTTGATTACGTTGGGGGCTAATTTAACAGAGGTTGAAGCGGCACTTTATGATTTCGAGGCTAATGTTAGCAATATTGATAATCCTGCGGATATACAAGTATTGTTGAACGGCGCACCTGTACCTTTTATATTTGATGCAGGAACTGGTGGTCTAACAGCAGAAATGACATTAGCGGAGGGAGTAAATAGCATTTCGCTTATTGCAAACGGGTGTGAAACCAGTGAAACTGCTTTGAGTGTTACATATACTATTCCTTGTGAATCGATTACATACGCACTTAATGAGCCGGCAAGTTTATCTGTTGAGGTTGCTGATCCAACATTCAATATTAACCTTGTTGTTCAACACGTGAATGCAGATGGCATTACAGTGACCAAAGGAGGAGCGGAGTTGCCATTTACATACGTTGATAATCTTTTATCCATAAACGGTTTTTCGCTTGCGGATGGTGAGAATGTGATTACAATTTCTGCTTCAAACGACTGTAGCAGTGAAACAATAACCTATACAATCACACACGATAACTGTAATACGCCAACGATTAACTTAGGTGGAAATGCTACCGAGGTTGAAGCAGCGGCTTATACTTTTGTTGCAGTTGTAGAGCACGTTGAAAATGCTGAGCAATTGACATTATTCCATAATGGTGAATCGAAAGCGTTTACGTTTGATGCAGGAGCAATTACAGCAAGTCTTACATTGACGGAGGGCGAAAATTCAATTCAGTTGAATGCTGAAACATGTGCTTCGGCTTCTGATTTGATCAATGTGGTATACGAGGATCCTTGTGACCCTGTTGAATACAGTTTGGTGAGTCCAGCGAGTCTTACTTCTGAATCAGACGAAAGTGTTGTTACGTTGAGCATGAATGTATCAAATGTTAATCCTGAAACGATTAGCGTTACGCTAAATGGAGGCACTATCGCGCATACTTATTCTGGTGGAGTAGTTACAATCACTGATGTGAATTTGATTGAAGGATCAAATGTTGTGACTGTTGTATTCGGAAATGATTGCAGTGAAGAGTCAATAAGCTTTACAATTGATTATGAAGAATGTTTAACACCTGTAGTATCGATTAATGGCTTAACAGATGGTATGGTTATCGTTGAGGACGAAATCATCTTCTATGCGACGATCACAAACACAGATGATGCAGGAGATATCACATTTACTTTTAATGGCGTCGCTGCTCCATTTGAGTTTAATCCTGTTACAAATTTGCTTCAAGCTTCATTGGAATTAAATGACGGTACGAATGAAATAGAGATTATTGTTGCCGGTTGTGCAATGGTTACGGATGGAGTTGATATCGTTCATGAAGCTCCTTGTTTTGAGCCAGCTTATACGCTTGTAATTCCTACTGAGACTGAAGTTACGACTGAAGGAGATATAGGAGCAACATATGATGTTAGTCTCTCAGTTGAGCATGTAACTTCTGAAGAAATAACGGTGACTGTAAATGGAGCTGAGGTACCTTTTACACTTTCTGACGGAACAGTAACATTTGAGGTTGAGTATATCTCGGTGCCTGTTAATATTGCCGTTGTAACTTTAGAGAATGAATGCGGAACGGTTTCTGTAAGTTATACGGTTACGTTTACAAGTCCTGACGACGACGGTGACGATGACGACGGAGAAGGAGGAGGATGTATGTCCATAGTCTCTGCTGATTTTACAGAGGATCATAAAACTGTTACAGCTAACTCAAATAAAGATTTATCCAATGTTGTTTTAAACTTCGAGGACGGGAGCACACAAAAGTATGACGACCTATCTGGGTATTCAGCGACTTTCTCAGGTACTGGTAGAAATGCCGGAAAATGTATCATTGGAGTTTGGATTAAATCGGGTTGTAACTTAAGTGGAGATGGTCCTGGTTATGGAGCATACGTTGCTAATGAATCTTGGGGCGGTGTATGTGGTGGACGTGGCATAAAAGCTTGCGACCCTATAACATATCGACTGCTGACGCCTAGTCGTGTAAATGCGAATACTGTTGTAAGCCCTTATACAATCACGATGACGACAACGAACATTGCGAGTGAGGAAGGTATTATTGCCTTGGTGAATGGAAAGCCGTCTCGTGTGAAATTTGATGGAACGAGAGTGACTTTATCTGGAATCGTATTGAAGTCCGGTGTAAACATCATTCAGTTCACGCTGACAAATGATTGTAGCACTGAAACGATTACATATTCGATTAACTACAACAAACCAGGTGGTGGAGCAATCAATATGGGCGGTAATGACAATGGAGCTGGACCAGGAGTAAAAGCAGCACCGACAATTACTGCGATCTCACCAATGCAAACAAAAACAACGTTAAAAACACAGACCTTATCGTTCAAAGCTCGTGTATTGAATGTAAGTAGCAAGAATGAGATCACATTGACAGTTAACGGCAAACAAATCCAAGGATTTACATATAGCAGTTCTACAAAACAGCTAACTGCCGTAATCCGTTTGAATGCAGGAATGAACACGATTAAAGTAACTGCAAATAATGGAAAATCTGCTTCGTCGACATATTATATCACTTATGAGCAAGATAATCGTGTTCAGTTAGATAATGGAGGTCAGCAAGATGGAGTAGATCAAAAAGTGGTCTTAACTCCAAAATTACAGCCTGTTAGTCCAGCTAGTAAGAATTCAACAACGCAGAGTGGTACAATGTCAATTAAATTAAAAGCATTGAATGTTGTATCCAAAGCTGGTTTAACGTTGACGATAAATGGTCAAAGAACTACGAACTTTTCGTTTAGCTCTTCCACGAAAATGATGACTGCGGTTGTTCGATTAAGAGAGGGAAAAAACACCATTCGTATTGACGCCGTAAATGGAGGAAAGAAAGCTTCTTTGACGTATACAATTACATATAAGAAAGCAGCGCCAATTAATAATGGCGGTCGTGTTGATAATGGAAATGATAACGGCGGTGGAGGTGTTGTACAACAGGCAGCAGCAAAGAAGCCGGTATTCCAAAATATTAGCCCAAGTTCAAGTTCAGAAACGGTAACGAAAGCGGGTTATACTTTCAAGACACGTGTTCAACACGTAACCAAAAAGTCTGACATCACTTTTGTTGTAAACGGTCAGAAGATCACGAACTTCAGCTTTAATGCTGCAACTGGTGAAATTACTGCATCACTGAGTTTGAAAAGTGGAAACAACACGGTTCAAATCACGGCTAAAAATGGAAACCAGTCTGCTTCGCGCAGATATACCATAAAATATGAGAAGCCAGCTGTAAACAAAAATGTAGTTAAACCCGGAGGTGCGCAACCAGGCGGTGGAATACAGCAAGGAGCAGGTGGTGTAAGAAGAGGGGGGTAATTGAATGTTAACAGATTAAAAAAGGGAGCCATTGAGCTCCCTTTTTTGTTTTTAGAAACGGATTAATTACCGCTGTCAGTAAAAATCCAAGCACGTTCTGCCTGGCAATAAGTAAAATAAGTCATAAGCGTAGTTTAAGATTTTCCTACAAGCTAACTTAAAAACAGGGTAGTAATGATGGAAAAACACCGTAGAGTTGTATTCTTTTATTTAAATGTATTAAAACGAGATTCTTCGGTTTTCGATTCTAATTGCTATTTTCGCTAAGAGCCAGGTGTAGTTTTGAAATATCAGAAGGCATCTTGACCAAAACCTAGAAAAAATAATACGCATGAACTTAAAGGCAGTTGTTGTAGACGATGAAGATATAGCAAGAAAGAACCTTACGATGCTTTTGCATGAATATTGCGAAGGTGTCGAAGTAATTGGTGAAGCAGGAAATGTAATTGCTGCAAAGGAAGTAATCGAAAGGGAGAAGCCGGATGTTGTTTTTCTAGATATACGTATGCCTAGTGGTTCAGAGGGGTTTGACCTTTTAGAAACGATTGAAAATAGAGATTTTTTAGTTGTTTTTGTAACGGCTTTCAAGGATTATGCGCTTCGTGCTTTTAACGCAAATGCCATCCATTACATTCTTAAGCCAGTTGATATTGAAGATTTAATTCGTGCGGTTAATAAGGTGAAAGAATCCAAATCGGCCTTCACAGAGGACCCTCAAAATTTCGAGACTTATTTTGAGTCGATCAAAAACCTATCAGAGTCGATGGAGACGGAAGGGTATGGCAACAAAGTTGCAATCAGCCATACAAAAGGGATAAAACTAATCGATATAGAAGACATCATGTATCTCGAAGCATCAGGGAATTGTACCGTTTTATATTTTAATGATGGCTCACGATACTTGGATACCAGAACATTAAAAATATACGAGGGAATACTGAATCCTTCCATTTTCTATAGAATACATAAATCGCACATCGTTAATATGAACTATCTAAAAGAATATTTGAATGAAGATGGTCATTTTGCGGTACTAAAGAACGGCAAATTGCTCTCTGTTGCGAGAAACAGAGTATCGAATTTTGTTAAAACGCTGAAATCTCTCTAGGTTGTGAGGCATTATTGGCTTCTGATACTTCTTATGTTGAGTATTCCTGCTAGAGCTCAACATTACAACTTTATTACTTATGCCGTTAAAGATGGACTTGCTCAGTCACAAGTTCGAGATATTTGCCAGGATAAACATGGTTATCTTTGGATGGCAACAGTGTCTGGCTTAAGCCGATTTGATGGCAAGCAGTTCATGAATTTCTCTGTGGATGATGGTTTGTCCGATAATAATATTAGCAATGTATACTTTGGGCTGAATGAAAAACTCTGGGTTAGTTCATCATCTGGCTTGTCCGCGTTTGATCAAAATTCATTTCAAACTTGGAATTTTCCCGAACCATTTAGGATTAATGAAATTACCCAGTTGAAAGGAGATCTTATTATGGCCAGTAATACTGGTCTGATTCAGAAGACTCAGGATACATTTTTTCAATTGGGGGATATAACAGAACAAGAGATTTATTTTCGAACTGCTGTTAACTATAAGGATTCAATTCTAATTTGCGGGTCCAAAAACGGAGTCTACACATGGGATGGGGAGCGGTTCGAGCAACTCGAGTTACCGGGTTATGATGACCCAAGTATTCGCAAGTTAAAAATTGTTGAGAATGCACTGTACATTACTGCTAGGAGAATCGGGTTGTTAAAATATGATTTAGTTACTAAGACGATTCAGTTGATCTCATTGCGCACCACATCTGCAAAAGCTGTGGAGCCCTATCAAGAAGGTGTGATTGGTATAACCACCAACGGTGAAGCCTTTATTGTCAACAAAAAAGACACGCTATACATTGATGAGTCAAACGGTCTTAAGGGTTCGGGTTTGAATTGTATGTTTAGGGATATTGAAGGCAATATTTGGATTGGAACAGATGGAAAGGGTTTATGGAAATTTGCTGGTACCTCGGTAGTCTCATATTCACAGAAGGATGGTCTTGCAAGTGAGTTAGTACTTTCGATATCGCAAAATGCACAGGGTGAATTTGTTTTTGGAACCTACAACGCAGGTGTAACGCTATTTACATCCTCGGGTAGTATCGACTATTCATCTACGAACAGTAATATTGTTGACAACACGGTTTGGACCATACGAAAAGATAATGAAGATAATTTATGGCTAGGGACCTCGCGCGGATTAACAGTTATGAATCAATCCGGAGAATTGGTTAAATCACCATATGAAATAGGGAATCCAAAAGTTAGAACCTTGGAGTGGGTAGATGATAAGACGTTATTATTAGGTGGTGATATGGGGCTTATGGTGTGCAAGTCGGATACAATTTATACAATCGACTCATTGAATATTAATAAATTATTGGTGCTGGGTGATCAAGTCTATTGCGGCGCCTCCAACGGCTTGTATGTATTTGATCGATTTAGCGACTTCACCAATTATCAGCAAATTGAGTTGGGTGAAAACAAGGTGTTTACATTGACATCTGATTTTAAGAATAACCTTTGGATTGGTACAGAAAACGGGTTGTTTGTGCGCTTTCCAAGCGGCAATATTGTTAGAATGATTTTGCAACAAGGTGACTATCGTTCAAAAAACATACAAGGGTTAATTACCGCTTCGGACAGCAGTATATGGGTGTCAGGTATGAAAGGCGTGTTTCAAGTAAAATATGCCCCTGAATCTCCGTTAGAATATGAAATAAGAGCTTATGGCTTGGCAGAAGGGATTATTGATGAAGAATCAAATGTGAATGCTATTTATGAAGATGATCAAAAGAATATTTGGGTAGGTACGGCTGCTGGTGTAGTGCGGATTGATCCTTCACAAAATGACCAATTATTTGAATATAATAAGCCAATTACGCATATCACAGGGTTGCGGTTGTTTATGGAGACATTTGATTATGAGCAATACTCGCCCGAGCTAGATGATGTCTTTCATATACCTACCTACATAGAATTGCCGCACTATGACAATCATTTAACTTTCGATTTTATTGGAATAAATCTAAAGGACCCCGAGGCTGTAAAATACGAGTATCGATTAATTGGTGTAAGCGATGAATGGTCACCAATTTCCAATTCTAATTATGCCACATATTCGCTTTTACAACCAGGAGATTATACGTTTCAAGTGAGGTCAATGAATAAGAATAATGATTGGTCAGAGATTAAAGAAATGATTGTGATCATTCGACCACCCTTTTGGAAAACGTGGTGGTTCATAACCCTAATTTCTCTATCCGCTTTGATGATTGTGTATTATTTTTTAAATGCAAGAATCCGAGTAATCCGCCAAAAAAATGAAAACGAAAAACTTGATTTGAAAAACCGATTACTTTTCCTCGAGCAACGTTCGTTGAATGCTAGCATGAATAGGCACTTTATTTTTAATTCACTAAACTCAATCCAATATTTTATCAATAGTTCAGATAAGCTATCTGCCAATCGATTTCTGACAAATTTCGCAAAACTAATTCGTAAGAATTTGGACAGTTCTGCTGCTAATAATTTTATTGTAACACTGTCAGAAGAAATTGAGCGAATAGAGCTCTATTTGTCATTAGAACGTATGCGATTTTCTGATCAATTTGATTATTCTGTTGATGTGGCGTCCGATTTAGACACCGAAGAGGTCGAAATTCCCTCTATGATTCTTCAGCCATTTGTTGAAAACAGTATTATCCATGGCGTGCTTCCATTGGGGAATGATAAGAAAGGAAAGGTAGATGTTAAGATTTATCGTGAGTTTGGTGAGTTGGTTTTTGAAGTGACCGACAACGGATTAGGAATAGACAATAGTTTAAAAGGAAAATCCAACGCAATTGAAGGTGATCATGAATCTAAAGGGGTTGAAATCACTAATAGAAGAATCGACATTCTTCGGAAATTAACAGGTGAAAACTTACTCATAATAGGTCCTTTCCAAATGGAGGATGCAGAAGGTAACGCGCTTGGAACCAAAGTCATCCTAAAGCTTGGAGACTTAGAAAAAGAGTAAAAAACTTGCGTTAGTAGAAAAATGTTTGTATCTTTGGTTAAAGACTGGTCTAGTTATGCCTGTTTGATAATGAAGAATTTAGTTTACATATTAGGATTAATCGCATTTTTGTTTGTGATGGATTCATGTTCTAAAGAGGATATCGCGCCTTTCGGAGGTGATGATCCCTTTCAGACTGAGCCAGATCGTACAATGGCGCCAGATGTGGTTCCAACAAACGATCATGATGGTTCCATTAGTGATCCAGATGACAAAGACTTAGAAGGTGATGAGGATAACGAAACCATCGGCGATACTGATGAAGATGATGAAGAAAGTGAGCAGGATAACGATATTGTAAACGGCAATGAAGAGAGTGACGAACTAGGAGAATAAAAAATTATTAGATTTAATTTATAAGAAGATGCCCCCTCGGGCATCTTTTTTTTTGATCCTATTTTTCAATAAACTTTGACGATACCATGACGTGAGTTGAAAGAGATCCATGGCAAATTAGGATTAGAATTATATGGGTTTGATCTAGTGGATCATCTAATGCAGCCTTGAATGATCCCTATTGGTGAAGAACCGAGCCTGTGCTAGTGTAGTTCTTGATTGTATATTCAATGAGGTGGTCGAGAATACGCAAATAAAAAACGCTCTTGTTTAACAAGAGCGTTTTTTATTCGTACAATTCTGTATGTATAGCTTACGATTTTACAAATCGAAGCACTTGTGTATTCTCATTCTCATCCACAAATCGGATGTAATAAATACCAGGCGTTACCTTGTTCAAATCAAAGTCTAAGATGTTTGAACCATTGTTTAATTCACCTCGGTAGAGATCGACAACTTGCTGCCCCATCGAATTCCAAAGAGATATTGAAACATTTCCACCTTCGAAATTATCAACTGTAAAACTGATGTTGTTTTTTGCTGGGTTTGGATAAACACTGAGCTTCATTTCCGTTGAAATTGTACTTTCAATGTCTGCCATGGAAGATGAGAACATATTGATATCGTCAATAAATATATTGTTGCCTATATCGTTTTCAAATTGAAATTTGTAACGGAATCCCGCGGTATAATAATCAGGGTTTATATTAGTGATATTCACCTGCGTCCATTCACTTTCATCTTCAGGGAAATAACTGGTGCCCTGATTCTCTTCGCTAAGTTCGTCGCCATGGATGTTTTTTCTTAATGCCCATGTCTGTCCACAGTCATTAGAGATGTAAAAACGCAACCATTCATCGTTAGCACTGTAACGTTTGCGATACGCATATTTGAAATTGAAGATTATATCTTCATCTTCAGAAACTCCACTTAAATCTATTGTTCCAGAAATAAGTTCGTCTCTTGTACCATTGCCATTTCCTCTATTTGGTATGTAAACTGATTTGTCACCCGAATAAGAAGCTTCGTCAGTTAGCTGCCAGTCTCTAACAATGGGAGATGTAAATTCGATATAAGGCGCATCTTCGTCATATATTGTAAACCTTTCGTTGTCAGGCACGTCAGATATAGTCTCGAATCCTTCGTGATAAGGTAATGGATCACCATCAGAAGGATGAACGACAATATAATCCTCAACAGTTGTAGAAACGGTTGAGATACCATCACTAACCTCTATGGTTACAGCATAAACACCAGGGGAATTATAAGTAATTACAGGATTTTCCTCATCCGAAGTAGCGGGAGTTCCGCCCTCAAATGTCCAATTCCTTTCAGTTACCATTGCGTAAGAATTATCGTAAAAGTTCATCGTCTCACCAACACATAATTCCTTAGGGTAATCAGAATCGAACTGCGCCTTGCAAAGCGATTCCGGAGTTCCAAGACCATTTATGTCGTAATTAGCAGGATCAATGAGCGATTCTAAAAACCCAATATTTGTGAAGTTATTGAGGACAATATTCTTTTGATCTTCTGAGAACATATTTTGACATGGACTGTAACTCATGTAGTTTTCAAACTGATCGTTGGCATCAAACCCATAAGGATCACCTGACGGAATGTCGTCACATGTGTTTTGTGTAGGCACGCAAGACCACTGTGCTTCTGATACAGGGGGCGTATCACAACAATAATCTCCGGCCTCGTTACATGCAGAAGCATGACATCCCCCTTGGAATGTATGTAATAGTCCAAAACAATGTCCAACTTCGTGGGTTAAGGTTCTGTCTCCTGATGCAGTACCAATTCTGCCGTATTTGTCATTTCGAATAATGACGCCATAATTCGCGCTACCGCCTCCATAAGGAAATTCAGCATACCCGAGTATAGTTCCGCCGCCATCCGAAGCGATTGAATTAACAACCCATATATTAAAATAGTATCGGCGATCCCATTGGTCCAAACCACCAGTTTCTTTGTGTTTTGCTGCATCATTGCAGTTATAGCTCTTAGATCCAACATTTAATCTTTGAATGCCATTGGTGCAATTGCCATCTGGATCGAGTTTAGCCATCTCAAAACGAATGCCCATGTTAGATGCAACCGGCATAAAAGGAGCTTCGGGTGTGTCGCGCGTATCTTCAGCATCTTCGTTAGTACGGTTAAAATCTTCATTTAACATTTGAATGCCGCTATAGACTTGCTCATCGCTAATATTTCCGATTCCATTGTCATGTAAAATGTGCACCACAACAGGTATGATAATATCATCTCTGTCATCCATGGAGCCGGGCATGCCTGCTGAACGAAGCATTTGTTCGTGCATGATCGTTTCTAATCCAGGGTTTTCAGCTAATCGCTCAGCCTGTTGAGCATCGGTTCCACACCATTCATCAGTTTGTGCGTTTAGTGAGAGTGTTGTAGCAAAAAGGGTTAGGAGTAGTAGGGCGTTTTTTTTCATGGTTATTCTTTTATCAACTTCAGCGTTTTAAGGTTAGATCCAGACTGAACTTGAAGGATGTATACTCCTTCAGTTAGATCAGCAGTAGACCAATTGATTTGATTTTCACCAGCAGGCATTTCACCTGTATACAAATCTTGTATTTTTTGACCCATTGCGTTGTACAATGAGATGGTTACTTGTTCTGTTTTTACTTGATCAATTTGGATAGTGGCAGTCTCTTGCAGAGGGTTAGGGAATACCTTTAAACTGGTTGTTATAGATTGTTCCGTTAAGCTTGACATTGACGCAGGATACAAATTGATATCATCGATATAAACATTATTTCCGCCGTCATTTTCAAATTCAATTTTGAATCTAAAATTTTCGACATAATAGTCCGGTAGGATATTGGTTATATTCACTTGTTTCCATTCAGCCATGCTTGATGGAGCGTAAGGTGAAGTTGTAATTTCTTCACCGAGATCATCATCTTTTATGTTTTTTCGCAAAGCCCAAGTCTCTCCACAGTCTTTGGAGATGTAAAAACGAATCCACTCGTCATTATCACTATTTCTTCTGTCGTATGCAACTTTGAAGTTGAAAAGAATCTCATCATCTGGGCTAACTGTGCTCAAATCGATGGTTGAAGAAACGAAAGCGTCCTTGCTTCCATTGTCAACACCAAAGTTGTTTATGTATATTGATTTGGAAACGACATAGGCTACTTCTGTATTTAGTGTCCAAGTTTCGTCTCCGTCTCCATTTTCAACCATAAATCGTTCATTATCGGGGAAAGCATCAAAAGACTCAAAACTTTCATGGTATGGGATACTCTCGCCAGTGTTAGGTAAAACAACGACAAAATTTTCCTTCGTTATCGTTTCACTATCTCCTCCGTTTGAAACTTCTAAAGTTACGTTGTAAACGCCAGGAGTATCATATGTGATTTCTGGGTTTTCAACTCCTGAGGTAGATGGTGATCCTCCCTCAAATGTCCAATCCCAACCAGTAATCGTATGGTAGGATTCGTCTGAAAAGTTAATTGATTCTCCAGCACAAATGACACTTGTATTTGAACTGAATGACGCTTCACATAAATCACCTGGAGCATCCACTCCTGTATCTTCCAAATTGTCAGACAATACGAGTTTATAGCGATCAGCAACGGTGGTCTCTGTAATCGCATAAATCATTCGTGCAGATTGTCCCTCTGTGAACATGGTTGAGCAGTATGAATAATCCATGATGTTTTGAACATTATCTAGCGATCCACATGACTCACCATCAAGATCACAAAATGTCCAACCGATCGTGTTTGGTGTATCAGGAACACCATCATTGATGTCGCAGTTACTCGCCAATCCCGGTGTATTTGAACCTCCCCAAGGGTGAGCCAAATTCAACCAGTGACCAACTTCATGACTAAAAGTATGGCGACGTCCAGGATTTGAGGTTCCAATCGACCCCATGTAGTCGTGTCTTAGAAAAATAGACCCGTACATCCCACTTTTCGGAAACCAGTTTGTTGGTCTAAAAGTATAGCCAGCATTACCGTTTGGATCGATACAAATAAAAACATTCATATACTCATTCTGAGGCCAGTTTCCATGTACGTCTCTAACGGCATCCACTATAGGATGATAAGTAGGACCAGAAATACCCACGTCAAACGTTGTTTCAGAAAAAGTTCTGGTAATGCCTGGGTGACATTGTCCGGTAGGATCTTTTGTTGCCAATCGGAATTCAATGTCTGTATTACCAATGATACCGGCAAATTCTGGTATTGTTGCGCCTAAATCATCGTTAGCAGCGTTAAAATCCGCGTTTAAGTTGGCAATTCCATTCATGATTTGCTCATCACTAATATTTTCATCACCACCCAAGTGCACTAGATGCACCACCAGTGGAATTACGTATGTTGAGCGATCGTAAGGACTCCAAGATTCTAAGAAATTTTCATATCCTTCTTGGAATTCTGATTGCTCGGAAGTCATTATTTCAGAAAACGATGGATATTCAGCTTTCAAACGATTCGTTTCAATTGCCTCGCCACAGTAGTTTGGATTTTCCTCGATTTCATGAATGTGCTGATGCGTTTGCGCAACAAGATTTGACAGCGCAACAATAAGCGCCAGAGTAAGCGTAGTTTTTTTCATGTTTGTTTTTTAAGCGTACCTAGATAGGTATCCTGAAAGTTACGATTTATTCAGGTGAATTCAATGAATTAACATTTAAACGGTAGCTTTTGTTTATTCTGTGGGATTACAATTATGCTAGGTGTGCATAATATTGTTAAAACATGAATTCTGGAGTAAGACAAGGAGGCGATTATTTGTTAAAGTCGCGCACCGAAATCACAACGTCCTTATAGTTTTGTGGATTCGCAATTACTTTGTTTAATTGATAAGCAACTGCTTCAGGTATGCTTAGTTCGTTATTCGCTTTTAAATCAATGAATTTTTGTAAAGCCATAAAATCTTCTGGGTTAGCAGATCGAATAACTTCTTGCATAGTTGTGTCAACTACACCAGGTGCGACTGAGTGCACGTACCAGTTTTCTTGCCCACGAGCTGTTAGTTCTGCTTTAACCGTTTCGCTGAATAAATCTAAAGAAGCTTTGGAAGCACAATACGGTGCCCAAGAATCAATTGGATATTTGCCCGCTCCTGAACTGATATTCAGAATGTGGCCAGATTCGACTTTTCCTGAAAATGCTTTAAGAAAATTGTTGATCAATATTTGCGGTGCCAAAGCATTCAAATTTGACACTTCTACAAGCGATGAAATAGGATTTTGGCCAATTGGTTTAATGGCTCCAATACTACCAGCATTGTTTATAAGTAGTACGTGATTCGCATGTTGTGAGAACTCAAAAGAGGCAACGGCCTCTATATCCGAAAGGTCGATAGAATGGTGCTCATAATTATCTCCACGATTTACAACCGTTCTGGATAGACCAGTAACGAAATAGCCTTCATCCAGCAATTTCGTAACAAGAGCCTCTCCAATACCTGATGAAGCTCCTGTGACATATGCTATTTTATTTTGTTGGTAACCCATGATCTAACCAACCCATAATTCCACCTTGCAAATTTTGAACGTTTTCATAACCTTGCATCATCAAAAACTGGCAAGCGTTCGCGCTTCGTCCTCCACTTCTGCATCCAACGATAATAATTTTGTCTTTTGGAATTTCTGAAAAACGCTCTTGAATCGAGCCTAAAGGAATTTGAATCTGGTTGGGTAAATCGTAGGCAACTTCCGCGATTTCGAATGGTTCGCGAACATCAACGAAAACACTTCCGTTTTCAATTGCCGCTGCTACTTTTTCAGGACTTATTTCTTGCATTTCTATTTGTTTTATGTGTTTAAAGCTTGTTCTAAATCGGCTATTAGATCCACAGAATCTTCTATGCCTACACTTATTCTTATTAATGAATCGACTATACCAATTGCTTCTCGTTCTGCGACTGGTATTGATGCATGTGTCATGGTTACCGGATGACCAATCAATGATTCTACTCCACCCAGTGATTCGGCCAATGAAAAGAGTTTAACTTTTTTCAAAACGCTTAAAGCATCTTCTTTTTTATTACCTTTTAAAGAGAATGAAATCATTCCCCCGAAACCTGACATTTGTTTCTTTGCTACGTCGTGATTTGGGTGATTTTCAAAACCAGGCCAGAATACTTTATCCACTCTAGAGTGTTTGTCAAGAAAATCAGCAATTTCCGAAGCATTTTTACAATGTCTGTCCATCCGGATATGTAAAGTTTTGATCCCTCGAAGTGCTAGAAAAGAATCGATGGGCGAGGTAATCGCTCCACTCGCATTTTGGATGTGATAAATCTGTTTGGCAATCTCTTTATCATCGCAAACAAGTGCGCCCATGACGACATCAGAATGACCACCGAGATACTTAGTTACAGAATGCATCACAATGTCCGCACCTAAATTTAACGGCTGTTGAAGATAAGGCGTGGCAAAAGTATTATCAACTGCCAACCAAATATTCTTGGCTTTCGCAATCTTAGCTATGGCTTCAATGTCAATGATATTCATCATTGGATTGGTGGGGGTCTCAACCCAGATTAATCTCGTCTTATCTGACAAATGCGCACTTACGTTCGACGCTTCACGCATGTCAATAAATTTGAATTTGAGATCATACTTTTCGAAGATGGTCCGGAACAGACGATAGGTGCCTCCATACAAATCATTGGTAGACAGAATTTCATCACCAGGGTCCAACAGTTTAAGTATGCAATCGATTGCTGCTAAACCGCTACCAAAACAGGCGCCGAATTTACCATTCTCCAGTGCCGCAAGATTGTTCTCTAAAGCAGTTCTTGTTGGGTTGGATGAACGAGAATAAGCATAACCTTTATTCACACCCACTTCTGGTTGAACATAGGTGCTTGTCTGGTAAATCGGAGTCATAATTGCGCCCGTGGCAGTATCAGGTTCGATGCCTGCATGGATAGCTTTTGTTCCAAATTTATATTTTTTCTCGTCACTCATTTCACCGACTTGCAATGTAAATCTTCACGAAAATAGGGATTATATCGCGAAGTTTCCGTGATATTGAGCACAGAATAATGGTTGTCTTTCGTGATTGTTAGAAAAATGCGCGCAACTCCATTCCCCCTGAATGAATGGCATTGCTTTCTTCTGATTTTCTACCGTTGTAGTTAAAGTTGAGCTGAAGGTTTTTGGCTATTTTTCGTTGATATGTAAGACCCCATTTAAAATTGTTACCTGTTTGTAAACCTTCTAACATTTCGAAAGCGATAGCCGAATTTGTTGACGCATTATAATCGATCAATATGAAATTAAATCTTCCTGATAGACTTCCCTTTTTTATTTGATTATATCTTAAGTCAATACCCACATCTCTGATCACCGCTTTTTCAGAGAGATCGGAATTATTTTCTTTCTCACTGTATTTTCCGTTCAGCGCAATTCGGAAACTCGTATTGGGTTGGTAAGAGAAAATAGGTCTTATATCGAAGTATTCAATAAAGAAATCTCTGCCAGAAGCATAGTCACTTGCACTTGATTTGCGTCCTACGGTATTATTGATTCGTAAATTGTAGAACTTATTGATATTCCATCTCAACTGTCCTTCATGGAAGGTGTGTAAACGTGTGTCAAAACCATTTGTAAGTAATACTTTCGAGCCATTTTCTTGGAAGGTATAATTCAGTCCAAATACGGTATTGGTTTTATTAAAGTAGAGCGTGTTGCGGAAAGAACTACTTACGGAAACCAGACTTGTATCAGCGATGCTGTATACAAATGGATTAAATCGCTCTAATTCATTTTCGCTGTTCGTTTTACGGTTAATTCGGTAAACAGTTTGATTGGATAAGCGCGCCAGACCTTTTAAAATACCAGTCTTGATTCGCCATATCCTTTCGGGACGCAGAAAGACGCTCGTTGTAAATTGGTTAGTATACGTTCTGACATACGTGTTTGTAGGAACAAATACCCTAATATAGTTTCCTTGGTCTGCAAAGACAGCAATTTCAAATTCACCCAGATCTTTAATCCCATCATTATTGTAATCATTCCAAGTATAAGTCCCTTGACCGGGATTCACCTCAAGAAATAAGAATTCACGCTGTAGCTCTAATCCAGAACCTAGCTCGTAAAAACTCGTTGCATTAACACTCCCTTTCCAAAGCCGCATCACATGTTCAAGTCTGTTCAGAATGGTGTTTTCAGGTTGCCCGCTAAAAAGCGTGCTATCCAAGACGTCAAGCTTTCTGTAGTTGAGATTAAGGCGTAAATTATGATCTGGATTTCCAACCAAACCAGCAATAAACCCAATGTTCTGAGCGGCTGTAGATTGAACCAGTCTGATTGAGTCACTGAACCAATCGTAACGCTCACGATAGTAGAGCTCAAGTTGTACTTTACTCGTATCTTGAGTTGAAACATACGTTTTCCAATCATAGAATCGATAGGCATCAGCTTGTAGGATCGGATTTCCACTCAATTTTCTTTTATTGGTCTCATGGATATCAATAAAACCGACTTTAAGTTTCCATAACGATTTTGAAAAATCAATTTCATGACGCAGGAAATTAGATTCTTCGGTTCCATCAGAAAGTAAGAGACTCCCATTAGCGTTTAAAAACCATCCGTTTTTGCGGTATTTTGCCGTGAGGTTGTTTCTAAATCCATTATAGTCTTCACCCCAAATGAAATTTTCCAGATTATAGGTAAGCGATCCGCCTTCGTTGCCTCCTAGTTGAAGTGCCACATTGGTGAGATATTGGTTGCCAAAATAAGATTGGTTTCTGACATTCCAATCTCTATCGAATTCAACACTTCTAAACCACTGGATGGGTCGAAAATAAGCTTCATTATATTCAAAGTTTGCACGTGTATTAAACTTCAATTTCTCGCTAATTCGATGTTCAGACAACCATTTCCATTTCAATGCCACACCTTGGTTATCATCTGCATCAAGGTTAGAGAAAGTGTTTTGATCTTGGTTGGAGAGCGCAAATTCTATGGAGGATTTAATGTTTTCTTTTATTTGGTATTCTGTACCGAAAACATACATCTGTTTCCTTTGCGGTGCGATAAGTAATTGAACAGGAGCATAATTGCCTTGTTTGACACCATCAATAGGAGCGACCCAGCGATATACTCGTCCATTCGCCGTGAATCGATCAAAAACATAATCACCTTCACCTGCGCCAACTTCAGAAAAATAAGCCTGATAGATGGCAGAGTCAGTGTTTACAGAAAAGACAAGAACTGAATCATATCCAAGCGAATCAACCAGTTTATACATGACTCGATTTTCTTGGAAACCAATACTATCAATACTGTTTGAAAAAGCATTTAGGAGATCATCTCCAGCCTGACTTAATACAAGTCTATTTTCGTCACTCAGACTCTGCTGTATGGTCTGGTTTTTTGCGTCCTGCTCAGAATAAACGTTTACCCAAGTTTTGGATTTTTCCGACTCGAAAAGACCATTATAGGCAACTAAAGATCGGGCATAATTCAAGTCTGAATATTGGAATTCAACAACTATCCTCACGTCTTTTGTTATCAGATTATTTGCCGTAAAAGTAATCTCCGCAGTATTATAGTCTATTGTATAATCAAATTCTTGACCACGCGTCATGAGTTTGCCATCAATATATACTTTTTCCGTTCCTGCAAGCACCACAATGAAGGTCTCATTTTCAGCACCTGTTAGTCTGTAAGGACCCTGGTTTCCCTCTACACCCTGGATGATATTACGTGAGAATTTACCACGAGAGAAGGCACCACTAATTTTATGCTCCGCTGTTCCCTTTAAACCGATCCACTCCAAAGAGTGGTTGTTTTCGAGAGATAGGCCCTGAGTTCTTTTTTGATAGTGCAGAAAGTATCCAGCTGGTTTTTTGAGCCAAAAATCTCCACCAATTACAGCGAAATTGTCATTATATATTTGCAGATAAACTTGATCAAATTCCTGAAGCTTTTGCGTATTACCATCGGGTTGAAAGGGTACATTGTCATCAGAAATTGAGCCTTTTAAAAATATATTTGGTGCAATTTGTCCATCCAGTTGTAAGTTTAAAGTAGACTGCAAGGATAAATTTTGAGCATTCCCAACCGTGACTCCTCGCGAAATACTTCCTTGCTTATTTAATTTAGATGACCCGAACAAATCTTCATTGGGGTTACGAGAAGAAACAGAGTAGATAAACGGATCAAAAAACTGAACTGTGTCCGAAACAATCATGTCTTCTGATTTATGACGAAAGGATTTCTGTAAATTAATTGGAGTTTGATAATAACTCAAGCTAATTTGTCCTTTTGATTTCGAGTAGATATAAATTTTGGCCGTTACACCGTTAACATAATATTCCGTTTCACCGAGTTCAATACCATCCAGCTTTACGTCAAATCCGGTTTGAAAAACAGAACAAGTGTCGAAAACCAGTGTGTCACCAGCATAATCCAATAGCTTAGAAATCCTGTCTTGACTGTAGCCAAGCCAACTTGAAAACCAGAAAAAGGTTAAAGTGAGATATTTAATATAATTATTCAAGTTGTTCTTTCACTTCTGATTCTTTCAAAGAAAGAATCTATAAAGATATACGGAATTATGCTTGAATAATTGTTAACGGCCTATGGAATAGTTAGTTTTTTATGATTAGAAAAAGTAGTGCCGGAAGAACAAAGAACGTTCCCCCGACGACTAAATACAAACCCTACTCCTCACGATTTTATAACGAGTTCTTGAATTTGGTTACATCTCCGGTACAATTGTTATCTTGTATCATGTTTTCGATGAAGATGAGATGGGTGAAGTTTGCGCGTTCCAAGGACGAATTAAAATCAGAGCTGAACTTGCGCACAATTTTACCAAAACGAATTGGAGGTCGTTTGGTGCTGCTTGTTTTGCATCAAGAAGAATTTTTTTTGGTCAATGACAGGTGTCCACATCAAGGAGCATCATTGAAAAATGCACAATGTGAGGATGGAATGATTGTCTGTCCTTGGCACCGTTATGGCTTTGATTTAAAAACTGGCAGAGGAGCAGGATTGTGCCTCGATACATATCCGATAGAGGAGAGAGAAGATGGTTTGTATGCCAGATTTGAATATTTTAGTTGGTTTGGAGAGTAGAATTTTATTTCGCCAAATACAATAGGAACATGGCTTAAAGACCGCTAAAAGGGTTACATTTGGCTATATTCAGGATGAGAAGAAAATTATGATGAAAAAGACCATAAGAATCTTTCAAACAAAAGCTGTTTTCGCTTTGTACTGTGTTGTGTTATTCGCCTGTAATGGCTCCGAAAAAAAGGCAGAACAATCATCGGATAGTCAATTGGTTGACAGTCAAATGTACTTTGAAAAGTTACCGAGTTCTTTAACACAGATTGATTTTAAGAATTCAATAACTGAGACAGAAAATCAGAATTATTACAATTTCGAATACATGTATAACGGAGGTGGGGTTGCAGTTGGAGACATAAATAACGATGGGTTATTGGATTTGTTTTTCACTGGTAATCAAGTTTCCGATAAGTTATACTTGAATAAAGGAGGTATGGTTTTCGAAGATATCACTGAGTCTGCTTTTGACATAGACCTTGCTGCGGGATGGCATACTGGGGCTAATATGGTGGATATTAACGCGGACGGTTGGCTAGACATCTATGTTTGTCAATCTGGTAATACTATGCGTAGAAGTGAAATGAAAAATTTACTGCTTTTAAACAATAAGGATAACACGTTTACCGAAAGCGCTGAAGCATACGGGATAAGTTGCGATAAAAGATCTGTTCATTCGGCATTTTTTGATTTTGATAATGATGGAGACTTAGACTTGTACATAATGAATCACCCCCTTGCTGATAATGATAAATATTATTCTTACGAAGAACTTAAAAACAAAGCATATGAGGGGGTAGATTCTGATGTCTTTTATAGAAACGATAATGGCGTTTTCAAGGATGTGTCTGACGAAGTGGGTATTGAGAGTAATTCTTATGGGCTAGGTCTTGCTATTGGAGACATTAATAATGACAATTACTTAGATATTTATATTTCAAGTGATTATAAAGAACCAGATTTTCTATTCATTAATAATGGGGATGGTTCGTTTAGGGAAGAACTCTTAACTAGAACCAATCACACCTCAAATTTCTCAATGGGTAATGACATCGCAGACATTAATAATGATGGATTTCTAGATATTGTTACTTTGGATATGGCGAGTGAGGATCATGTTCGATCAAAGAGAAATATGGGGAGTATGAGCAGGACTGAATTTTTGAAAGGAGTAAATATGGGATTTCATCACCAGTATATGTTTAATTGTCTTCAGTTAAATAATGGTAATGGAACATTCAGTGATATTGGTCAGTTAGCTGGAATATCGAAAACAGATTGGAGCTGGGCCGTTTTGTTGGCTGACTACAATAATGACGGAAAAAAGGACATGTTCATCACGAATGGGTTTAAAAGAGAAGTTCGGGATAATGACTATGCAAGAAATTACCAAGAAAAAAAAGCAAATAATGAACTCGCTGATTTCAAAAGTGAATTAGAATTGATTCCAGTAACCAAAACCTTAAATTATATATTTGAAAACAAAGGAGGGTTGAAGTTCCAGAAAGTGACTTCAGATTGGGGTCTAGATGAACCCTCAAATTCAAATGGAGCGTCATACGCAGACCTAGATAATGATGGGGATTTAGATTTAATTGTAAATAATATTGATGAAACATCTTTTATTTATGAAAACAAACTAGAAGGTAATTCCAATTACATTCGTGTGGATGTGGGAGGATATTCTGGCAATTCATCTGCTATTGGTGCAAAAGTCACTCTCCATTTAAAAGAAGACATCCTCTATCAAGAAGTTCAGCCTTCTAGGGGATATATTTCATGTGTTGAGCCATACCTGCATTTTGGAATTGGAAAGAGTGAGCGTGTTGAGAAGATGTCTATACTTTGGCCTGATGGTACTTCGCTACAGATATATAATCCTCAGATTAATACATTAATAAAAGTGAATTATGAGGAAGGTAGAAAGTCTGAGTTAGTGACGACTAAGAACACACCGCTGTTTGAAGATATTTCAGATTCTATCTTTAGACATATCCATAAGGAGATTGCATTTAATGATTTTGAAACAGAGGTGCTTTTGCCTAATCAGATGTCACAACTCGGGCCTTTTATAGCTAAAGGAGATATTAATGGCGATGGGATGGAAGATTTATATATCACGGGACCTCGGCAAGGAACGGGAAAAATGTATCTTCAAAATAAGAAAGGATTTACGATCAAAAATGGGCCATGGCAAAAGGAGGTTGAAAGAGAAGAGATGGATGCTGAATTTTTAGACGTCGATTCAGATGGTGATTTGGATTTGTATGTTGTCAGCGGAGGTAATGAACATTATCACACATCAAACCTATTAATGGATCAATTGTACATTAATGACGGACAAGGAAATTTTGTAAACGAATCAAATCGATTACCAGAAATGATTAATTCCGGGCAATCAATAACGTCAGGAGATTTTGACGGCGATGGTGATTTGGACCTATTTGTTGGAGGGCGTCAGGTTCCTGGATATTATCCACTACCGCCCCAAAGTTATTTATTGGAGAATGAAAATGGATTCTTTACAAATGTTACTCAAAAATCAAAAGATCTAGTGAATATAGGTATGATAACAGACGCATTGTTCGATGACTTTGACGCTGATAACGATCTAGATTTAATTATTGTAGGAGAATGGATGCCTGTTTTATTTTTTGAAAACAAAAACGGAATTTTTACAAATGTTACCAATTCACTTAATCCGAAACAAGATGTTGGATGGTATTATTCTATTGAGAAAGGTGATCTAAACAAAGATGGTAAAATGGATTATATCGTAGGTAATATTGGAGAAAATAACAAGTTTCATCCAACAGATAAAAAACCGCTTGATCTATACTATAATGATTTCGATCAGAATGGAAGAAATGATATCGTTTTGGCTAAACATCAGGATGGTTTGTGCTATCCAGTCAGAGGAAGACAATGCTCATCTGAACAAATGCCTTACATCGCAGAAAAATTTCCTACTTATTACGATTTTGCTGTTGCAGATATTTCTGAAATATATGGTGATAAGAATTTGGAAAATTCACTTCATTTATCTGCCACTAATTTCAGTTCAGTCGTCTTTTTGAGCCAGAAAACCGGTTTCGAAATAAGAAGATTGCCTGTATTTTGTCAGTTTGGCCCTGTGAATAAATCAATTATAGATGATTTTAATGGGGATGGAAATCTTGATGTTTTGACGGTAGGTAACAACTTTGGTGTAGAGGTTGAAACAATTCGGTATGACGCCGGAAGAGGAGTTCTTCTGCTAGGTAACGGAAAAGGGGATCTCGAGCAACTCTCACCGATGGAATCAGGTTTTTTTGAAAATAATGACTGTAAAGATATGACTCTAGTTAAGGTTGGCGAACACAAAATAATCGTAACTGTCTCAAATAATGCCGCCGCAAAAACCTTCTTACTTTTGAGGGATTGAAAGTTTTTATCGATTTTGTTTTTATTTTTGTCAACAAATTTAGATGTTCTGGGGCATTAGCTCAGTTGGCTAGAGCGCTACACTGGCAGTGTAGAGGCCAGCGGTTCGAATCCGCTATGCTCCACAAGAACGCAAAAAATTAAAGGGTTATTAGCTCAGTTGGTTCAGAGCGCTGCCTTGACAGGGCAGAGGTCACTGGTTCGAATCCAGTATAACCCACAGGCAAAACCGGATCTTATGAAGATCTGGTTTTGGCTGAGTATGTCGGTGCCCAGAAGGATCGCGACTTCAAGGAGCAATCCGCATTGTTGCGAAGCTTGCTTCAGCAAAAGTGTAGCAAAAGAAAAACCCAAAAATCATGCAATGATTCTCGAATCAATACACTTTATCATGGTCATTCCTAATGCTATACCTACCTTTGTCTCAAATTAATACACATTTATGATTATAACGAACGAGCGTGTTGTAACAATGCATTACACACTTAAAAACGAAGCAGGAGAAATTTTAGACACATCAGAAGGAAGAGAACCTTTGGTGTATTTACATGGTGTAGGAGGATTAATTCCAGGACTTGAAAAAGAGTTAGAAGGAAAGCAAGCCAATGATAAGTTAAACGTTATTGTGCCACCTGAAGAGGCTTATGGTAGCCGACGCGATGATTTATTGCGCGTTGTTTCAAAAGAAGGATTTCAAGGAGATGAAGCTTTGGTTGAAGGTATGCGTGTGCAGTTGGAGACTGATCGTGGGCCTGCTATAGCTGTTGTAGCTGGAGTTGAAGGAGAAAACGTGACGTTAGATTTGAATCACCCATTGGCTGATGTTACTTTACATTTTGATGTGGAAGTTATCGGTGTGCGACAAGCAGAAGCAGATGAAATCGCTCATGGACATGTTCATGGCGAAGGAGGCCATCAGCATTAATCCAAAGGCATCCTAAAAATTAAACGTAATTCGAACGACCAACCATTTTCTAACATTGAAATGGTTTCAGGCCGTTCATCAAGCAGATTGACTGGGCCAATTTTAAGGCCCAGTTTTTCGTTGTTATCATAGAATCGATACTTTCTTAAAATCGAATGACCGGCTTTACCATGAATCCATAAGTATTTACCCAATTTCTTTTCACCAAACAACCATATATTATTATCAGCTTTATCGATGTGGGTGTCAGTTTTCCAGTCGATAAGTGCCGCCCTGTAGGATCCATTAACGCCATCAAAGCGTAACCCTGTTCTCAATCCATCCGAAGGTTGATAAGATAATTCAAGATCTACGGGTATAACCGTTTTTAAGCGCCATTTTTCATTGATTTTCCAATCAAAGCCAAATAAAGGAACAATCATAGGTCCGAAAAATTCACCATTATAGTAACAACCATATTTCCAAGCGAAATTTTCTGATCGATTCGTTGTGCCGAGAAACAACCCACCTATCTGAAAATGGCTGCTATTAACATTATTGTAATCCGTATTTAGTCTTCCCATCGACATAAACAACATTTTCGAACGGTCGTTCCATTTATGTTCAAGTCCTAGTTGCAATGTGCTTGAAGCGAATTGATAATCTAAAATGTCTTTCCAATCATCATCCGCAAAAGAAAGATCATTTTGCTGATATTCCATACCTACAATTGCAACATTTTTATCATTCAGTACAATCGGCAATTTGGCATCTGCTACATAAGTATTCAGGTTTCGTTTTAAGTCCAAACTATCAACAGAATTTCCCGGAGAAGTTCTCCAGTATACATTTCCCAAGTCAATAAACTTTTGGCAGAATCCGCTAGTCGAAAACGCGATGGCGAGTATTAAAAAGATCAATTTCATGCTGTAAAGCTACCTTAATGATACTCAATAAAATTCTTAAATAACGCAGGCGGAGTGTTTTATTTGCGATTTCCGCAAAAAGTCGAAATGTTAAATACTTCTTAATTTTTGATTCAATTCATTTTTTGGCACGGTAGTTTCATTATGGTAATCGAATTAGACTAAAAATCCCTTCTGGAAAGATCTTTCAGAGGAAAAGTACAGAAGGGAGCAGATTCATGGGTTTTGGGTGAAGAGCTTGTTCAATTGAACAAGCTCTTTTTTTTATCATGATATATAAAATGTTAAATTTTTCATAATTCGATACCCTGCGCGAACAAATGGCACAGTTTTTACATTATAGATAACGAATTAGACAACGTTCCCTCGCCATTTCTTTGGCAATCTGGGAATAGATTCATGGGTTTTGGGTTAAATCGCCTGTTCGAAAGGACAGGCGGTTTTTTTTGAAAGAAATTTTAGCCTTGGTTACTTCTTTAACACCTTGGCTATTTTGAAATAATCGCTGTCGTGGTTGGGAGCATTTTTTAGCGCTTCTTTTTGTGTGATCGTTTCTGCTGAGACATCATCACGTAAAACATTAATCGCCTCTGTCATGAAAATTAACGGCTCAACACCTTCTGTGTCAATGGTGTTAAGTTGATCGACAAAATCAAGAATATTTTCCATATCCGCTTTGATGTTTTCTTTTTCCTCTCCCTTGAACTCAAGTCTAGCCAAGTGAGCGATATGGTCAACTGTTTCCTCCGTTATTTTCATCTTGTAAAGCTTTGTTGTTTGAAACCAATGGTTTATTAATTGTCTCAAAAGTGCGTTGGCGCAAATTTATTAAATCTTTTTTATTCATCCCTTCGGTTGGAATAGGGTCATGCACAATAACTTTCGCGATTCCTGGGCTTGCCATTCCTGTTAAAAAAGGATCTGTATTGAATAGTTTCCAATTATTGATTATGGTTATTGGTAGGATAGGAATCTGTTCTTCAATAGCGAGTTTGAAAGCACCATTTTTAAATGGGTTTAATTTTGGTGCATCAATGGGGATACCGCCCTCGGGAAAAATGACAATAGACCAACCATTATTTATTTCTTGTTTTGCTCTGATGATAGAGCGCATTCCGGAACTCCGTTTTTCGCGGTTCACTGCTATATCCACCTTCTTGAAAAAGATGTTTATGATGGGCCATTTTAAAAGTTCTGCTTTGCCAATAAAAAGAAATTTATTCTTTGGAATGATTCGATACATGAGAATAATGTCTAAATAAGATGCGTGATTCGCGCAAATGACATAGGGTTTGTCTGCCAGTTGCGGAGGTTTCGAAACATGCTTAAGACCGATAAAGTCCAAAAACAAAATGATTTTTGAAGTAAAGACCTTCAGTTTAAAAACCCGCTCAAAGTTTTCTCGTTTCAGTAATAGGAACCAAAAGATAGGATACAATACCAACAACACCGCGAAAAAGACCACGGCAAAATAAGCCCTGTAGAGGATTATGAAAGGTAGAGCAAGTATTCGCATTACACAACAAAAGTACTAAATTTCAATGGCTTATTTCTAATCTGTTATGTTAACAATTGGGTAAAGATATATTTGTCAAGGCAGCCAATAAATCGGGCAGTTTTTAGTAACTTTGAGCATAGAATTAAATAACCATCTAAAAAGAGTTAATGGCACGTATTTTAACCGGTATACAGAGTACAGGGATTCCACATCTTGGAAATATTTTAGGAGCGATTCTACCTGCGATTGAAATGGCTGAAGACCCGAATAATGATTCATTTTTATTCATTGCAGATTTGCATTCTTTAACGCAAATTAAGGATGGAGATTTATTGAGGTCAAATACTTATGCAACTGCCGCAGCATGGCTCGCTTGTGGTTTGGATACCGATAAAACGGTTTTCTATAGACAGAGTGACGTACCACAGACAACTGAATTGACATGGTATTTATCTTGTTTTTTTCCTTACAGCCGTCTGACATTAGCGCACTCATTTAAAGATAAAGCAGATCGACTAGGCGATGTAAATGGCGGTTTGTTTACCTATCCAATGTTAATGGCTGCAGATATTTTGCTCTACGATGTCAATTTTGTTCCGGTTGGAAAAGATCAGGAGCAACATTTAGAGTTTACAAGAGACGTCGCATCAAAATTTAATCATCAGATGGGAGAGACATTTGTTATGCCAGAAGCCTCTTTTCATGAAGAAACAAAATTAGTACCAGGTACAGATGGTCATAAAATGTCAAAGTCTAGAGGGAATATTATAAATATTTTCTTGCCAGAGAAAAAATTAAAAAATCAAATCAACAGCATTATTACAGATAGCAAAGAATTAGACGAGTCAAAGGATCCGGATTCTTGCAATGCCTTTAAGATTTATGCCCTTTTAGCTGATGCAGATCAAATCGCTAAAATGCGCGAAAATTATGTCAATGGAGGTTGGGGTTACGGCCATACAAAGAAGGCCATCTTAGAATTAATTCTTGATAAATTTTCAGCAGAGAGAGAAAGATTCAATTATTTCATGGAACATAAGGATGAATTGGATATCGTATTGGATAAGGGCGCAGAAAAAGCGAGTGTTGTGGCGAACCAAGTGCTGAAACGCGTTAGGGAACGTGCCGGTTACTAACATTATTGTGTCTTTCTCTTTCAATTATGCTTATCTTAATCGAAAGCATTTGTCATTTTGAGTACAGAAAAAAAGACATATTCACTTGCACAACTAAATCAGTCACTGGAACGATTTATTCGAGACAATTTTGCGTATAAGCATTTTTGGGTGGTCGCTGAGATAACAAAAACTCAAGAAAAAAATGGTCACCATTACCTCGAGCTTGCCGATTCAGTTGATGGCAAAAGGGTAGCAGAAATGTCTGCTAATATGTGGTTTTCAACCTTTACGCAAGTTAATCGACGACTTAACAATGAATTGGTGAAGCTTTTTAAAGCAGGGAACAAGGTTTTGCTACAGGTGAAAATCGAATTTCATACGATTTATGGTCTTAAACTAAACATTATAGATGTCGACCCAGATATAACATATGGTGATTTAGAAAGACAGAAAAAAGAAACGATAAAACGATTAGAAAAGGAGCATTTAATCAATAGGCAGCAAGCACAATATCTTCCCCCTGTCATAAAAAAAATAGCATTAATTGGATCTCCGAACACATCAGGTTACAGGGATTTCATGACACAATTACTAAAGAATGATGTGTTCAATAATTTTAAATTAAAGGAGTTTCCGGCTGCTGTTCAAGGTGAAAAGGCGATTGAGCAAATATTAAATGCCATCGCTCAGGCAAACCTATATAATGTGGATGCCATTGTAATAGTCAGAGGGGGAGGAAGTAAAATGGATTTACACGTCTTCAATGATTATCAAATTGCCAAAGCAATAGCGCTTTCTAATATTCCTGTAATTACTGGTATAGGACATGAAACAGATGAGTCCGTTGCGGATCTAGTTGCATTTCGTGATGAAATTACACCTACCGCCGTAGCTAAATTCTTATATGTCAGAGCGGCAGTATTTCGAAGTAATATTGAAACAAGCTTCGATCAAATAATTAAGATTGTGCAGGGGATCATAGCAGGAAGAAAGGAAGAGTTCTATCATCTTAATAAATACCTTGGTCATTATGCGAAGGACATGATAGTAACCCATCAACGAGAATTAGGAGATATCATACATGAAATTCACATAGGCTCAAGAGAAAAATTGGATGCCGAGAGATCGAGGCTACGTCTTCAATTAAACAAGATTGGCAATGAGGCACTCAATAAAATAGAATTGAAAAAGAGCTCGGACCTAGACGCGAAAATGGATAAGATACAAATGTATGCCTCCAATTTTTTAGATCAAAACAGAATTAAAATATCAAATCTAAATGATTTATTAGCTTACCTAAATCCAGAGGAGTTGTTGCGGAAAGGATATACTATATCTAGTGTTGATGATCAAGAATTGAATCAACTTTCGGAAAAATTTATTGGAAAAAAAATGCGAACACTTTCGCATAAGTGGCTCGTTGAAAGTGAGGTTAAAAATGTCAAACCCAATCAGTAAAATATGAAACTAGATAAGAATTTAAAATACGACGAGGCCCTAGAGAAGCTTCAAGAAATCGTCACATTGCTGGAGCGAAAGGAAATAACAATCGATGAATTGTCTGGAAAAGTAAAAGAAGCAAAGTTATTGGTCGAGTTTTGTCGTGAAAAGTTAAATGATACGGAGGAGGAGATCAAAAAGATTATACAAGTCGATCACGAGAGTTAGCAACTCTATTAGTGTCTATTCTTGAGTTTTTTTCTGGTGATAGAGGGATTTGCTTTGCGAATCTAAATTGGTTCAACTTACAAACATAAAAACAAAGATTCCGAGGCGTCGGAATCTGTTACTTTTTTTATTGTTCTTCAACATGAATCAGGCTTCAGTTTTGTCCAATAAAAAAAACCAAGCACGTTTGCGCTTGGTTTTCTTTTGTGGTGATAGAGGGATTTCTTCGTAATCCTGAAGGGGTTGAGTCAAAATCCAAAAAGGTTCTCCTTCGGGTCCCAGTTTTTTCTTCCTTATTGCTCATTCGAATAAATTCGATTCACAATACGTCATAAAAAAAAGGTGATGCTAACGCAACACCTTTTTGTCTTGTGGTGATAGAGGGATTTGAACCCCCGACACATGGATTTTCAGTCCATTGCTCTACCAACTGAGCTATATCACCGCCTTTGTTGGCTTTACCTTTCGGAAAAGACAGGGGCAAAGATAGCAAGGAATTTTAAAGCGCCATACATTTGACAATAATTTTTTAGAAAATTTAGTTCGATTCGATAAATTGTATGCAATTTTGCCTCATGAATCTGATTATTGATCAGGGAAATACCTCAACAAAAGCTGCATTATTTGAAAATGGAAAAATACTTGAAAAAGTAGTTTATCTTAAATCAGATCATGTGCATTTAGAGGAATGGGTTGAAAAACAAATCCAAGATGATACACCTGTTCTTCTTTGTTCTGTTACGAATCAGGACATTCAGATTAATTCAAGTAGGATATTAAGTTTTAATCATGATACACCATTACCAATAGGTAATAGTTATAGCACCCCAGAAACTTTAGGTAAAGATCGCATCGCGAATGCAGTGGCAATTTGGAGTAAATCGCATGGCCAAAATGCTATTTGTATTGACTTGGGTACTTGCATCAAATACGATTTAGTCGTTGATCAAAAATATGTCGGGGGTAATATTAGTCCTGGTTTGATGATGCGTTTCCGGGCATTAAACTCCTTCACGGATCAGTTACCTCAAATACAGCCGCAGATTGATTTTATTGAAAATGATTCCGATGGTTATGGAATATCTACAGAGTCAAGCATCCTAAATGGAGTGCAACAAGCAATTATTCATGAAATAAATGGTTTTATTTCACGTTATCAGCGAGAATTAGGACCATTAACAATTTTTATGACTGGAGGAGATGCGAAATTCTTTGATAAAGCGTTGAAAAAAGGCATCTTTGCAGTTTCGATTAATTACTGGGAGAACCTAACTTTGTTTGGTTTGAATGAAATACTTGAATATAATGTCAAAGCTTAACTATACGATTCTGTTCTTTACGCTGTTCTTATCACTAAGTTCATGGTCTCAAAAAGGTTCAAAATCTCCCTACAGTATATACGGTCTTGGAGAGTTAAATCGAGAGGGTTATGCTGTGTTCGGAGGAATGGGTGGAACAGCTTTAGGAGCAACAGATTCTGCGGTACTCAATTCGATTAATCCTGCTTCATACGCTTACATCGGTCGAAGTCTACCCGTTTTTCAATTGGGAATGAATGGGAGGCTGTCTCAATTCTCAACGCAAGATCAAACAACCAACCAACAACACTTTGGTTTAAATCAATTCCAATTGGCATTACCTATCAAAAAGCACTGGGGAGCGGGTATTGGAATTAAGCCCTATTCATTCAAGGGCTACACAATCACCAACTACACGATAGAAGAAGAAGATACAACGCAGTTAGCGGTTAGCGAAGGCTCGGGTGGCGTTAGAATTGCGAATTTAGGAGTTGCATATCAACCACTAGATTTTTCAAAGACACATCATAAATTGAGAAAATACAAAGTGTATTCTGCAGATTCTTCGGAGAAAATTATCAAAGTTGATACATTAAAAGGGAATAGGATTAGTCGATTGTCAATAGGCGCTCAGGCTAATTATTTGTTTGGTACTGCACAAAAAACGCGTTCAAATGAGTTTATTCCTTCTTCTACAAGTATTTTTAATGCCCGAGTAGAAAGTGGAATTAGATTATCTGGCTTAACCTATGAATTTGGACTAAATTATCAAATTGGATTTGAGTCTCCTTCAATCATGAATGTTCTTTCTATAGGAGCGACATTTAGTCCGGCAACAGAAGTAAGAGCTTATCAAGACATCTACTCATATTCATATATCGGCAGTTTCTATAGAGGTCAAAGTGTTTCAGTATTGGATACTATTGAATTTGTCCGTGATAACGAAGGCGGAATTTACAAGCCACAAACAATGGGCGTAGGGTTGGAATATCGCTTCAGACCATATAAATCAAGTTCGTTTCTCCGATTTACAGCAGATGCAAGACAAGAGTCATGGTCAACATCTTACACGAGCTTTAATGAGAGTACTGTTAACGGCGGTTTGCGAGATCGAGCGTACGTTGGTTTAGGTCTTGAATGGACACCTCTCTCTGGGACTTCAGTGTTAGATAAAGGACAATTTTTATCTAAGCTGCACTATCGCTTTGGCGTGAGTTACACACAATCCGAATGGAATGTAGCTGGTGCAGATGGAAACTTAGTTGGAATTGATAATTATGGCATGAGTTTTGGACTAGGTATACCAGTCAGAGTTAATAATTCAAATACAAACATTAACTTTGCAGCAAATTTAGGGAACTTGGGGACAACGGATAATGGATTGATTCAAGAACAATATGTTGGACTTTTTGTTGGATTATCAATCACTCCGCTCAGCTCAAACCGCTGGTTTGTAAAAAGAAAGTATAATTAGAATATAAAAAATAGAACAAACAACATGAAACTCAAAGGAATAATTGGATCACTGGTCTTAACACTCTTTTTAGGAAATGTATCAATTGCTCAAGATTCAACATCTACAGATACTGATGATTGCGCAAAATACCGTAGCCTTTATTTCCAGTATTTGAAACAAAAAATGTATCAAGATGCTGCTAACTTTTGGAATAAAGCATGGGAGTATTGCGGAGATGAAGGGTCTGATGCTAAATTCTTTACGAATGGACGTTATATCTATTCGAAATTGTCACGTGAAGATGGATTATCAGAAGAGGATCAAAAAGCAATTGATGATACATTAAACATGATCTTCGAAGCAAGAATGAAAGTAGAGAATGATCCTGAATGGACGGCTGATTATGCTTCTGCGCTTGTGTCCAATAAGTCAAAGGATTTTGCAAAAATCGACTCATTGTTTGCTGCGAGTATACCAGTATTGAAGAGTGATGCGAAGTCGACACACGTCAAAAAATACTTTCAGCATTTGATCTTGAACAAATTTAACGAGGCGCCAGCAGAAGAAAAGGAGGATGCACGTACCATTGTAATCGAAGAATACATCGTTTTATCAGAATACGTTTCTACTGCAACTAAAAAGGCGATGGAAGTGGAAGATGAGAAAGAAGTACAACGTCAAAAAGGTGCGCAAGCGTTCTTAGACAAGTATTTCTTGAAAATCGCAAAGGATTGCGAAGTTTTAGAAGGAGTATTTGAAAAGAAATTAGCAAACCTTCCAGCTGACAAGGAAGCGAAGAAGAAGAAAGTTGAAAACTACTTGAACTTATTGGATCAAAAGAATTGTCAATCAACTGCGGTGTACGGAATGTACGTAGATACGTTGATTAGTGTTGATCCGACTGCTTCTGCATACTACTTTGGAGGAAGCTATGCGTTGAAAAACGAGAACACTTCAAAGGCAGCAGATTATTTCCAAAAAGCAGTGGAGCTTGAAGGTGACGGTGAAAACAAAGACAAATATTTGTACAGTTTGGCAAGCGCTCAATACGCACAAGGATCATACAAGTCTGCATTCAGAACAGCTAAACAAGTTGATGGTGAATTAAAAGGAGAAGCATTGTATATCTGTGCAAATTCAATTGCTGCAACTGCTAACAGCTGCGGAACATCTACAGTAGAACGTAAGGCAAACTTCTGGTTGGCGAACGATTACATCAACCGAGCTATTGCTGCAGGGAAAGAAGGTGTAAGTAGCAGTAAATATTTGAGTAGCGCACCTACAAGTACTGAAGCCTTTGGTGAGGGAGTATCTGCTGGAGCAACAGTTACATGCTCTTGCTGGGGAGAAAGCACTACTGCTCGATTCTAATATTAGAACGATTATACAGAGAATAGACATAAAATTGCTTTGCATTCCTGCCATATTTATGGCGGGAATGTTTTTTTCATGCGAAAATGATCTTGAGACAATTACAACGGTAACAACGACGGATGATACACCTTCAGAGGTCGTTAATGATATGCATTCTCTTTATTCGGATTCAGGAATTGTGATCTACGAAATCATTGCAAAACGAATGGAGAAATACGACGAGCCGGAGGAGAAAACGATTTTTAAAGATGGATTTGAAGTCAATTTCTTTGGTCAAAAAGATTCTATAGTGTCAAAATTGACAGCTGAATACGCTGAAATTAGAGACAAAGAAAATCAGATCGTCGCAAGGAATAATGTTATCTTTACAAACTTTGAAAAGGAGCAAACTCTGGAAACCGAAGAGTTATATTGGGACCAGGCTGCTAAGCGTGTTAGAACGGATAAGCAGTTTCATATAATAGGTAAGGAGACGGAAGTTTGGGGCTATGGTCTTAGCACAGACGAAAACTTTCGAGAATATGAAGCTCACAAAGTACGCGTTGAAAAACAAATAAATAATAATGATACCCTACAATGAGTAGTTTAGCAAAAGTAAATTCGATTCTTGAAAAATTCTGGTGGGCAATGACAGTAGCCACCTTTATTTTGGTTTTAGTAATGGCCATTATGCAAGGCTTTGATAAATGGGCATTTTATTTTCTTATTCCCATTTCAACTATTCTAATGGCGCTGATGCGTCGCTTTATGAGAAAGAAGTTGGAAAAAAGCGCAGCTGAAAAAGAAGGTCGCGAAACAGGGTCCAAATAACTATTCTTGTGGGCGCGTTGCAAATACGCGTCTGTTCTTACCATTTTCTCCATACAAAAAGAAACGGTTATCATCTATTTGATAACTCTGTCGTGGTCTTAAGGTAAAGTTATTGTTGTTATCTATGAAACTCCCTCTTGCTTGAACACCATCGGGATTGACCCTGACATAGGTGATTTGAAAGCGTCTATTGTTATATAAACTGCGATACCCAAAATAGTCAGTTAACGCTAGTTCGTTATTTCGATCTGAATCATTGAAGAATAAATACATGCTCATGTCATGTTTCATCACAGCAAAAGACGAGTAATACCCATAATCATTGATTGATTGCTGATATTTTGGAATTTTTTCCGTCCAGAGATGATGTCCGTTAGGATCAAAATAAGCTACGACAATTGAGTTGTAGTTGTAGTTTTCTGTGGTGGTCGTGATATTTGTTCGTGGATCATAATTTCGCTCAGTAAAGTGATAAAAATGTTCTCCAATCAAAAAGTAGGAGTCATCCCCTAAAAGCACGCAGTTACGAAGCACAATATCATCCAACTCCTTTAACTTCTCTGCTTTTTTAGTTTCAGCAAATTTTTGATAAAAAGCTCTTTTGTATTTGTAGTAGGTTGAATTTATCACTGTCATTTCAGACGATAAGTGCAAAGTGAAAACACCGTTGATCGAAGCTCTTCTCGTTTCATTCATAAAGCCATTAACAACGAGATCATGCTTTGAATTAAATTGTATTGAAATTCCGTTTATCCACCTGTTTTTGATACGGATATCAAATTCCTTGAGGAGCTTTTTGTGAGGATCGTATCCCCAGATCGCGTACTTGTGATTTAACAAGTCTGTGTTGTCTTGACGAGTAGAACCTTTGTCAAATCCATAATCACATAACAAATAAACAGGTGCATCTAACGAATAATGCACTTGTTCAAGCGTCATGTTTTGCAATGATACTGGTGATTTTACAGTGTTTTCCCATCGAATAGCACCATTTCTATGGATCGATTTTAATCCGATTGATTGCTCAAAGATGTTTTCAAATTGGTTGTGAGTTGCGATTAGAAACCCATCTTTTTCGATGGGTTCAGTAACTAAATATTTTTCATCGGCCTCCAAAGTGTCGATCACTTTTTCATTAATCAATTCTCCGTATTCATTGAAAATTTCTATGTAAATAAGTTTGTGATTGCCTTTTAATGCATTCAGCGTTGAAAACAAGAATATTTGATTCTCTTGGTAGAAAATTTCATTAGGCTCGTTGTAATAGTTGTCGTCTATAACACGAAACAAGTCGCGCGAATCAACCAGAGAAAGGTCACCACTATGAAAGCGACGCAAATTCAATTCTTGTTTTTTTCGATTGATAGCAATATAGTCTACCGAAAATAGCGTCTGAGCATTTTGCCCCAAAAAACCAGAGAAATTGCTATTTCTTGGTGTATTAAAAATGTCTCCTTTTTCCAATGGGCCAAGACCACTATTGTTACCCTGTCCTGTACCGGTTGCAACAATTAATAACAATATTAAAACAAGTGAGGTTTTCATTTTAGGCTACGTTCCTTTAACGCAATAGCTCCATTTTTATTGGCAAGCTGTCCGCAAGCTGCATCAATATCTTTGCCTCTGCTGCGTCGAATATTGACAACCAAATTCAATGATTCTAAGAATTGTGCAAATTGATTCACCTTATGTAGGTCGGCTTGCTCAAACTCTCCATCATCAATCGGATTGTATTCAATGATATTGATTTTAACAGGCACATTTTTACAAAAATCTGCCAGCTCTCTTGCGTCTTTTAGAGAATCATTGAAATCTTTAAAGATAATGTATTCAAACGTAACCCGAGATCGTGTTTTATCATAGAAATATTTCAGCGCATCAGCTAGGACCTCTAAATTATTAGTGTCATTAATTTCCATGATTTCAGTACGCTTTTGATCGTTCGCAGCGTGTAATGAAAGAGCGAGGTTAAAACGAACTTCATCATCTCCCAACTTTTTGATCATTTTTGCGATTCCTGCTGTTGAAACTGTTATACGCTTTGGAGATATTCCTAAACCAATAGGTGAGGTGATTTTATCAATGCCTGCTAACATGTTCTTATAGTTCAAGAGGGGTTCCCCCATGCCCATAAAAACAATGTTTGAAAGCGGTTGACCAAACTTCTTTTCGGACAAAGCCGTTAACAACATAACTTGATCGTAAATTTCACCCGGGCTCAAATTACGCATCAGTTTTAATCTTCCAGTCGCACAAAACTTACACGCCAAACTGCAACCAACTTGAGAAGAGACACATGCGGTTACACGATTTGGAGTCGGGATTAGAACCCCTTCTGTAATATGACCATCCCAGGTTTTAAAGGCACATTTTACTGTACCGTCATTGCTGTGTTGCTCATCAGAAATTTCTAACCCGTCTATGAAGAAACGTTCATTCAAAAATCGTTGAACTTTGGTTGAAATATTATGCATACCCCCGAATTCGCGCGCTCCGTTCTTCCAAAGCCATTCATAGACCTGTTTAGCACGGAACTTTTTCTCACCGTCTTCAACCAATAGTTGAATCAATTCCTCTTGGTCGAGGTTCCTGATATTTTTCTTTTCGCTCTTCATGTGTTTCACACCAACAAAGTTAACCAAAAGGTATTTGATTTGTTCCAAACCCTCAATCTTTCTCCTTTATTCTAGGGGTTTTTAAAGAAAGTTTAAAATTTTTTGTGGAATCTCCAGTGCAAATACATCCAATAATCGAACGACACAGGAAACGCGTTTGAAGTTCATTAACATTAATTAAAAACAGAACAATATGAAATTTAAATTAGCACTAACATTATTTGTGGCACTTAGCATAAAACTGTTGAGCGCCCAAGGAGGACTAGGAACCATAAGTGGTTATGTATACGAAGAAAGCGACTCAACGACGGTAATTCCTTTCGCACGGATGTGGGTTGAAACGAATAGCGGTAATCGTTATGCGAAATCAGACTTAAACGGAAAATATAAGATTGATGCCTTACAACCGGGAGTTTATAATTTGCATGTAGCTCCAGCTATGTTTGACACAATCATCATGGGAAATATTACTGTTTCGCCAGACGGTATTACAACGGTAAATCCTTATGTCAGTCAAAATAAAATGCTCGAGCCTACCGTGATTGTTTGGACAGAGCCTATCATCACAAAAGATATTCCCAAACTAAAAATACCGGTTGAGGATATCGAAAACTCTCCTTTCGTGCGTGACCCATTAGGTTTGATCGCAGGTAAGTCATCGGACATACAGCAGGTAGAAGGTACAAATCAAATAATCGTCAGAGGATCAAGACCGGGAGATGCCATTTATTATGTAGATGGTGTTAAGTCTACAGATATCGGTAGTCTTCCTGGAATTTCATTGCAAGGTCTAGAAGCCTATACAGGAGGGATACCTGCTAAATATGGCGACACGACAGGTGGTGTAATCATATTAGAAACCAAAAGCTACTTTGATCTTTATTACGCGTGGAAAGCGACCCAAAACCAAAATTAGTTTTTTTATGAATAATATTCACGTGTGCTGATTTAATTGAGCTTTTAAAGAAACTAAACGTCCATATACTCGTACATTTCGTGAACATTTCTTACATTTGAGTGTGGAATTGACAAAACACATAGCTTTTTTATTGCAATCGCATAATTGTGTGATTGTGCCTGAATTTGGCGGATTCATTGCAAACTATCGTTCTGCTGTTGTTGATACAGCGAATAAACGTATTCTGCCGCCTTCAAAAAGCGTTTTATTTAACGTCAATTTAAAGAATAACGATGGCCTTTTAGCCAATACATTGGTGCAAGCTGAAGATTATTCTTATCCTAAAGCACTTGAGGTTATTCAAAAATCTGTCGCTAATTGGCTTTCAGAATTGTCAGAGGGCAAACGCGTAGATTTTGGAGAATTGGGGTTTTTATATCAACAAGAAAACAGCATCATTTTCGAGCAAAGTCGCGAGGTAAACCTTTTACTTGAGGCCTATGGTTTATCCAACGTAAAGTTTGTGCCGCATTTAAAGACAGTAGAAAAAGAACCTGTAAAAAATGTTGTGGCGGATAAAGTTTCAACGCTTCCTAAGAAGAAAATTGAGATAGTTGAAACACCAGTCATTGCCCTCACTGAAAAGGAGGATATAGTTGTGAATACCTCAACTGAGTCTGAGTATAAAGTCGTTTCAATTCAGAAAACTAAAAGGGGAGGTAAGTGGAAATACATTGCTGCAGCTGTTGCCATTCCTTTTTTATTTTATTCGTATTGGATTCCTGTTGAAACGGATTTCATTGAAACGGGGAAAATTCAACTTGCAGATTTCAATCCTATTCATTCAGCGCCTGAGCGCAGCTACGAGGTGCGATTAGAAAATGAGTTTCATGGTGCCGAGAATCCGAAAGTGGAAACTTGGGAGTCATTGACTTCTCAGATTAGTGAGCATGTTGAGGTTTACAATTATGCGCTAGATGACGACTTTTACATTCCGATTCGCTTGGAAAAAAACCAGTCGGAGAAAATCGAGGCTTCTGAAAAGGTAATTGCTCAAAATAAGGACCTTCCGTATCACATCATCGGAGGATGTTTCTCAGTTGCTTCCAATGCAGACCAACTTGTTGAAGATCTGCAAAAAGCAGGCTATGAGGCGCATGTTTTGGACAAAAAGAATGGACTTCATCGTGTTTCCAGCGGTGATTATGCGACGCGTTCAGAAGCAAAAGCGGCATTAAAAGCGTTTAAGAATGCAGGTTTTTCGGGTTGGTTGCTTAAGAAATAATTGAATTTCGCCCTTAATTTTCCTTATCGACCGCTCATGTATTATTGGAGCTTATTTCAATTTCTTCTTGAATTAATCAGTATCTTGGAACATTATTAAAATGAGCCGCATTTTTCGGTATGATTGATGTGACTCGACCCTATTAGAAAAAATTACAATGAAAAAATCGATTTTATCTCTTTTTGCCTTATTCATGGCATTTAGCTTAACAGCTCAAGACTTTACTACAAATAAAGAAGGAAGTAAATACAAATTCAAAAAAGTAACACAATTGCCTTCTACTCCGGTTTTATCACAAGGTTGGACAGGAACCTGTTGGAGTTTTTCTGCTCTATCGTTTTTTGAATCTGAGTTGGAGCGTATGGGTAAAGAAGGACATGATCTAGCTGAGATGTATATCGTTTATCACGCCTACTTAGGTAAGGCTGAAAAATATATCAGAACCGATGGCAACACCAATTTTGATGAGGGCGGAGCTTTTCACGATATTCCTTGGGTGATCAAGCGTTATGGAATTGTACCGTCGGAGGTCTTTGAGGGTCTAAATTATGGATCTCAAAGACACAATCATTCAGAGCTGTCAGCTGTTTTAAAAGGAACGATTGGAGGCGTTTTAAAAGCAAGACAGGGTCTTTCTACAAATGATGCTTTGTCTTCATCATGGCTTAAAGCAATCCGCGGGGTATTGGATGCTTATCTAGGTGAGATACCAGAAAATTTAAACGATTTTAAATTTAATGTGGATGGAAAAGAATACAACCCGCTGACATACAGAGATGAGCTTGGATTGAATATGGATGATTATATTTCGCTGACTTCATTTTCTAATCATCCATATTATCAAACATGTCAACTAGCGATTGCTGATAACTGGGCATGGGGCAATTCTTATAATGTTCCATTAGAAGATCTTTGGAAAGTGGCGACCTATGCTTTGAAAGAAGGTTATTCATTCGCTTGGGGTGCTGATGTATCAGAGGATTACTTTAGCTTCCGTTCAGGGCTGGCCATTGTGCCTAAGGACCGTTCAACTATTAAAGTTTCGGGTAGGAATAACAGAAATTTCTCGGATGCTGGAGCAGAAAAGAGTGCAGATTGCTTCATGGAACCGGTTGAAGAGGAAAAAATCACTCAGCAAATGCGTCAGGTTGCCTATGACAATAAGCAGACTACTGATGATCATGGCATGCATGCTGTAGGGCTGTATAAAGATCAAAATGGTAAAGAATACTTGTTGATCAAAAACTCTTGGGGAGATCGTAATGAATGTGACGGATTCTTCTTTACATCACAGGCCTATTTTGATTATAAAACCATCAATATTTACCTTCATAAGGATGGTATTTCAAAAGAATTAAAAGGAAAACTTGGCCTTTAGTCATAGGAATTTTAACTCTTTTATATAGAGTAATTGGCTTATCATTACAGATGACTGGGTTCGAAAAGCAGGTATTGAGGAATCATACCAGATGGAGAAGGAATATCAGAACAACATGGTTGCGCTGATGGAAGGTGAGGAGCGATCTGTTTACACCATTCCTGTCATATTCCACGTGGTGTATAATACACCTGCTGAGAATTTATCAGAAGCTGAGATCAATGACTTATTAGATGGTGTCAACGAAGACTTCAGCGCATCTAACCCGGATGTCGGAGAGACGCGTGGTTAATACGGCTTTTTTGCCCACAACGTGGACATTGAATTCTGTATGGCCAAACAAAATAAAGTTGGTGTTCCGTTAGATGAATATGGAATTCATCGTGTTTCAACAGTAGAAACTTGGTTTAATCCAACAACAGAAACCAACAAAATGAAAAGTTCGATTGATGGAGGTACTGGAACAGAGCCATGGGACAGAGATCGTTATTTAAATATCTGGATTTGTGACATTACAAATGGTGCAGGGTCAGGAATTGCTGGTTATGCATATAAGCCAACGGTAATGTCATTACTTCCAGCAGCAATTGACGGTATCGTTATAGATTACAACCTAGGAACGAACCCAGCAACTCACGTATTATCGCACGAAATCGGACACTTTTTAGGTTTAGATCACCCTTGGGATGGTGGAGACGGTTCTTGTGGAACCGACGACGGATTGGCTGACACGCCAAATACGGCTGGTCCTTCATTTGATTTTGGAGGATCTTGTTCAGGAGATCAGGAAACATGCCCTGGAACCCAAACACAGTACGAGAATTTCATGGATTACCCAAACTGTCAGTGTATGTTTACGGAAGATCAGTCAGACTTAATGCATTTAGTTTGTGAGAACTCTAGAAATGACTTAACAACATCTGACGTTTGTGATACGCCATTTCCAATGCCGCCTGTAGCTGATTTTGAAGCGGATATTACAACAGTTATCGAGGGTGGTTCAGTGAACTTTACAGACTTAAGTACAAATTACCCAACTTCTTGGGAGTGGAACGTGACACCTGCAACTGGTGTAAGTTACATTGGAGGAACGGATGAATTTAGCGAAAACCCAGTTATTCAATTTGATGATGCTGGATTTTATACTGTGGCGTTAACTGCAAGTAATGGTGAAGTTAGTGACACTGAAACGAAGACTGACTATATTGAAGTTGTCGCTGGTGGAGATGGAACAACTGATTGTGACACTTCACGAAACTATACGGCGGCGGAATACGACAATTTAGCATTTTATTTGGTAACTGACGAAGCCGGTTATTATCCGTCGCAGCTAACGCTATCAGATGGTGATTTGCTAGTAGAAGGATATGCTGAAGCATTCAATGCTCCGGCTCCAACTTTTGTGAAACGTTTTTACATTCCAATTTTCCAAGCTGATGATATTGGAGGAGCGAGTAACGTTACTTTCCGAGTTTGGGATGATGCTGCTGGAGAACCAGGAACAGTTTTAGGTACTGAAGTAGTAGCGATTTCCGATTTAAATGCAGGATTCTGGAATACAATTGAATTTAGCACGCCAGTACCAGTAACAGGAAATTATTGGGCTGGTGTTGAATATGATTACTCTGCCGGATTCGATACGGTATTATTTGCCACTACAAACTTCGGAGACAGACCGTCTGGAACAAGTACAACGAGTACATTGATATCTGGTGGTGTAGGTTGGACACTAACTTCGGACTTATTTGTCTCTGGGCCTGATTGTTCATTGATATGGGATGTATTAACATCAAACGGTCCAGCTCCTAAGGCAGTCGTTTCATGGCCAGATCCTGAAACATGTGAGGGCATGGAGGTGACAATGAACGGTTATGGGTCGTTCAACACGACTGATTACTATTGGGATATTTTTGACGGTGCAGATTATTATTTCTATGATGAAGCCAATTTAACAACGGAGTTTGCCGAAGGAACATGGGAGATTACGTTGATTGCAGATGGATCTTGTGAAAGTGATGCATCTGAGACTTATACACTAACAGTTAATCCAGCAATGGATGTTACTGCCAATGTAACTGATGAAAATTGTACAGCTGAGGATGGAGAGATTGATTTTGTTGTGACCGGAGGAGATGGAGGAGCTTATGAATATTCAATCAATGATGGTGCTAGTTTCTTCCCTACGTCTGCATTCACAGGTTTGCCTTCAGCCACCTATAATTATGTGGTAATTGATGGTGGAAATTGTGAAGCTACCGGTACAGCAACTGTTGGAGTTAATAATGATTTTACACCTACAATTTCACCGGACGTTACTATCGCCGCAGGAACTTCAACTGACCTGACAGTAACTGGAGGGACATCTTGGTCATGGTATGATGATGAAGCAATTTTCGTTGGTGAAACAGCTACAGTTACCGTATCTCCAACTGAAACTACTACTTATGTTTGTAACGTTACAAACGATGACGGATGTGAAACAACATTAGAAGTAACTGTATTTATTGACGATGGTACAGGTATCCCAGGTGTTACATTGAAGCGAAGCTTTGCTTTATATCCAAACCCTTCTAATGGTACGATTAACTTACAGTTCCAATTAGATGACGCTAAGGATATTCAAGTTGAGGTTGTAAACGTTGTTGGTAGCACGATGTGGATGAACCAATACAACAACTTTACGGATCAATTGATCAGCTTTGATTTGGATCAGGTTGCAAAAGGAATTTATTTTGTAATCCTGAAAACTGAGGGTGAGACAGTGAGTAAAAAGCTAGTGATTAAATAGATCTAATTCACAAAATTTTGAAAGGCCTTTTCTTATTGAGAAGGCCTTTTTTTGTGTTTAATCGTGGAATGTAGCTTCGAGAATAGCTAAGCTTTGAATTGGTTTAAATTGATCGATGACAACATGGTAATATTTCAATAGATCATAGACGAGTTGTCGCCTTTTAGCGAGCGGAATTTGAGGATCATTTTCTCCATCGAAGTTAGCTCTTCCCAAGGCTAATAGATAGCTCGTTGTTTCGCGGTCGAAATAATCGTTATGATTTGGTCGATACTTCGTGAAAGAGCACTCTTGCAAATCGAGATAAACGGCATCGTCGTTTTCCTCTGGAGCAAATCCTAAGTATCGTGTTAAACGATAAAGAAACTTCGCTGGAAAATTCGCAATGCGATCACTGTGGTCCAAAACCTGCAATATGTTTTCTAAAAAGGCATAGAGTTCATCGTTTCTTTCATTGTCTCTGAGTGTGTGAAGTAGCACTTCGTTCATGAAAAAAAGAATGCTTGATTTATAGGGGTCAAAAGTTAAGGTTTGAAAAACAATCGCAGGTTCAACGCCAGAAATTTTCGCGAGATCGCTGTCTTTCCGTTGAAAGTATTCTAAAGATAAAATGGCCATGGAGTGCACAAGATTTCCATGTTTCTTTTTGCGTTTTGCGCCCGGGAAAATAAAACTTTTTACGCCATTATCAGGTGTGAGTACTTTTAAGATTAAGCTGGTTTCAGAATAATCAATTTTTTGTAAAACGATCCCTCGCGTCAGCTTTCGGGCCATGTGATTAGTTGATAAAGAGTATTTTGGCGACGTTCTTTCCTTTATCGTATGTGATTCCAGTCCAAACAAGATAAACACCAGATTGCACGCGTTCTCCGTTTAAATTATTGCCGTCCCAAATGACCGTACCTCCGTTTGAGACCGTTTTGTAAATCAAATTTCCCGAGATGTCGGTGACTTTCACGTCAGATTCATAGCCTAGCCCCTGAATAGTAATTGGTCCTGAAAAATCTGGGTAAACTGGATTTGGAAATACACGCACATTACTAAATTGACGATCCGCAATTGTTGCATCAGAGCGAAATGAAACCAATCCTTTCTCTGTTGCAAAATATACTTCGCCCGATAACTGATCTACCTTGATGTCAAGTACGTTATTAGAAATAAGCGGACTGTTGTCAACGTTGAAGCGATAAATTTCCTCTGAGCCATCCTCAGAAAAACAGAATACTCCAGAAGAACTTGTTCCAATCCATTTACGATTTCCGCCGTCAATAGCGATTGCCGTGATATACGTGTCGCCTAATAATCTTTCAACCTCACCATCTACCTCTAATAAAATTGGACTTGCATCATATTCGCCAAACCCTCCGTCATAAAGGGCATTTCTAGAGTATAAGATAACCAATCCTTCTTCCGTTCCGATCCAAATTTCTCCATCTGCATCCTGTGCTAATCCTTTAACAAAAACCGAGGGTAAATTTCCAAAGCCTCCAGCTGCCCTGAGTGTTCTTAATTGATCATCAGAAGGATCATCTATGGTTCCGTTATCATTAAAAGCGACCAAACCAACATTGGTGACGGCCACCCATTTATTGCCATCATTATCAATTAACAAGCGGTAAGGGTATTTAGCATTTGATAAAGCACCTAAGGAGAATGTATACATTTGTCCATCCGGTGTCAAAACTTTTAAAGGGTTCAGTCCCTGATTCACAAACCAAAGATTGCCATCATCATCATATTTCATGTCTGGAATAATCATTCTACCAGCATTGTCCTCTATCATCGAATTACCTGCATTGTATACTTCGTCAATACCTTCACCATCCTTAACTATTTTTAATCCGCCTTGAGAGAAGCTAGAAAAGGCAAATTCATCCGTATTACTATGGTTAACAGCGGCCGATATAAAATCCCAATCTTCTTCATTGACAATCAAATCGTCAGTTAGATAGTTATAATTTGTCCATTCTTCGTTTTCGAAGAGGTAGACACCATTTCGAAAAAAGTTGTTTTGCAGGTTTTGAGTTAAACCTCCGCCAGCGACTAAGACTTTTCCGAATTGAATATCCATCCGATAGCTTCCGTCAAAAGCAGGAGTGTTATCAAAAATAAAGTCAGCCGACCATGAATTGGCTGCCTTTACCATCCCGTGTCTTTTATCCGCAATCCAGAAATTACCGTTATTATAAACAGCGGCCTCTGGTAATGGTGTGCCATCAGGATAATCGAAAATCGTTATGATTTCATTGAGATCAAAATCCAATGCTCTAACCGTAGAAAACAAGGATAAAATTAAACGGTCTTCATCAGCATAAATATTGTTGAAGTTGAGCGTTTCGTCTATGCGAGATATCACACCGTTAGATTCATAATAAATGGTGTCTTCATTAAATTCCTCACTGTCATACCCGTAAAAAAGATAGTTGCCAAAAGGTTCGATTTGCGTGAAAGTTGCATTTAATACGGTCGGAGGTAAATTCTCTTTTTTCTCCCACTGATTTTGGTCGTTTAAAAAAGGACGATCTTTTGGCGCATAATAAATTCCGTCATCGGTCGCTGCGAATAATGTATCCCGATAAATAGCAACGTCGAAAATGACTGGATTTTCATAAGGATAGTAAGTGTCCTTAATTTCCTTTTTATCGTTGTCAAAAAGTATCAAACCTATACCTGTTGCTATATAAATGTAATTCTCATCGAAACAAAAATTATGGATCGTTTTATCACCAGAAATCTCCGCTTTTTCGATCCAAGGAACATTTGTTATTTGCCCGTTTTCGATCACGTCCAAATTACCACTCACATATCCTACAATTGCAGTAGTTTCATTTCCGGAAATGGAGGAGATTCCCAGATCGCTTAATCCGTTAGTTACCGTTAATTGGTTGACAGAGTTATCTTCTAAATCATAGCGAACAATTCCATTTGAACAGGCCAGAAAAACATTGTCATTCGTTTCAGCGATTCCCTGACCACTATACACAGAAAAGTGAATTCGCCAATCTTGCATTGCAATTTGACCAATTGCTGATTGTGTTATAAATAACAATCCTAATAACCATCCAGCGTTTCTAGCTTTTTTCATCTGTTCAAATTTACAAAGAATTAACTGTATAATCCTCCTTTTATTGTATGTAGCGAAACTGAAATTTAACCGAAAATTAATCGGATGGCATCTTCGATTTTTACAACCGCATGAATCTTTATTTTATGATTTTTGGGGTTAATACCTTTGTTGTATTTCGAAATGATAATCTGCTCGAAGCCCATTTTTTCTGCTTCGGAGATTCTTTGCTCCATTCTGTTCACGGGACGAATTTCACCACTGAGACTGAGTTCCGCAGCTAGACAAATGGATGCTGGAATTGGAATGTTCGCATTGGACGACATGATGGCACAAACAACTGCTAGATCTATCGCAGGATCGTTTACCTTGATTCCACCAGCAATATTGAGGAAAACATCCTTTATTCCCAATTTAAATCCGCAACGTTTTTCAAGCACTGCTAATAACATATTTAGTCGTCTAAGATCAAAACCTGTCGCCGATCGTTGAGGAGTGCCGTATGCAGCTGTGCTGACTAATGCTTGCACTTCGATTAATAAAGGTCTCACTCCTTCAATGGTTGCAGCAATAGAAGTTCCGCTCAACTGTTCTTCATGGTTTGAAATAAGAATTTCAGAAGGGTTTTGCACTTGCCGTAAACCAACTCCTGTCATTTCATAAATGCCCATTTCATTGGTAGATCCAAATCGATTTTTCATTGAACGCACCAAACGATAGACATGGTTGCGATCACCTTCAAAAACCAAGACAGTATCAACCATGTGTTCCAGCACTTTTGGTCCGGCTAAAGCGCCTTCTTTGGTAATGTGGCCAATTAAAAAAACAGGTGTGCCTGATTCTTTTGCATAGCGCAAAAATTCTGCGGTACAGGTTTTAATTTGACTGACGCTGCCCGGTGATGATTCAATCGAAGAGGAGTGTAACGTTTGGATAGAATCAATGATCAGTATATCTGGTTTGACCGCTTCGAGTTGAATAAAAATATTGTCCATTGAAGTTTCAGTCAAGACAAAACAAGCCTCATTTTCCTTGCCGATCCGATCGGCGCGCATACTGATTTGCTGTTCACTTTCTTCTCCTGAAATGTACAGAATCTTTTTTCCTTTTTCACGAACAGAGAGTTGCAATAATAGTGTGGACTTCCCGATACCTGGTTCACCGCCAAAAAGGATTAAAGACCCTGGGACCGCGCCTCCACCCAGTACACGGTTTAACTCCTCATCTCGAAGCATAATTCGGCGTTCTTCCAGTTTTTCAATTTCATTTATACGATGCGGCTTCGCTGCTCGTTGAGTCGAAGAAGAAGAAAAGGGTGTTGCACTTTTAGGTTGTTTTTGTATGACCTCTTCTAAGTACGTGTTCCACTCACCACAAGAAGCACATTTACCTACCCATTTTGGGGATTCTGAACCACAATTTTGACAGAAGAATGAAGTTTTTGTTTTTGCCATAATCCACTTTATTGATACTGCAGCACAAAGGTGCAATCGAAGAACGTAATTTATTTACGTTTTTGTTAAAAATAGAATTAAAATTACAAAAGGCGATTCCAGATGAACCATTAACTTTGTAGAAAAAAGAAAATGGCAAAAATTCTGTCTTACAATGTTAATGGAATAAGAGCAGCATTAAAGAAAGATTGGATCGATTGGTTGAAAAGTGAGGATCCTGATATCGTTTGTATTCAAGAAACAAAGGCACATCCTGATCAATTGGAGTCATCAATTTTTGAAGATGCTGGTTATAAGCATTATTGGTATTCAGCAGAAAAAAAAGGATACAGTGGAGTTGCCATTCTTTCTAAAACAGAGCCAGACCATGTTGAATATGGATGTGGAATTGAAAAATACGATGCAGAAGGTCGAATTCTTCGCGCTGATTATGGTGATTTTTCTGTTTTGAGTTGTTATTTCCCAAGTGGAAGTAGTGGAGACGAGCGTCAGGATTTTAAGATGGAGTTTCTTGAAGATTTCAAACTGTATATTGAAGAATTGCGGAAGGAAAGACCGAATTTGGTGATATCGGGCGACATAAATATTTGCCACAAAGAAATCGACATTCATAATCCTGTATCAAATAAAAAGTCATCTGGATTTTTACCCGAGGAACGTCAGTGGATAACTGATTTTTTGGCCATGGGCTACGTAGATACTTTCCGCGAATTTCATGAAGAACCTCATAAGTACACTTGGTGGACCTATCGTTTTGGGGCACGAAAGAAAAACTTAGGCTGGCGCATTGATTATCACTTTGTCACCGATTCATTAAAGTCGCAATTAACAAATGCAGATATTTTATCGGATGCAGTTCATTCAGATCATTGCCCTATATCTGTTGAAATAGATGTGCAGCTTTAGTCAGTTTTTACGTTGAAAATTAGCCTGAAAAGTGACGAAAATCAGAACAATTTTCAAGACATTTCGTATTCTAAATCATAACTTTGACGGATTAGCAAAAACTTAGTCTTTTGGGAGATATAATCATAGGCGGAATACTATATGGACTACTACTCAGTATTATGGTTGGTCCTGCGTTTTTTATTCTGATAGAAACGAGTATTTCAAAAGGTGTTAAATCGGCCCTCTTTCTAGATCTTGGTGTATTAATTAGTGATCTTGTTTATGTAACCATCGCCTTTTTATTTTTTACAGAGGTGCATGATTTCATGGAAGGATCAAATCGGCATTTTTTGAAAGTTATAGGAGGTGCTGCATTCATCGTTTTTGGGATTGTTAACCTATTAAAGAACAAAAAATCGAAGCTCAAGAAAAAACGAAAACTGGTTAACCCTAATGATTTAACAGCAAGTAATCATATCATGATGATAGTAAAAGGTTTTACCATTAATGCTTTAAATCCTGGCGTTCTCTTTTATTGGTTAACTTTAATGACATTGGTGCCAGAAGCGCCTCATCATCTCGGGCTTCCGCATGCGTATACCCAAATGATCTACATTACATTGATCTTGATTACTTTCTTTAGCATTGATGTCCTTAAAATCATCGGCGCAAAAAAATTGAAAGACTTTTTAACACCCAACTGGATACGCATTCTCAATCTGGTTCTAGGTTTTATCTTGATTTCATTTGGATTGTTATTTCTTACGCAGGGGATATTAAATTTGGCGCGGTAACAAACGTAACGAAATACCTATTTTTGTTTATATAAACACGAATAATTTCTTAAAAGACAGCCTACAATAATGACAAAACAATTGCTCACAATAGGTTTATTGATTATTTCATTGTTTTCATTTGCTCAGAAGAGTAAACCGAAAATGGTCAAGAATTTTTGGGATTTTGAGAAACGGCAAATTCAAAGTCAGGGTTATTACTATGCTGACAAGTTTTATGGGGAGACGACCATGGAGCATGGCTTATGGCGTTATTGGGATCGTCAAGGTCGTATTGAAGAAGAGCGAAATTATTTCAAAGGTGAATTACATGGAGAGGTTATTCGATTCTACGCTAGCGGTCAGCCAAAAGAAAGAGGCTATTTTAAGCATGGCAAACAAGACAGCATATACACCTCCTGGTATGAGAACGGAAACCTAAAGGAAGAAGGTTATTACAGCATGAACCGTCCTGTAGGTGAGTGGAAAAGCTATTATTTTAATGGGTATCACATGATGGAGGAAAAGGTGGAAGATTCGCTCTATTATGTTATGAATTTTTGGTTGCCTGATAGCACACAAACGTTGAAAAACGGGAATGGTAGAACACTTACATATTATTCGAGCACCGGACACCTTCAAGAGTTTTATTCATACGAGGACGGGATTAAAAACGGTCCTTTTGAGGAATATACAGCTGGCGGAAAAATATTTGCTCAAGGTCAATACAAAGATGGTGTAAAGGATAGTACCTGGTTCTATTGGTACTACACGGGAGACCTCGATCGATCAGTGAATTATGTAAATGGAAATTTACAGGGTGATTACAAAAAGTACTACGATAACGGAAAACTCAATGTCGAAGGTAAGTATCACAATGGTCAAAAAGTAGATCATTGGACATGGTACACCAATGTTGGCACCAAAGACATGGAAGGTGATTTTGTGGCTGATCAACAAGATGGTTTCTGGAAATATTGGTTTCCTGGTGATACGGTTCAAGTTGAGAGTCAAGGTTATTTTGAAAAGGGCAGTAGAAATGGCGAATGGGAATTCTTTTATAGAGATGGCAAACAATGGAGAAAAGGATCATACAAAGATGATGTAGAACATGGAGAATGGAAAACATGGTTTGAAAATGGTCAATTGCTCAAGCAAGGAAATTTTGTTGAAGGGAAAGAACACGGTGAGTGGCAGCAGTGGTTTGAAAATGGGGACCTCAAGAATGTTGCAAATTTTGATATGGGAACGCTACATGGCGAATGGAAATCTTATTTCAAAAAAGGAAAACTACACCTTCAAGGTAGTTATGATCATGATCTTAAAGTCGGCGAGTGGAAAAGGTTTGACAAAAAAGGACGATTGCTGGAAGTTGGCGAATATAAATTGATTAACCACAAGAAGGGTGTTAAATACGGGCCATTTTCTAAGCGTGTTTTAAAACAAAGCGTACGACATGGTCACTGGCAATGGTATAGTGATAAAGATGGTCGCTTAACGCATGAGGGATCCTACAAGAATGGGAAAGAAGAAGGGGAATGGATATACTACTTTAAAGGCGGTGTAAAAGCCAGTAGAATAATCAATTATAAAGAAGGAAAGCTACACGGCAAAATGTTGATTTTCCAATGGCGTCCGCATCGTGTTACACAAGAAATCAATTACAAGGACGGCCTCAAAGACGGCAAAATGTATGTATTCGACCGACGTGGCAAACCAGTCGTAGAAAAGACATTTAAGGAAGGCGTAGAAGAGAAGCCGACTGCAGGCGGCGGGTCATTTAGACCATAATATTCTGACGCATTGCTTCTTTGCTCATATTGTTCGTATCAATCAGGAATCGAAATAAGGGTTTATATTTGTTCTTGTGGAACAATTAATAAAGAAGATAAAACGTCTTATTCGTGTTTTGCGCGTAACATTGATTCGCAGGACGATTCACATTATACGTAAGATCGTTTTGCCAGGGTTCGATGGTGTATCCTTATGGGAAATTCTCTTCTTTTTTGTTTGGTCTATCCGAAAGGGTTTTATTTCGACAAGAGCGTCTTCTCTAGCGTTTCATTTTTTTCTAGCCATGATACCCTTTGGTCTTGTTATGGTCATCATTTTCGCATACATCCCTTACTTTAATCTCGAAAATGACGTTCTGCCTGTTTTTGGTAGTTTCATTCCGGAGACTTTATTTAATGAATTTGTTGGTAATTTGGATGATTTTCAGAATTCGACTGTATCCTCATTGATTTCATTTGGATTTATCCTGGCACTTTATTTTAGCTCAAATGGTTTCTCGGTATTAATTCAATCCTTTAATAGTTCGCGTATCAATTTTGAAAAACGAAACTGGTGGTCGGCGAAGATTACGGCCTTGGTTTTTGTGTTCCTAATCATCGTGGCGGTCCTCGCGCTTGTGCTGGTAGTATTGTTCGAGCGAAAATTGCTCAATTTTTGGGCCGAGCATAGCGTTTTTGTGGCGGACAATTTGTCGCTGATATTTTCAATTGTAACGGCGATTTTTGTAACGGCGATGCTCTATTTTGCCATTGCTACCATCTATTATTTTGGCCCATCGAATCGCAAAGAATTTCGCTTTTTTTCTGCGGGTAGCACACTTGCAACGGTGTTAATCATTATCATCTCTGAATTGTACTCATTCTATATTCAAAAGTTTGCCAATTATGATGAGTTATATGGTTCATTGGGCACGATCATGATGCTTATGTTGTGGATTTATTTGATATCGTTTGTACTTTTATTGGGCTTCGAACTGAATGCAAGTATTCACGGTGCCGTTCAGAAAAAACTACGTCGTTTAGATGATTTAAAAAATCGCTTGGAAAAGGATTTTTAGTAAATGAATTGCTGTTTTTTTAAAATCAGATCAAAATCAATTGGTAGCTCAAGGCCTTTTCATTAATTTTACAACACTTAGGTTGATTTATTTGTTAATAAAATAAAAAAGATTATATGAAAAAGAGTATGGCATTGGTCGTTTTAAGCGGCTTTTTATTCGCTGCATGCGGCGGTGGTGAGGAAGAAACAAACAATGAAGAGGTAACAGGAGGAGAAGAAGCGGTTGTTGAAGAATCCTGTACCTATGCTTATGATCCAGAAGAAACCGTGTTGACATGGACTGCTTTTAAATTAACAGAGCGTGTTGGTGTTAGTGGAACCTTTGATGAAATCAACGTAGTTTCCAATGATGGTGCTGAGGATATGTATGCTGTTTTAACTGGTGCAACTTTTGACATTCCTGTGAGCAGTCTCAATTCAAATGATGAGGTTCGTGACCCGAAGATTAAAAACAGTTTTTTTGGTGTAATGGACAGCACAGATCGAATTACGGGTTCAGTAAACAGTTTAAGTGAGACAGCTGGTGAAGTTTCTATCACAATGAATGGTATGACAAAAAGCTATAGTGGCGATGTGACTGTTGAGGGAGAGGAAATTACTTTCTCAACTACATTAAATATGCTTGATTTTAATGGTCAAGAGTCGATTGATTCATTGGGTGTTGTATGTGAAGCGAAACACACAGGTCCTGACGGTGTTAATAAACTTTGGGAAGATGTGGAACTCGTTATCCGCACTACGCTCGTAAAGACTTGCGAATAAGTCCTACCCCTAAAACCTGTCCATGAATAAGATTGTTGTTGTTACTGGCGGAGCTGGTTATATCGGTTCCCATACGGTCGTTGCATTAGCCGATGCAGGGTATACTCCTGTCATAATCGACGACTTTCGGAACGCACAACCATGGATAATAGACAGGATTGAACAAATTATTGATGAACGGCCAAAAGTGCATGAGATTGATTGTCAAGATGAGGCGTTGGTAGCCAAAGTGTTTAGTCAATATGAAAATGTATTTGGTGTGATTCATTTTGCTGCCGACAAAGCCGTTGGGGAATCTGTCACAAATCCACTTAAATATTATCAAAATAATATCGGTTCACTTTGCGCTGTCTTAAAGATTGCCGAAGATCGAGGAGTTAAGAATTTTGTATTCTCTTCTTCTTGCACCGTATATGGTGAGGTTAGCGACCCTGTCGTTACGGAAAATCATCCTGTTCAAGCAGCCATGTCACCTTATGGTGACACAAAAATCACATGTGAAAAAATCGTAAGATATACGCAAGAAGTATCGGCTCGAATGAGCGCAATCCTTTTGCGTTATTTTAATCCAATAGGAGCTCATCCTTCAGGATTAATAGGAGAGTTGCCACAAGGAATCCCCAACAATCTCGTGCCCTACATTACGCAAATAGCATCAGGGAAACGGGAAAAGCTAACCGTTTTTGGTAATGACTATAATACACCAGACGGCACTAACGTTCGCGACTATATTCATGTGGTTGATTTGGCGATTGCTCATGTAAGCGCATTGAATTACCTTTCCCAACTTGAAAACCCAGTTTGTGATGTCGTTAATCTCGGTACCGGACGTGGTACTTCAGTACTAGAAATCATTGAATCTTTCGAGAAAGTCAATGATTTAAAATTAAATTACGAAATTGGTCCTCGCAGACCTGGTGACGTGGAGCAAATATATGCCGATGCATCGAAGGCCAAAGAAGTTTTGGGTTGGACATGTGCTTATGGCATTGATGAAGCATTAAAACATGCTTGGGAATGGGAAAAAAGCATTCAAAATAGAGAAACGAAATAAGATGAAAGCCTTGAATTGGAATATTCTTTTATTGACTTGCTTGTTCGGCATGGCTGGTTCCTATGGTTATGCGCAAGAAAAGCAGAAGGAGGGTGCATTTTCAAAAAGAAAGCCAGGCATCATGCGGTTCTATACCGGGCTTTCGGCACCGGATAAAGATTCGCCTGTCAAATTTGATCGTTTCAATACGGATTTTTTCTTTAACAGTTGGATTGGAGATCAAGGAGGGGTCAAAACTAAACCATACGCTATTGGACATAGCATCAATTTAATGTATGACCTTCCATTCTCTAAAAGATCTCGAATGGGTGTTGCTATAGGATTTGGCTACAGTCATTTTAATGTAAGGCACAATGGGGCTTTTGAATTTGTTGAGGACCCTGAAACACTCGAAATGTATTCGGTTTTGAGTCCATACACGGGACCAAATAGATGGATCAATCGAACTGTTTTTAACTTCGTAGAGATACCGTTTGAAATTCGTTTCCGTTCCCGAAAAGAGCGCGGAAAATGGAAATTTTATCCCGGCTTTAAGGCTGGTTTTATGGTTGAGAATTACGAAAAATGGCGAATTAATGAACTGGAATACAAGCTCTTTAATTTCCCTGATCTCAACCGTTTGCATTATGGTCCAACCGTACGCATAGGTCGCGACAATGTGATGTTATTTGGATATTACGACATGACCTATATTTTCACCAATGAAAACAGTAACGAATTGCAGCTATTCGGTCTTGGAATTAGTATAGGGTGGTTCTAAGCACTAAGTGAAAAAAGTTAGAATAAGGGTAAGGATTAAATAATTTAGACCCAATCCTAAGAAAACGATCCAAGCAATTTTCTCAGCACGATTCATTTGATTTACATTTTGATTTGCATTCATAACTCTTGTTTTTATTTGTAAAGCTCGCTGAAATTTGTTGTTTCGAAGAATTGAATTTCGCACTTAGGGTTTGATTTTGGCGATTTTCGCAAAAATTCGTTTTTTGATTGAAGACTGTGTATTTTAGAGGAGTTGGTATGATAAAAGGAATACTAGATATTATTGGAGCTACACAACTCTTCATTATATTGTCTCCATTTTTAGTACTGGTCATACTGCTCATTCTCCTGATCGAATGGGATAAACCATTTTTCCTTCAAGATCGCATTGGAAAGCACAAGCAGCCGTTCACCATCATTAAATTTCGAACCATGAAGAAGGGAAAAATCACTCCTTTAGGTGATTTATTGCGGAAGACGGGTATCGATGAATTACCACAATTGATCAATATTATCAAGTTAGATATGAGTTTCGTAGGTCCACGTCCTTTAACTCAAGGCGATATTGAACGGCTAGCATGGATGAGTGATTTCTATACTAAGCGATGGTCCGTTCGACCCGGCATAGTGGGTTTGGCTCAACTGTCTCCAATCTGTCACAAAAAAATGAGTTGGTTTTATGATCGGTTTTACATTGAAAATCAGAATTTATCGCTCGATTTTAAAATATTATTTGCTGCAATGTTCATTCCTTTAACGGGTAAAACATTTATTAAAAATCGCATTCATGGAAAGGAAAAAGCACAAGGTTCTCGTTAATGGTATTGGGAATATTGGAACGAGTATCATACAGCTATTGGTAAGGTATAGAGAAGAACTGGAAATTGAGTTTTTGCTAATTCGTCATATTCTAAGTCGAGGTTTTCACAGACCTCTTTGATTTTTTGAGTGGAATTAAGATACCCCAAGAAAAGCTCCCAATATAACTCGGCATCTTTTGGTTTAAGGTCTGTCTCCAATGCTTTTTTGACATAGTCGAGTTCAGTTCGTTCTGCCTTTCCATCCGCATTTACGACTATAGCGACAACTTTAAGCATGTCCTTCAAGAATTTCTTTTCACGGGCTAAATAACCTTTGTTCTTCTCAAAATGGTGAATAATTGGAGAAACAACCGCTATGTGAATCATTACTAAAACCAGCGTCAATGCCGAACCATAAAGAATACCGAAGGATATTTTTCCACCAAAAGAAACGTAATTTTCATGTTCCTCGGTGAATGAAATGATCATTCCCAATATCATCGCGATAAGTACACTTATCCAAAGCTTGTTTACCTTCATCCCAAATTATTTTATCCCTTTATCTTTCTTAATTAACTCGTATGCATCTTGGATTAATTGAAATTTTTCCTTGGCTTTTTTCTGAAAAGCTGGTCCAAGATTAGCAACCTTATCGGGGTGGTGCTTTTTTGCTAATTCGCGGTATTTTTTCTTGATTTCATTAGCCGATGCGTTAGGATTAACGCCAAATATAGCATAGGCATTACTGAGCGAAGTGTTCGTTGACTTGCTTTGATATGCTCTTTTTTGGTTGTGATTGGAACCTCTGGTCCGTTGAAACTGAAATAAGGCTATAAGTGATCGAACACTACCTTTAGGTATTCTTATCGATCGTGCAATAGCATACAATTTTTGCTCTTCTTCTGGCGATAGAATACGATCTACGGTTAATAAGCCAATAAGGAAATGAAGAAGTTGTACTTTATGATTGGGGGTTAAGTTTGTGTTAATTTTTTGAGCTATTTTTTTTAGTGAGATACGCTCCCTTAGTAAAGATTCGAATGAGTTGAAATAAGCATTTGCTTTTTGTGGTGGAAAAGATTCGTTTAAAGCTGTTTTGATATAATCGTATTCATCGCGACTGACTTTCCGATCTGCTTTAGAGAGATATGCCGCTAAAGCCAATACAGAAAAAATTTCCTCTTCTTGATTACCCAAAAATCTGCGATCTTCAGTGGCATCAATGCGGGTAATGTTTTTATAAATTAACCAGATTACCGCAGTTGCGATAATGGTGAAACCAAAAAAGGGTACAGTAACCATTAGCACAATTCCTATGAATATAAGGATCAGCCATAGTGCTTGTTTATTTTCGAAAGGGTCGAGCGCTGAGAAGTCAGACATGTGGCAAAAATAAGGATTCCTATTGTTGATTTTAAGAATGGCTTTGCGAATTTTAATGGATCATAGGTAGTATGAGATTTTGATCTTTTTCTCCTATCTTGTGATGAGAAATTTGAGATATGTTAAATAGTATTAATCCACTTGGTCCGAGAGGTCTTGATAAGAAAAAAATCAAAGAAGAAAATAAACGAATGATAGAAGAGATTGCAAACTTGCAGCGTCTATTATTTGCTGAAGACAAGCAAAGCTTGTTGATCGTTTTACAGGGTGTTGATGCTGCGGGAAAGGATGGAACAGTTCTCTCTATTTTTAAAGGTATCAACCCTTTAGGCAGTAATGTTTATAGCTTCAAAAAACCGACGGAGGAGGAGTTCGCTCATGATTTTCTTTGGCGGATACATCAACGTGTACCGCGGACAGGTATGATTCATATATTTAATCGTTCTCATTATGAGGATATTCTCGTTCCTTCTGTAGAGGGATATTATTCCAAGGAGCGGATTGAACGCCGATATGATCACATCAATAATTTCGAGCAACTTTTGGAAGATAATGGGACTCGCGTTTTGAAGTTTTATCTGCATATCTCAAAAGAAGAACAATTGGAACGATTAACGGAGCGTCTGAACAATCCACAAAAGCATTGGAAGCATAACGATGGTGATTGGGAGTCAAGAAAAAAATGGGACGCCTACATGCGTGTGTATGAGCAGATTTTTGACAAATGTAATGTTGTTCCATGGCACATTGTTCCGTCTGATCGCAATTGGGTAAAGGTTCATTATATAGCTAAAGTAATTTTAAAGACTTTACAAGAGATGAACCTGAAATGGCCGGAGTTAGAAACAAAGAAGTTTAAATCTTAGAACTGAACTTTGAGCGAAGATCGACCATTCTGTCTAATGCCCTGGATCCATTTTCACGTTGGAGAACGTGGGCAAGTCAACGCTTGCTGCGTTGCCAATATTCCTTATGGAAACGTTAATCAATCGAGTTTTGATGATATATGGAATGGGGAAGCAATTAATGATTTACGGTCGAAGTTTTCGGTTGGAAAAGCTGATCCGAGGTGTGCTGTTTGTTTAAATCGAGAGAAAGGAGGAGCCTCTAGCATCCGGCTGGAGACTTTTGAAAAATATGGTAGAGAAATACCTGATAGAACTCGATATCCTCGATATTTTGATATTCGATTTTCCAATGTTTGCAACTTTCGATGTCGCACTTGTTGGCATGGGGCAAGTTCGAAATGGTTTAATGATGCTGTTCAATTAAAACGTCAAGCGAGTAAACAAGCCATCATAAAAAACATCAAGGATCTTGACCGCTTTTTATTTGACTTTGGTGATGCATTGCTATTTGCTGAAGAGATCTATTTTGCTGGAGGAGAACCATTGGTTACGAATGAACATTATTTATTGCTCGAATGGTTAATTGAGCAAAAGGTTTTTCCACGCTTACGCTACAATACCAATTTCTCAATCTTAAGATTTAAGGATTGGGACATCATCGAGCTATGGTCGAATTTTAAGGATGTCGAAGTGTTGGCCAGTATCGATGCTCATGAGCAATTGGGGGAATATATTCGAAAAGAACTAGATTGGGAGTTGTTTTTATCAAACATAGAACGATTAAAAGCAGGTGCCAAGCACGTTAATATTAAAATCGCACCAACTATTTCGATGTTAAATATAATGGCTATACCATCGTTTTATGATTACTGTCTGGAGCAGGAAATAATAGAACCTGATGATTGGTACATCAACTTATTAGAAAGACCTTATTATTATAATATTCGTGCTTTACCCCAATCAGAAAAGAAAAAGGTTAGAAAGCTTTATGAGAAGTGGATTGAAAAAAAGGAAAACGACAAATTATCCAAAACAATGATTAAAGCAATGTCAGAAATTCTAACATTTATGGAAAGTGAGGACCTTTCGAAGCACTATTCAAACTTTCAGAAAGAGACAAATATTTTAGATAAAATTCGAGAAGAGGAGTATTCCCGAGTCAGGCTTAAGCAATAACATGAATCTGTGTTTGAAAAAGAAAATAAGATGACTTTTCATCGATTTTCTTAAACTGATATTGGAGTTTTTTAGAAGATTTACGGGCTATATCAATTAAACCTAAACTCGCCTCACCTTTTTCAGATAAAGTATTATTTCGCACACCTTCTTTATAGAGTGCCTTTAATTCGGCTTCATTTTTGGTGTTTACATAATTGATCAACTGTTGAATCATTTCTTCAGACTCAGATTTGACCACATTGCCAGTCGATATTTTCAGGGTGTTTTGTTCCTTCTCTACAACCACTAAAAAATTAGCGTCTTTCAATTCCGAAACATTACCATGTTTAGCTATGTTTTGAATGCATTCAACAACAATAGAAAAGAAACGTTTTCGTTCTTTTTTTGGAACATCTATGGCCTCGATATCTTGCTTTAATCGAGAAATGAATGCTTCTACAATTTCAGAGGATAATACACCGTCATAGGCAAGCATGATCTTTGCTCTATCAAGATGATCGTGAAATTTCGCTACGTAGTCCAAATCTGCCATTTTTAAAAATCGTCTGTTGTTATTGGTAAATTCTAAGTTCCGCTCGTCTATTGACGGCGTCATTTTCCGGGTCAATCAGTTGTGTTTCGCCATATGCGTTAACTGTTAATCTATCCGCATCAATCCCTTGACTAATTAAATAATCAACGATCCATCTTCCTCGTTTCTTAGATAGAATGAAATTGTACTCATCTGATGCTGTTGCATCTGCGTATGCGTTAATAGATAACTTCAATTTTGGATAACGTTTCATTATGTCAATTAGTTCACTGAGTTTTTTCATATCATTATTCAGTGGTCTTGTTTTATCTGAACCATAATAGACGGTTACAGCATCATAATTTTTAATTAAATCTAAATCCAAAGAAAGATTTTCGTCTTCTAGTAGGTCAAGTCCTCCATCACTCTGATATCCAAGCGGACGGAAAATAAAGAAGTTGTTTTCTTCTTTTTGAATGGTCGCAACCTCTTTACCAAATCGATTGTAAAGAGACAATGTTTGATCGACTTTTGTGTCGATGGTGAACTTATATGAAGATTCCGCACTTAGATTATTAAAGTAAAAATACCCTAGCGAAACTGTCATTGTGCTTCCCATATAATCACCATTATCGTTGTAAACATGCACTTCTGTATCGGCAGGTGATCTTCCATCTACATTAAAGAATCGGCCAATGATTTCAGATCGATTCAGCATAAAGTCTTCTTCAGCAGTCTCTTGCAATAACGCCAATTTGTTAACAATAGAAGGAGCTAATCTTTGGTACATGAAAAAGTCCTGTGTATTGCACTTTAATTGCGAATAGATCTGTCCATCTTCTTGATAGATGTACAATAATAAATCTTTTTGACAGTCTGGAATTCTAATGAAATAAGTCTCATTCAAATCTAAATCGTCAAAGCCAAAATTACCACGATCATCTGTCGACGTCGTCATCATTACTTCTTCATCCTTATTGACCAATTGTACTTTCTTATTGGTTAGCGGAATATTCGGATTCGTTTCGATAACGAGTTTACCATTAAAATGTGCAAAGCCACTTGGCTCATCGATCATTTCTTCTGGAATAAATTGTAAGATACCTTGAACGTCGTAGAAGATTTTTTTGTATTTAAACGCTCCTTCTTCATTTAATATGAAATCAGCGATTGTTTCACCATTTTCATCATAAAACTGAAGCGTCATTTCATCAGCGGCTTTTCCGTCTAATCGCACTGAATAATTACTGTCAATTTGAATATTGTCAAAAATGAAGTAACCCGATTCATCTGTTTTTTGCTCATATACAAATTCACCTTCTTCGTTGAAAATTTGTACGGTTAGGTCAGAGGCTGCTGTATTCATTGTGCGGAATGTAAAAGTACCCGCCAGTTGGCTTTTCATTGTAACATTACGGCTGATAGTGCAGTAAAAAATATCATCATTGCCATCGCGATCTGATGAAAAATAACCCGCTGTAAGATCTGGCAATAAACTCATTCCAAAATCATTCGCACTAGAATTCAAGCCAGCTATTGTAATTGGAAAATCAGCAGGTTCAGGAGCGCTAAGATAAATATCTAAACCTCCCATACCTCCTGGTTTGTCACTTGAAAAGAATAGGTTTTCATTAATGACAAACGGGTGTGTTTCATTTCCGGCTGTGTTTACCACTTCGACATTAATCGGATCAGTCCAACTACTTCCTTCGATTTTTACATAGTAGATGTCATATTTTCCTTTGCCACCAGACCTGTTGGAGCTAAAGTATAGGCGCTGTGAACCTTGATCATAAGATGGATAAGCATAAGAACTACTGTTTTCACAGAAAGACATTTTTTTAACTTTTGTCCATTTACCATTTTTCAGTATAGCCGTGTATAGCTGTGAACGAAAGACCTTTTCACCACCATCGTTGACGCGGACCACACGTGTGAAATACATGGTGTCACCACTTGCGGAAAAAGTCGCCGGACCGGTATGCGTGCCGAAGTTCAGTTTGTTTGAAACCAAAGAAATATCCCTCACACTTCTTTTGCCTTCGTATGATTTAATGCTGCCATGATAGAGGTTGAGGTATGCAATCTTCTCCCAATTATCCTCACCTAAGTTATTTTGATTAAACTGACGCGATGAAGTAAAATACATTTCATCACCGATTAACACGGGAGAAAACTCTGCCCATTTTGTGTTGATACCGTTAATTGGCTGGATTTTAGCCTCTAAACGCACCTCTTCTACCTCATAAGTTTGAGCAGGAAGCCAATAGGCTATAAGCAAATATGAAAATAGTAAAAAGTACTTCATTTTTAAAGGTAGCGCGGTAATGGTGCGGTTGCTTTATTAATATTAAAATCAAATCCTAATACAATTTCATGTGATCCGAAACTGTAATTATTCAGTTGCGTTAAGTTTAAATCGTACGCGTATCCCACTCTGATATAATCTGTTAAGTTTACGTCTACAATCAAATTTAAACTGGAAACATTTCTTACACCAACTCCCATCCAAACTTTTTCTCTAAATAGGACATTAAAGTTCAGATCTGCATTGAATCCAGAACCCTCGACAAATTTAAGCAAAACGGTCGGTTTGAACATCAAATTTTCATTAATTCGCCAAGCATGACCTCCTGAGAGGAAGGTATGTCTGCGCAAATAATAGACTTGATTATTGGCAAGTTGATCCAGATTAAAGGCATGTCGCGTCATATGATTCATCGATAAACCGACAAACATACGATCAGTATAGTAATATAGTCCGAAGTCGAAAGTTGGTACTGTTGAACTGAATCTTTCTTGCACATCTAACTGATCATTCACTTCTCTAAACCGAAGTTTTCCGTGATCCAAAACCGTGTTGTATATGCCTCCCCTTAAACCAAAGTTTAGTGCGCCCGTTTCAAAGTTTAATTTGTAAACACCAGTAAGCAAAGCGGAAAAATTATTTGTTGGCCCCAAGACGTCTCGCGATAGATTAATGCCGTAGGCAATAGGATATTTATTTGAAGGAGCAAAACTTGATAGCGTCTGCGTGTTGGGAGCACCTTCAATTCCAACCCATTGATTACGATTGATCATGGTGATGTTAGCCGATTGTCTGGACCCTGCATAGGCGGGATTAATTGCAAACGGATTAAACACATACTGGGAATAGATAGCATCCTGTTGACTGTAACCATTCAAGCTGCATAAAAAGAATATGTATACAATAATGCGTTTCATTTTATCTTTCAATTTGCACCCAAGCAGCTTGGTTTAAACTTGGATCATCCGTAATAACTACGTAGAAGTATGTGCCCGGTGGCAAACCTCTTCCTTGTTTGTCTTTTCCGTCCCAATAGACATTGATATTGTCGTAATCTGTGAACTGTCCCACTTCGTCCCCCCATCGTGTATAGATATATACATTATTTGGGGTGTAATTGATGAGGTTTTCAATATGCCAGTAATCGTTTACACCGTCCCCATTTGGCGAAAAAGCATTGTAAACATCAATTGGACAATCGAATTTATCACGGAAATTCACTTGAACAGAGTCTAGTACAACACATCCATCAAAATTCGTTATCTCCACTTTATACAATTCTTCTTTTAAGCTGAACCCTGTTGGATATTGCGCAGCTTTATCTGAAAGTACGGCATCAGTGATCCATAAATAGCTCGATCCACCATCTGCACCCAAATCTGCCGATGAACCGAGACAAATTTCAAAATCATCAATAGCCTGCATGCCTGACGTATCCGATAATCTTATTAAGATTTCCTCTGTTTCTCCGTAACACCTATTAACGTTACGTGGTTGCGCATAGAAATAATTATTACCGGTCCAAAGTGTGTCCGGTAAATAGCTGAACGTTGAGTCGTCTATTGGTCCCTCAGGATCATTTTCTCGCCAATATATTTTAAAGGCTCCTTCGTGCTCAACATCAATTTGCCCAATTTCGTCTTCTGGGCAATAAACCGTTTGATCTGTTTCGAGCGATGTGATCGAAGGGGTGTCGAATAAGGTCACGAATACAATTGTTGTGTCAGCACAAGTAGTGGCCGAACCGTCTGTTGTGTATTGCACACCATAATCGCCACCTTGGCTACCCGTAATTAGACCAGTTGCTGGATCAATTTCCGCATCATCAATTGGTGCTGGATTAAATTCAAATGTACCTCCTTCAACTCCAGTTATTTCTGGCAATTCTGGTAAGTTAACGCAATGATCATTTAAATCAAATGCCGCTGTATCTGTCATTTTTGCCAATACAGGAACCGTATCTTGTTCGGCGCATTCTCCAACTGTATATTCGATGAAATAGGTTGTTCCTGGAACAGCGTTATTTATGATACCTGTACTTGGATCTATTTCAACACCATCTCCTGGGTCAGGTGCTAAATCAAAATCACCTCCAGGTGTTTCTGGTAATGGTGCTTCACTCACAAAATCCGCACAGAAATCATCAAAATTAAATGACTCATCAACTCCAATAACGGTCACTTCTTCTGTGGATTCTTGGCTGCAATCGGGGCCGAAAGAAATGGCATACATAACCGTGTAGGTAGAATCTTCATACGGATCGGAAAGAATTCCAGTTGAAGCATCTATTGTCGTACCTCCATAGACATCGCCTAATAAGTAGTAGATTCCTGAATCATCGGCAGGTATCGGTGCCGGACTCTCATCTCCTGGACAGAAATCTTCAAACACAAAGGATTCATCTACACCCAACGCCGTTACCGTGACAGTATCAGCATCAGAGCAACCAACATCAGAAGTTATTTCATAAATCACCGTGTATGAGCTGAATTCAACTGGGTCAGTTATAACACCTGTTTCACTGTCTATTGATGCGCCGTCTAAGGGGTCCGGTGAAAAGGAGTAGGTGCCCCCATCTTCTAGAGGGTCCGCTGGAGGACTTTCGGTGTCCCAGCAGAAATCTTCGAAAATAAACTCTTCATTGACCACATAAACATCCACAAAATTAGTGTCGTGATCTACACAGCCACTTTCTTCCAGTTTATAAACCACGTAATATGTGCTGTCTTCTTTAGGGTTAATAATGAAACCTTCATCTATATCGATGTCTACGTCAGGATCAACAGGCTCAGGATAGAAATAAAAATCACCACCGGGTGATTCTGGAATTGGCGAAGGGCTAAAATCACCCGGACAAAAATCTTCAAAAACAAAATCAGCATTTAACGAAAGAACCGGAAGTGTTAAGGTTAGACTATCAGAGCATCCATTTGTTAAATCAGTAACCACATACTTTACAAAATAGTTGTCGTCACCATCGTAAACTGATTCAAGGCTACCACTAGTTGAAACTATTGATGCACCATCTGATGGTGAAGGTGAGAAGCCAAAGACACCACCTGCAGTGGCTATCTCACTTGGTACGACTGTTTCTCCTCCGCAAATAGGTTCATCATAGGCGAATGATTCGTCAACGTTGTATACGCTCACTTCCACTGTGTCGGATTGTGTGCATCCATCCCCACTTGTTATTTCATGAATGACAGAATAAACGCTTCCTTCTATTGGATAATGAATAACTCCAGTTCCTGTTTCAATTGTTGCTCCATCTGCGGGGTCAGGCCAAAATGAGAATATTCCTCCGAGTTCGTCAGGTATGGGAGCTGGGCTTTCCAGGTCCTGGCAAAAATCGTCAAATGTAAATTCTTCATTTACAACAAAGACGCTAACAATGACTGTGTCATAACCAAAACAAGAACCATCTGCTAATTCATATACTACAGAATAGGTGCTATCCTCTTGTCCATTTGTGATGAAACCGTCATCCGTATCAATCTCTACACCTGGATCAGCAGGCAGTGGAAAGAAGTAGAATTCTCCACCAGCAATGTCAGGAATGGGGTCTGGACTTTCTTCTGCAGGACAATAATCATCAAAAGTAAAGTTAGCGTTAGGTGTATTGGTATTAATGATATTTGTTACACTGTCAGAGCAACCGTTAACATCGGTGACCAAATATTTGACTGAGTAGGTAGGGTCACCTTCATAGGCAACATTAATTTCTCCAGTAGACGCATTGATTGTAGCACCATCACCCGGAAGAGGCGAAAAGCTAAACGTTCCGCCCGCAGTTGCAATCGAAACAGGAGATGCATCGGTTCCCCCGCATATTGGATCTTCATAGGCGAATGACTCGTCAACGACGTGCACATTTATGAGCACGGTATCAGTTTGTGTACAGCCAGATTCAGTTACTGATTGGACAACAGGATAGGTGTTACCTTCTATACCTCCAGTAATTTGACCGGTTGCAGCATTGATGGTTGCGCCATCTACCGGAGCAGGAAGTCCAAATGTAAATGACCCAAGCGGTCCATCAGGCACAGGGGTTCCATTTGTAACAGTTGCACAAATATCTTCCATGGTGAATTCTTCAAGAACTTCTATAACATTGAAGTAAGCCGTGTCGGCAAAATTACATGCGCCGTCCAAGGTGTATTCAATTTCATAACTAGTTCCTTCTACTAACCCAGAAACTTCACCGGTGGTCGAATTAATTGTTTCAGCATCAGGAGCTCCATCTAAGAAATCAAAGCTTCCACCACTTCCATCAAAGGTAGAAGGTAGAACCGTTTCTGTACCTGGACATACATCATCATAGGCTATATCTGGAATTTCGACAAGGTCAGGGCTAATATTCGTTCCGAATTCAGAGGTGTTTCCGTTTGCTATGTCTGTAACAGTTGCTGAAACCGTTTTTGCGGGATCAATCGATGTTCCTAGATCCACAGTAAACGTTTGCGGGTTAGAGGTTACCGATTGGATTTCAGCCAAAATGAATATCTCTCCTTCACCGTTAGTCGCATCTGGTGTGTTATTTGCAAAGAATTCAACACGATAGTTTGAGCCAGGTGGCACTCGCAGTGTGTACGTCAACTTGGAATTGTCACCTTCGCAATTGTCAAGTTCGTTTAATTCTGGGAAATCAATTCCAAGGTTATGATGAGAAGCGTCAAGAATACCATCGTTAGCAAGGACCGCTCCATCATTATCAAAATCAATTCCTTGCCCATCATTGTTATAAATGCTATTCCCAATGATCATATTGTTTTTTGCTATAGTGGTGTTGAAAATCATCGCAATTCCTACACCGTTATTAGCAATGACGTTACCAAATCGATGGTCCAAACTACCGAGTTTGTTATCATCAGCTCCAGAGAGGAAAATGCCGGCTACGTCATTTGGAATAGCTGTACTTTTATCTATGCCAACGCCGATTAGATTATTTTGGACACTGCAAATATCGCCAGTAAGATCAAGTATGACACCGTATTCATTATCGACCACGATATTACCTGAGCCGATTTCTTCTGTTCCGATTAAATTCAGCGCACTACTAATTCGAACTCCATACGGTGTTTGAGAAACCGCAGCAATAGGTCCCATTCCGTCTGGAGTTCCTCCAATAATATTTCCAAACACCTTACAAGAATTACCAAGGTAGAGATGCACATTTGAGTCGTCTCCTGCGCCTAATCCATTTCCAGAAATGACATTTCTTTGCCAATGACGTGAACCTCCAATAATTGTATTATTTCCATCTGCTCTGACACCCGCAGCGAGGTTTCCGTTTGCTGTTCCAGCATCATTAATACCAATTTCGTTTCCGTAAATCTCAATATCAGAAGTATTTGCCTCGATGCCATGATCATTGAATCCCTGTACCGAGACTCCCTGAATTACTGAGCCTTCTGATCCTGTGTTGCATCTAAAGCCATCAAAAAAGCCAAAAATATCTACGATATCAATTCGAATATCTGCTCGTGTTAACCCATCAGTACCGTCCAATTCAGGGCCCGGAATTGCACTTTCATCTTGTGAAAAACCATCTATAATGTATCCGTCTACAGCAAGTGTTGGGATTGCTTCCACTTCAATTGGTCCAGGTGTTCCAGGGATGTCGAATTCGACATAATGCATATCATCTTTTCGCTGAGCTGCTTGCAATGCCCACAAGAACGAATTAACGGTTCCTGCATTTCCATCATCGTTTGTAACACGCAGATGGGTATATTCAACAGCCCCTGCATCAGGTTGTGCTGAAACGCCCGATCCAACAAGTGATCGAGGTGCAATTCGTGCATCCGTTATTGGCGTGTTTCCCGTTGGGTTTTGAGTATTTATCAGGTCACTGCCCGAATCAATAATCGGCCAATATTTTAATCCAAAACCATCTTCTTTAATGCTTGGTCTGAGTCCAAAATCAGCGCTTGGATCCAGGAAATCGGAAGGCAAAAGTGTAAGCACTCCCGATAGCTCTCCGCTATAATTCTCTCTAATCACGTTTCCGTCCAGAGAATTAAAATTGGCCGCACCTATCGTTTCCATCTGTTGGCCTGTACCATTGTAGCCCAATGCTACATTTTCCAGATTGATTTGACTTGTACCTTCTGATCTGATAGCTTCGGGTTCAACATCACTTTCATTATAGACGACTGTGCAATAGAATAATTCTAACTCTGCGGAACCACCAGTGCAAATGGCTCCAGCCCGATTTGTTGAATAATTTCCTGAAACGGTGCAATTTGTCATGTTCGCAAAGGTTGAACCGCCGAGATAAATCGCTGCTCGTTCCGCTGAATTATCGATGAAGCTACAAGCAGTGATAGTTAGGCTTGAATTATCTGCAAAAATTGATGCCCCGTATTTACCTGGTTCTGTCATGATATTGCCTTCGAAGAGGCACCTTCCAAATTTTACACCAGAAGTACAATCGTTAATTGTTATGTGGCGTATCTCCCCATTACCACCTTCAAAACCAATGGCATCAAATCGAATTGGTCCAGAATTATCGATATTGAATAATTCACCAGTGCAAGTTGGTGAAGCAGAAATTGTGGTGTGTTTCGGGAAAGCTCCGATTATTGTCAAATCACCAAAGCTTACAATATTGATAGGCGAATCAAGTTCAATGGTTCCTTTGACGTCTATCAAAACAGTATCTCCATCCGCCGCGCCCTCTATTGCCGATCGAAGTGAGCCATCACCAGCATCTGCTGTTGACGAAACAATATGTGTTACCGCTAGTGCCCTCTGACTATAAGAGACAAGACAAAATAGGACGCATATTTGCAGTAAGCGAATCATTTCAAATTTGATGTTTAATCAGCGCTGGTTAAAAGACTGATTAATAGTGATTTTTAAAGTCCACTAAAGGTAGTGAACTTTTCATTTCCCCTTACTTTAAACGATTGAAATTCGATAAAGTTCCTATTAAACAAGTCGAACAGCATTTTTTGTTTAGTGAATGATATAAATATTAGGACGAAAACTGGTTTTTGTTCGATGAATCCACCTTAAGTGTAAGATGAAAACTCTTAAGAGTTAAATAGAAGAAAAAAAAACACCCCCTTTTGAGGAGGCGTTAATTGAATAATATTGTTCTGTTTACTTAGCTGTTACATCAAAGGCAAAACTTGCTTTTTCCCATTGGAACATAACACCTGTTACTGTAACTGAGAATGCCATAGATTCGACAACTTCTTCACCGAATGTTGGTGTCACGTCAAAACGCAAGACATCCTTTTCAGGTTTGTGGTCATAAGCACCCCAAACACCGTGAAGCTCTTTGCTCCATTCTTCGTTCAGGATGACAGTCCAATCTGCATCAGCTTGAGGAATGATGAACAAAGCATAAGTTCCAGCAGGAACTTCGCCATCACCGATCATTACATCAGCTCCAAATGTAATTGCTGTTGCCTCATTGGCACCGGCTCTCCAGATCTTGTCATAAGGCACCAACTCTCCCCAAATCTCTCTTCCTTTAACATAAGGAGAACCGAAATTAACGTCAACTTGAACGCCATTTGCCATTCCTGACGCCTGCATTCTCGGACTTTTAAGTGGTTTTGGTGTTTCTTCTTCTGCAGTTGTATCAACCGCTTCTGTTACTACATCTGTTGAATCGTTTTCTGTTTCGTTTTCGTGTGATTCAGATCCGCCACAAGAAATCATGAAGACAGGAATCACAAATAAGTACACTAATTTTTTCATTCTAAATTGGTTTTGGTACTGTTTGGTTTAATAATTCAGTTCAAATATAGGGCATTTTGTCCTATTTGTGTGAAACACAATTGAAATCCAATTTGTTCAGAATGATTTTGACAGATCCAGATCATTTCAGTTTTGCTAAAATTCCATATCAGCTGGCAAGTTCAGAATTCTCTTTGATTGCCTTGACCAGTATTAGTTTCGCTTCTTTTTCTGAATTGATCGGTAATAAATTCCCTTGTCCCGCTTTTGTGATTTGACGCATAAATTTACCACTCCAATTATAGCCGTTGAGTGTCATAATACTCGTGGTTGCGTAGGCAACATTTTTCTTGACCATTTCAATGATTTTATCATGTTCCATGTATGCACCCAATGCGCCGTCTGTGGCCAGAATTACTTGATTGTTATTGTCTTCGTTGAAATTATCACGTACCAATTTAAAAGCCGTTTTTAAACCTTTACCACCATTGGTCATTCCTCCAGATTCTAGATTGGTGATGGTTTTGATGATGTTTACTTTATTTTCTTTGGTGAGCGCTGTAGGAGGGATTAAGATTTTTGTTTCATCACTAAAAGTTATGATGCTGACGATGTCCTCAGGTCTTAGCAGTTCGACCAATTGAAGGATAGAAGATTTTAGCAAGGATAACCTGTCGTGATCAAGCATGGATGCAGACACGTCCATCAAGAAAACGATGTTGTTGGGTTTATAATTACCCTCTGAGAACGGCTCAAGTAGCTTTTGTTCTATCTCGGATGTAATTCGATCGAGCGTATCTTCTGTTTTGATTGGGTTCTGGGCTTCATATTCATAAAAGTATTCAAACTCACGTTTTTTATTGGGGTCATAAGGAGCTAGAAGTACTGTTCGAATGCTATCGCTGCAACCCAAGGATATTCCGAATTTTGCCATTTCATAACCGGATGCCGATACTGATACTTCATATCTGTTATGTAGATTACGAGTAGCAAAACCATTTCGGTCCGTCTTTAAGGTTCTATACGAGGGAGTTGGTATAGAAAAAGAAATTCTAGCTCCTTCGATTGGTTGTTTCGTTTCGACATCTAAAACGCGGAGTTGAAAAGGGATATCCTTAAATTTCTCATCATTCTCACCAGGTTGAGGTTCAAAGGGTTCAAGAGAAGAATTGTCATCAAAATCGGTTGTGAGAATGTTAGCAGTTAGATTGATTTTTAACGTGTCCGATAATCGAAAGAAAGTGAGGGGTATTACTTTGTTATATGGTCCTTTTTTACTTGGCGTTAACTTAATGCGATAAGTCATTGTGTCACCGGGTTCCAAAGATATTTTAGATGCAGCTGTACTGTAATCGAAATCAAAACTGAATGAAGACAGGATAACTGAAAATTGATAATGATTGGTAATGATAAAATCAGTTGTTCGATTAGATGAAGCAGAGATATTCCCAAAATTGTGTAAATCCCTGTCAATTGTAACCTGCGCATGCAGAGATGCCGAGGTCATAAACCCTAATAAAATGAGTGATAATTTTATCCAAAGCGAATTCATTTCGTTTAGATTTATGTCTTTTTTACAAACTGTGTCAATATTACAATTTGTTGACCTTCTACTTTACCTTCTATTTGGTTCGCATTATCGGCTACCAGAGAGATTTTTCTGACAGCAGTTCCTCGTTTAGCAGTAAATCCGGCTCCCTTGACATTGAGGTCTTTTATCAAAACGACATTGTCACCTGATGAGAGGACAGCTCCGTTGGCATCTTTGTGTATGATTTTATCTTCTTCTGAGATATGATCACCAGTGGCTTCTGCCCAAGTTCTTTCCTCATCCGTCAAATACATCATATCCAACAAATCATTGGGCCAACCTTCATCGCGTAAACGATTGAGCATTCGCCAGGCTACCACTTTAACGACAGATAGCTCACTCCAAATGGCATCATTCAGAAAACGCCAATGATTAGGTTCTATCGCATCAGCATTTTCAAGTTGTGTAAAACATGTGTCGCAAATGAATATACTGTCGTCTACAGTTCCTTGCGGTAATGGAGGAATTCCATATATTTTTAGGTTTTGGGTATTACCACAAAGTTCACATAGGCCATTCGACCTTTCTTTTATTTTTTCCAGATTTGTCATGTTCATCAATGTCTGCCCAAATGTACGATAATAATTATACAGAATTGACTAGCGTTGACTTGTTGAGTCATCTTTAAATTATTTTGTATCTTCAGCCCGCCATAATATGTATCCAGACAAGGAAATATTACAAGCGAAGATAGACGTTCGGTATCATTCAAGAGAATTGATAAAGGTGATATTTATGATCACAGAGCATTTCCCCAAGGATGAACCAGAGGGTATAACGCCAGCCTTGCGTAAAAAAGCATTGGGTGTTTCCTCTTTTCTGACACATGGGACGGTTAAGTCGGATCGAAAAGAACAAAATGAAGACTTTTTGTTGGTTATGTCAGAGCTTAGGGAAGTTTTGAAACTGGTTACCATTGCTCATCATCTGAGCCTTTGTTCAGATAAGGAAAAAGTAGTTGCTCGAGTTGGAATCGCCCAATTGATCGATGCTTTGGACAAGCTTGTGATTATGTTAGGAGGATATGATAATGATTAAAATGGAAAGAGGCCGCCCAAGGGCGACCTCCATCCAGATCAAACAAATTAGTTTACTATTACCAGCGAACTAATTTATTTTTTGACAAAAGATTTTGTTGTAGCACTGTTAGCTGTGCGAACTGTGATCAAGTACATACCTTGCTCTAAATCAGATACATTTATCTGAGGAACAAATGATGATGTTTGAACTACACGTCCATTCATGTCAGTAATGATTACTAACTCAACAGCCTCGTTATTTTCAGTGTTAATTTGAACCATATCCACTGCCGGGTTCGGGAACAATTCGAAGTCTACTGTTTCTTCGTTTTCAATTCCAGCGAAAGCTGTTGGTAATGGAACTAATTCTCCACCATCAGCAAGTGCAACCCATAGTCCGAATGCTGGTCCGTCTCCATTAACAGAAGGATCCAAGAAACCTGAAGCAACAACTGTGATTGCAGCACCTTCTAGACCTAGAGTTGCTAGAGGAGCGCTATAACCAGCTACTGTAGTCTCACCTGTTTCATCGCGAATTTCTAATAAGTAATCAGCAGTACCTAATTCCAGGTATCCTGCGAAGTCACCGTATGCAGCATTGTCAACCAATATTCCGGCAGGAACTGAAGTTTCGAATAGATCAACAGTTGGTGCGTCAGTAGATCCGTGGTGTACTAATACATCTGTATTTGTCGCCTCAGATGCTGCTTCACGGCCCATATCATAAATCTCAAGACCAAATGCTGGTGCTGGATCATACTCAGTAGGAGATAAACCAGTGATACCGTCAGCAACTACAACATAAGTTGAACGAGAGGCCAATGTTAATGGGAAGTTTGCGATTGATTCTGAAACATCCATACTCGTTGAAGGAGCAACATCGATTTCAATATCAGTTCCAGCTGGAGCATCAATGAAAGGTGATGCAGTGCGGAATGCAAAGTCGTCAATTAACATTTCTCCGTTCAAGTAAATATCTACTTCCGTTGCGATATCATCTGGAGAGTTGTGAATTACTTGTACGCGAGCGGTAGAAGTTGGTAGTGCTACCAAATCTCCACCTGATGGCAATGCCACGAATAGTCCAAACGCTGGTCCATCACCATTTGAAGCAGGATCTAAGAAACCTGAAGCAACAACCGTAATTGCAGCACCATCTAATTCTAATGTAGAAAGAGGAGCTTCGTAACTTGCTACAACTACAGAACCTGTTTCGTCTTGAACTTCTAACGTGTAGTCAGCAGTTGCTAATTCTAGGTAGCCAGCAAACATTGGGTAAGAAGCATTGTCAACGATTGTTCCAGCTGGCACGAAACTTTCGAATACATCTACAGTTGGAGCATCAGTTGATCCGTGGTGTACTAGAACATCTGTATTTGCTGGATCGGATGCTTCTTCACGCCCCATGGCATAAATCTCTAAGTTGAATGCCGGAGCTGGATCATACTCAGTCGGAGATAAGCCAGTGATTCCGTCAGCAACCACAACATAAGTTTCATCATCCGTTAATGTTAATGGGAAATTTGCAATTGATTCTGACACATCCATACTTGTTCCTGGAGCGATGTCAATTTCAATTTCTTCACCTGCTGGCGCATCAATAAATGGAGTTGCAGTTCTGAATGCGAAATCATCTACTAAAATTTCACCATTTAAATATACATCAACTTCAGTTGCGATGTCATCCGCAGAGTTGTGGATAATTTGCACACGCGCAGTCTGTGCGTTTGCATTAATTCCTAAACCCACTATTGTTGCGGCAAGGAAAGCTTTTTTCAAGTCTATTTTGAACATAATTTTGTGTTTTTTGTTTAACCTTCTAGATAAAAGACAAAACAAAACTTAAAAACGCTTCTCCAGATCTAAAAAAAAATGAATTACGACGAGTTCATACCAAAAATAAAGGAGGGGAACAAGCTTGCATTTAAAGAACTGTATGAAGCTACAGCTCCTTTGTTCAAGGGGATTGCGTATCGATATTTACATGATGAAGCCAAGGCCGAGGACGTGCTTCAAGAAACCTATATAAAAATTTACAAATCAATCGCTTCTTACACTGGTGAAGGAAATTTTGAAGGATGGATGAAGCGTATTCTTGTCAACAATTGTCTTAATTATATAAAAAAGGAAAAGAAATTTGCTTTTGACTCCCTGAATGGTACCCCAGATCAACCAGACCGTCCATGGGATTCAGTTATAGAACATCTCTCGTTTGAAGAGATTGTCGGATTAATTGAAAATTTACCCACGGGTTACAAAGCTGTATTTAACATGGCGGTTTTTGAGGGTTATTCGCACAAAGAAATTGGCGAGGCCTTGGGTATTACGGCCAGTGCTTCACGAAGCCAGTTGACGAAGGCAAAAGCAAGTTTAAAAGAAGAACTTAAGAAGATTAACATTTATTCTTCGATAGCTTAAAATGAAGAGTGAAAAAGAAAAACTGGAGGGCTTAAAAAAGAAGAGTGGTTCTTTCGAGATGAAAGTTTCTGGAAATCTTTGGGACGCTATCGAAAGTGAAATAGATGCAGAAGCTGGAAGAAAAAGAGGGGCAATTTTTGGTTGGTTAGGCGTTGCGCTCGGAGGATTAGCACTGTTAACTGCATATGGATTATTGTTGTTCGGACCACTGTCACAAACTGAAAAGGACTTTGTACAAAACAAAAGGATCCAAAAGGACTCGGGTCGAGTCTCTGAAAAATCAATTATTGATCAGTCCTTATCAGCTGAGACAGCCGCTGAAACATTGCCGCGCCAATCAGCCCAATTAGCATCGGATTTATCTCGAAATAAATTAAATTCGAACCAATCGGCTGGAATTAGGGAAAATGAGTTGAGTGTCGAGAGAGAGAATAAAGATGAGATGGTTTTTGAGTCCCCTGATACTTCCACTGGATTCAACATTACGGAAGAAATCCTCGGCGGAGCTCAGACTGGAGAGGAGTCCATCGACACTTCGTCCCTTCGTTCCATAGGCGAAGTTCAGGACTCGGTGCTCAGTGCTCTGGATAAGGATGAGTTATCGGCCAACGTCGTGATTGAAGAAATTCCAAAAGCCAATCGGTTTTCTGTGATATTAACAGGAGGTATCGGTTCTTCGTACCGCACCCTAGAAAGTGACGTTTTTCATTCTTTGGTTGATCATAAGGATAGTCATGAGACATTTGGAAGAGCGTATAAGTTTGGTCTGCAATTCGAGTATAAAGCCACTGAGAGACTTTTCTTAAGGTCAGGGTTATTGTACAGCCGATATGGCGAGCATTATGAATTTCACCATGACGTGATCAGTCACGCTTCCGACAACGATTATAATTATTTTCAAATTCCAATTATAGTCGGAGTTCAATTGGCGAATTTTAAACGATCGAATATTGGTGTGCTACCTGGAATAAACTGGAATTTCCTTCATTCGGCTCAATCGTCATGGGTAGATCCTGCCTTGTTGACACCTGTGGTTCATTCAAATGCAGATGAAGTAACGCCTTTCAGAGTTGCGACAATGGGCTTTAGTTTGGCGTTAGAATATAAATGGCAGATCAATGAACGAATCAATTTCCATCTCTCGCCGGGTTTAGATGGATTTGCACATTCTGTATACAAACGAAATACAGAACTTGTTCAACGACCATTCGCATTCAATGGCTCGCTTGGTTTATCTTATTCGTTCTAGTAAAATCAATTACTTGATATTTTGTTCTCGCTCATGTAGGTAAGAGATGAAACTTTGGGCCAAATCATGCTCTTCTTCCGTCACTGGTGGTTCGGCATGAACGATATCAATTACCATTTCTCTGAAAATTCCAGCAAGTTCTGGTGTTAAATGCAGGTCACCTAAATGGAAATCCTTAATTCCGCCTCGAAGCATTTCTTTGGCAGAAAAACTAGGTGTTCCTTTCCATTGTTGAAACGCTGTTTTTACCATAGTCAGGTCAATATTATTGTTTTCCTCTGCCGCATCAACACTTTTTTCAAGTGAGTCTATTTCGGTGCGATCAACATGACCGTCGGCCATACTTAAGGCTAGCAGAATTCTGCCAAATCCATAATACATGCGCTCTACAATTTCCATTTTGTTAGGTTTTAGTTATACCACTAATATAGAACAAAAAGCGATCATAAAAAAACCTCCGTTCCGGTAAGATTGGAAAGGAGGTTCTTATTTATCAATTGTAATTTATGTAGCCTTCTATTGTATGATCGGTATTTCAAATGTTACTGCGACGCCATTCTTTTTTGCTGTCGAAAAATCTCCTACATCATAATTGGATAGTTGTATTTGCATTGTCGCTTTAAAGACGTTGTTGTCGTAACTAAAGCGAATTTTTTCCATGTGACTTTTTCCTTCAATTGTCAAATTTCCGGTCATGACATAAGTATTTCCTTCTCGCTAGATTTAGGTGCTTTCAAAAGATATTTTAGGATATTTTGCGACGTCGAAATAGTCATCTGAACGAAGATGTTCGTCCCGTTTTTTAATTCCCGTGTCAATCGTTGAAACATCTACTGATCCAGAAATGGATGACTTCGCCAATTGATCCGAATTAAAATTAATTTTTGCCTCGAAACCGCCAATTGTTCCCTTTGTTTTTTGCTTGTCTGCGAGGAAGCTTATTTTAACTGCGTCCGTCTCGACTTTCAGGTGTTGCGAGAATCCGGCAATAGTCAAGAAAGCTGTAATTATTATTAATACTAGTCTGAATCTCATTTTTTTCCTGCTTTTTTACAAAGGTAACAATATTACATGTTTAAACATGTAATAAGGTGTGTTTTTTTTCACCCGAGGAAATCACCTCAGACAGGTCGTCAAATTCACTCGAAAATATGCGAGGAGATAGGGTTATAAAACAAGTAGGATGAATACCGATGTTAGCCTTAGGATAATTTCTTCGACTAGCGCACAATTAACTTTTCAGCATACCCTAGATCGTCAATAATAAAGTACAAACCAGGTGTCAGATCTTGGACTGAGATTGTAGTTGTATTATTTTCATTTAACGTTGTGCTCATGATCAATTGCCCTTTCATATCGTAGATCATCAAAACTTTGGATACAACCTCACTATATTGGATAGTTACATGATCCGTCGCGGGATTTGGATAGATCAAAGGTTTAAGGACTTCTTCCTCTTCAAAACCTATTGGTGCTGTGTTTTCTGCATTAAAAGTTGGATAGAGATAATCAAAAGAGCCGGTTCCGTTTTCGAATCGTCCAAAAGTGATATCTTCAAACTGATCAGGGAAAGCGACCACATCAACCACATTGCCACTTTCATTGTATAATGTTAGCGTTTCACCACCAACAGCTAATTTGAAGTTGGCGTGAAGATCATCGTCGATCAATGAATCATCATCTGCCCATACAATCAGATAGTCTCCGGCTCCGATTTCAACATTTGGGAATGTCCATTTATCCGGTGTCCCAGGATCATCCGATAGGGTGTACCCAGAAAGAGAGATCGCTTCATCGGTATTATTGTACAATTCGATCCAATCATCATAATCGCCATCTTCATCTGTAACAATAGATCCATTCTTAGCAGCCAATTCATTGATGACTAAACCTCTAGCAGGTTCGAGTATAAAATACTCATGAGCTGCACGAGCAGGTATAAAACGACCGGCCTCAGCATTCTCAACATAAACATAATAATGCATTGGCGCACCTGTAATTGGAATCATAATACCATAAATGCCATCGCCAGCTGCTCCGTCTCCATGCATGCCGTCGTCAAACATTTCTTCCCAGATAAAATAATCATGCTCATGAAAGCGATAGGCAAATTGAACGTAATCTGCATCAGTTACTTCAGTTGTAAATGTGACAGTTGTAAAAGGTTCAGGATCTGAAGGTGATATTGTTACTGGATCAATCGTAGGTTGTGTTGCGCTAAATTCAGGAAGGCTATTGATATACGCATCTCGAGGTTCCATCAATGCCGATAATCCTGGACGTAGATCTGCCCAGAAACCAACATTATCGTAGAGGTTAGCTTCAAAGTCGTCATATGGATAATGTGGATATGGTTCTGTTGCAACGTATGGAGCAATTAAATCATGCATAGATTCGGCCCTTTCCATATAATCATCGGTACCAATTTGCTCATCCATAATGGTTTTGTAATGCGCCGTGTACATTCGCTTGAACATGGGTCTAGAAAGCAAATGTGCAATTAGAGGTCGGAAATCATAGGCTTCCGCATGAAGGTATGGATCTTGCTCGATCAAAGCATCCATGCCAAGAGGCAATAAATTCGTTCCGTTCCACAATAGTCCACCGAAGGACATATTCACATCCCAAAGCACAATGCTCCACTTACCATTATCCATTTTGTAGACATAAAAATTATGTGCAAAAGCCGTATAGCCATCGTTATGAACCAATGCGCTGCTCAGCGCTAAAAACCATAAAGCGCGATCAACGTCCAGGTAATTCTCGATAGTTTCAGGTTCCATTTCGAGTTTATATGATAATTCTTGCAACGCGTCATATCCATATTCAGATTTCATGTTGTACAACTCCTCATAAGTCATGGTGTCAGGATGATAAGCAAGGTTCGAATTGTCGCCATATAGATCAAATGTCACGGGGTCACATTTGAAGAATGGATTGTCGCTTGAGCCATAATGTTTATCCAAAAATTCATTGTCAACAGATTCTGTATTTGTGTAGACACCTCTGTATTCACCATTAATATATAATTCCACAAAGCTAGCTCGGGGAGCGTCCATGTAGTAATTTGCGATTTCATAAGTTAATGCTTCCCTTAGCATGCTTGGGTCGGTATAACAATTAGCAAGCTTGATTTTGTCTTTACCCTGGTATTCTTGATCAGCAATGACATAATTTAAATCGATATTGTAGGGATTTTTATTGCTCGTAGTGTCCATTGAGCTATTTCCTTTATATCGTACACCGCAGCTATCGAATGGCGTTCCATTGATTGTTACATCTGCCAAAATTCTTCCAGTACCACTTCCAGTACCAAATCCGTCACTTGCTAAAGAGTCAAGAAGGTGATCCCAATTTGCATCATAAAAATCGATTTCTATTTTATGCACAAGACCATTGTTGAAAATGCTTTGTGCATTGCTTGAAAAAGTAAAAAATAGGAGTAGGAATGGAAATGTTAATCGCATCATATTCGCTTGGTTAGCTGCCCTAAGTTAAGGAATATTTCTCTAATGTTAACTTAACGTTAAGTCGATAAAGGCCAATAAATCACCTATCCGAGGAATTGTTTATTCTTATTGGATGATAAAACGTTGTTGCTCAACCCGGTTGTTACGAACGATTTTTATGAGGTAAGTTCCTGCGGTAAGACAGGTAAGATCAATGTTCTCTGCAGTTTTAACTTCTTTTACAATTTGTCCAGAAAGATTGATGATGGTTATGGCGGAAACGTTTCCTTCAAGATTTTTTATCGCGATATTTTGTACTGATGGATTCGGATAAACGAACCAGTCAATGAGCTTTGAAACCTGAACTAAACCGGTTGTGTTGATTGCTCTTTCTACAGCAGCATGCGCATTAATTTTCCCCCATCCCCAACGTGTTGAACCGGTGTCTGGAATTTCACCGGTGTAGAAGTCTTCTCTTGCTGTTTCGATGATGATTAACTTCACCTGCCAAGGAGAGAGATAAGGATTTGCTTCTAGCATCAATGCTGCGATACCAGCAACTACAGGAGATGACATTGATGTCCCACTGAATCGTGCAAAAGGATAGTCCCTACCCTCAAATGGCACAGATAAAATCTCCGTATAACTGGCGTCAGTATAAGAAGAAATCGATGAAGCAACAGCTACGCCTGGTGCGCTAATATCTGGCTTCAAATCACCCGTGATGAGTGGGCCATAACTCGTGAATGAAGCTGGACCGCCACCAAAAACGTCGCCATCATCTGTTTCAAAAGAAGCTGAAAATGCAGCAACTGAAATGGCTGATTCTGTGCAGGCGGGCATGCCAATTCCATATTGGTTATCGCCTGCAGTGTAGGCTGCACCAAGAGATTGAAACGGCATTCCCCAATTCCCAACATCGGTTGTTAATTCAGTGAGATTCCAGAAATGCACAACGCCTTCCTCGGCGTGTGCTTTTAAAACAATTTTATAGTAAGGAGAACCTTTTTTTACACGCAATCGCATTTCTGGACGATCATTCGTCGGGTATACTTCTTCCATGCTCAGATTAAAAAATATGGTGTCTGTCGTTTCTGGTACTATTAGAAAAGAATCAACATAGGTTTCCGTTGTTAAAGTATTGTACCAAGGACTCTCAATAAGCGTAACATTAGAGCCATTCAGCACCTTAAATCCTCCAGAAAAAGATTTTCCTGTCTCGCCCCAGCCATGAATACTCTGCCCCCATAGATTTGCAACTGCTCCGTCGTAAAATTGAATTCTAGAAAGCAAAGTGTCATCTTCAAAAGTTCTTTTGATGTGGAAATCAACACCGCCATTATTTCCTGCTGATGTCACAAATACGACGCCAAGTGCGGAATAGTCATCAAGTGCCTGACTCAGTAACGACGTTCCGTCTAAAGGTCCAACATTATAAAGCCCCCAGCTCATATTTACAACCAATCGCTTACCTTCGGCTAGAGACTTTTGATACATCCATTCCCAAGCGTCTAAAACGGCTGCTTCGTCGACCAAAAAAGTTGTGAATAAGAACTGCGATTCAAAGGCCATTCCTCGATGAACGGTGCCAGCTCCGCTGCCACCAGCTATTCCGGCTACGTGGGTACCGTGTGTTGCAAATGAATAAATGTTTGCCGTATCCGCTCCGGCTGCGATTAAATCAGCCGGGCTAGCATATTCTGTTCCATAATCAAAACCATCTGGGGCAGGACCAGTTGTTTTAAACTGATCCCAGGCGGCTAAAATACGTGTGTTTTCCAGCAGCGTATCGTAAAACATCGGATGCGTATAATCAAATCCCCAATCGGTTATACCAATTAGTACATCTTTGCCTGTATAAGCTTGTGGAAGTCCAAGTCCTTGATGCACGCTGTCAACTCGGGTGTCATAGAGCACTTTACTTAAATTAGGATTCATTTTACCTGCGATTTCAATGGACTTGAATCCTTTCAATTTTGAAAGTAATTCTAGTCGATGAATTGGGCATCTCAAACTAACAATATTGCCTTGCTGCTGTCCAATTTGAATACCCAGGGAAGAAATAGCTTCAAATTCGATATTCTCATACTTACATGCCAGAAAAGAAACGTATTGAACACCATCTATAGAAAAGACTGGAAACCTTTTCATCCAATCTTTCTGTGATGTTTTCATTTTTTCTTGAATTTCAGCAATTACTACTTTAGTATTGCTCGAAATCAAAGGCTGGGCATAAGTGCATGAACAACTTGTGAGCAAGGCAAACACAAATAAAACAATTGGTCTAATCATAGTGGCGAATTCAGAAGTTAAGATAGATATTTTCTATATATTCTCATCATTTATGACAATTATATTCACGTAAACTGATGATTATCAGTCTTTGATATCGCGGTCATCCTATATTTGTTCATATTAAACTCACATTCATGAGAAAACTACAGATATTGTTTCTATTAATGATAGGTCTGAGTATCACATCATTTAGTCAAGTTCAATCAGATACAACAAGTAAGAGTTCGACCTATGTCATTGTTTTGCGCGATGGGTTTGAATACCTAGGTAAGTTGGTTAGTGATGATGGTCGGGAGATTTTAATTATTACTGAGAACCTTGGTAAGATCTATATTCCGAAATTAGAGATAAAAAGTATTACGCTCATCGTGGATGAAGAAAAAATTAAATATGGTGAGTATCGACTGGACGGACCATTCACGACACGCTATTCATTTACAACCAATGCATTGCCAATAAAGAAAGGGGAGAATTATGCTCTGATTAATTTATACGGACCCGAAGTTCATTTTGCTTTAACCGATAAATTTTCACTGGGAGTCATGTCAACATGGGGGGTAAGTCCTTTAGTGCTTGCTGGGAAGTACACATTTAGTAAGGATACATCAAGTCGAGTTAATTTTTCGATTGGCTCTTTGATTGGTAGTTCTGGTTATTTAAACAATTTTAGAGGGTATGGCGGGTTGCATTTTGCAAATCTGACATTCGGTTCAAGGACTAAGAATTTAACTTTTTCAGGAGGTTATGCTCATTTGATGGCAGGTTTCAGGGATAATAAACCGGCGGAGGGCATAACATTCAGTGATCAGCCATATCATGGAAATATCGGGGAAATGACGTTAAGATCAGCTGTACACGGCCCAATTATTTCAATAGCGGGAATAGCAAAAGTAGGAGCAAAGGCTAGTTTTGTTTTTGACTCGATGTTGGGCGTTTTTGCGCAAAAGACATGGGACACTGAAACAACGACAATTTCTGATTCTTATTGGGGAGAAGATGGTTGGGTGCCCGGTTGGTATCAGCATAAGACTCAATATTTTACACAGCGCACCACCGCGTTATTTATTATGCCAGGTATGCGTTTTCAAAAAACAGAGAAAATGGCATTTCAAGTTTCGCTAGTCGGTGTTTCTGTGTTCTCGTGGATTAATCCGGTGAGTGGCCCAAGAAACTTATCTTTTCCGGCACCATTGTGTATGTGGTTTTTAAAATTTTAAAGCAATGAGTGTTGTAATTTCTGATTCGATGAAATCATTTTAGCAAACAGTGAACATTCGAATCTCAATTCTGCATAATACTATTTTCCTATCTTTGACTAAACCAATGATGTAAACCATGAGATATTACTTCTTCATATTCTTATTTACCCTCACAGCACAAAATGGCATTTTAGCTCAGCAGCCTAGTGATTCGACTCAAAACTCTAACATCCAGTGGAGCGTAGTCGTAACTAATGATGACAAGGAGTATATTGGAGAAATTCAAAGTGACGATGGTCGTGAAATACTAATAATGACTGAAAATCTAGGAAAGATATACATACAAAAGTCAAATATCAAGTCGATCAAACCTTTGGAAAGCAGGGAGAATATTATCTATGGAGAATACCGAGAAGCAGGACCATTCACGACACGCTATTCATTTACAACCAACGCATTGCCAATAAAGAAAGGGGAGAATTATGCTCTGATTAATTTATACGGACCCGAAGTTCATTTTGCTGTGAGTGAAAAATTATCTTTAGGTATGATGACAACGTGGATTGCGAGTCCGTTTTTGGGTGCTGCTAAGTACACCTTTAATACGGACACAACAAAAAAAATCAATGTTTCAATTGGTTCTTTGTTTGGGACTACGGGTTATTTAAACAATTTTAGAGGTTATGGTGGTCTTCATTTTATGAATTTTACCTCAGGATCACGTTCAAAAAATATCACCTTCTCTGCAGGTTATGCACATTTAATATCAGGCTTTCAAGATTATAGACCAACGGAAGGTATCACTTACAGTGATCAACGTTATAATTTTGGTGAATTGGTCAAAACATCAACTGTGCATGGTCCCATTGTGTCAATAGCGGGTATTGCAAAAGTGGGAGCCAAAGCGAGCTTTGTGTTTGATTCGATGTTGGGTGTTTTTTCACAAAACACCTCTTATACACAAACGGAGGTAATTACACAGCCAACTTATGAGAATGGATATACTGGATGGTATGAGCACAATACGCAATATTATACAGCGAGAACGACTGCATTATTTTTAATGCCAGGCATGCGTTTTCAAAAGACAGAAAAGTCAGCATTTCAAGTTTCATTGGCGGGAGTTTCCGTTTTTGAATGGGTTGATATTGTTGGTGGTTCAAACAGCTTTTCTTTTCCAATGCCGATGTTAATGTGGGTATTTAAATTTTAATAAATATGAAAAAGGTATTATTCTTTCTATTGTTTTTTGTTGGTGTACAAATGATTTCATTTGGTCAGGAGCCAACGGATACATCGAAAACAGTGCAACTGTATTTGGTCGTTAAGAATGACGGATCTGAATACATAGGAGAAATCTTAATTGACGACGGCAGAGAAGTGTTAATTATGACGAAAACTTTAGGTAAGATTTACATCCAAAAATCAGACATTAAATCGATGCAGAAAATTGAGGATGAAAAAGACATCGTTTATGGAGAATATCGCAATGCGGGTCCTTTTACCACAAGGTATTCTTTTACCACCAATGCATTACCAATAAACAAAGGGGAGAATTATGCGCTGATTAATTTGTATGGTCCCGAAGTTCATTTTGCTGTTAGCGAGCAGCTTTCTTTGGGTGTAATGACGACTTGGATTGCTAGTCCTTTTGTAGGTGCTGCCAAGTATACCTTCAACACGGATACTTCGAAAAGCTTTAATGCATCTATTGGAACACTTATAGGAACCACCGGTTATTTAAACAATTTTCGAGGTTATGGCGGATTGCATTTTGCCAATTTCACTTCCGGAAACCGTATGAAAAACATCACTTTTTCAGCAGGTTATGCACATCTGTTCACCGGAAATCGTGATTGGGTTCCGAATTTACCCGTGCCGGTAGAGAATACCGAGCCTTATTATTATGGTGGCAGCGGTACCCGTCAATTGACGAGTACCATTCATGGCCCTATTGTTTCCGTTGCTGGTATTGCAAAAGTGGGTGCAAAAGCAAGCTTCGTTTTTGATTCCATGGTTGGCGTTTTTTCGCAGCAAAGAACTGATTTAAGAACAACTGAATTGGAGCCATGGAGTTACGATGAATTCGGAAATTATGTTCCAGGGTTATATCGTCATGAATCTATTACCTATATGTCGAGAACAACGGCATTGTTTATTATGCCAGGCATGCGTTTCCAGAAAGATGAAAAATCAGCATTTCAAGTTTCTTTAGCGGGGGTTTCTGTATTTCAATGGATCAACGAAGTAAGTTCGGGGAATAATTTTTCCTTTCCGATGCCCATGTTGATGTGGTTCTGTAAGTTTTAATTTTAATCCAGCAAAAAGGTTTTAGCTTTTGCTTGATTAGAGACTGTAATTACGATGTTTTTGCCATTGAATTTGAGTTGGACCATGTCTTTGCAATCTTTGTTTTCGAAGAAGCCTGATTCGGTAGGAGAAAGTTGTTGAAAATTACCTTTTCCATCGCCTAGAAGGATTACTCCTCGTCCACCATCGTAACGGATCGTTTCAACCTCTACACCATAGTTATTTCCTGCTACCAGTGCGTCCAGATTTCCATCTTTGTTAAAGTCACCTACAATGGTTTTGTTGATAGGTCCAAACTGGCAATAGACGGGCAATCGTTCGATGCTATAACTGGATTCATTACTCATAAAAGCAGCAGAGCTAAAGCTAGTCGCAGAAAAATGCAAGGCCTTTTCGAGTTGGTCTTCGCCATATATTTTGGATAAATCAGCAGTTGCAAATTCGCCATACGTTGGGAATTTTTCAGAAATAAAAGGCATTTGTTGTGAAGAACATTGTCTACCACGAACCGGATAACAGATGTTGTTTTGATATTCACCTAATACAATGTCGTTGGTTCCGTTTCCATCAAAATCATGACAATACAATTCCAATGGATAAACTTTACTTGGATGAAACTTATTGTTTTCGCCTAGATTCCCTGAAATGTAGTCGTTTTTTCCATCTCCGTTAAAATCACCTTTTTCAATAGAATACCACCAACCTACATCTTTAGCTGAATTGTATCTGTCGGTAACATTGGAGAATTTGTTTTGATTGTTTTCAAAGAAGCTCACAGGCATCCATTCACCTACGACTATTAAGTCGAGATCTCCATCGGAATCGAAATCATCAAAGAGCGCATCAGTTACCAATCCTGGACCAATTAAATCAGGAGAGTTTGCAGTCACATCCTTGAAATATCCACCGTCATTTTCGTAGAGATAACTTTTAGGGATGTAAGGGTAATAACCAGGTATTTGTCTACCGCCAACAAAAAGATCCATATCGCCATCTTGATCGTAGTCGCCTACGGCCACACGCTGTCCTCCAATGGAGATTTGAGGTAAACGATCCGATTCATTTGTGAAATTACCTTTTCCATCATTTACATACAGCTGGTCGATCAGATAAGGAGAGTCAAAATAGTATTCATTACCACCACTTACGACATATAGATCTAAATCCCCATCGTTGTCTGCATCAAAGAAAACAGCATCCATTTCTTCGCGTTTGGTCTCTTTTTCCCATGGGCCAGAGTTTTCCTTAAAGCCTGAATTAGTTTGCAAAAACAATTTTCCAGTTTCACCCAGCGGGCCACTGATGTAGATGTCTTCTAAACCATCCCCGTTGACATCACCTTTGGCGATGAAGGGTCCAGATTGAGAAAGCTTATTGGGTAAAAGGATTTCAGATTCAAAATCATCAAAGGGTTCTTCTTTATGTTTAAAGTTTAGAATTGAATCTGTGATATCTGCAAAGAGCTTTTGCGATTCGGACTTTTCGATATTTTTAAGACTTGCTTCAGCATAACTTATTTCAATAGTCTGATTTGCCTTTAGATTCTTTTTTTCTAGAACTTTACCATCTGGCCATTGTACAATGATTCGATCAATGATCTCATCATTTCCTAGACCAAAATGCAAGATGCCTTCCACTGCTGAGACATATCCTCGCGAGACTTGTAGCTCCTGGTATTGTTTACCTGATTTAGTATAAAGCGTCAGTTTTGTGCCGATTGCCTGGGTGTTTTTTTCATAACCCTCAATATCGAATCTAACGTAATTATTACCAGATGATTTGTTTTCAAAAATACTCGCAACGTCCTCCATATTATTTAGTACAAGGTCCAAATCACCATCATTATCGAGGTCAGCATAAGCGGCACCATTTGAATTAATGGGTATATCTAAGCCCCATTCTGAAGTTGTTTTCTTAAACGTCAAATCACCTTGGTTTTGGAAAACGTAGTTCTCGATTTTTGTTAAGGGAACTTTTGATAATTCATCTTTAAAATTACCCAATTGATTATTAAATCTTCTTTGCTCAAGTGAACGATTATAATCATTGTCTCTCATTTCACGACGAAATCCATTTGTAACAAAAAGATCTTTATTTCCATCATTGTCAAAGTCGGCCAAAAGCGCCGCCCAACTCCAATCTGTTTTGGAAATGCCTGCTAATTGTCCAATTTCAGAGAAGGTTCCATTTCCGTTATTTAACTGTAGGCCGTTGAACATGTATTGATAATGGAAGTTCATATTGACAGTATTCCAGAAGTTTTCTTGACTCATACCGCCCATATTCTTTTTAGAACGGATATGATCCTCACTTGCCATGTCTAGTGTCACGATATCAACGAGACCATCATTATTAAAGTCGGCCGCTTCATTGCCCATTGAGAAATTAGAGACATGGCTAGTTTGTTTAATTAACTCCTCCTTAAAGGTCCCGTTGCCTTGATTCATAAAAAGAAAGTCAGGATCATTATAGTCACTAGAAATATATAAATCAATAAAACCATCATTGTTTAAATCACTTGCTGCAATACCAAGTCCATAAGTACTACTTCTAATTCCTGCTTCTTGCGAAATATCGTAAAATATACCATCATCATTTCTGTAAATCACATCAGCATCCTCTCCTTCGAGAACATCTTTCATTATTTGTTCGTTAGAAAAATTCTTGTTTGTACTTATTAGAGGGTGGTTAAGTACATATAAATCAAGATCACCATCGTTGTCAAAATCAAAAAAAACGGAATGAGTGGTTCTCCTATTTGTATTTACACCAAATTCAGCACCTTTTTCTGAAAAAGTATTGTCTTGATTATTAATGAATAATAAGTTTTCAAGTTCTTTTCGTTTTTCTGTGTTTCCCGATTGCCCAATATAAATATCAAGGAATCCGTCTCCATTTACATCTGCCATATTTACGCCAGTATGCCATCCACTAGCCATATCGTAGTCGAATGCTTGCTCAGTAATATCTTCAAATTTTAAATTTCCCTTGTTGATATACAATTTGTCAGAAGTATTATTACCTGTGAAGAACAGATCAACTAATCCGTCATTATTTATATCCCCGGTAGCAACACCAGCACCATTATAGATATACTCAAAATTATAATAATTCTGGAGCTCTGTTTCTACTACATTATTAGTGAATGTAACCCCACTGTGTTCTGGTGAAACAGGCTCAAAACCAGCCGTTTTTTCGGATTCATGGTCTTTGTTTTCTTCTGTCGAGATATTCGTTTTACTTTCGCATGAAACCAAGACAAGAAGGCAAATAAATTGGAATATAATATGATGGACTTTCACGTTTTAAATATGGAATGTTTTTATAATAAGACATCGTAATTATTCGATATAAATCTGGTATGTACAGAAAATAGGCTGATGTATTATCAAAGATAATCAATTTATGTAAGGAGAGGTAACCGACCCATTTTGGAAGGCAAATCTCATCGAAAAACGTTTAGTACAAGCAGGAAAACAATAATTTTTTAATCCAGCAAAAAGGTTTTAGCTTTTGCTTGATTAGAGACTGTAATTACGATGTTTTTGCCATTGAATTTGAGTTGGACCATGTCTTTGCAATCTTTGTTTTCGAAGAAGCCTGATTCGGTAGGAGAAAGTTGTTGAAAATTACCTTTTCCATCGCCTAGAAGGATTACTCCTCGTCCACCATCGTAACGGATCGTTTCAACCTCTACACCATAGTTATTTCCTGCTACCAGTGCGTCCAGATTTCCATCTTTGTTAAAGTCACCTACAATGGTTTTGTTGATAGGTCCAAACTGGCAATAGACGGGCAATCGTTCGATGCTATTAATGCATTCAAACTCTCCGCTTTTGATTATTTGCTAAAGCCGGTTAGAAAAGAAGATTTACAAGATTCGTTACAACGGTTGGAGCAGAAAAAGGAACTGCATGGGTACAATCAACTGGAAGTTTTGCAGAACAACCTAACCAATCAAGATAATAGTCAATATGTCCTTCGAACACACCGCGAGGAATTCATTATAAATATCAATGATATTATTCACCTCGAAGCGGATGGTATGTACACGAATATTGTTATGGATGGTGATCGCATCACCGCCTCAAAACCGATGAAAGACATCTTGTCCGATTTGCCAAATACTTTTTTTAGAACTCATCGAAGCTACGCCATCAATTTGGATCAAGTACTGAAACCAGTTCGTATTACACAAAATGGGATAATGACCAAACAAAAAACAATTGTCCCGCTGTCAGCGCGTAAAAAAGATTTGTTTATGCAGGAAGTAGGTAAAGTCTAGCGAAATTCTGAAGGCACTATTGTACGATTTCTAATTCATCAATGATATGACTTGCACCGGCAAATTTGTCAATGATGAATAGAACGTAGCGAATATCAACGCTAATTGTTCTCACATAGTCATCTTGCCAGAATAAGTCGCTCGTCATCGATTCCCAGTTTCCATCAAAAGCAACACCGACTAAATGACCTTCGCCATTAATTACTGGGCTTCCAGAGTTTCCACCAGTGATGTCTGTATTGTGCAAGAAACAAACCGGTAATTTACCGTTGGCATCAGCATAATTCCCATAATCTTTGTTCTTTAGCAACGTTCTTAATTTTTCCGGAACATCAAATTCTTCATCACCAGCTTTGTATTTGTCTAAAATCTGGCTGCCGTATGTAAACGTTTCATATTCTTTACCTTCCCAGCTGTCATAATTTTGAACCGTACCATAAGTAACGCGCATCGTGAAGTTAGCATCCGGGTAGAAAACTTTGTCCGTTTCTTTTTCTTGTAACAAAGCCAGGTATGATTTTCGTAAATCTGCTAAATCATTAGAAAAAACAGCCTGACTGCTCTGGATTTCAGAACGGAAATAATCAATTAAACTTAAGATGTAGAAAACACCAGGGTCTTTCTCCATTACTTTTAGGCTTGGTTTTTTTAGGAATTTGTTAAGACGTTTTTCGTTGGTAAGAATGGATTTTTCAAACACTAAATCAGCAAATCTTTCATTTGATCCTTTTGCCTTTTTAGTATACATTGGATTTTCAAAAAACACATCAAAAGGACGTTCAGAGGATAAGTCATTTTGCATGGCATCGAGGGCAAAAATCAGCATCTGTCGATCCATTTCCATAGCATCCTTTTGGATGTATGCGCGCACTTGTTCTTCTAACATGTCTAAAGTCGCATGTGTTCTTGCTTCATTGTCCATTTCTAAAATATTTGACAAACGATAGGCTGCTATCCCCGGACCGATCAGCTCGGGAGCGAAAGCGGCAATATTCAGGATTGACTGATCTCTGATGAGCATACCATATTGGCCAAATAATTTCTCAAAATCGGCCAATAATGAACCGTATTTTTCTTTCCGACTGTCGTCTGCGCTCACCCATTTTGCAATGCCGGCTTCATACTTTTGTTTTTGTCCCAGCAGGTCAAATTTTTTCAATCCGCGTAATTGACCTTTGTAATATTTATAGGTATTGGCTAAAGAAGCACGCGATGATGCAAATTCAATTGCAATTCGCTCTGATTTATCCATTTCAGATTTCATAATCTTTAAACGCTTGTCCAAAAGATCAACAATTAACGGTGCTTCGTTTTGTTGTAGATTGTTCAATTCAAATGAAGTTAAATAACGATCTGTGGATCCTGGATAACCCATAACCATTGTAAAGTCACCCTCACTTAAACCTTGACCAGAAACAGGCAAGAAATGTTTGGGTTGATGAGGTCGGTTGTTTGCGGTATAAGAAGCTGGTTTATTGTCTTTGTCTGCATAGATGCGAAGCAAAGAAAAGTCGCCCGTATGTCTTGGCCACATCCAGTTGTCTGTGTCCCCACCAAATTTACCAATTGATGAAGGAGGCGCTCCAACCAAACGGATATCCTCATATACTTCATAAACAAAAAGATAATGAGCATTTCCATTGAACATATCCTTAACACTTGTAACATATTTACCGTCTTCGCTTGCTTCTGCTTCAATCTCAGCTATTCGTTCCATAACAGCCATGTCTGCCCTTTCTGATACGCTTGTCATCTGAATGTTTCTTAACTCTTCAGAAACATCTTCCATTCGAACCAAGAAAGTCACTGAAAGTCCTTCTATCTTTAATTCAGCCTCTTTGTTTTTCGCCCAGAAACCATCTTTGAGGTAATTGTGCTCCTCAGAGCTTTGAGAAGCAATTGCATCATACGCACAGTGATGATTGGTAATGATTAAACCTTCATTGGAGATCACTTCTGCTGTACAAAAACCTCCCAATTGCACGATTGCATCCTTTACACTTGCATTATTGATGCTGTAGATTTGCTCAGGAGTTAATTTACAACCCAAGCGTTGCATTTCTTCGTAGTTATAATCTTTTAACAGCATCGGAAGCCACATGCCCTCATCGGGCGGCGACATAGCAAAGATTGGCGAAACAAATAATAGGCAAAAGGAAAGGATAATACTTCTCATTAGATCTAATTTTTAGGCCTTAAAGATAAGGGTTCTTTTTTGAAGACAAAGCGCATTCTCTTTTAAGCTATTCAAGGAGATGAAAAAAGTCATATTTAGGAATTATCAATATCATTTTTTACGATGATCATCTCCTATAATTTTACCAAAAACCAATGCCATGAAACAATTTTTAATACTCGTTTTTGCAATATTTTTTATTGGTAATTCCTTTGGGCAAGACTATAAATGGTTTCGACAGATTCGTGGGATGGGTGACGACCGCGCAACGAATATGAAAATGGATAATAACGGGGATATTATCGTTATCGGAAATTTCAGTGATACTGTTGATTTTGATCCTTCCGATGAGGTTGCCGAAGCGATTTCTTTTGGTGGCTATGACCCGTTTATAGCGAAGTACGATTCGTTAGGAAATTTTTTGTGGGTTCGTTCTTTTGGTAGTGAAAGCTATGACTATGCTTACACCTTGCACGTGGATCCTGAAGGAAGTGTTTTTGTTGCCGGTACGTATAGCGGCACTATTGATATTGACCCAGGCGATGGCGAAGTGCTGATCAGTGCCACCGGAATCAGTTCTTATTTATTAAAACTTAACAGTGATGGAGACTATGTTTGGTCTCGGAATTTAACCGGTTATGATGTGAGAATGAACGCCATAAAAACAGGTCCTCAAGGAGTCGTTTGTGCAGGGACATTTCATGAAACAGCCGAATTTAATAATGAAGGGGAAAGTGTGAACTTGACCTCTGCCGGCGCAACTGATGTTTATATCATGACTTTGACAGATGACGGTGTGTTTAGTGAAATTTCCCAATTGGGAACTCCGGATCAGAATTTAGTGCGCGCTTTTGATATGGACGCCGATGGAAACATCTATTTGGCAAGTGAATTCACTGACAGTATAGATGTAGATCCTGGCGCATCAGAAGAAGTACTCTATGTGGACAGTGAATCGAATCATGGTAGTTTCATTGCGAAGTACAGTGCGGATGTTGAGTTGTTGTGGGCCAAAAATATGGAATTTCCAACTTGGAGCGACGTTCAATATTTGTATGTCGACTCGGATAATAATGTTGTGTTTAGCGGTTATTTTAAAGACTCTATCCTATTCAATCAATTTGCAGATAATGACTGGTATTTCTCTGAAGGTGATGATGATATTTACTTGTGTAAAATGGATGAAGCCGGCAATATGTCTTGGGTAAAAAGCTTTGGTAATGAAGCTGAAGATGATCGGGCACTTATGTATGTCGGACCCGCTAACTATATCTATTTATATGATCAATTCGAAGGTACAATTGATAGTGATATGGGACCAGCGACCGCCAACGTGACAAGTGTTGGTGCCCGAGACAATTATATCATGCGTTTGGACCCAGACGGCAACTTAAATTGGTTTATTCAAGATAGCACAGACTACGGAACCTATTCCTCGATGCCATCATTGATAGAAGGACCAAACAATGATGTCTATGTGTTGTACAATTTTTACAATGAAATGGGATTGATGCAAGATGGAGAACTATTCGATTTTGACAGCGAAGGTGATTATGATATACTTTTAATGAAGTTAAAAGCAGATAACACTGCCTCAATTTTAGAAGAAGAATTGATTAGTTATTTTCTTTATCCCAATCCGGCTGAAGATCAATTGTTTATTAACGGATTAAATGGGGTCAATACGCACTATCAAATTTTTTCGCTGAATGGACAGGTTGTTCAAAATGGGTTTACACAAGGTAGTATTGACGTCAATACACTGGATAATGGAATGTATATTCTAAAATTGGGAGAAAATGTGTTGAGGTTTGTGAAGCGGTAATTAGAACTAGACTTGATCAAGCAATTGTTTCAACGAACTATCTTTCGAGCTGTTTAGTAATCTAAAATCACAGCCTCATCAAAGCGACCTACAACAAACAATGTGTCTCCAGTCAATTCTGCGTCGGTATAGTCTAAGAAATCCCCTTCGAAATAACCGAGTATTTTGTCTTTTTTTCCGCGTTTTAATTTCAGGTAAGTGCCGTCTAGTGATTCAAGGTGATGATCCGTTAATCGGAATTGGCAAGCTGATGGCTCAACCTGGTGTTTTTTGAATATTTTGTCGTCGGATAAAGAAAAAAGACCATCTAAAAAACCATATTCGGGGCTTTCATAACCTAGTCCAGCATATAGGATATATACTGTAATTTTGTTCTCATTTAAAATAACCGCTACGGAATCTGAAGCATTTTGAAAAATTATACTATCATTCTTTGAAATTTTCATTTTAAATGAATAAGCATCACCTTCTACCTGAAACTTCTTGCGACATGAGGAAAGTGCTAAAACCAAAAAAACAACATATAAGAGTGGCTTAATCATTTCTTTCCCCAAATTTTGTAATTCCAACCTCCACCGAGACCTCCGAAACCGCCAAGAGATATATAAATTGAATCATTCCCAATAAAATGACCACTGTGTCCATAGTGGCAGCCGCTTAATGGTTCTAGCGTTCCGTCCTCATTTAGGTTGCTAATCATATGTGAATGACCTGAATAATTAATCGTAATTTTCCGTTCGTAGTTGGCAATGGCGGTTGAATCAATGTAAACCGGCGAAACGTTTCCATTCTGCGAATCAAAATATTCATATTTCTAGATGTGCCCCAACCTAAACAAGGTGTCGTATTCGTCAGGTGAACCCAACATCCAAGAATGTACAACAATTTTAAAATTGTATTCGCCGTTGTACGGATCACGGTAATCAGCATTTTCAACCTTATCTTTTCTGCAACTAAGCAAAGTGATAAGAATAATACACAATAGAATTATTTTTCTGTTGAGCATAGATATTGGGGACAACGGAATCGTATACCCTTTAAACGTAAAAGCAATTGGTTTATTATGCTAAGATGTTTAGCTAATACAAAACATACCACTCATCGACTTCCACATTGCGGCGGCGACCTTCGTTTTCGGGAGCGTAGTTTTTAGCTAAATAATCTAAGATCACATCTTCTTTTTGTCCTAAATCCCAAAGTTTTTGAGTCTCTTGCATCCAAACAATAATATCTTTCCATCCGTCCCGATCGGCGCGGTTTTGTGTTACCAAGCTCAAGGAGTGACAAGCACCACAGGTCATCATGACATCCTCCACGCCGGTATCTACAATTAATCCAGAAGGTTCGTGAATACCGTTTACAATGTCCGCTGAATCTAAGGTCATCGAAGGCACATATTCTTCCTCAATAACACCGTTGTCAATCTGCACGATCTCTGGTTCAGGTGAAAGAAGATGAGGAAATAATTCATCTTGAGCTACCCAAAACACACCAAACAAGAGCATGTAGATGCTTGTATTAATGGCAATTTTGGCACTTTTTAGTGCAGCTTCTTTTTTCTCTTCGATATTCATCAGCGTTGGATTACAGCTACACGGTGAGAAGCATTATTTAAATATCCTTTGGGATTCCATCCCGGCAAGACCATCGGCTGTGCGGTGCCATTTTCATCCGTTGCTCTTGCCCAAATTTCGTAATAGCCGATCTCAGGTAATTCAATTTCAGTTGTCCATCGCTGCCAAGCTAACCTGTTCTTTGGTGGGTTTAATGTACAGGTCTGCCACGTCACACCAAAATCAATGGAAACTTCCATTTTTTTGACTTGTAAATCACCTGCCCAAGCGTGTCCTCTAACTTCGAATTTTATACCTCTTGGCACAACAGCTCCTGTTTTTGGATAGGTAATTATCGATTTAACTGGCATCGATTCAATGATTTTCATGCCTTCATCCGGCACTTTTGTTCCTGGAGGAACAGGATACATTGGTATGCGATAAGATTGACCTTCCATTTTAGGACCGTCATGTACTATGTTACGAACTGCAATTTTCGTTAACCATTTTCCTGAAACCGAAGCTGGCCATCCGCCAATTACCAATCGCAAAGGATAACCATTCATGACTGGAATAGGTTGACCATTCATCGCCCATGCAATTAATGTTTCATCTTCCATAGCTTTATTAATCGGCACTCCACGAGAGATGACGACCTTACTTTGGTCACCGGACAAGTGTGTGTCGGCACCATAATAGCCAATGTAAACGGCATCGTCTTTAATGCCAACATCATTTAATACATCCTTGAGTCGGACTCCTGTCCATTTTGTACAAGCAACAGCGCCAAGTCCCCATTGATTTCCTTTTGCAGGCGGATTAAATTCAGCTCTGCCGTTTCCGCCACACTCCAAGGTGAGGTGATAGCTATATTGTTTGAACTTCTGCATTAATTCTTGCAGCGTATATTTTTTTGTTTGCTTCACTGATTCTCCAGTGATTTCTAATGTCCAATTATTAACGTCAACGTCTACAGGCGGAATTCCATTGTTACGCACAAACATGAGGTTTGCAGGAGTGACTTCTGGATCCAATAAATGTACAGGCGTTTCACCATTCCACGGTTTATCGTTTAGAATCTTTAGCTTGTTGCTTTTACCAGGGATGAGTTTTGAATCACCTCCATCTTGCATACCAAGTGGTTCCATATCTTGTGGTAAGTTCTTACCAAAAACAATTTTCGAACCAATTGCGGCTGTAAAGAGTGCTAAAGCCGATTTGGTAATAAAACTTCTTCGGCTCTTATTTTTTTCATTTTCCATAGACACTAGTTAATTGCACAATCCCCAAATCTAAAAATGAAGAAAAAAACGTGGTGTAACAAATATCACAAAACGTTTTTTTCTTTTGGTCTAGTTTTACGCCTGCAATGAAAATTGTCACTACCAATCTTCATTGCAACTTAAGACTGCTAAGCTTATTAGGGGATATTTAGTTTGTCCAACGATGGGGGGAATATGCCCTTTCGTCGCTTTTTGATGCCGCTCTGATTTGAATAGCAGTTGATTTAAAAACACAATCAAACTAGCTAAAAATGATATTACGCTACGCTATTCTTACAGGTCTTTTAATGGCCTATAATTTTGGTTTCAGTCAAGATCGCTCTCCATTTATTTCTGCGGAGGAGCTCAAGCAAGATGCGAATTCAATCTTTTTGTTTGATATGAGTAAAGACGAAGTCTTTGCTGAAAGCCATATTGACGGAGCAATTCATGTGACCCGTGCTGACATTGCAGCTACAAATGGCGAATTTCATGGTCAGATCGCAGATTTAACACAAATAAAAGATTTATTGCAAGGGCACGGCATTTCCAATAACGATCGGGTTGTCGTATACGACCATAAAGGAGGGTGCGACGCAGCTCGATTCTGGATTGTGTTGAAATCCTATGGATTTGAAAACGTACAAGTGTTCAACGAAGGCTTAGATGATTGGTCAGGAGAGTCGGTTATGTTTGCATCCAAATCTGAAGGGTTAACAGCTTTGGATTTATCGGATAAACGATCAGAAATATTAGCAAGTCGTGATGAAGTTCTGAAAGCCATTGATAGTGATGATTTCATGTTAGTGGATACACGAATGCTTGAGGAGTATACGGGTGAAATAGTGAAATCCCCAGCTTCAAAAGGAGGTCGTATTCCAGGAGCTGTTCATCTCGATTGGGGATCGATGGTTGATTTCGAAAACCAACGCGGCTTAAAATCAGAAAAAGACTTGAAATATAATTTCGAGCAACTCGGTATCACACCCGATAAAAATGTCATTGTTTATTGTCACACAGGCACGCGGTCTTCTCATACATACATGTTGCTAAAAGAAGTGTTGAACTATCCGAATGTGAAAAATTATGACGGTTCATGGGTTGAGTGGAGTGGAGATGCTTCATTGCCTATCGAAACTGGCGCAATTAATCCGTTAGATCAGGCATCTTACGGACAAATTTTCATAGACAGTTCAATGGGTTATTTGAATTATATCATCGACCAAATCACTTTCCAATCAACACCATGGTATGAGAATTACTTCTGGTTCTTAGTGGTGTTATCACTCCTTGTTTGGATCCTTGAAATACTCTTTCCATGGCGTAAAAATCAGTCCATCTTTAGAAAAGATTTTTGGTTGGACTTTTTCTTTATGTTCTTCAATTTCTACATTTTCAACCTCGTCATATTCATTGCCTTTTCAAAATTTGTTACCAAGTTGATCTACGATATTTCGGGGACTGATATTACCGGCGTTTCTGTTTTTGAAATGAGCGGATTGGGTTGGGGTTGGCAGATGTTGATCTTCTTTTTAGCGACAGATTTTATTCAGTGGTTTACGCATGTATTACTGCATCGTTATGAGTTTTTATGGCGATTCCACAAGGTTCATCACTCTGTTGAGCAAATGGGATTTGCGGCTCATCTGAGATACCATTGGATGGAGACGGTTTTCTATACACCTATGAAATTTATCGCAGTGATGTTCATTGGTGGCTTTGCTCCAGAACAGGCATTTATAATCTACTTCTTTACCATTGCCGTTGGGCATCTGAATCATGCAAACTTAGGTTGGAGTTATGGACCGTTAAAGTACATCTTTAACAACCCAAAAATGCACATTTGGCATCATGCTAAAGACCTACCGAATGAGCGTCGATATGGTGTCAATTTTGGAATTACCTTGAGTGTATGGGATTACTTATTTGGTAAAAACTATATCCCATCTTCTGGTAGAGATATTCCTTTAGGGTTTTCGGGGATGGAAAAATTCCCGAAGCGTTTCTGGGGCTTGATTACATCTGGATTTACAAAAACAGAAAAACAATAATAATTGAGATCAGCACGAGTCTCGAATGCTACAGGTTAAACAAAATCACCTTAGAATACTCATCGTGTAAAAACGAATAAAAACACAAACTATTAAGACATGAAAACAAGTTTTGAATTAAAATTTACGGGCTATTTATTTATTGCAGCTGCCCTGTTGTTATGGGGAGGATGGTTTTTCTCATCACATCACATTGGAGAGTACATTCAGGCTTCAGACTTTGAAGCAGTGGGAGAGAGCGTATGGTATTGGATTTGGATGTATCGGATTCAAATTTTTGGATGGGTAACGATGTCACTGGCACTATTTGCATTTATGTCTATGGTGGGTAAACGTCCGTTTCGTGTTGTGATGCTGCCCGGTGTCGGAATGACCATTATTGGTACTATGACTTTGGCTATCGCAGCTGCTTTCTATTATAATTATGGAGCATGGGGTGTTGGTGAGACAATGGGTAAATCCCCTGAGGAAGTCGATGCTTTTATGAACAATATCTTGCCGGTTAATCAATACGTGACTTGTTTTACTCGCTTTGGGAGAATCTTTTCAGGAGTTGGTTTAGTGCTAGTTGGTTTTGCGATGATTAAATGGAAAATGCTTCCAATTTGGTTGGGCGGATTGACTTTTCTTGTAGGTTTAGCTGCCATGGGAATAATTTTAGCTATTCCAGATAACTTCGAAATTTATAAACCACTTTTCCACGTGAAAGTTCTTTGGCTGATTGCTATGGGTGTGATTATCCTTACAAAAGGAGTCGACCTATCTCAGCAGGAAGATTAGGAATTTTCTTTGATAGAATAGGGGGGCTCTTTTTATGATTCGACTTAATTACAGAAATCGTAATACAAGCAATCATGAAAGTAATCGCCTATATATTTGGAATTTTATCGATGTTAATCATCGCAAGTTGCGAGAAGATCGATACAGAGACAACATCAACTGAAACAGAAGAGATCTTACCTACACCCGAAGGAACGAAAATTGAAATTGACGGAAGCGAATACTTCAAGTATAAAATTCCTTCTACAATTTGTAAGATCATCATAACGGATGGTAATGGTAATATTCATGTTGAAAAAGGTCGTGAGACACAAATTTCAACACCAGGTTATTGGATCAAAGCTAATGGTTATAATCCCTTTGAAATAACAGAAGAGACCATAACGATTCATAATACTTTTTCGGATAGTTATTTGACTTTGTCAGAGGTTTGCGCTGTCGAAATAGTAGATGGAAATAGCACAACCTATTTGGCAAAAGACTTTGCAACGGGAATGGTAAACTATGATATAGGTGGAAATTCGACGTTAACCTTTACGGAGGTTACCGATGAAATTGAGCCCATTGACGCTTTAGATTTTGATGTGAATTTGAACGTTTATCGCAACGGTACTTATATGGGGTACGGGGTTAATGCTGGCCGTGTAAGCGCAGTATTACATTCAAATGGAAATGTGTTTGCTCGTGTTGCAGTTGCGTTAATAGTGGATATTCCAAGTAATGGAACGGCATACTATAAAGGTTATCCATCGATAACATCAACTTTGAGTTTTCAAGGAGAGTTGGTTGACGAAAATTAAAATATACTTCTCATGAAAAACTGAGTGGACAATAAGAACCACTCCGTTTTTCTGTTTATTCTAACTAATTGTCAATCTGTTTTACATGTTTTAATTCCGAATGGAGCATATAGTGGACAAAACCCTACTAAACTGGTCAATAGAAAAATGCCTCCTAGTGCTAATAATACAATCCCTAATGTCCCAGAGATGATCTCCGTAAAGAATAAAACAGCAATTACTGCAGCAATAACTACACGTATAATTCGATCAATATTCCCCAAGTTTTTTTTCATAACTGCTAAATTTTTTAGTTCTTCAAATCTAGTTTGTTATCGACTTGGATAATATGATGAACATCAGATTTTAAGAAGTTATTCGTCAGTTACTTGTTTAGACATATATTAGTTTAATAGGGCTTCCATACCGAAAGCGGTTAAGAAGCTGTTGTAATCATGCTTCCTTCCTTTATCCTTGAATTATCCTGAAAAAGTTCATTTTTTTTTAAGCGAAGCTAAATAGTTACAAAATATGAAATCACAAAACCTTTAACGCGTGGGTATTCAAAGCGCGTTTATATTTAAAGTAAATTTGAATCATCGTAATTTTTTAGAAACTAGCGAACTCATATGGAATACACTTTATCTGAATCAAAAAAGGCACACAAAGCGACAGATCTTGTAAAATTTCTACAATTAAAATTTGTGAACCTACTTGAAGAAATATCAGGAGAATCTCAGTTTATTACTCAGCAATGGTTAAGAGATAATGGAATACATGGAGGTGGAGAGCGGTTTGTCCCTACCAGTAGTTCTTTTTTTAATCGTGCTTCTGTCAATTTTTCGCATGTGCATTACGATGACGATCAAGATAAAAAACTAGGCTCAGCAAGTGCTTTATCCTCTATTATTCATCCTCAGAATCCCTATCATCCATCCATTCATATTCACATGAGTTATACCGAGATGAAGACTGGTGCAGGTTATTGGAGAATAATGGCAGACTTAAATCCCTCAATCGAAAACAAAAAGCACACAGAGGTTTTTAATAATGCACTTAAAAGACTTTCTAGAGCGTTCTGTGATGAAGGGATTGAGAATGGGAATGAGTACTTCTTTATTCCAGCTTTAAATACACACCGTGGGGTGTGTCATTTTTATTTGGAAGAATTCAATTCTGGGGATTTTGAGAAGGACTTAGAATTGACAAAACAAATAGCTACCGGTATTATTGAAGCGTATGGAGTAATATTGGATGATGCTAAGATTCAATTCCCAGATTATAGCGAAATGGAAAAGGATATTCAACGTGATTATCACACGCTCTATTTTTATCAGGTTCTCACTTTGGACAAAGGAACTGTCGCTGGAATTTTAGTGCACAATCAAAATGATTTAGGAATTTTGGGATCATTACCCGCAAAAATAAACGGTGATTTATTAAATGATTGGATTGATAAAACGCCTGAGCCTTACAATGAGTTGACCGCAAAACTTTCCAATATTGTAGGTCAAGGCAAGTCCGTTCCAATTGAGGATGAGCAAAAACTTGAAATCGCTCAAGCAATGAGAGATTTTTATAAGAAGCACCGAGCATTGGGCACGTTCAGAAATCAAAGTCATTTGAAGTAGTGTATTTTAGTAGAGACTTTAGCAGGATTGCTGCGCGATCCTTTGAGCTCCCGGCGAATAAAAGCTTTCAAAAGCATAGATTTTTGATCTTTTGCTGTCCGTCGACGCTCCCAAATGTGAAGCATTTGGTCTCGCCCTCAAACAACAAAATCTCTCCGCACGGCGGAAAGCTTTTGTTCTTGTGACCCCGGTAGGATTACTTTCGTGTTCCTTTGAGGACGAAAGCAGTGGATCTTCAGCACCTACGTCTGCTGCGCATCCGACTGTTACTTTTTTCCTGATCTCAAATTGAAGCAAGCTTCATTTGATTCCATAAAAAAAGCACCATCCCTAAGGAAGGTGCTTTGATCAGTGTGACCCCGGCAGGAAGTGGTTCAAACTTTTTGGAGGATCTTAAATCTGTTATAGAACTGACTTAAAAAGGGCTCAAATACCTCTTTAGGAATTCGATCTTCGTGATTATAAAAAGTATCTTAGGATATGTAAAATGTCAGCCTAATGTTTACCACTTTTGCACAAATTAAATCCGATTTTAAATTATTGTTTTAGCAACTTCACCGTTTCACTTCCGTTTTCGGATTGAATTTCTAGAAAGTAGATACCATGAGCAAATTCACTCAAATCGAGTTGTGCTTGGTTAATGCTTTTTTAGTAACTAACACTGCACCATTGACTCCAACAGGTTCTGTCGTGTCGGAAAAAAGTCCGTTGTTAAGTTTATATTTTGTACCAATGTTTCGATAATTTTTTGTCAGGTTAATGGTTGTTGTGTCGGTCTTTACGCTTGCCTATAACTTTTGGCAAATAGGCGAAGGCAGGGAGTTTACCCATTAAACTTGCTACGAAGAACAGAACTTCAAATATAACACTGTCCTGTCCTTCGAAGCACTATAACCCTGCTTGCGCTTATTTGCGGTTATGGCTTGTTTTGTAAATTAATTTTCGTCTCTCTTTCTTATTGCAAGAGGAATAGCAAATTTTGGTAAAAATGAGATTAGATTTGTTACCAGTTTCAATATGTAATTATAGATTTCTTTGTATATATAAAATGCTATTAGCAAAAGAAATGATCCAGCTATGCTCATAACTCCTATTTTAATATATTCTCCAAAATTGTCATAATCACCAACAATTTGTTGAGGAGCTAATCCTGTGAAAACATCCATTCCTGGAAAAATACTTAATAATAATGCGGGATATTCACTTAATGGCGCATATACATAAGAACCCACTAAAGCCGCAATGATTTGAAGTATACCCGCATATAAAAATAGAACAAATAGTAATTCACCTGTTACCAAAATTAATTTAGGTAAAGTTTTCACAAAAACAAAGGATAATAGACCGTCATATTCGATGGTTTTTATTTGCTCCGAGCGCTTTTTTAAAACACTAAATAAAGCCCAAGCGGTTAAAATGCTGATTGCAAAGCCAAGGATTAGGCCAACAACAGCACCCACTTTTTGACCCCCACTTAAATAATCGTTTGAAATATAGCTTTTAATAAATCCAGAATCTCCAAACAAGCCATCAAAGCTTAGATAAATCCCTCCTAGTAAAAGACCAATTGCTAAAACGGTAAGTAAAAGTGAAATAATGTTTTTAAAAACATTTCCGTCATCTAGTTTCCCTAAAAAAGGGATCACTAGTTTGTTGTAACCTTTATCAGCAAGCGATAAGGATACAAAAGGTAAATTTTTTTCCATTTTTCTTAAATTAAAGTTTTTCCTACTCATAAGGCTTTTCAGAATACGCCCCGTTTTTTTGAGTGGGTTCTGGTCTCCACTTTTAAAGTTCAATTATATTATTTTTTTGTCACATACACCTAAAGCGGTTCTGTCGCATTAACTGGTTCTGTCTCATTAACTTCATTTAATTTATGGTTCTGTCGCATCTGTCTATTTTTTTGCTTTTTTTTAAGAAAAATGGAATCAGATAAAAAACTAAAGTGCTGATTTTCAATTGAATTTATTTTATGACATTTGAATTTTATCAATTTAAATCGGTTAAATTTGGTAGATGCGACAGAACCAATAGATAATTTGAATGGGGTGTTGAAAAGGATGGTGGGTTAGTGTTTAGTTATTTTAGATGTGTTATCCTTATCTTGTATATAATAATCAGAGAATCCTATATCTTTCTTATAGTACCATGTTTCATTCAAATTACCATTTACATATATCACTCTTTTCAGAATGAATTTCTCTATATATCCATTTGAATCTTTAACTCCTCGACAATAATGTTCTTCTTTTATAATTCCGTTCTCATAAATCTTTTTAAGTTTTAGAACTCCATTTGAAAAAGTTTCTACAGATTGAATAATACCTTTTTTGTAGACTTCTTTATCTCCATTTAATTCGCCTTTTGAATACTCTTCTTTAAGAGTTAGAACACCCTTTTCATAATAGGTTTGAACTCCATCTTTTTTACCCTGTTTATAGTTTTCTAATTCATACTCATCTGTCTCACTGATGGAAATAAAATCAGGTTTTGATATAAAAAATGTTATATCTGTTTTGTTGGTGGAGGTTTCTTCAAATGTTCGTCTAACACTAAGGTTAGGGTCTTCTAAAATAATGTTTTTTGGAATTTTATCGTATCGAGTTTCTCTACCATCAAAGTACGTATATTTTTCTTTACTCTTTGAAATCTCATAAAAATTCACAACACCTCTGTTAATTCCATCCTTTGTATATTTATATTCTCCTTTGAAAGAAACACTGTCTAACTCTCCATTTTTGTAATTGGAAACATCTACATCCCATTTATAGGTCCATCTCTCCTGATTATTTACACCTTCATTTGAAGTCCAAGAGTCGTATGGAATTCTGTGACCTGGTATGTCTAGAAATACTGTTCTTAATTTTGTATCAATTGATAATCCACTCTTCTTCCCCATTTTGTAATTATCAATTTTAAAGGTAATTTGCTCATCTGGATAGTCTTTATATGAATTGTGATTAGAATTATAGGTATCTATTTTCCAAGTTATGTAACCATTTAGTAGAAGAAGTAAGTCCATTGGATTTTCTAATTGGTTCAATTTCACGGTCAGAATTTTATAAAGGTCTTTTGTGAATTCTATTTTCTCCTGACTATTCAATGACTTATAAAACTCTTGAATTTGTTTATTACGGACATAGTTTTTATTCCCCTCATATTTAAATTTATGTGTAACATTATCGGTCTGTTCCTCAACGTTTTCATTTACTTCTATAAATTGATTGTTATCGGGTAAAGAATCAAAGAAGTTTTTAAATTTTAATTCCTCGATAATGAGGTAATAAGACAAATCCCAATCAATTTCTAAAGTGAATCCATTGTTTATTTTACCCTTCTCATATTTGGTTATTTTTAAGGTGTTTGTCCATTCATTTTTATTTTCAACCCAAATACCCTCTTTGAAACCATCTTTTACCATACCAAAGTATAAACCACTCGTTTCATCTCCATTATACCCTATACCAGGTCGTATTTGTCTAAAACCTTCAATGTAATTCCCATCTTGAAAGTTCCATAAATACCCTGTGTAAGGTTTGTTTTGATACTTATACCCATTGGGTGTAAGAGTTAATTCACCGACACTTATTACACTACCATCTCCAATTTCTATGTTGATTTGATTATTTTTAGTGGTATCGTTTTCTAATCCATTTAGTTTTCTGAGTAAATTTAATTCTTCATTATTTTTAGATACCAGAATAGAGAGGTTTTCGAGTTTGTTTTCAAGTTCTGACTTCTCTGATTCCAATTTGGTTTTCTCCGATTCAAGTTCAGACTTCTCTGACTCCAATTTGGTTTTCTCCGATTCAAGTTCAGACTTCTCTGACTCCAATTTGGATTGAAGTGTTTTTAATTTCACAATCTCGTTTTCAATAGAGATTATTCTACTCTTCTTTTCTTTTAATTGAGATTGTAACCCAACGATATTATCATTCTTTTTACGGAGTAAACTATCGGATATGTTTTCAAGAAAACTAACGTATTCCCTTAATTCCTTTTTCTTTAACTTTCTCAGTTCAGTTTCAGATTTGGTGAAATCTTCAAGTTCACTTTGACCAAATAAAATATTATTCGTCATTACCATAGTTAAAAGAACCATACAAAATCTCGTTATGTTCCTCATATTATAAACATACAATTTTCATTCATAATTTTCTCTATTTCGGTTCTGTCGCATTAACTTCATTAAAGGTAATAAATTTAATTTTTAATACATTGTTAAGCAAATAACGAACAGAATGTTTTAAACGAACTAGAACAAGGATTAATGATTTGATCCTTTTTAATTATGCTGACGGTGACGATCAAACATAATTTCAGTATTAGATGAAGTTGTAATCTAAACATTTATTAGTTACTCCAAGTTAATGCGACAGAACCGGATGATTAGTGTTGAAGTAGAAAGTAAAATTTAGATAGTGATACTTGTGATCATTATCACAATGAAATACGACGAACCTGGAGTATATGTTAATCAAATAATTTGTTTACATAAGTGTTTGACTGGGGAAAATAAGGGGAAATAAAAAAGGTAAACACTTGACTAGCAATTGTTTACCTTCAAAATTTGTGACCTCCCTAGGAAGGAGTTCAAACTTTATCACAGACCTTGAAAGTGTTCGAAATTCATCTATCTAATATTTCAGCTGCTGCGTTATCAATATATGACAGCTTTATTGTGTGTAACATCCCATATCTTCCTGTAACACACAAAAAAACACTATATTAGTTGTGCATATAAGTAAGTTGACAGCAAAGCCGCCGAGGCGGACGTAGCGCTATATTTTGCAAGCAAAACCCCACTCTACTCTTTACTGTCAACGGCTCGGCGCTCACTTAAGATCATTTGTACACTGAAGTGTGCTGATTTAAGATTTAAAGATTGAAGAAATTGCGCTGCGCGATTAAAAGATTTGAGATAAAGATTAAGACCACACTGTGGCAGCGAATCATAGAAATAAGTACATTAGAAAGAAAAAAGCTCTCGGCAACCGTAAGCTAAGTGCCGGCGGCTCAGCTGCCAACAGCGTGTACAATGAATGATCTACGTGATGGTAACTTCGCGTTCCCGAACGTACGTTCTGCACGCTCACTCACCATACACGCCGAGCCGTTGGGCGCAATTTGTAAAAGTTACAATCCTTTAACCGTGAGTAATATTTGACGAAAAAACAAGACAACAATTAAAATACTACGTTTATATGTTGCTCGACCTCAGGGACAATATTCCTTTCTATGTTGGGAAAGGAATTGGCAATCAAGTAATGTGCTAATGAAAAAAGATGGTGAATGGAAACCTATTTGTAATAAATGTGGTGGCGATAGAACATCTGATAGGTATTCTCGCGGTTAAAAAAAAGTATATTTAAAAATAATTAAACCATTATGAACTTAAAATTAGACGTAATCATATGCCAATCTACTTGGCAAATGGCATATAATGATGGGATGAGTGGTGCTGATTCTAACGCCAGCGAAACCGAAAAAAATATAACTAGAGCTTTACGAGAGTTTTTCTCAATGTCTACAGATACATTTAACGATTCGCGTAAACGTTACGATGAATTATCTGCTGATGAAAAGAAAGCAATGTATAAAAACCTAGATCCACTTACACAAATGGTAACTATATGGTGTTGTTATTGTGTGGCAGATGTTGAAAATGAGGATGATGGTTGGATAAGTGATGCAGAGTGGGATTGGCTATATAGTAATGTAATTAAACATTCGTACTATAAAAATAAAGAACTTAGAAAACAGGTAAATGATCTCTGTTGGCCATTTGCACGAAAAATAACTAACCCTAATTTGTTAGATGATACCAGCATAGAAACCTTAGAAGCCATGGAAGCGACTGCCGATGGAACTTTAGGAAAAGAGTATATCAACCCAATTTTAGTAAAGGTGTTCGATTATTATGAGAACAATAAATTATACACCGAATGGGAAAGTGCCTACAAAACCTTAAAGCGAAATTATAAAGAATTGAAAGGTCTATTCGGCGAGTTTGATATGGAAATTTTTGATGATGTATATGGGTATTTAAAATATCTTATTCAAGATGAAAAGAAAGCAGCCAAAGAAGCAGCAGAAAAACAAAGAAAGCAAGAAGAGAAAGAAGAGAATGAAGCCGCACTTTTAGCTAAAGAAGAAGCTAAAGCCCAAAAACTTAAAGAACATCGTTTTAAAACCTCAAAAGGAGAAACCTTTTGCCAATACTGTGGTAGGGAAGAAAAATATTTGAAATTTGGGGTAACTTTAATTGATTGTTCTGGCAGACCCAACGGGCACAATTATGTAATGATGAAAAAAGATAATGAGTGGAAACCTATTTGTAATAAATGCGGAGGCGATAGCACATATGACGAGTTTTCTTGTGGTTAAATTAAGTATATTTGGTTCTGTCGCATTAACTTGGAGTAACTAAGAAATGTTTAGATTTGACTTCATCTAATACTGAAATTATGTTTGAGCGTCACCGATATCCAAGAGTAATTATATTACAAGCTGTTTATTTCAAATTGAGATTTACATTGAGTTATAGAGATGTGGAAGAATTGATGTCAATCAGAG